>MSTD01000033.1:0-11246 GCA_001942045.1 Mycolicibacterium porcinum
CGATCCAGGCGTTGTAGTCCTTCTGTCCGTAGATCCCGAAGGTGTGCAACTCGTTCGCGAAATCCGTGTCCGGATCGGCATGTGCGGGAGCGGCGAAGGCGATAGCCGCCGCGGCGCCAACTGCTGCCAGCCCTGCAAGCTTCATGCGGTGAATCTTAGCCCATCTAAGCCTGTTTCGGGTGTGCGGTTTGCTCAACTGATCGCAGCCAGCAGCGGGACATACTGCTCAGCAACCGTCAGCGAACCGTGCTGACCCACCAACGCAGACTCCATGGGCTCGACGGTTCGTCGCAGCAATGCGGCCGACCCGCGGGCGGCGGCGATGACGTCGCCGATGCGGGCCCGAACGTCGTCGCGCACCTGCGGGCCGAACCAACCCGCCGCGATGGCCTCCTCCCTCGACAACACCCATGCCGAATCCGCCAGGATGTCGCGCCACGTCGCCAGGACGTCGTCACCTGCCCCGGCAGCCGTGTACACGTGACGGGCACGCGCCTCGCCGCCCACCGCGGCCACCCCGTCGAGCAGCGGTGGGCTTCCGTCGATGTCGGTCACCACGGCCGGGTCCACGGTGACCATCCCGTGGTCGGCCACCACGGCCAGTAGGCACTCCGCGGGTAGTGCTTCCAAAACCGACTCCACCAGGCGATCCACCTGCCGCAGCTGCATACGCCACGCGGGGGAGCCGGGCCCGTGCAGGTGGCCCACCAGATCGAGGTCGGCGTGGTAGCCGTAGCAGAAGCCGTCGCCCGCGACGGCGGCGATGACTCCGGCGGCCAGGTCGCCAAGGGCGTGCGCACCGACATAGCGTGCGCCGCGCAGCAGCGCCCGGGTCAGACCCGAACCCGCGTGCTGGGCACCGGAGACAACCGACACATCGATCCCGGCCGCCCCGGCCCGCTCGAACGTCGTGGGCGCGGGCTGCACCCGCTCGGGCGCCACGCGGTCGCGCAGGTCGGGTCCCCACGGGTGAGGCCGCCAGCGCAACGCATTGACGACGTCGAAATCGGGGGCGGCCTCGGGGACCCGGAAGGAGTAACCGACGAAGCCGTGCTCACCCGAGCGGCATCCGAGGCCGATGGCCGCCAGCCCCGCCGCAGTCGTCGACGGAAACCCGACGTGCAGTTTTCCGGAGAACGGCCGGCCGGCCAAGGTCGTCAGGACCGGCGCATCCTCGGCGTGCTCGGCCAGCAGCTCGGCCCCCAGCCCATCGATCAGCAGAACGCATGCCCCGCGGACCGGGCCGGGCCACGGGATGCGCGCCTCGAAGCCGGGCGCTCCCATCGCGGCGAGGACCGACGGGACGACGTCGGCCAGGTGCGGTACATCGGGATTGGGACGCGGAGGCTCCACATCGCGAGCGTGCCATAGAACACGTCAGTCGGTTTCGGCAATGCCGGCCTCCTCGTAAGTGCGCCCGACCACACCGGCGTACCCGGTACGCTCGGTTTTCATGAAGCCGATGAAAGCCGTGATCTTCGCTGCCGCACTGGCGGTGTCCGCAGGTGGGGCGTTCACTGGCATCGCCAGTGCTGATCCGGAGACGCCGGCGCCGGTGCCCGCACCGGGTCCGCCGCCGGGACCGGTCGAGCCGGCACCCGACGCCCCGGCACCGGCTGTACCCGCTGCGGCCGCGGCCGCGGCCGCCATCGACCACGACGGCCTCTTCATCGTGGGCACCGACATCCAGCCGGGCAACTACGCCTCAGCCGGTCCCGTCGAGGGCGGCACCTGCTATTGGAAGCGCATGGCCGACCTGCACGGCGGCGACATCATCGACAACGCGTTCACCAAGAAGCCGCAGGTCATCACAATCGAGGCCACCGACAAGGCGTTCAAGACAAGCGGTTGCCAGCCGTGGCAACCGACGGACGCGGTGCCCGACACTCCGGCATCCGGCCCCATCCCGGCGCTGGTCGGACAGGCCAAGCTCCGCGCGTGGATGGATTCACTGAACAACAACGCCCGTAACTACGACGGCTCCTCGGTGCCGATGCCGTGATGCCTCGGCCCTACTGATCAGCCGGGCGGGATCAGGGGAGGCCGGCAGGCATTTCCGACCGGGTCCCACCACCAGCCGTTGTCGCACATCGGCGGTGGCGGTACCACTGGCGGGCGGCAGGTGTTGGCCACCGGGTCCCACCAGGCACCGTTTTCACACCCCAGCGGCACGACCGGTGGGCGGCACACACTCGCCACCGGATCCCACCATTCTCCGGCCCCACAGTCGGCCCAGCTGACGGCCGGGGCGGCCACCGTTACCACCGCCATCAGTCCGAACGGCGCCAACACCGCGCCGACGCCTGCCGCGCAGCGGCCGATGATGTTGGTCATCTCAAACCTCCCCGAGAGATTACAACTTCGAGCCTATCCGGCGAACATGCCGACGGCCAAGGTGCGGACACGCCGCGTCGTTGCTGTACATGGCGGTTTCCGTGACGATTCCGGCCGCTGAATTCCTTTGCTGCACAAGATCACCGGAGCGCGCCTCGGCGGGACCCCCGATGTCGCTCTTGAAGTGCGTACGGCGCGGCCGGCGTGCCGCGGAACGGCACGCTGCTAGTCTGCGAGGGCTGCCGGTTGCGCCGATCGCGGGCCGATACGCCCGGCCAGCCGCGGCAGTGAGATGACGAAACAGCGAAGTGACGAATCAGCTGAGTGGATACGGAAAAGGTGTTGTGCGCGGCGCAGAGATCAAGGCCCTGACGGGACTGCGCATCGTTGCAGCGGTGTGGGTGGTCCTGTTCCACTTCCGCCCTCTCCTGTATCAAGTGGCACCTGACGTCACCGAGGCGCTCGCCCCCGTACTCGATCGCGGTGCCCAGGGCGTCGATCTGTTCTTCATCCTCAGCGGATTCGTGCTGACCTGGAACTACATCGACCGGATGGGGCCGACCTGGTCCACTCGGGCCACCTTGCACTTCTTGTGGCTGCGATTGTCGCGGGTATGGCCGGTGTATCTCGTCACGCTGCACCTGGCCGCACTGTGGCTGATCTTCACGCTCAACGTCGGACACATCCCGCCCGAGGACACCAGCGGCTACAACGCGGTCAGCTATGTGCGGCAGCTCTTCCTGGTTCAACTGTGGTTCGAGCCCTACTTCGACGGTTCGAGCTGGGACGGCCCCGCCTGGTCGATCAGCGCTGAATGGTTGGCCTACCTGCTGTTCGGGGCGCTGATCCTGGTGATCTTCCGGATCGCCCGCGCGACTCGGGCCCGGAGCCTGGTCCTGCTGGCCATCGCCGCGGCGGTGCCACCGGTGGTGCTCCTGATGGCCACCGGGCACTTCTATACCCCGTGGAGTTGGCTGCCCAGGATCGTCATGCAGTTCACCGCGGGCGCGCTGGCCTGCGCGGCGGTGCGCAAGCTGCATCTGACGGAGACGACCCAGAAGCGCGCGGGCTACCTGTCCATCGTGCTGGGCGCGGTCATCGTCGGCGGGCTCTTCTTCTTCGACAAGCATCCGATGAACACGGTGGGCGATGCCGGCGGCATCGTCGACATCCTGTTCGTCCCGCAGGTGGTCGCGCTTGCGGTCGGGGTGGGCACCCTCCCGGCGTTGCTGTCGACCCGGTTGCTCGTCTACGGGGGACAAATCTCGTTCGGCCTGTACATGGTGCACGAGTTGGTGCACACCGCCTGGATCTGGGCCACCCGGCAGTTCGAGCTGACTCTGACGCCCACTTTGTCGGGCAAGGCGACGCTACTCGGCTTGTTCGCGATCGCACTGGTCGGCGCGATCGCGCTGTATCACCTCGTGGAGGAACCGGCCAGGCGCTGGATGCGCAGAATGGTCGACATTCGGCCTGTTGAACAGGCCAACACCAAGTTGCACCGGATCGATACCGAGGACCGGGCAGACGAGGTTCCGGCCCGCGCGGGCTGAGCTCTGTAACCATCCAAACCCGCTGTGCGACAGGTTGTTATGCCCTTGTTATCGCTGTGTCACCGGCCGCCTATCTACGGCCGAAGTTCACACAATAGGCTGTTCGGCGTATCGCGGCGCGGGATGAATTTGTCTCGCCGGCAGTGGAGGTTGCAGTGAGTCGTCTGACCACTTTCATCGTCTCGCTCGCCCTCCTGGTAGGGCTGTTCGCGCAGGCTCCTCCTCGACGTTACGTCACGTCGGGGCTCGATCCGCAGATCAGCCACATCGCGGTGATCGGCGATTCGTACACCACGGGCATGGCCGCCGAGGGCGGGATGGGGCCGCGCAACTGGGCGCCGCTGGCCTGGCAGGAATTGGCCCAACGCGGCGTGCAGGTGGATGCCGATGTGGTGGCCGAGGGTGGGGCCGGTTACGAGGCCCGCGGCAACCGTGGCAGCATCTTCGCCGACCTGACCGCCCGGGCGGTACAACCCGACGACGCGCTGATCGTCTTCTTCGGGTCACGCAACGACAAGGACTCCGACCTCGGCGCGGTCACCCGCCTCAGCCATGACGCGCTGACCAGGGCCCGGCAATCCGCTCCCGCCGCCCGCATGCTGGTGATCGGGCCGCCGTGGGTGAATCCCGACGTGCCGCCGAATCTGCTGGGCGTGCGTGACATCCTGCGGGACCAGGCCCGGCAGGTGAATGCGACGTTCGTGGATCCGATCGCCGAACGCTGGTTCTTCGATCGCCCCGAGTTGATCGGCGCTGACGGTATCCATCCGACCGATGCGGGTCATGCCTACATGGCGGACAAGATCGCGCCGCTCATCGGCAAGGAGCTTCCACGCTGGGTCTGATGCGCCCATTCAGTCGTCGGACGTGGTGCGGAAACGGTCGCGGTAGGCCTTCGGTGACACACCGAGGTGATTGACGAATACACGTCGTAGGGTCTCGGTGCTTCCGAAACCGGCCAGCCGGGCGGATTCGGCCACCGGGCGTCCGGCATCGAGGGCGGCCCGCGCGACGTCGATCCGCACCGTTTCGACGTAGCGCGCCGGTGTGGTGCCCAGCTCGGCCTGAAACAAGCGGGTCAGCTGTCGGGTACTCAAGGAGGCCTGCGCGGCAAGGCTTTTCACGCTGTGGGCCGCGGTCGGGTCGGCCGCGATCGCCTCGGTGACCCGGCGCACCGCAGACTCGGCGGGTGCGTCCGACTCCACCAGTGTGGAGAACTGCGACTGGCCGCCGGCGCGCTTGAGGTATACGACCAGTGACCGCGCGACGTCGCGTACCAGATCAGTGCCGTAATCCGACTCCACCAGCGCCAGTGCCAGGTCGATGCCCGCTGACACTCCCGCCGAGGTGTAGACGTTCCCGTCCCGGACGAAGATGGCATCCGGCTCGACCGAAATCGTGGGGTACGCACGGGCCAGCAGCCGTGCGTGCCGCCAGTGCGTGGTGGCCCGGCGATTGTCGAGCAAGCCTGCCGCGGCCAGGATGAAGGAGCCGGTACAGATCGACGCCAGCCGCCGGGTCCGGGCGGGGAGGTCCCGAAGCGCCGTCACCAGCGCGGGATCGATCGGCCGGCCCACGAGATCGTCTCCGCCGGAGACCAATACAGTGTCGACGCCGTCGATCTCCGAGATTCGATCGGTCACCGCGAAGGAAGTGCCGATCGAGGTGGTGACGTCGACGCCGTCGACCGATGCGATCCGCAGGCGGTAGTCGGCGCCGAACCGGTTGGCCTCGGCGAACACCTCGGCCGGTCCCGCGGCGTCGAGCAGTTTCATCCCGTCGAAGACCACGATCACGACCTCACGCGGCCCCGCACCCTGTGCCATCCGTCCATTGTGTCGCTTTCTGTGGGAAACATGGCGCATCGGACATGGTGGATGCCGTGGCCCGGGTCGCAGACTGGAGCCACAGCGACGAGGAGGTTCACATGTCATCCACCGCAGGCGCAACCCTGACCGTGGTCCAACCCGGGTCGGGGGACACCGCTGAAATCCCGGGCTTCGGTGCGGTTTTCAAGCTGACCGGTCACACAACCGGTGGCCTGGTCTCGATTGTCGAGCACCCCTTCGCGGTCGGCATGATCACCGCGGCGCACCGGCACACCAACGAGGACGAGCATTCGATCGTGCTGTCCGGTGAGATCGGCTTCCGCTCCGATGACAGCGAGGTGGTGCTGGGGCCGGGTGGCTACATCACCAAGCCTCGCGGACAGATGCACGCCATGTGGAACGCCGGTACGACGCCCGGCCGCATCATCGAAGTCATCACGCCCGGCAACGGTTTCGAGAATTACTTCCGCGAACTCGGTGAGTTGCTCGCCTCAGCCGGTGAACCCGGCCCGGACAGTCCGGCCCTGCACACCACGGCCGAGTTCGTCGAGCTGTCGAACAAGTACGGCCTCACCTACGGCAGGCCGCAGTGGTTCGACGACATCGTGACCCGCTACCACCTCAACCCACCCACCCATTGATCAGAATTTGAAGGAGATCATCGTGACGATTTCATTGTCCGGCACCATCGCCGGGATCCAACTGCCCGACACCGCGCTGGTGCGGGAGACCACCGAGTACATCCGCGACGTCGAGGATGACCTGCTGTTCCACCATTCCCGCCGGGTGTTCTATTTCGGTGCGCTGCAAGGCCTGCGGAGGGGGCTGCAGCCCGATCTGGAACTGCTGTATGTGGGCGCGATGTTTCACGACCTCGGTTTGACCGAGCCGTACCGCACGACATCTCAGCTGCGATTCGAGGTCGACGGTGCCAACGCCGCCCGGGACTTCCTGCTGCAGCGGGGTGTCGACGAGGCCGCCGCGCGCAAGGTCTGGCTAGGCATTGCGCTGCACACCACCCCCGGCGTCCCCGAGTTCCTCGACCCTGAGATCGCCCTGGTGACAGCGGGTGTCGAAACCGACGTGCTCGGTATCGGGCTCGACAACCTGGCACTGGGGGACCGGGATGCCGTCACGGCCGCGCATCCACGACCCGACTTCAAGAACCAGATCCTGAAGGCATTCACCGACGGGGTGAAGCAGCGGCCGGGCTCGACATTCGGCACCGTCAACGCCGATGTGCTCGCACACTTCGACGACGAGTTCGTCCGGGAGGACTTCGTCGAGATCATTCTCGCCAACGGTTGGCCGGAATAGCCTGTCTTGCAGCAGAACCCGGTGGTCAGCTGCGGCCCGAGCGGCGTCCGGCGAGCTCCCGCAGCGGCTCGGGCAGGGCATCGGCCCGCAGGATCGCGGGCAGGTGCTGCGGCTCGAGGGTCATGGCCCGGAAGACGAAGCCGACGGTGATGTCGTGGTCGGGCCGCTCGGTCACCACGATCTCATCGCCGGCGGATACCGATCCGGGTGTCGCGAGTCGAAGGTAGGCACCCGGAATCGCCGTCCTGGTAAAGGTTTTGACCCATCCGTTGATCTGCAACCAATTGGCGAACGTCCGGCACGGGATGCGCGGTCGGGATACTTCGAGTTCCAGTCCGTCCGACCCGACCCGCCACCGTTCGCCGATGACGGCGTTGGTCACGTCGAGGCCTGCGGTCGTGAGATTCTCGCCGAACCCGCCGTTGGCGATCTCACGGTCCAGTTCGGTCTGCCAGGCGTCGAGATCCTCACGTGCGTACGCGTACACCGCCTGGTCGTCCCCGCCGTGGAACTGCTGATCGCCGATCGTGTCGCCGACGAGACCGCTCCCGAGCCCGCCGTGCATCGGCCCGGGAGCGCGTACCGCGACCGCCCCGTCGACGGGGCGCTTGTCGATGCCCGTGACGGCGCGCCCCTCAGCGGTGTTGGGACGTGGATGGGCCACGTTGACCGTGAGTACCTGCGCCATGACGACAGCGTAGTGGCTTAGAACAGCGGTGTCGCAACACCATTCGGAGCCGCCGGCGGTGGCGGCGGCACGGGGAGGCACAGTCCGGTCGCGAGATCCAGTTGGCGGCCTGGGATACAGAAGGGTGAACAGCCGTTGGTGACACCGGTTTCCCCGGGCGGGCACGCCGAACTCGGGGCCGGGGTAACGATCGTGGCGACTGCCATCGAACCGGCCGACAGCACCGCGGCCGACACCACGGTGAGAACCCCGCGCCACACTGCGCTCGTCATCGGCTGTCTCCTCACGAAGCTGCACCTACCCGACCTATGGCCGCAGTCTAGGCCCCGCACCCGGGCGGCATTCGCAGTTACCCCGTTGTCGGCCCGCGGCCGGCTCGGTCCGCTAGCGTCACGTGGTTGTGCAGACCCTGATCGACTTCGACCGTGCGCCGGTCTTCGCCATCCCGACCACCGAACCGGTCGGCGGCCTCACGGTCCGCGAGGGCATGCTGCTGGAGGGACCACAGGGGTGGGGGGAGTTCAGCCCGCTGCCGGACGATCGCGCGCTGGTCCGCTGGCTCACCGCGGCGACCGAGCCGGGCACCGTCGGCTGGCCCGATCCGGTGCGTGGGCGGGTGCCCGTCGCCGTCACTGTTCCCGCTGTCGGCGCTGACCGCGCTCACCAGATCGCCGCGGCCTCGGGCTGCCGGACCGCTGCGGTCGAGGTCGGCGCCGGGGGACTGGCGCAGGACGTCGAGCGGGTGGAGGCCGTGCGTGACGGGCTCGGTACCGGCGGCGTGATCCGATGCGTCGCCTCGGGGCGGTGGGAGCCGGATGCCGCGGTCACCGCGATCGCGGCTCTCGATCGTGCCGCCGGCGGGCTGGAGTTCGTCACGCAACCGTGCTCGACGCTCGACGAGCTGGCACAGGTCAGACGTCAGGTCGACGTGCGCATCGCGGTCGGTGAGTCGATTCGGCACGCCGACGACCCGATGGGCGTGCAGCTCGGCGAGGCAGCTGACATCGCGGTGCTCGCCAGCGGCCCGTTGGGCGGGGCCCGCCGTGCGTTGCGGGTGGCCGAGGCGTGCGGGTTGCCGTGTGTGGTCAGCGCGACGCTGGAAACGACCATCGGGCTGGCGGCAGGCCTGGCACTGGCCGGGGCGCTACCCCGGTTGGACTTCGCCTGCGAACTGGGAACCAGGGGATTGCTCGCGGGTGACCTGGTGGCGGATTCGCGTTCTCTCGTCCCGGTCGATGGCTACCTGCCCGTGGCACCGATGCCCCCGGCACCGCAGCCCGATCGGATCGAGCGCTATGCGGTCACCGACCCGGCTCGGGTGACCTGGTGGCGGGAGCGCCTGCAGAGCGCAATATCTGCGTCTTGAACAGCTCTGATGCTGCTGTGGGCAGCTCGTCGCGGGGCACGGCCCGGAACTCCGGACGGTCCAGATTCGAGTAGCGCACTACGCATGTGTGCGACGGCCCGGCAACTCGAGAATCGACTGCGCCAGCTACCGCTGGCGGGAAGATCCAACGGAGGATGCCATGTCGTTGTTCGCCAAGCTGTCGGAACTCCGGGCCGTGAAGACCCAGGACTCCGGTGGGACCGACGAGCTCAGTATCAGCAGAGCTGATGGATTCCAGTTCAAGGCGGTGTCGATGTGTCAAGGGGATGTGGTGGATCTGGACCGACTGCTGCCGTTCGACGATCAGCTGGAAATCGTGTTGAGAGAGGTGGATGTGCACACCGACGAGATGCGGGATGTGGGTTCGATCTTCATCCGCTCGGACGAGTTGGGGCGAGGCGAGCTCACCCAGCAGTTCAACGGCGCGGGCGCGCAGTACGACCTCACCTACAAAGTCATCTGACGGTTCTCAGTCCTGTACCGCCTTGGCGATCGCCACACAGGTCGTCAACCAATCCGTGTCGGGTTCGGCCATCTCGGTCAGCTCCCACATCGCGTTGTGCAGCATCCGGACGATCACCCAGGCCCTGGCCCGGTCGGCATCCAGGCCAGCAGCGTCGACCAACGCCGACAGCCGGCGCCGGACCCCGTCGCGGACGTACCCGGCCAGCTCCTCCCATCGGTTCCACAGCATCGGCGCGACTTCGTAGTGCGGGTCCCCGTTCATCGGCTTGGGATCGATCACCAGCCACGGTTCGCGGTCGGCGGCCAGGACGTTCTCGTAGTGCAGATCACCGTGGACCAGGGTGCCGGTGGTGGCCGGATCTCGGGCCAGATCGCGGCCGAGCGTGATCGCCTGCTCCACCAGCCGACGCGGAACCGGGGCATTGCGGGGGAGTCTCGTCAGGTCGGTGGTCCATCGTGCGGTGCATTCGGCGAGCGACCGCAGCTGTGGCAGAGCCGGCACATGAAGCCGGTCGTAGAGTGTTGCGACGATCTCGCAAGCCTCAATGTCCCACAGTTCGTTGAGGTTTCGCTGCTGCAGCCGTTCCAGCAACAACATCCGGCGGTGCGGATCGGCGCGCATCAACCGCACCGCGCCGGAACCGGCCCAGCGCCGCAGCGCGAGGTGTTCGTGTTCGGACTCGTCGTCGGGGAAGGCGGCCTTGAGGACTGCCGGCACCCCATCGCGGGTCCGCACCGGCAGCACGATCGAGCAGTAGCCGTAGAACGCGGGCCCGTCGGCGTGCACGTCCCACTCGTCGAGCCCGGCTCGCACGAGTCTCGGCAGGCCGTCGACCCATGACTGCCACTGCGGGCCTCGCGTGCCCATCGCACGCACAGCCTCGGGCAGATCGATCATCGGCATCATCGTCGCACCCCGGGCGGCCCGCGGGGCATCCGGTTTTGACAGACTGTGCCCCATGGCACAGATAACGTTCAAGGGAAACCCCATCAACACGGTCGGCGACCTGCCGGCAGTCGGTAGCCCGGCGCCCAGCTTCTCGGTCACCGGCACCGATCTCGGCGCCGTCACCAGCGATCAGTTCGCCGGCAAGTCGGTGCTGCTGAACATCTTCCCGTCGGTCGACACCGGGATTTGCGCCGCCAGCGTGCGCACCTTCAACGAGCGGGCCGCTGCCGCCGGTGCCACCGTCCTGTGCGTATCGAAGGACCTGCCGTTCGCACTGAGCCGGTTCTGCGGAGCCGAGGGGATCGAGAACGTCGTGACCGCATCGGCGTTCCGCGACAGCTTCGGCGAGGACTACGGAATCACCATGGCCGACGGTCCGATGGCCGGGCTGTTGGGACGTGCCGTCGTGGTCATCGGTGCCGACGGCAAGGTGGCCTACACCGAACTGGTGCCCGAGATCGTCCAGGAGCCCAACTACGACGCCGCCCTGGCCGCGCTCTGACCGCCGTCACCCTTCCTCACCGGCGCACCTCGCGCCGGTGAGGAAACCGGCCGGCACTCAGACCGGCCACTGCTCGCGGCGGTAGGCCGCGTCGAAGAACATCCACTCGTATTTGGACGTGACCACGAAATGGGCGCGTGCGGCGGCTTCGTCCGCCCCGCCCAGTGTCGGTCCGACCCGATCCGTCAGATCGAGCACCTCGGCGACCGTCGCGGCGAACTC
>MSTD01000033.1:11256-37670 GCA_001942045.1 Mycolicibacterium porcinum
TCGTCGCCGCCGTAGCTGTCGATCCACCGCTGATAGCGCCGATCCGGCGATCCGCGTTCCGCCAGCGCCGCCCCGACCCGGGCGTAGATCCAGTAGCAGGGCAGGACTGCCGCCAGCCCTTCGGCGAAGCTGCCGCTGTACGCGGCGGCCAGCAGGTAACTCGTGTAGGCGCGTGTGGTCGGCGTTGCCGGCGTCGCATCCAGTGCCTCGACATCCAGCCCCAGCTCGGGGAGCAGTTCGTTGTGCAGACCCAGTTCGACATCGAAGACCTCGGCGGCATGGCGGGAGAACATCGCGGTGTCGGCGAGAGTGGGGGCCTTGGCAGCGACGATCGCCAACGCCCGGGCGTAGTCGCGCAGATAGTGCGCGTCCTGTGCCACGTATTGCGCGAAGGCGCCGTCGTCCAGGCTGCCGTCGGTGAGCCCGGTCAGGAACGGATGCGCCAGGATCGCGGCGAATGTCGGTTCGATCGCCTCCCAGAGCCGGGCCGACCAGGATTGCGGGTTCGCATCGGGGTTCATCCCACCATGGTGTCAGGTGACGGGCAAACGTTGTGTGCCCCGTCGGCGGCCGGTGTACCGCAACGATTTTCGTCGCGCCCGGGTGAAACCGGACGTGTCCGGGGTGCTTTGCCGTCGATGGCGGTGGCACTGCCGGTTCAGCGACATCGGCGGCGGTGTGGCCGGAACCTTCGCCGACCCGACCAGAAGGCGGCGCGGTAACTGTTCGGTCACGGTACTGCATCTGATCGTGCTTGTGCCCCATACGAATTGGGCAAATCGGTCGGTGCGCGGTACAAATGATTGACTCGACTGACGACGACCAGCAGTCGAAGTCACCGCCTGGTGGTCGAGAGAGTTGATGTTCGATGAGACGTACCTTTGCCCTTCTGTTCAGTCTGGCATTTCTGGTAGCGGCTCCCGGACTCGCCGGCGCCGCACCGATCGAACGCCCGGCGGGCAACCAGCGCTTCGTCGATCTCGTGATCGCCCGCGCGATGTCACAGCGCGGAGTGCCCTTCAGCTACGGGGGCGGCGACGTGAACGGCCCGACCCGCGGCGTCGCGCGCGCCCTGCCCGCCCCGGGGATGACTCCGACGGCTCCGCCCGCCCTGGGCGGCGCCTTGACCCCAGGGCTGTCCACCCCGGCGGTGACCACGCCGATGGCGACGACCCCCGGTGTCGGTCTCGTTCCGGACCCCTCTTCGAACGTGGTCGGGTTCGATGCCTCGGGCTTGATCGTCTATGCCTTCGCCGGGGCGGGCGTGAAGATGCCGCGTTCCTCGGGCGAGCAGTACAAGGTCGGGCAGAAGGTTCTGCCGTCGCAGGCACTGCCCGGTGACCTGATCTTCTACGGCCCCGAGGGCACCCAGAGCGTGGCGCTCTACCTGGGCAACAACCAGATGATCCAGGGCACCGAGCCGGCGGTCACGGTCACGCCGGTGCGCGCCCAGGGGATGACGCCCTACCTGGTCCGCATCATCGCCTGACGCCTGAGATCTGGTGCGCCGAAGGCGGCTCAAACCTCCGTAGGCTTTGAGCTGTCGACGAGGAAGGCGCACAGCATTGACCGATCACACACCTGCGACCACGCGGACCCTGTTTCCCGGTATCAGTTCGCGCGCCTGGGAGCATCCGGCGGACCGGACCGCGTTGACCGCCCTGCGTCGGCTCAAGGGATTCGACCAGATCCTCAAGGTGTTGTCCGGGATGCTGCGCGAACGCAAGCACCGGCTGTTGTATCTGGCCAGTTCGGCGCGGGTGGGTCCGCGGCAGTTCGGCGACCTCGATGCACTTCTCGACGAATGCGTGCAGGTGCTCGACGCTCCGGTGCGCCCGGAGATGTTCATAATCCAGTCGCCGGAGGCCAATGCGTACTGCATCGGCATGGAGGACCCGTTCATCGTCATCACCTCGGGGATGTACGAGCTCATGACGCATGACGAGATGCGCTTCGTCATCGGTCATGAACTCGGCCATGCGCTCAGCGGCCATGCCGTCTACCGCACGATGCTCCACCATCTGCTGCGGTTGGCCTCGTCGTTCGGCTTCATCCCGATCGGCGGCTGGGCGCTGCGAGCGATCGTCGCCGCGCTGCAGGAATGGCAACGCAAATCCGAACTTTCGGGGGATCGCGCGGGTCTGCTGTGCGGACAGGACTTCGACATGGCGATCCGGGTCGAGCTGAAGCTGGCGGCGGGCAAGCACCTCGACAAGCTCGACTCGCAGGCGTTCCTGGCGCAGGCACGTGACTATGACGCGACCGGCGACATGCGCGACGGGGTGCTCAAGCTGCTCAACCTGGAGCTGCAGACGCATCCGTTCTCGGTGCTGCGGGCGGCGGCACTGACCAAGTGGGTCGACACCGGCGGATACGGCGCGATCATGGCCGGGAATTATCCGCTGCGGTCCGAGGATGCGACCGCGAGCTGGGCGGACGACGTCAGCGCGGCGGCACGGCACTACAAGGACGGATTCGACCAGTCCAACGACCCGTTGATCCGGGGAATCCGGGACGGTTTGGGCGGTGTCGTCGACGGGGTGGGGCAGGCCGCGACGAGCGCGGCCGACTCGATGGGCCGCAAGATCTCCGAATGGCGCCGCAACGCCAGGCAGGGCGAGGACTGACGCCACGGCGGGGGCTTGCCGTCGGCCCAACGGTAAGCCCCTAGACTGAGTTCTCGTGGGCATCCTGTTTGGCTTCGCGCCGTGGATCATCTATTGGGTACTCGTCGGCAACGTGCCGTTCCTGGTCGCCGTGCTGGTGGCGCTGGCGACTGCCATCGCCACGTTCACGATCAGCCGGATCTCCGGGGCGCCGGGCCGCACCTTGGAGGTCGGTGCCCTCGCGACCTTCATCGTGCTGACGATCCTGACCCTGGTGCTGAGCCAGGACGTGATGGAACGCTGGATCCAGCCGTTGAGCACCGCGGGGATCTTCCTGGTCGCACTGATCGGTCAGCTGATCGGCAAGCCGTTCGTGATGGAGTTCGCCGCTGCCGGCCAGCCGCCCGGAGTCGTGGAAAGTGATCTGTTCCAACGGATTGTGAAGATCCTGACCTGGATCTGGGTGGGCGCGTTCGCCGGGATGACGATTTCAGCGGCGATTCCTCCCCTCGTGCAGGGTGACGCCACGATCCTGGACACCAAAACCCCGTTGTCGTTCATCTGCTACTGGGTCATCCCGTTCACCCTGTTGGGTCTGGCCGCGCTGGCCTCTCGCGTCCTGCCCGACCGCATGACGGCCGGCATGAACGACATCGTGCGCAAGACCACATTCGTGGCGTTCTCCGAGGCCGAGATCGACCAGCTCTACTACCTGGCCCAGGAGCACGCCAATCGTGAGGTCGGTGCCGGGCAGGAGGCATACGACGTTCGGGTCGGCGGATCGGGAACTCCGTTGGTGGGCGACGAATCCCGCATGTCGTGGCCCTCGACCTACAAGGTGCGTGACCGCAAGAGGTAGCACCCTCAGCCGGCCGGCACCATCCCCAGCAGGCTGAACATCATCACGAAGCCCGGTAGCAGGTTGGTGACCTGGTGCGCGATGATGCCGCCCCACAGGCTGCCCGAATACAACCGGGCCAACGCGATTGGGATCGCCACCACCAACAGCAGCGGGGCTCGCTGGGGTTCGAGATGGGCCAGCGCGAACACCAAGGTGGACACGATCACCGCGACGATGCGGCCCCACCGTTGCTCGAGGGCTCCCCAGAGCAGTCCGCGGTACACCACCTCTTCGCAGATCGGGGCGACGACGGCGACCATGAGCAGGACGGTCACCGCCAGCGGCCAGCCTGTCCGCACCCCCTCGTAGACCCCTCCCACGGCCGACGTCGCGTCCGGCCCGACGATCGACTGGTAGAGCAACGCGGCCGGCAGGGTGACGAACAGTCCGCCGATGCCGAAGGCCGCCCCGAGACCAATGGCGCGCCAAGACCATTGCCACCGGAAATCGATGCGGGGACCGTTACCGCGCCAGGCCGCGATCGCGATCGCCAGCGCGGCGGCGACCAATGTCGGCACCGCGATCGCGAGGGTGATGAGCCAGGGCGGGGGCGGGCCGGCGGGGGCGAACACCCCGAACGCGGCAGAGGTGAGCAGATAGACGGCCTCGACGATGACGAATGCGCCCAGACCCCAACGGTGAGTGGTCACTTGGTACCGAAGATCCGATCCCCGGCATCGCCGACCCCCGGAACGATGTACCCCTGCGCGTCGAGTTCCCGGTCCAGTGCGGCGGTGTAGATGGGCACCTCCGGATGGGCCTGATGCATCGCCTCGACCCCTTCCGGACACGTCAACAGGCAGACGAACTTGATCGACCGGGGTGTGTATTCCTTGATGCGGTCGATCGCCGCGACGGCCGAATTGCCGGTGGCGAGCATCGGATCGACGACCACCACGTCGCGTTCGTGCAGGTCGCTCGGAAGCTTGAAGTAATACTCCACCGCCACCCGAGTCTTCGGATCGCGGTACAGGCCGATATGGCCGACCCGGGCATTCGGCATGACGCTGAGCATGCCGTCCAGGATGCCGCTTCCGGCCCGTAGAATGGACACGAACACCAACTTCTTGCCGTCGATCACGGCGCCGGTCGTCGATTCCAGCGGTGTCTCGATGTCGATGTCGTGCACCGGGATGTCACGGAACACCTCATAACTCATCAGCATCGAGATCTCGGTGAGCAACTGGCGAAACCCTTTGGTGGACACGCCCTTCTGCCGCATGAGCGTCAGCTTGTGCTGGACCAGCGGATGGTCGATGACGTGAAGGTTGCCCATGCTGCCTCCTAGAAAACCGTGCCGTCGCTGATGATGGACAACGGAGGGCGGCCGTCGCGCAGGCGTGCGGCCAGTGCCCGACCGGTAGCCCAGGTTCCGCCCTCCAGGACGCAGGCCAGCGGCAGCTGCGGGGCCGACAGATGACGACGAACCAGTGGCGCCAGCTCATCGAGCAGCGCGACGGTCAACGCGCGCCACTCGACCACGAACTCGTCACCCACCGCCCAGTCCTTCTCGGCCAGTGCGGGATCACGCAGCCGGAGCGCGCCGGTATCCAGCAGCAGACCGCCGTTGCGGTACTCGGGCAGCCCGGTCAACGCGTCGAGGTCGGTCACCGCCACACCCGCCCACTCGAACGGTTCGAGCAGCGAGTACGTCAGCCACTGGGACAGCTTGTGAAACGGCATCCACCCGCAGGACAGGCCGGCTCCGCGGACGGCCGGATGCCGCCAGCAGTCACCGAGCGGCTGACCGTCGATGGCGTTGTCGGCAAGCCACACTCCCGACAGCGTGTCCAACAACGTCGAGAGCAGCTCGTGGGCGGCGACAGTCGGCCCGGTCACCGTGTCGAACATTCCGCCAGGCCGCCCGTGCGGGCCGAACACGTCGGGGCGCGCCGCCAGGTGCGTGCCCAGCCGGCGTAGTAGCTGAACCCGACCGGCCAGCCCCACCAACGGATTTCCGGCATCCACCTGGAAGGCGGCGGCCAGGTTGTTGACGTCGAGGTGGCACAACGCTGCGGCATCGGCCCGCAGCGGATCGCCCGGGTCGCTGGAGAACAATCCGCCGCAGAATGCGTGCCAGCTGGCTACTCCCAGCCCTTCCGAGCGGGTGAGACGAAGGCCGGTATCGGATTCGACGTAATGCCAGTCGGGTCCGGCCCCGGCATCGAGAAGCACGCTCACCACCGCCAGGTCGATCATCGAGCGGGCCTGGGTGGTGGTATCCACATCGGTTGTGCGCGTGGCCAACTCAGACCGGCGGTCCACCCCGCCGGTCTCGAAATGTCGCCACCGGCTGTGGTAGGGGACCGCGAGCGTGGGGTAGCGGGTGCGAGTGAGTCCGGCGACCTCGACGGCCGCGTGTTCCAGGGCATCGTCGTCGACCACGAACCAGGGCGAGTCGCCGGACCGGGCTCGGTGTAGAAGCTGTTGGGCCCGTTCCCGGATGGCGGCAGTGGTGCGCAGAGTGGCGACGGCCGAGGCGCCGTCCGAGGTGGTGGTCATGGAGCGAGTCCGCGGCCCTTGGCAATTCTGAGTTCGGCGACGCCGGGTACCGGTCCCGGGGTGAAATAGCCGGCGGCCATCTTGGCGTCGATCTCGACCCGGGCGTCGTCGGGGATCAGCTCGTCGGGGATGTTGACCCGCTCACCGACCTCGATACCCGACCCGGTGATCGCGTCGTACTTCATGTTGCTCATCGACACCAGGCGGTGGATCTTGCGGACCCCCAACCAGTGCAGGACATCCGGCATGAGCTCTTGGAACCGCATGTCCTGCACGCCTGCCACGCATTCGGTGCGGGCGAAGTACTGGTCGGCCGTGTCACCGCCGTCCTGGCGCTTGCGCGCGTTGTACACCAGGAACTTGGTCACCTCACCCAGTGCGCGGCCCTCCTTGCGTGAGTAGGCGACCAAACCGACCCCGCCACGCTGCGCACCGGCGATGCACTCCTCGATCGCATGTGTGAGATACGGCCTGCAGGTGCAGATGTCGGAGCCGAAGACATCCGAGCCGTTGCACTCGTCATGCACCCGCGCGGTCAGTTCCACACTCGGGTCGGCCAGATCCCGTGGTGCGCCGAAGATGTACACGGTCTGCCCGCCGATCGGCGGCAGGAACACCTCGAGATCACCGCGGGTGACGAGTTCGGGGTACATACCGCCGGTCTCCTCGAACAGCACCCGGCGCAGCGCGGTCTCGGTGCACCCGAAGCGGGCGGCCACGCCCGGCAGGAACCACACCGGCTCGATGGCGGCCTTCGTCACCAGTGCCGCACCGTTTTCCAGCAACACCCGGCCATCGGGGCGCAGCCGGCCTGCGGCAATCGCCGTGGCGATCTCCGGCACCATCACGTGCGCCTTGGTGACCGCGATGGTCGGTCGGATGTCATAGCCGGCGGCCAATTCGGCGGCGAAGGCATCGGAGACCATTGCGCCCCAGGGATCCAGGCTGACGATCGCCTCCGGTTGGCTCCACTGCGGATACGGCCCGATCACATCGGTCGGTGCGGTGTTGGTCAGATCGGCGCGGTGCTCCGGGGAGAGCGCCCCCGCGGCGACGGCCAACGCCCGGTAGACGCTGTAAGAGCCGCTGTGGGTGCCGATCACGTTGCGGTGCGCGCGGGTCGTGGTGGTGCCGATCACCGGGCCGCGTTCGGCCGCGCTCGGTGCGGCCCACTGGATCGTCGGGGTTCCGGCGGCGGCACTGTGCGACGTCAACCGGATATGCCGGGCCTTCGCCGGCTCCGCGGGCGCACCACCTGATTCGGCAACCATGTCGGTGCTCCTTCCTCCGCGCATGCGCCCGGTCGAGAAAGACCAGTCAACCCCTATTCGGTCCGTTCTGCATGCAGTGTGTGCGTACCGTCGGTTGGGTGCGCTGGATCGTGGACGGCATGAACGTCATCGGCTCGAAGCCGGACGGCTGGTGGAAGGACCGGCACCGCGCGATGGTGGGTTTGGTCGAGCGCCTCGAGCGCTGGGCGGCTACCGAGGATGGGCAGGCGACGGTGGTGTTCGAAGGGCCGACGACACCACCGATCGAGTCTGCGGTTGTCGAAGTCGGCCATGCGTCGCGGGCGACCGCGAACTCCGCCGACGACGAGATCGTGCGGATGGTTCAGGCCGATCCGAGACCCAATGAGATCACCGTCGTGACATCGGACAGCGCGCTGACCGCAAGGGTGCGTGCAGCGGGCGGGAATGTGCAACCGGCAGCAGGGTTTCGCAAAGAGATCGACTGAGCGGGAGCTCGTCGATCAGTGCGCACGCCCGGGGCGTACCGTCTCCAATTCTCCGTCGATGATCAACTGCCGCAGGCGTTTCCGGTCGAACTTTCCACTGGGCAGGGTCGGGATCCGGTCGCTGGTGGTCAAGGCCCATCGAGTCGGCACCTTGTAGGTGGACAGCTGTTCCCTCGAGTAGGCGGCCAGGGCCGCCAGGTCGGGCTCCGCGGCGGGGACCACGACGGCGCAGACCTCCTCGCCGCGCTGCGGGTCGTCGATGCCGACGACCACACACTGGGCCACGTCGGCGGACTCGGCGATGACGGCCTCGACCTCCAGTGGGGAGACGTTGGCTCCGGCGGCCTTGATCAGGTCGGTGGTACGCCCGACGTAGAACAGTCGGGGATCGCCGTCGCGCCGGTACACCTTGTCGCCGGTGTGATACCAGCCGTCGGCGTCGAAGGTCTCTGACCGCTCGCGCTTGTTGTACCCGGCCATCACGCCGATACCGCGGACCAGGAGTTCCCCGGTGTCTCCCGAGGCGACCGGGGCGCCGTGCTCGTCGACGATGGCGATATCGGTGAAGGCGAAGCCCCCCGCGGTCTCAGACATGGTGCGGTGCACCGGAAATCCGTCCGGCACGTCGGTCATGGCGATGTCCAGCGGGCCGTCACGCAACATCGGTGCGCTGCTCAGGTCGCGCTCGGCGAACGACGGATGCTCCCGCAACTTCTGCGTGAAGGCGGGCCAGCCCACGATCCCGGTTATCCGTTCCCGCTCGGCGAGATCCAGTGCGGTTGCCGGATCCAGTTTCGGCATCACCACCAGGGTGACCGGCTCGTGCAGGGCGCCGGTGACGGCGAGCAGCCCGCCGATCCAGAAGAACGGCATGGCGCACAGGATGCGGGACTGGTCCGGTGTTCCGGTGATCGCCCGGATGGCCGCCGGCCAGGTCGAGGTTTGACGCGCCAGCGTGCCGTGGGTGTGCAGCACGCCTTTGGGGTCGGCGGTGGATCCGGACGTGTGCACCATGATGGCGAGGTCGGCGGGGGAGACCTCGGCCTCGGCTGCGGCCAGCACCTCGACCGACACCGCCTCGGTGAGCTCGCCCTGATACGCCCAGCGCCGGTCGGTGTCGCCGAACAGCGCGATGCGGCGCAGGTAGGGGACGGCGCGCAGGGCGAGCCGGCTCATCGAGTGGCCGGCCAGTTCGGGCAGGGCCGCCTCCATCCGTTCGGCAACATCGATGTTGAGCACCGTGCTGGGGGCGATGAGCAGACCGATGTCGGCCAGGCGCAACACCTTTGCGATCTCGGCGGGCGTGTACAGCGTGCTCAGTGGTACCGCCACGGCGCCGATCCGCGACACCGCGAGCCACCACGTCACCCACTCGGCGCCGTTGGGGAAGAACAGGCCGACGCGACTGCCCTTGCCCACCCCTTGGTGCAGCAGCCACCGCGCCAGATCGGCGGATCGCCGTTCGGCCTCGAGGTAGGTGAGCCGGCCGGTCGGGGTGACCAGATAGGCGGACTCCCCGAACTCGGCGACGCTGCGCCGCAGGAGGGCGGGAACAGTCAACGGAAGATGCGTCACCCGCCCATCTTCTCCAATGGCCGGCGCCGGTCTGCCCGCGGTGGCTCAGTGACTCCCGCAGGCCGGGCAGTCGTCACGGGGCGGACGTGGATCGCGCGGATTGTCCGGGTCGGGATCGCCGAACCACCGCGACGGCTCATGCTCGGCGTAGGTGTCGTGCCAGGACCACCATTCGTACGGCTTGGTCTGCGGGTATCCGGGCGGGGAATCCTCCCAGGTCTCCTGACGGCCGAGCGCGGTCATGTCCAGGAAGTTCCAGGTATTGACGAAGGCCTCGTCGCCTCGGTTGTCGATGAAGTAGGTGCGGAAGATCCGGTCCCCGTCACGGATGAACGCGTTGGTGCCGTGCCATTCGTCGACGTCGAAGTCGACGTCGAACTCCGCACCGGGGCGGGGGACCATGGTGTACCAGGGATGGGTCCATCCCATGCGCGCCTTGATCCGGGCGATGTCGGTCTGCGACCCGCGGGAGGCGTAGACGAGGGTGGTGTCGCGGGCGTTGAGATGGGCGAGGTTGCCGATGTGGTCGGCCATCAGTGAACAGCCGACACACCCGTGCTCGGGCCAGTCGTCCACCCCCGGATCGAGGAAGGCGCGGTAGACGATCAGCTGACGACGCCCGGCGAACAGGTCGAGCAGGGTGGCCGTCCCCTCGGGGCCGTCGAACTCGTAGTCCTTGTCCACCGGCGTCCACGGCATCCGCCGGCGCAGTGCCGCCAGGCGGTCCCGGGCCCGGGTGAATTCCTTTTCCTTGACCAGCATTTCGTCGAGTGCGGCCTGCCATTCGGTGGCCGGAACGATCGGTGGATTCTTCACGGCTACTCCCGTCGTCGGTTCGTACGGTTTCCGTCAAACATTCAACATGTCTGTTGAATATCTCTCCTTCAGCGAACCACGGCCGACGGCTATAGTCAACAAGGTGGTTGAAGATCAGGTTTTGGATCGCGCCTACTCGGCGCTGGCCGATTCGACCCGGCGCCGGCTGCTGGAGGCCTTGCGGGAGGGTGACGCCCGCATCAGCGACCTGGCCGCCCCGTTGCCCATGACGTTCGCCGGTGTCTCGCGACATATCGGGGTGTTGGAGGCTGCCGGCCTGGTGCAGCGCGAGGTCCGCGGTCGAGAGCACTGGGTGTCGCTCAAGCAGGACGGCTTGACCATGGCCCAGCAGTGGATGACCGAGCAGACCGACTTCTGGTCGACCCGCGCGGATGCGCTGGCCGCCCGGCTACGGCGCAAGGCGGATTCCCGATGACCGACGCGCCGACGGTCCGCGTGCAACGGCTGATGCCCGCGACCCCCGACGTGGTGTTCGACGAATGGCTCGATCCCGAGTCGTTGCGGGAGTGGATGTGCCCGCGGCCGGTGTACTGCGTCGAGGTGGCCGTCGAACCCCGAGTGGGTGGGCTCGTGCGGTTCGACCTCGACGATTCGGGCTCGAGCGTGCTGATCACCGGACAGTTCCTGACGATCGACCGGCCCCGTGTGCTGCGATTCACCTGGAGCAACTCGGACTGGGCCGACCCGACCGTGGTCAGCATCGTCACCGTCGAATTCGAGCCGGCCGGCGATGGGCAGACGATGATGTCGATCGAGCATTCCCTTTTGCCGCCAGAGGAATTCGACAATTTCCACAGCGGGTGGACGCTCACCGTCGAGCAACTGGCGGCCCGACTCGAAGACGCCTCGACCTAGACTGCGGGCATGGAGAGCGGCACTCAGGTTCAGTACGAGGCCCCGGCAGGCCTGCTCCGCATCGAGGACTGCCTGGACGAGAACGGCGGCATCGTGCTGCCCCCGGGCACCACCCTGATATCGCTGATCGACCGCAACATCGCGCACGTTCCAGACCTGGTCGCCTACCGCTACCTCGATCACAGCCACGCCACCGAAGAGGTCATCGAGCTGACCTGGACCCAGCTGGGCGTGCGGCTGCGGGCCGTCGCGGCGCGGCTGCAACAGGTCGCCGGGCGCGGTGACCGCATCGCCATCCTGGCGCCGCAGGGGCTCGACTATGTCGTCGGGTTCTTCGCGGCGATCAAGGCCGGCAACATCGCGGTGCCGCTGTTCGCGCCGGAACTGCAGGGGCACGCCGAACGCCTCGAGACCGCGCTCCTGGACTCCCGGCCGACCACGGTGCTCACCACCGCCGCGGGCGAGGCCGCGGTGCGGGAGTTCCTCGCGAAGATGCCCGACAGCGTGCGCCCCCGGGTCGAGCTCATCGATGAGGTACCCGATTCAGCGGGCGACGCATTCACCCCGATCCCGGTCGACCCCGACGACATCTCCCACCTGCAGTACACCTCGGGCTCGACGCGTCCACCGGTCGGTGTGGAGATCACCCACCGCGCGGTCGGCACCAACCTGCTGCAGATGATCCTGTCCATCGATCTGCTGAACCGGAACACCCACGGCCTCAGCTGGTTACCGCTCTATCACGACATGGGTCTGTCGATGATCGGGTTTCCCGCGGTCTACGGCGGGCACTCGACACTGATGTCACCGACGGCGTTCATCCGCCGCCCCCAGCGCTGGATCCGGGCGTTGTCCGACGCCTCGAAACAGGGCCGCGTGATCACCGCCGCACCGAACTTCGCCTACGAATGGACCGCGCAGCGCGGTGTTCCCGCGGCGGGGGAGGACATCGACCTGAGCAACGTGGTGCTCATTATCGGCTCCGAGCCGGTAAACCCCGAGGTGATAACGGCATTCAACGAGGCGTTCGCGCCCCACGGGCTGCCGCCGACGGCGTTCAAGCCGTCGTACGGCATCGCCGAGGCGACGCTGCTGATCTCGACGATCGCTCCGGCCGAGCAGGCGTCAGTGGTCTACTTCGACCGCGAGGAGCTCGCGGTCGGTCGGGCCGTGCGCGTCGACGCTCACGCCGAAGGGGCTGTCGCCCACGTCGCGTGTGGCCACCCGGCCCGCAGTTTGTGGGCGGTGATCGTCGATCCCGCGACGGCCGAGGAGGTAGCCGACGGTCGGGTCGGGGAGATCTGGCTGCACGGCGACAACGTCGGTCGCGGTTACTGGGGGCGCTCGGAGGAGACACGGACGGTGTTCGGGGTGTCGCTGCGCTCCCGGCTGGGCTCGGGAAGTCACGCCGAAGGGCTTCCCGAGGACGCGACGTGGCTGCGCACCGGCGATCTCGGGGTGTATTTCGACGGGCAGTTCTACGTGACCGGCCGGATGGCCGACCTCGTCCAGATCGACGGGCGCAGCCACTACCCGCAGGACATCGAGGCCACGGTGGCAGACGCCTCGCCGTTGGTGCGACGCGGCTACGTCACGGCCTTCACGGTGCCCACCGACGGCGACGGTGCCGGATTGGTGGTGATCGCCGAACGCGCGGCCCGCACCAACCGCGCCGATCCCGACGAGGCCGGCGAGGCCATCCGCGCGGCGGTGGCCGCCCGACACGGCCTGACCGTCGCGGATCTGCGGTTCCTTCCCGCAGGTGCGATCCCGCGGACCACGAGCGGCAAGCTGGCCCGGTTGGCCTGTCGCAGCGAGTATCTGGCGGGCACATTGGGCGTGCGGTGACCACGTGTCGCGGGCATGCTGCTCCTATGAGCAGAGACGAGATCACCGCTGCGATCGTGGAAGCCCGGCTGACCAAGGGCCTGACGTGGCAGCAGTTGGCCGATGCCATCGACAAACCCGTGGTGTGGACGGTGTCCGCGTTGCTCGGGCAGCACCCGGTGCCGGTCGAATCCGGCAGGATCATCGCGGAGCTGCTGGGCCTGGACGAGTCGGTGGTTCCGGTGCTGGCCGCGGTGCCGATGCGCGGTGGATTGCCGACCGCGGTACCCACCGATCCCACGATCTACCGGTTCTACGAGGCGCTGCAGGTCTACGGCGGTGCGCTCAAGGAACTCATCCACGAGCAATTCGGGGACGGCATCATGAGTGCCATCAACTTCAGCATCGACGTGCAACGCAAATCGCACCCTTCCGGCGACCGGGTGGTGGTGACGTTCGACGGCAAGTTCCTGCCGTACGACTGGACTGCCGCCGACGAGTAGCACCCGCTGCTAGCGTGCGGGCGTGAGCCAGTTCTCCGATTCGTGGGCCGCGCTGCGGGCGGCGGTGGCCGGGCTCAGGCCCGACGACTTCGAACAGCCCTCGGGCTGCGCCGGTTGGCTGGTCCGAGACCTGGTGTGCCACCTCATCATTGACGCCCAGGATGTCCTGATCACGCTGGCCACCCCAGCCGATGCAGAGCCGACCCGCAATGCGCTGACCTATTGGCAAGTGTCCGGCACGCCGCCCGACGGCGAGGATCCGTTGGCGGCGCTGACCGTCCGACTGGCCGCTGCGTATGAGGATTCGGACCTGCTCAAGTTCCATCTGGACGATGTGGGTTCGGCCGCCGGGCGCGCGGCCGACCTGGCCGACCCCGGCCTGCGGGTCGCCACACAGGAGCAGGTCCTCAGCGTCGGGGACTACCTGGACGCCTATGTTCTGGAATGGACGCTGCACCACCTTGACCTGGTGGCGCATCTACCGGTCACGGTCGGACCACCGGTGGCTGGCCTGGCCCGATCACGCGCGATGCTCGGGGACATCACCGGTGTCCGGTTCCCGGCGGAGTTCTCGGACAGCGACGTCCTCCGGGTAGGGACGGGCCGGCGGGCTCCGACGGATGCGGAGCGCACCGCGCTGGGGGCGACGGTGGCGCGGCTGCCGTTCGTCCTGGGTTGACGGCTGACGCTGGTCAATCGGGCCCCGACGGTCGATGATTGGCTGATATCAGACGGCGACGTAAGGGATCTCCATGGCTACTCATCGAGCGGTTCACGTCCAGTCCTCCGGCGGAGCTCTGGAACTTGTTGATGCCCAAACACTCTCGCCGGATCGCGGGCAGGTGCGGGTGGCCGTGGCCGCGTGCGGGGTCTGCGGTACCGATCAGGCCATCATCAACGGTGGGTTTCCGGGTATGACCTGGCCGGTGACCCCGGGCCACGAGATCGCCGGAACCGTCGCCGAAGTCGGCGCGGGGGTCACCGATTTCGCGGTAGGGCATCGCGTCGCCGTGGGTTGGTTCGGCGGGCACTGCGGGGTCTGTATCCCGTGTCGCAAGGGCCTGTTCATCCATTGCGTGACGGGGCAGATCCCCAGCCTGCACTACCCGGGGGGCTACGCGGAATCGGTGACGGTACCTGCCAATGCGCTCGCCCGGATCCCCGACGAACTGTCGTTCGCCGAGGCCGCCCCGATGGGGTGCGCGGGCGTGACGACCTATAACGCGCTTCGCCACACCCGCGCGCTCCCCGGCGACGTGGTTGCCGTGCTCGGCGTCGGTGGCCTGGGCCATCTCGGCGTGCAGTTCGCCAACGCGATGGGCTTCGAGACGGTCGCGATCGCCCGTGGCACCGGCAAGGAGGCGGACGCCCGTTCGCTGGGGGCCAGGCACTACATCGATTCGACCGCCGGGGACGTCGGCGCAGCCCTGCGCGACTTGGGCGGTGCGGCAGTGGTTCTGGCGACGGTCGGCAATTCCCAGGCGATGGCGGACACGGTCAGCGGGCTGGCTCCGCGTGGCGAACTGGTGGCGATCGGGGTGTCGGCGGATCCGTTGCCGATCAGCCCGGTGCAGCTGATCCAGCCCGCGCTGACGATCTCCGGGCACCCGTCCGGGACCGCGCGTGATGTCGAGGAGACGATGCACTTCGCGGTGCTGTCGGGCGTGCGGGCCCGGATCGAGGAGCGACCACTCGACGACGCGGCGGGCGCGTATGCGGCGATGACGCAGGGGCAGGCGCGCTACCGCATGGTCCTGACGATGTGATCTATCCCACCCCGCTGGTCGCCCCAAGCAGGTAGCGTCGGTACTTCGTTTGCTGGATGACGAATCGGTGGGGGCCGGGATGGCGTGGAAGCGGAGGGTGACGGCTGCCGGAGGGGTTTTCTCCGGCCGGTCACGTGGTGTTGATCGGAAGTTCGCCCGCGATATCTACTCTGCCCCGGTGCTTTTCACGCCGGGACGGCTGACAACAGTGGTATCCGCGGCGCTGGTCGCGCTGTCGTGGTGCCTGGCCGGCGCGACGCCCGCGACCGCGGCGCCGGTACCTTCGGCGCAGATCGACTTCGGCGGCACGATGCGTACCTATCGGGTGCACCTGCCGCCCGGCGCGCCGTCGGGTCTGGTGGTCAATCTGCACGCCGCGGGATCGACCGGAGCCGACCAGGCAGCGCTCACCCATTACGACGCCGTGGCCGATGCCTATGGGTTCGCCGTGGTCTACCCCGACGGCATCGACTACAGCTGGGCCGACGGCCGCGGCGCCTCGGTACCGGATCGGCAAGGAGTCGACGACGTGGGGTTCATCGCCGCGCTGGTCGATCGTCTCGTCGCCGAGAACGGCATCCCGCGGGGCCGGGTGTATGCGACGGGCTTGTCGGCGGGCGGGTTCATGGCAAACCGCCTGGCCTGTGACCGGGCGGACCTGTTCGCGGCGATCGCGCCGGTCGCCGGCACCCTCGGGACGAATGTGGGCTGCAGTCCGTCGCGACCCGTGTCGGTTCTGGCCAGTTACGGCACCGCCGACCCCATCGTGCCGTTCAACGGCGGGCCGATGACGGGGCGCGGTGGCGGCAGCACGGTGGTGTCGGGGCCGGCGATGGTGGATCGGTGGCGCCAGATCAACGGCTGCCCCGCCCCGTCCGACGAGGTGCTGCCTGCCACCGGTGACGGCACCGAGACCCACCGCATCGCCTCGGACGGGTGTGCGGCCGGAACGTCGGTGGTGTTCATGCGGGTCGACGGGGGCGGGCATACCTGGCCTGGCGTACCCGAGATCCTTCCGGTGCAGGAGGTCGGTGCCGCCAGTCGCGCGTTCGACGCCTCGGACGCCTCCGCTCAGTTCTTCGCATCCCACGGCAGATAGGCGCGACCGCCGAATCGCGTAGTCGGCTACGCGTGTCGGCGCCGCGTGCGGGCGATACGTTCGGCGAATGCGGACAGGTGAAAGTCCTTGTGTCCGCTCCGAAATGACAGGAGTCGATCATGGCGCTCACCTACGGCGTACTACGTGCACGGCCGGACCGGTTCGTCCGCGAAGACGGGCAATCCAGCCCGCACCTGCAGATCCGGGCAGTCGACGACTCCGGCCAACCCTGGCGGGTCGCGGTCAATGTCGAGTCCAACGACGGCAGCGAAGTCGTGTTCTGGGTCGTGGATCCGCTGGTCGGCCACCCGATCCTGAACGGACTGACCGCGGTGGCGTCCGGATTCTCGATCACCCCTGCCACGTCGGCGGCGTCATTGGACTACGTCAAGGCGCCACTGTTCGACTTCACCCTGGGCCGGGCGCTGCCGTCCAGTGGCAGCGCGAATGCCGACGATCTGCAGGACCTCTTGAGCCTGTACCTGACCCAATGCCAGGCCGCCGGCGGCGAGCTCTACGCCTTCGGCGCGAAGTTCGACCGGAACCTGCACAAGCCGATCGATGCCGATTTCGGCAACACCGACGGTTTGCACGGCGTCCACGACATTCATATGAACCAGGGCAACGTCGGCGCTCACGCCGGTGACAACGGCGCCTTCCACGACGGCGGGCTGCTGCTGGCCTTCCCCGACCGGGTGGTCGGCATCCTGCTGGCCTTCCAGACCCAGCAGGTGCCCACCGACGCGCGGGGAGATGCCGCGGCGGGCGCGCAGCCACTGTCCCGATTGATCGGGGCGGGACCGGCCGGGCCGGTGACCCCGATGCCGGCGTACCTGGAGCGCGCGCTGATCAATCCCACCGGTCCCGATCCCGGACACGAAGCTGTGGTGATCGGCAACTGCGCCACCACAGCGGTGTCGTTGCACGGCTGGCGGCTGGTCGATCGCAACGGCCGGGAAAGCAAGCTGGACGCCGACCTGGACGGGGGAGCGTCGGCGGTCATCGTGCTCGACGGATCCGGTGCCCAGCTCGGTAACTCGGGCGGCAATCTGCTGCTCGTCGATGATCGAGGTGCCCAGGTTGACAGCGTCACCTACGCGCAGGGTGACGCGACCACCGAGGACCGTTACGTGCGCTTCCAGCGGTAGCAGCCAATATTGATCACCTAGCGGTTAACCCTGACGGCGCTCCGCCTGCCGTGCCGGGTGAATCGAATAACGCTCTGCACCAAGTGAATTCACGACGCAGCGCGACGGCGCCCGGTCAAGCGCGGCCCCGTCGGACCGGCCCGCACGGGTGCGGCGGATGGCGCCGCGGCCATAGTGTTCCTGCCGTGGTGGATTGGCACAGCTGGCACGAGGACTATGACCGACCCGATTCGGCCCTGGCGCACCGGCTTCGCGCCGTGCAGACTCTGATCAAACAAGCGCTGGACGAGGCCCCGGCCGGTCCGCTGCGGGTGGTCAGTTTGTGCGCGGGCCAGGGGCGGGACCTGCTCGAGGTGCTCGCCGAGCATCCGCGCCGCCATGACGTCCGGGCGCGCCTGGTCGAGCTGGATCCGCGCAACGCCGCGGTCGCCGCCGAGACGGCGGACCGGCATCGGCTGACCGGGGTCGAGGTGGTGACCGGCGACGCGGCACTCATCGACCACTACGCCGACCTGGCACCGGCCGACATCGTGGTGGCCTGCGGCATTTTCGGGAACATCACCGATGAGGACATCGAGCGGACGATCCGTGTTCTCCCGCAGCTGGCCAAGACCGGCGCCACCGTGCTGTGGACTCGCGGGCGCACGGTCCCGGACCGGATTCCGCTGATCCTCAACTGGTTTGAGGAGCAGGGTTTCGACCTGATCTGGGTGTCGCCGCCGGATGTGAGCTACGGCGTCGGGGCCCACCGCTTCACCCGGCAGCCGCTGCTTCTGGTGGCCGGGACCCAGATCTTCGACTTCGTCGGCTCCGATGTGATCCGCGCCGCCGACCTCGCTCGCTGACGACACCGCAGGCCGTGGCGTAGTTCCACCGGGAGCCGACCGTTCATCAGTACCCTTTTCAACGATGGCTGAGGAAGGTCTGAACGGCAGAGATCGCCTGCGCGGCGGGCTGCGCATCGCCCTGCGCGGGCGACGGGACCCGGCACCGGTGGCCGGTCGGCGCAGTCGCGCGTCGGCCGGGATGGGGGACGTGCAGACCCGCAAGGTTCTCGACCTCACCATCCGGCTGGCGGAGGTCATGCTTTCGTCCGGCTCGGGTACCGCCGACGTCGTCGCCACCACTCAGGACGTCGCACAGGCCTACCGGCTCACCGACTGCGTCGTCGACATCACCGTCGCGACGATCATCGTGTCGGCGCTACCCACCGCGGACAGCCCGCCGGTCACGATCATGCGCGCGGTGCGCACCAGGTCGACGGACTACACCCGGCTCGCCCACCTCGACCGGCTGGTGCGGCGCATCACCTCCGGCGGAATCACGGTCGACGAGGCGCACGAGGCCATGGACGAGCTGACCGAGAGCCCGCACCCGTTCCCGCGGTGGCTGGCGACCGCCGGCTGGGCGGGTTTCGCGCTCGGCATCGCAATGCTGCTGGGCGGCAACTGGTTGACCTGTCTCCTGGCCAGCCTCACCGCCGCGCTGATCGACCGCGTCGGTCGCCTGCTCAACCGGATCGGCACCCCCTTCTTCTTCCAGCATGCGGTCGGGGCGGCGATCGCCACGTTGATCGCACTGGGCGCCTACCGATACACCGGCCAAGGGCTCAGCGCGCTGGTCGCCACCGGCATCGTCTTGTTGCTGTCCGGGATGACCTTGGTCGGTGCCGTCCAGGACGCGTTGACCGGCTACATGGTCACCGCGGTCGCGCGGCTCGGTGACGCGGTGTTTCTGACCGCCGGCATCGTCGTCGGCATCACCGGTGCGCTGCAGGCTGCCACGCTGCTGGGCTTCCAGATCGAACTCCACGTGAATGCTGCCGGTACGTTCATCACCCCGCGAGGTCCGCTGCCGATCGTCCTTGCTGTTGTAGGTGCGTCGCTGGCCGGGATCTGTCTGACCATGGCCAGCTATGCGCCGCTGCGCTCGCTACCGACGGCCGGGCTGGCCGCCGGGCTGGCGGAGCTGACGCTGATCGGGCTGGGGACCGCCGGGTTCGGCCAGTGGGCGGCCACCGGGATCGCGGCGATCGGCGTCGGTTTCCTGGCCACCTTGATCTCCATTCGCCGGCAGTCTCCGGCGTTGGTGACGGCGACGGCCGGCATCATGCCGATGCTGCCCGGTCTCGCGGTGTTCTGGGCGGTGTTCGCCTTCGCGGTGGACGAGAACTTCGGTGAGGGACTGGCCCATCTGCTGACCGCGGCGGCGACGGCGTTGGCCCTGGGCAGCGGCGTGGTGATGGGTGAGCTGCTCGGCTCGCCGTTGCGCTACCGCGCCGGACGCATCGGTGAGTTCTTCCGTAAAGAGGGGCCGCCCGGGTTGCGACGGGCGGTGGGTCAGGTCGTCCAGTTGCAGCCGGCCGAGAACGCCTCGGCGGTCAGCCCGCCACGCGCGGAAAGCGTCCCGCTGGAGCCGCCGTCGGCCGACGAGCCGGAGGCCGACGAGACCGAAGATTCGGGCTCAGGGTGATCCCAATCCGGGCACGTCGACACGTGCCTGCAGGATCCGTCCCGTCGACTTGCCCGCCAACAGGTCTTCGTGACTGGTGTGGTCGACGACGAGGTACAGCGTTCGCCCGTCGGGACCGCCCAGCGCCGGTGCCACCGCCCATCCGCGGTCGATCTCGATGCGGTGGGTGATCTCACCGCCGGCGACCACCCGCAGGAACTCGCCGGTGTCATAGCAGCCGACCCAGACTCCTCCCGCGGTATCGACGCACAATCCGTCGGGGTGCCGGTCGGGACCGAGATCGGCGAACACGGCAGGTGCGCTGAGGTCGCCGTCGGCCGCGGCGGTGAAGGCCAACAGCCGGGAGCCGTGGGTCTCGCTGACCACCAGAGTCGAACTGTCGGGCAGGAACCCGAGGCCGTTGGGCATCGACAGCCCGGTAGCCACGATCCGCACGGCGCCGTCGGAGCCGACCAGCCCGATGCCGCCGGTCAAGCTGCCGCCGTCAGCGATGTAGAGGTCGACGTAGGTACGACCGTCCGGCGCCACCAGCAGATCATTGGTGGACCAGGCGATATCGCTGACGTCGTAGGTGGCCGTCACGTTTCCTGCGGCGTCGGCGTGGTGCAACTGGGCTGCGAAAAGCGTTGACACCACCAGGGTTCCGTCGGGCAGCCAGCCGAGCCCGGAAGCGCGGGCGAGTTCGACCTCAACGGTGAGATCGCCGGTTTCGCCGGCTGAGTACACCCGGCCGGCCAGGCCGTCGGTGAACCACAGGCGGTCGCCGTGCCAGCGAGGCCCCTCGCCGTAGACGATGCCGTCGATGAATGGGGCCGCGGCGATCGCTTCGACCGATGTCATCGGGCCGTCAGGTCCGGCGCGGCGATCAGGTGAAGGGCAGGAAGTCGCCGTTGATCCAGACGCCCCAGTGGCCGCCCGCAGGCAGGTTCCACCAGACCATCGGGTGACCCTGCCACGACTCGGCCGGCTTCTTCGGCGCGTTCGGCGGCGGCGGGAGGCTCGGGTCCGGGTCCGCGCTCGCGATGGCGGTGCCCAGGCCGAGGGCCGCCCCGATCATGCCTGTGGCGGCGATGGTCGCCAGGGTTGCCTTGCTTCCGAACATGAATGTCCACCTCGGTGCTCGACTGAAGAACTTGTTACCCGAAGCTTAGCCAAACGAAGTGATTGAGTGCGCACTTGAGGTCGGCGACGGGCTCATACGTCATCCTGAACCCGCGCGACGTGGGCTGATGCCCAGTTCGGAATTATTTCGGTACCAGATGTCGAGAACGCCGCGACGGTTCCGTCCCAGAGGTGAGTGACCAACTAGGGTCGCAAAACTGAAGGGAGAATCCCATGGCCAAGTACCTGTTCCTCAAGCACTACCGAGGTGCGCCGGCGGCCGTCAACGACGTCCCGATGAACGAGTGGACGCCCGACGAGATCCAGGCGCACATCCAGTACATGAACGACTTCGCCGACCGACTCAAGGACAGCGGCGAGTACGTCGACAGCCAGGCCCTGGCCCCGGAAGGGGCCTGGGTTCGATATGGCGGTGCGGGCAAACCTCCGGTGACCGACGGCCCGTTCGCCGAGACCAAGGACCTGATCGCGGGCTGGATGATCGTCGACGTCGACTCGTACGATCGCGCGGTCGAGTTGGCCGGCGAATTGTCGGCGGCCCCCGGAGCCGGCGGCAGGCCGATCCACGAGTGGCTCGAGGTGCGTCCGTTTCTGACCGCTGCGCCCACCGTTACCGAGTAATGGATTCCGGCGCGGTGGACGAGGGCCGGTTGCGGGATCTCATTCCCGGTGTCCTGGCCGCCCTCGTCCGCCGCGGCGCCGACTTCGCGACGGCTGAGGACGCGGTGCAGGAAGCTGTGGTTCGGGCTTGGGAGACCTGGCCGAACCAGCAACCCGACGACCCCAAGGCATGGTTGATCACCACGGCGTGGCGGCGCTTCCTCGACATCACCCGGTCCGACGTGGCCCGGCGCGACCGTGAGGCGCGGGTCTCGGCCGAACCGGCTGCCGGGCCGGCCCCGGCGGCCGACGACACGTTGCAGCTCTACTTCCTGTGTGCCCACCCGAGCCTGTCCTCGTCGTCGGCCGTCGCACTGACGTTGCGCGCGGTCGGAGGGCTGACCACGCGTCAGATCGCGCAGGCCTACCTCGTGCCGGAATCGACGATGGCGCAACGCATCAGCCGGGCCAAGCGCATCGTCAGCACGGTCCGGCTGGATCGTCCCGGCGATCTGGGCACCGTGCTGCGTGTGCTGTATCTGGTGTTCAACGAGGGCTACAGCGGCGATATCGACTTGGCGGCCGAGGCAATCAGGCTGGCCCGCCAACTGGCCCGGACGACCGACGATCCGGAAGTCGCGGGCTTGCTCGCGTTGTTCCTGCTGCACCACGCCAGGCGCCGAGCGCGGACGCGCGCCGACGGGACCCTGGTTCCCCTGGCCGAGCAGGACCGCACGCTGTGGCGGCGCGATCTCATCGCCGAGGGGGTGTGGGTGCTGCAAGCCGCGCTGGCACGGGACCGGCTCGGGGAGTACCAGGCGCAGGCCGCGGTGGCGGCGTTGCACGCCGATGCCCGGTCTGCCGAGGAGACCGACTGGGTGCAGATCGTCGAGTGGTACGACGAACTCGTGGCGCTCACCGACAGCCCGGTGGTGCGACTCAACCGCGCCGTCGCCGTCGGTGAGGCCGACGGGCCGCAGGCGGGTCTGGCGGCGCTCGCCGAACTCGACCCCGCGCTGCCGCGCCACACCGCCGCAGCTGCCTATCTGCACGAGCGTGCGGGTGACCTCGCGATGGCCGCACAGCTCTACGTGCAGGCGGCGGGTGAGGCGCCATCGCTGGCCGAGCGCAACCATCTCACCCTGCGGGCGTCGGTCTTGCACGGTCGCATTTCCGATGAGGACGGTTAACCTCCTAGTTGTGGGCAACAGTCGAATGAGGGTGTTGATCATCGGTGGGGGTTTCGGCGGTCTGTTCTGTGCCCGCCGGTTGGGTGGAACCGACGTCGACGTGACGCTGCTGGATCGGGCGGCCGGCCACCTGTTCCAGCCACTGCTGTACCAGTGCGCCACCGGAACGTTGAGCTTCGGACAGATCAGCCGTCCGCTGCGTGAGGAATTCGCCCGGCACCGCAACGTCACCACGCTGCTCGGTGAAGCGGTGGACATCGCCCCGCAACAACGGCAGGTCACCGCCCGCCGGCCGGATGAGTCCACGTTCACCATCGACTACGACGTACTCGTGGTGGCTGCCGGGATGCAGCAGTCCTACTTCGGCAAGGAGCACTTCGCACAGTGGGCCCCGGGGATGAAGACGCTCGACGATGCGGCCAACATCCGGCAGCGGGTGTTCACCGCTTTCGAGATCGCCGAGACGTTGCCGCCCGGGCCGGAGCGTGACGGTTGGCTGACCTTCGCCGTCGCCGGCGGTGGTCCCACCGGGGTGGAGTTGGCCGGGCAGATCCGCGAGATGGCAACCCGCACCCTGGCCCACGAGTTCCACAGCATCGAGCCCGAGGAAGCTCGGGTGCTGCTGTTCGACGGTGGTGAGCGCGTGTTGAAGGCTTTCTGTCCCGAGTTGGGGGACAAGGCGACGCGGTCGCTGCAGCGGCTCGGGGTCGAGCTCCACATGGGTGTGCACGTGACCGATGTCAACCGGGACGGGGTGACGGTCAGCCCGAAGGCCGGGGGTCCCGACGAGCAGTACGTGGCACGAACCGTGTTGTGGACCGCCGGTGTCGAGGCCGTTCCGTTCGCCCGGCACATCGCGAAGGTGCTGGGCGCCGAATCGGATCGCAGCGGGAGAATCGCTGTGGGGCCTGATCTTTCGGTGGCCGGCTATCCCGAGGTCTTCGTGATCGGCGACCTGGCCGGTCGCGACAACCTGCCCGGGGTGGCCGAGAACGCGATGCAGGGCGGGTTGCACGTCGCCTCATGCATCCGTCGGGAGCTCGCCGGAAAGCCGCGCCGGCCGTTCCGCTACCACGATCTCGGTTCAGCGGCGTATATCGCTCGGGGACAAGCACTTCTGCAAGTCGGGCCGGTCAAGATCGCCGGGGTTCTCGGCTGGCTGGCCTGGGGATTCCTGCACATCGCGTTTCTCACCGGCATCCGTAACCGCCTCAGCACCGTGACGACTTGGCTCGGCACCATCGCGCGGGCCCGCCGCGCCCACCGGGCCTTCATGCTCGGCGCCACCGGCCTTCCCGAGCAGCGCTATACATGGACCACGTGGGACGCGCTCACCCCGCCACCGGAGGCGCCGCCGGACGCAAGCGACCACTAAGCCGGGCCGTTTGGAGTAGTCGGCTACTCGTGCCCGCAGCCGCCGGACGCGGCTACCTTCCGATCATCCGAAGTTGGCTCAACGCCACCGAGATGAGAGGAGTGCTGTCATGCCTCCATATCCGACAGTCACATTGAAGAACGGCAGTCAGGGTCAACAGGTCGCGACGCTGCAGGCGCTGCTGAACCTGGACTACCCGGCCTATTCGCACCTGCAGGTGGATGGTGAGTTCGGTCCACAAACCGAAGCCGTCATCCGGGAATTCCAGAAGCGGGCCGGCCTGTTCGTCAACGGCGTCGCGGACGCCCAGACCCTAGCCAAACTCGACGAACTGACAACGCAGGGCGCAGGAACGGGTGAGGAGCTGAAGCAATGCAGCGGGGGCATTCTCGCCAGCCCGAGCACCTCATGCCCGTTCGCCCAGAACGTTCGCCAGGAGTACTTCGCCGTGCCGGGAGATTCGGTGCAGATCAACGTCTTCAGCCCGGTGACGCATCAGACTTACACGATGGCGTGTGTCCGGGAGGGCGGCTGGGTGACGTGCCGCGGCGGTAACAACGCGGTCGTCCAGTTCCCCTTCAACTGACGGATCCGGAACCTCGGGCCGGCCGGGTCTGAAGTTCAGGAGCGGCCGCCGCGAGGAGGGCCTGCCGATCACCGGTCAGCGGGGGATAGATCCGTTCGGTGTTGATGGTTTTCTTGGTGGCCTTGGCCACCGCGCCGGTGGCCACGACCTCGCGATCCCAGCCCTCGGTGTAAACTGCGCCGGCCGGTCCCAGGTCGAGAACCGTGACATACCACGGGATTCGCAGCGCACGCATGGGCAGGCCGAGAAGGTCGCCGATCACGTTGTACCCGGCGTAGCGGCCCATCGGCCTGCCGTGCTGACACGACATCACCGACAGGTGGCCGTCGTCCACCCGCGCGGCCGCCACGTCGCCGGCCGCGAACACCGCGGGCACGCCGTCGACGCGGAGGTAGTCGTCGACCGGCAGTCGGCCGAACCGATCCAGCGGCACCTTCAGCTGCGAGGTCAGCGTGCTGGCCTGCATTCCCGCGCACCACACCACAGTGGCCGCCGATATCGTGGTGCCCGATGACAGGGTCACCGCACCGATGTCGACCGCGGTCACACCGACCCCGGTCATGACCTGAACTCCGTTGTCGGACAACGCCGCTTCGATCACCGGGCGGGCCGACGCGCCCATGTCCGAGCCGACATGCGGGCTGTGATCGACGAGCAGGACCTTCGGCGTCAGGGAGGCGTCGAACATCGCGGCGAACCGTGCGGGCAATTCGCAGGCCGTCTCGATGCCGGTGAGTCCCGCCCCGACCACGACGACCGTGTCCGCGCCCGACACCTGGGGGTTGGCGGCCAGCGTGTCGAGGTGGGCGGCGAGGCGGCGCGCGCCGTCGAATGTGTCGACGTCGAAACCGAACTCGGCCAGCCCGGGGATCTTCGGCCGCGCCACCCGGCTGCCGGTGGCCAGCACCAGTCGGTCGTAGTCGATCACCACTGTGCGCCCGCCCTGCTGTGCTGTGACGGTGCGAGCCTTCGCGTCGATCGCGGTGACCTCGGCGGCGATGTGGTCGACGCCGACGGGATCCAGCAGCTTCTCCAACGGGATTCGGCAGTCGGCGAGATCGGTCTCGTAATTGCGGACCCGGACGTCGTGGAAGGGGCGCGCGCTGACCACCGTGATCCGCACACCGTCGGCCGCTGACCCGAGTTCGTCGACGCGCCGGGCCGCACCGAGCGCCGCCCACAATCCGGCGAAACCCGATCCGACGATCAGCACCCGCGACACGGGCTCAGCCTGCCACGCGAGACGCCACGCGGCCGTCGATATCACCGGGCAGTCCCCAGGGCGGTATGCGACGATGCACGGACCGCCCTGCTTCCCGAGCGGGAGTTCTTGCGGGTGCATGGAGAGAGGACCGCCGGATAGATGACCGAAGCGCACCGCGCCACGCTCGCCGCCAACGGAGCGAAGCTCGCGCTCGCAGGCCTGACCGTCGTCGGTGCCGTGCTGGCCGCTGCAAGCCAGGCCGCAGCAGACCCCATCGTGCCTGATCCAGCGCCTGCGCCGGCGGATCCTGCCCAGGCGGCACCCCCGCCCCCGGCACCGGCCGGTCCTCCGCAGGTGCCCGAGATCGCCAACCCGGTCTACGGCTCCGGACAGTACGGATCGGGACCGGTCGGCACGCTCAGGGACCTCTGGCACCAAGCCCACGACCCGTACGGTTTCCAGGGTGGCGGGGGAGCGCCCGAGGGGGTCGCACCGCCGCCCTGGAAAC
>MSTD01000033.1:37680-72748 GCA_001942045.1 Mycolicibacterium porcinum
CGCCGCTGCCGCCCGGGTACCGTTCGATCAACGCTCCGGGGTCCGAGACGCCGGTTACCGCGCCGGCACCCGGTAGTGGCCCGGCCGGTCCGCCGCTGCCGCCCGGCTACTACCCGCTGAACGGCCCGCCGCCGCCCGGATACGAGTACAACTCGCCGGGACAACAGCCGGCCGCGCCGCCGGCGGCTCCTACGCCGTAGCCGCGCGTCCCAACACGTGGCCCAGGGCCTGATTCAGGCGCGGATGGCGGAAGCGGTGATCGGCGGCGGTCAGGACCGCAGGAACCGCCCGCTGGCTCGCGCAAGCCAGTTCGCGGGCACCCTGGTCACCCAGCAGTAGCCGTGGCCCCAGCGTGGGGACCGGCAGAATGGTCGGGCGGTGCAGAACACGGCCGAGCGTGTCGCTGTATTCCGCGTTACGCACCGGCTCGGGTGCCACCGCGTTGACCGGGCCGGACAGCTGCTCGTCCCACAACGCGCGGTAATAGACGTCGACCAGGTCGTCGATACCGATCCACGGCAACCACTGTTGCCCATCGCCGATACTGCCGCCGAGTCCGGTCGCGAACAGTGGACGCAGCAGTCGCAGGGTGCCACCGCGCGGGGACTGGACGATTCCGGTGCGGATCCGTACCACTCGCGCCCCGGATTGTTCAGCCGGGGCCAGTGCGTTCTCCCAGTCGGCCACCACGTCGGCCAGAAACCCGTCGCCATGCTCAGCCATTTCGGTGAGAACCGCGTCGCCGCGGTCGTATCCGTAGAACCCGACGGCAGACGCGCTGACGAAAACCCGCGGCCCGGGATCGGACTCGGCGACCAGTTCGGCCAGCCGGCGGGTCGGCCCGACGCGGCTGTCCCGGATCGCGCGGCGGTGCCCCTCGGTGAACCGGCCGGCGATCGACGCGCCGGCCAGGTGGATGACGGCATCCACCCCGGCCAACAGTTCGGGTTGGGGGTCGGCCGGGTTCCATTGCCGCTCATCAGATTTGGCTGCCCCTCGGCGGACCAGCGGGACCACCCGATGGCCGCCGGTGCTCAGAAACGCACTCAACGCCGACCCGACGAGCCCGGATGCTCCGGTGATCGCGATCGTCATCGGTGACGTCCCATGGGCGCGGGCCTGCTGGTGCGCCGCGAGGTCATCGGCGAGCTGGCGGTGCCGGTAGGAGAACATCGGACGCAGGAAACGTCCGGGTACCGGGGTCTCGACATGATCGGTCATTCGCGTGCGCGTGGCATCGACCGCTTCGAATTCGTGAATGTGCTTCCAGCGCACCGCCAGTGCCGCCGGCAGCGAAGCCGGCCCGCCGCGGGCGATCTGGTCGACGAACCGCCGAGGCGGGTCGTAAGCGTCCGCCTGGTGCTGAGCCACCCACCGCAGTCCGCCGGGCAACGCAAGTTCGGCGCGGCCGTCGCGCAGCGAGGCTGCCTCGGATACGAGCCGCATCGCTTGCCACGGCGGCGACAGCCTGGAGAAAGCACCCGGACGGCTGTGCCAGGCGAAGACCTCTTCCTGCGCGGCGTCGAGGATGCTGGAGTACACCAATCCCATCGGCCGACGTTACCCGCAGGAGTCCTGCCGCGTCCGCGCCTACGCGGCCCGTTTGGCCCGCATGCCCGCGTAGGCGAACAAGAGTCCGGTACCGATCTCGGAAAGGGCTGTCACCCACGAGAACCAGGTGACGTTGATGCGGGGACCGCTGAGATAGCTGTCCTGGAAATCCGGCCAGAAATTCGGCAGCAGATGCGCATAGGTGAACACGACGGCACTCCCGACACCGGTGAAGATCGCGAGGTCGGGCGCTCGGGGGTGTCTGCGCAGGGTCATGGTGATCGCGATGATCACGATGACGCCTTGAATCATGCCACCGGCCATCACGAACATCGGTGACGCCGACATTCCCCGGAGCAGGTGGTCGATCACATGCAGTCCCCAGCCCAGCAGGAAGGTCCATGCTGTCAGGCGCAGAAAGCGTTGTGCCTGAACGATTGTCGGTGCCGTCATACGAGCCCCAATCGATGTACTACAGGCGATAGTAGATACGCCTGGCGGCTAGCGCAATAGCCGGGCGCGCCGCGGCGGAACAACTCAGTACCGGGTGGGTTCACTTCTGTTCCGAACGGAGCGTCAAAGCCAATAGGGCACTGGTGAGTTCGTCTGCGAAGTCGCTACCGAGGGGGCCGGTGTCGGCGAGCAGGCGGTACCACAAGGTGCCGAAGCACATCTCGACGACAAGGTCGATGTCGACGCCGTCGTCGATCGCTCCACGCGATCGAGCGCGATCGAGTAACTCGCGAAGAACCGCTCGGCGTCGTTCGAGGAATTCATGCCGGAACGACGGGGCAAGGTCGGGATTGCGTTGCGCCTCGGCCATCAACGCGGCGAGCAACTTCGCACTGTTGTGCGCGCCTTCGACGCTGCGTCGTACGAACATCCGTAGATCGTCTTCGAACACGTCGGTCTCGACGAGGGGGGCAGCGCGCTCGGCGCCTTGGTTGATGGTTTCGAGCACGATCTGCATCGGGGACGACCACCAGCGGTAGACGGTCTGTTTCGAAACCTCGGCGCGTCGCGCGATCCCCTCCATTGTGACGGCGCCATAACCCAGCTCATCGATCAGTCCCAAGGTGGCCTTGATGATGGCGCGTCGCGCCGCCTCGCTGCGGGGACGCCCTGGGCCGCGGACCGTCATGAGCTCAATTTACTGGACGGACCGTATGATAATAATTCGAGACCACACGTCCACTATTTCTGCAGGTTCCGGGAGGGTGACATGGCGAATGTGGTGCCAGGCGACGAGGCAGAGGTGATCGCGAAACTGACGGAAGTGCTCAGCGGCGACTTGGGAGTGATTCTGGCCCAGGTCACGCCGCTCAAAGGTGTGGTCCTGGCGCCGGTGAACAACTTCGGCTGGGACGCCGACGCTCGCATCATGACCTTCACCAGTGACTTCGCCGCCTTCAAGAAGCTGCGGCGCCTTGAGCAGAACCCACAGGTGACCGTTGTCTTTCACGCGCGCGAACACGGGACGGGCAGCGGCACGGAGTTCGTTTTGGTCCAGGGCGCGGCCGAGTTCTCGTGGACGGCCGACCGTCAGAGGTTGGCTGCGCTGTTCGACGACTGGCATGAGCGGGTCAACCGGGGAGCACGGCGCGACATCACCCTGGGGCCGGCCGATCTTGGTGGCGGGTTCTGGAACTGGTGGCTGGCCCCCTTCTTCTGGCACCGGGCGATCGTGAGTGTGCACGCTCGCCGGATCATTTCGTTTCCGGACTCCGAGTGCCTCGGCACACCCACCGTGATCGGCCCTCAGTGGCCGGTGACCCCGGCGGGATCGCAGAAACCGCCGGCGAACGGAGTCGCCCCACGAGTGCCCGTTGCGCAGGCGGCCGACGCGTTCGATGCCTTGCCGCACCGACTGCTCGGGTGGGTGGGCAGCGACGGATATCCAATCGTGGTGCCGGCAGAAGCTGTTTCCGCCGATGAGCACGGGATGACGTTGACGGTCCCGCCCGGCCTCGCTCCTGTCGGCCAGCGCCGCGCGGGGCTGACCGGGCACTGGTTCTCGGAAGGCACTATGGGCCAACGACAGATCGTCATGACAGGTTGGCTGACTCACAGCGGCCACGACGGCAGTCTGCGATACGCGCCGCATACGAAACTGAGCTACCGGATACCGCCTTCACGCACACTCTGGAGGGTCTTTGGCGGTGCGATCGTCCGGGCCGGGTTGTGGCGGGCGCGCCGCGCCGGTGTCCGGTTCGGTGACCCGGCAACGATCTGACGGGTCCTCACGTGACACTGAAAGTGTGATCCTTCCCAAGATCCGCGACCCTCGCTTCATCACGATCCGCCGCGGTGGATCACTCACCGATTCGGATCACCGCCTCCTCGCCCTGTGGGCGGCGGCATGCGCCGAGCACGTCCTGCACCTTTTCGAGTCGGTTCAGCCTGAGGATCCCCGACCGCGTCAGGCCATCGACCACGCCCGCGCCTGGGTCCGGGGCGAGGTCAAGATGATGCAGGCGCGGGCGGCGGGCGGTCACGCCATGGGTGCGGCCCGAGAATTGCGCGGGCCCGCGCGGCACGCGGCGTATGCGGCAGGTCAGGCAGGCGCCGTCGCCCACGTGGCAGCGCACGAGCTCGGCGCAGCGGCGTACGCCATCAAAGCCGTGCGCGCCGCAGCTCCGGGCGGCGACGCCGATACGGCCGGCCGAGCCGAATGCCAGTGGCAGCGTGACCAGCTCCCGGCGGCGATTCGCGACCTCGTCCTCGATGACCAGCGCCTGCGCAACGACATCTGCTGGTCGGTGTTCGACTTCTGACGACGCGACCGCCACTACCGTTGCGCCAACTGTAGTTACCTCTGTAATAGAGTCCGTGCTTACCCGATGTGCCGGACGAGAGGGATACCCGTGGAGCGCACTGCGATGACACCGTTCTTTGTGAGCAGCGCCGACGGGTTCGTCCCGAACAAGATCGCGCATGGAGGATGGGGCCCCACGTTGGGCGGCCAGGTCATCGGAGGTCTGCTGGCCCGCGCCGTCGAAGGTCTCGTCACCGACGACGAACTGCACCCGGCGCGGTTCACGGTGGAGATCCTGCGCCGGGTCGCGAGCGCCCCGGTTCGCGTCGCGGCGTCTGTCGTCCGCTCCGGTGCTCGCATGCAGGCGGTCGATGCGACGATGACCCAGGACGGCGAGTTGGTGGCCCGCGCATCGGCGCTGTATCTCAGGCGCGGCGCCCAACCAGACGGAGAGTTCTGGTCGACTGCGGTCGAGCTACCTCCACTGCCTGAGGAACCGGCCGAATTCGACGACACCGTGCCGATGTTCATCCGCGCCTACGGTCCCGATCCGGACTGGGGCGGTGAGGGTTTTCCGTGGCAACAATGCGGCCCCCGCTACGCGTGGCTGCGTGAAGTCCGCGAATTGGTTGCCGGTGAGGAACTCTCACCGTTCGTGCGCGCGGCGTTGGCTGTCGACGTGACGAGTTCGATGACCAATTTCAGTTCGGCCGGTTTGGCTTTCATCAACGCGGACTACACCCTGGCGCTCAGCAGGCTCCCCGTCGGACCTTATATCGGCATGGCGGCGATCACCCACACCAGCGCCGACGGGGTGGCGACCGGTAGCGCCGGCCTGTATGACACCTCCGGCCCGATCGGAACCGGATTATCCACGGCCGCAGCCAATTTCAACTTCAGCCCAAACGGCTCGGGCTAGGCGGGCCGCAATATCGCGACGAGGAAGTCCGAGTCTTCGGTGAACGGTCGCAGATCCCACGTGGACAACAACAGGTCGGGCGCGAAGCCGGCGGTTGCCGCGTCATCGAGGAACTGCCCGAACTCGTATTCACGGCCGGCTCCGAATCCGATCACCGCGCGCCCGTCGTCGCAGAGGTGAGCGCGCAGCCGCGTCAACACCTGGACCCGGGTGCTCGGCGCGAGGAAGGTCATCACGTTGCCGGCCGACACGATGATGTCGAACGGGGCGGCGATGCCCCGCGCCGGCAGGTCGAGCTCTGCGAGGTCGCCGACGAGCCACTGCGGACCGGGGTGGTCGTGCTCGGCCGCCTCGATCAGCGCCGGGTCCACGTCGACGCCGACCACCTGGTGTCCGGCGCCGGCCAGATATCCGCCCACCCGCCCGGGGCCGCAGCCGGCATCGAGGATCCGGGCCTGGCGCGGTGCCATCGCGGCGACCAGGCGAGCCTCACCGGCCAGGTCCTGACCGGCACGCTCCATGGCGCGGAAACGTTCGATGTACCACTGCGAGTGCCCGGGATCGGCCGCGACTTTTTGCATCCAGATGCTCCGCTCGACCATGTGAGCATTGTTGCAACCGGACAGCCGGCACCCGGCGGGCGGTGCGGGCTTACTGCTGGGCGTCGACGATCTTGATGGCGAAGATCAACGTGTCACCCGGCTGGATGCCGGCGGCCGGCTGTCCCTGGGGGTATCCGTCCGCAGAGGCGACCGCCACGGCCACCGTGGAGCCGACCTTCTGACCCGAGATGGCCTTCTGGAAACCGGGCACGACGCCGTTGAGCGGGAAGTCGACCGTCTCGCCACGCTGGTAGCTGCTGTCGAACACCGATCCGTCGCGCCCGTTGACGCCCATGTAGCAGACCGTGACGTTCGCGTTCGACGCGACGACCGGTCCGTCGCCGGCTTTGAGGGTGTGCACCTGGGTCTCGGCCACACTGAACGGCCCGTCCACCTTTACCGCGGGCGCGGTGGTGTCGGTGGAGCCGGTCACCGAAACACTGCCGGTCGCTCCGGAGGTCGTCCATTCGGGAGTGCCTGCGTTCTGCGGCGCCGCGGTCGGGCAGGTGCCGGCCTCGGTGGCGGTCTCGGCGATGGAGGGGGTGAGCACATCGGCGACCGACGGTGTGCTCGCCGAAGATGTGGCCGAGGAGGTTTCCGTGTCGGAGCCGCACGCGGCGAGCGCCAAGGTCAACGACGCGGCACTGGCCACGAGCGCAACGGAGGAAGGCACGCGAAAGGAGTTCATGCTCGTCACGCTACAGCCGGGCTTCCCGGTGGTTGCCGACGGCCGGGCCTGACATGCGTCGATGGCCGCCACAAACCTCGAATCATGCCCAAAGGGAGTTTGAGAGATGTTGTCGTGCAACGAGTTCAGCTAGAACCTTGATACCTTCCAGGCTAGCCGCCACACTCGAGGTAATGGCTGACGGCCTCGACTTTACGGGCATGCTGCGTTCGGCCGGGCTCCGGATCACTCGTCCCCGGCTGGCGGTACTCAGTGCGGTGAAAGATCACCCGCACGCCGAAACAGATCGGGTCATTCGCGCCGTGCGCGTTGAATTGCCTGACGTTTCCCATCAGACCGTGTACGACGCGCTGCACGCGCTGACCGCGGCGGGGCTGGTACGCCGGATCCAGCCGACCGGGTCGGTGGCCCGCTACGAGACCCGGGTCGACGACAACCATCACCACGTCGTGTGCCGGTCGTGCGGTGTCATCGCGGATGTGGATTGCGCGGTCGGCGAGGCGCCGTGCCTGACCGCATCGGACAACAACGGTTTTGCCATCGATGAAGCCGAGGTCATCTATTGGGGCCAGTGCCCCGACTGCGCACGGTCTGGAAGTTCTTGATGGCAGCCCAGTCGCTCAACCGATGAAAGGGAATGCAATGCCCCCGAACACCCCCGATACCTCCGACGCCCGTCCGCCACAGGCTGACACCGAAACGCACAGCCACAGCGAGTCCGAAAACCCGGTCGTCGAGTCACCGAAGCCCAAGTCTCACGCTCCGCTGACCAACCAGGATTGGTGGCCCGATCAGGTCGACGTCTCGAGGCTGCACAAGCAACCCGCCGAGGGAAACCCGCTGGGTGCCGACTTCAACTACGCCGAGGAGTTCAAGAAGCTCGACGTCGAGGCGCTGCGGGCGGACATGCTCACGCTGATGACGTCATCGCAGGACTGGTGGCCGGCCGACTACGGCAGCTATGCGGGGCTGTTCATCAGAATGAGCTGGCACGCCGCCGGTACCTACCGCATTTACGACGGTCGAGGCGGCGGTGGCCAGGGCGCGCAGCGGTTCGCCCCGATCAACAGCTGGCCGGACAATGTGAGCCTGGACAAGGCCCGCCGGTTGCTCTGGCCGATCAAACAGAAGTACGGCAACAAGATCTCCTGGGCGGATCTGATCATCTTCGCCGGAAACGTGGCCCTGGAATCGGCCGGGTTCAAGACCTTCGGCTTCGCGTTCGGCCGCCAGGACATCTGGGAACCCGAGGAGATCCTGTGGGGCCAGGAGGACACCTGGTTGGGCACCGACAAGCGTTATGGCGGCACCAACGACAGCAGCAACCGGGAGCTGGCCAATCCGTACGGCGCCACCACGATGGGCCTTATCTACGTGAATCCTGAAGGGCCCGAAGGAAAACCGGATCCCCTGGCGGCGGCTCTCGACATCCGCGAGACCTTCGGCCGGATGGCGATGAACGACGAGGAGACGGCCGCGCTGATCGTCGGCGGGCACACATTGGGCAAGACCCACGGGGCCGGACCCGGCGACCTCGTGGGCCCCGAACCGGAAGCGGCGCCCATCGAACAGCAGGGCCTGGGCTGGAAGTGCGCATTCGGCTCAGGAAAAGCCGGCGACACCATCACCAGCGGCCTGGAGGTTGTCTGGACCACGACGCCGACCAAGTGGAGCAACAGTTACCTTGAGATCCTCTACGGCTACGAGTGGGAGCTGACCAAGAGCCCCGGCGATGCCTGGCAATTCGAGGCCAAAGATGCCGAGGCGATCATTCCGGATCCATTCGGCGGACCGCCGCGTAAGCCGACGATGCTCGTCACCGACATCTCGATGCGCGTCGATCCGATCTACGGCCCGATCACCCGGCGCTGGCTCGAACATCCCGAGGAACTCAACGAGGCGTTCGCCAAGGCCTGGTACAAGCTGCTGCACCGTGACATGGGGCCGATCAGCCGGTATCTGGGACCGTGGATCCCCGAGCCGCAGCTGTGGCAGGACCCCGTGCCGGACGTGGACCATCCGCTCGTCGACGAGCAGGACATCGCGTCGTTGAAGGGCAAGCTTCTCGACTCGGGCCTGTCTGTGCAGCAACTGGTGAAGACGGCGTGGTCGGCGGCGGCGAGTTTCCGCGGCACCGACAAACGCGGCGGTGCCAACGGCGGGCGGCTGCGGTTGGAACCACAGCGTCATTGGGAGGTCAACGAACCGTCCGAGTTGGACAAGGTATTGCCGGTGCTGGAGCGGATTCAGCAGGACTTCAACGCATCCGCGGCCGGCGGTAAGAAGATCTCGTTGGCGGACCTCATCGTGCTGGCGGGCTCGGCAGCCATCGAGAAGGCCGCACGGGACGGTGGTTACGAGGTCAAGGTGCACTTCGCGCCGGGCCGGACCGATGCGTCACAGGAGAACACCGACGTGGACTCGTTCGCCGTTCTGGAACCACGGGCCGATGGCTTCCGCAACTTCGTGCGGCCGGGGGAGAAGGCGCCACTCGAGCAGTTGCTGGTGGACAAGGCGTACTTCTTGAACCTGACCGCACCGGAGCTGACGGTCCTCGTTGGCGGCCTCCGTGCACTGGGCGCCAACCACGGTGGCGGCAAGCACGGCGTGTTCACGGCGAATCCCGGTGTGCTGTCCAACGATTTCTTCGTCAACCTGCTCGACATGAGTACCGAGTGGAAGCCGTCGGAAACCACAGAGAACGTGTACGAGGGGCGTGATCGCGCCACCGGCCAGACCAGGTGGACCGCTACCGCCAACGATCTGGTCTTCGGCTCGAACTCGGTGCTGCGTGCCGTCGCCGAGGTGTACGCGCAGGACGACAACAAGGCCAAGATGGTCGAAGACTTCGTTGCGGCCTGGGTAAAGGTGATGAGCAACGATCGGTTCGACCTGGACTGAGTCGGGCGGCTGCCGGCGATCTATCTGGGCCAGCGTGAAATGAGCACCGCCGGCGTCCATTTCGGCCACGTGGGAGATCCGACGACGAACCCGCCGGCGAGCTGAGCGACGATGCGCGGGCCATTGACGGTGCTGTTGTCGTAGAACGTCGCCGAGTCCGCATGCATCGCGGCGACGGCGACGAGATCCCAAAGCCGTTGGTAGCGTTCGCGGATCTTCACCTCGGGGACGTCGTGCCCACCCGCCAGCACGCGGTGACGCACTCGCTGCACAGCGAGGTCTTCGGGGATCAGGATGCAGTGCAGGATCACGGTGTACCCGGCGGCGCAGGCATCATCGATCAGCTCGAGCTTGGAGGGATGGGAGAACACCGTCTCGGCGATGAAGGACTCACCGAGCTCGATGAGTTTTGCCCGGGTTTCAGCGGCCACCAGGGCCGCCTCGTAGGAGTGTGGGGCGGGGTGTTCGGGCCAGCGTCGCTTGGCGATCTCGTCCGCGTTCACGAACGGACAGCCTGGGAGCAGAGGGGACAGGGTGAGTTCGACGAAGGTGGACTTGCCGGCACCGTTGCAGCCGACGACGAGATCGAGGCGTTTCACCGCGCGGCGGTGCGGTCGATGTCGGCGCGACCCTCGATCACTGCGGGTGCGCCAGCACCGCAGTGGTGCCGTCGGGCCGGTACTGCACGATCTCGCCGTTCTCGTCGAGCGCCACGGTGGTGATGCCGCGGCCGGCCAGGATCTTGCCGTAGTCGGCCCGTGCCAGGCTCTCTTCGATGGAGGCGGCGATCTCGGCGTCGAACACCGCACCTTCCTCGGCGGTCAACTCGCGCAGCGGTGTCTCGCCCGCCAGAGCGGATTCCACCTTGCGGCGTGCCGCACTGTGCTGGCTTGACACGGCGCGGCCGACGCGGGCCCAGTGGTCGAGCTGCTGTTTGGCCGACCGGCTCTGACGTGCGCCTTCGGCGGCGGCGCTGTCGATCAGGTCAGCGGCGAACCGGGTGACCCGATCTGCGGTCTCGGTCATGACGGACCTCCTCGTAGCAGTCTGAAACAAGCGTAGCAGAATGCTACAACGCGGGCTCTACTGGTGTTATGCCGCTGACAACTGTCTGGCGATCTCGCCGTACCGCTCGAACCGCTCGGGCCCGCCGAGCGCGTTGTAGAGCACGATACGGGTCGCGATTCCCCCGTACTTGGCGGTCAACGCCTCGGCCAAACCGTCCCAGGTCGATTCGGTGGCGAAGGCGGCGATGTGGTCGTCGGTGATCTGGGCCGCCATGCCGGCGATGTCACCGGCCTTCTGCTTCTCGCGCAGGCGCGCGGTAGTGCCCTCGAAGCCGGCCTCGTCCCAGATGAACGCGTAGTTCGGCGTGCTCCCGTAGAAGCTCATGCTGGCCCGCACCAACTCGCGGTCGTGCGCGCGTTCTTCGTCGCTGTCGCCGACGATCGTCATGACGGGGATGATCTTGGCGACATCCGCGGCGGATCGGCCTGCTTTGGCCGCGCCCGCTGCGAGGTTGGGCAGCACGTGCCGGGCGATGTAACTCGGCTCGCCGATCGGGTGGATGTGGACACCGTCGGCGACCTCGCCCGCCATCCGCAGCATCCACGGATTCACTGCAGCGATGTCGACCTTGGGGTCGGGTGCATCGATCGGTCCCGGACTCCATTGGGGCGTGAGGAAGTCGAGGTCATAGAAATCGCCGTGATGGTCGAGCTTGCCGGTACGGAAGGCGGCGAAGCACGCCTTGACCGCCAACACGTAATCGCGCAGGCGCGGCCCGGGGTGTTCGAACGTCATCCCGTAACGCCGAACCACATGAGTACGGACCTGAGTACCGATACCGAGCCGGAACCTGCCACCCGTTGCCTCCTGAAGTTCCCAGGCCGACGCAGCCGTGATGAACGGGCTCCGCGGAAAGGCGACCGCAACACCGGTGGAGAGCTCGAGACCCGGAGCGGATTGCGATGCGACTGCTGCGTTGAGGTATGCGGTGCGGCCGGTCTCGGTGAGCAGGAGCCCGGAGAATCCCGCGGCCTGGGTGCGGCGGGCAAGGTCACCGATTTTTGCCAGCGGCTGCGGAACGGTCATCACGTCTACGTCCACGTGGCGAGCGTACGCGAGCGCAGGTGGCCCACACGTGGAATGCCTTAGAACTCAACCGTTTCACGCGACCGGGCGCCTAGACTTGTGGCGGGGATCAGGGTAACCGGAGTCGTCATCAACCGGAGCTCGTGGCAACTGGAGGAGGGGATCATGGTCAGGATTCACACGGTCGTGGCGGGGGAGACGCTCTCAGCGTTGGCGTTGCGTTTCTACGGCGACGCGGAGCTGTACCGGCTGATTGCGGCGGCAAGCGCAATTCCCAATCCCGATGTCGTCAACGTCGGACAGAAGCTGGTCTTTCCCGATTACACCCGGTACACGGTCGCACCCGGGGATGCGTTGCCTGCCGTGGCTGGGCGCTTCTACGGCCAGCCCGAGCTGTCCCGTTTGATCGCGGCCGCCAACGGGATTGCCGAGGGCGCCGGCCTGAGTCCGGGGCAACGACTCGTCGTCCCGGAGCTCAAGAAGTACACCGTCGTTCCAGGGGATACCTTGTCCGCGTTGGCATCTCAATTCTACGGTGATGCCTCTTTCTATCCGCCCATCGCCGCCGTCAACAACATTCCCGACCCCGGCCACATCAACCCGGGGCAGTCGCTGGTTATCTTCAGCGGCCGCAGCGACGGGTTCGGCTTGCGGATCGTCGATCGCAACGAGAGCGATCCGCGCCTGTGGTACTACCGATTCCAGACCGCAGCCATCGGATGGAACCCCGGTGTCAACGTTCTGCTTCCCGATGACTACCGAACCAGTGGCCGCACCTACCCGGTGCTGTACATGCTCCACGGTGGCGCCGACGATTTCCGTCAGTTCGACTTCCTCGGGATCCGCGACTGGACGGCCGGCAAGCCGATCATCGTGGTGATGCCGGACGGCGGGCACGCCGGGTGGTACTCAAACCCGGTCACCTCCTTTGTCGGACCACGCAATTGGGAGACCTTTCATATCGCCCAGCTGCTGCCGTGGATCGAAGCGAACTTCCGGACCTACGCCGAGTACGACGGGCGCGCCGTCGGCGGCTTCTCGATGGGCGGTTTCGGTGCGCTGAAGTACACGGCCAAGTACTACGGCCACTTCGCTTCGGTCAGCGCCCATTCCGGGCCGGCGAGCCTGCGCCGCGATTTCGGTCTCGTCGTGCATTGGGCGAACATCACGTCGGCGGTTCTCGATCTGGGTGGCGGTACCGTCTACGGCGCTCCGTTCTGGGACCAGGCCAGGGTCAGTGCGGACAACCCGGTCGAGCGAATCGAGAGCTACCGCAACAAACGGATCTTCCTTGTCGCCGGCACCAGCCCCGACCCACTCAACTGGTTCGACAGCGTGAACGAGACACAGGTGCTTGCCGGCCAGCGTGAGTTCCGGGACCTGCTCGGCCGCGCCGGGATCCCATTTGAAGCACACGAGGTGCCCGGAGGCCACGTGTTCCGTCCGGACATGTTCCTGCGCGACCTCGACGGCATCCTCGCGCGTTTGAAGCCGGCGGCGGTCGTCAGCAGCGTCTTGTAACAGCAACCACATGCATCACGGCTGTCACATTTGCATCAGAATTCATTTCTGCCACTGCTACCGCATCAGAATCTGAATTCACGGCAGTAATAAATTGCCACAGTGGTTTCAGCCGAAATTATGAGAGCGATGCCGCGTGCCGCTGTCGTGCCCGTCAAACCGTCAGCGGGGTCATCACCTGCACTTATAGGCGTCGATTGACGAGAACTCACTGTCCTCACCTGCCACAACTAGCGCATAACTATTAAATAAACTCAAAGAAGATAATTAGACTCTCTAGCACGGCTATTTTACTTTTGCCTCATCGGTAAACTCTGTATCACGATTGGCTGCAAATAGCCTTTCGCCCCGCCATTACCGGCGGGCACCGGCAGTGCTCGCCGCCATGAAGGGATCGACATGCGCGTGCGCAAGGTCGTCATCGTGTTCGGGTTCATCGGTGCGTTTACCTTGGCTCAGATGCTCCTGACTGTTCCGAACGCCGGCGCCGAGCCGAACTGGGATGCGATGGCGCAATGTGAATCGGGCGGCAACTGGGCGGCAGACACCGGCAACGGGTTTTACGGTGGGCTGCAGTTCACCCCGGCCACCTGGGTCTCCAACGGGGGCACGGGGTCGCCTGCCGCGGCGAGTCGCGAGGAGCAGATTCGCGTGGCCCGCAACGTATTGCAGACTCAAGGCTTGGGTGCGTGGCCGGTCTGTGGTGGCCCGATCGGCCAAGCCTCCGGAACCTGTCGCCAGGTGATGGTCTGGATCCCACTGAGGAATCTGCCACGGCTGTGCACCTTGGTGCTCAATCCGTTGGCCTGATGCATACCGTCACCGCCACCCGAATCGACGCCGAGCGGGTGCGGCTCAGAAAGGGCTGTGACGACGACGTCGATGGGCTCATCGAGACGCAAATCGATGAGCGGGTGCGGCGATTCCTAGGCGGCCCGCGCGCAGAAGCGGATGTCCACGCGGCGCTGAGCTCGGCCGGGGCGGCCGCCTTGCTGACCGCCGAGGGCTGTTACGTGGTGGCCGACCGGGAATCCGACGGCATGCTGGGCATTGTGACGCTCGGTCGACGCGATCCCGGTTTGCCGGGGCATGTACAGGAAGGTGGCGGCGAGCTCGAGCTCAGCTATGTCTTCCGGGTCCAGGCATGGGGCAGCGGCTACGCGGCCGAGGCGGCGCGGGCGTTACTGCGCTGTGCCGCAGTGCAACTCGTTGACCAACCGGTGGTGATCGTCACCCAGGCGGCGAACCAGCCGGCGCTACGCCTGGCCGACCGCCTCGGGTTCACCCGCGTGGGAACTTTCGAACAGTTCGAAGCCCAACAAGTCCTGGCAACTGCCCGGCTGGCGACGTTCCTGCCGCAGTAGAGCTTTCGGGTTCGTCGTTGCTCGATGTGACCGCCCCCACGTGCGGCCCGGCAAAGTCTTGGGCCGCACCGAGCCCACTCTCAGCTAACCCTCAGTACGGGGCTGCAACATCTACGTAGGCGCCGGCACGGCGCATAAATGTCGGTGTCGCAAGGAAAGAAGCAAGCGCAATGAATCAGTGGCCGGGGATGTCGCCGCAAAACAGCAACCAGCAGTGGGACGCGAAACAAGCGGCAGATCAACGGAATCCAAGCCCGTGGAGCCGAAAGGGCTATCAGCAGCCCTACCCGCCGTACGGGCTGCATCCCGAAATGACCCAGAAGTTCGATGCGCCTGTCGCGCAGGAAACTTCACAACCGAAGAAGAAGTCGCGCGTCGGGGTCATCGTGGCAGGCACGGCTGCCGTCGCCATGGCGACAGGCGCGGTCGCAGCGGTCGCAGTGGTGGACCAGACCGGCAAACCGGGCTCGGTGGCTCAGGCGCCGGCGGCAGACCGCATCGGCAAGCCGGCGCCCGCAGCCGGAGCTGTCCCGGCGCAGCCGAAGGGTTCGGCGCCGACCGGATCGGTCGAGCAGGTGTCGGCCAAGGTGCTGCCCAGCGTGGTGAAACTGCAGATCGAAACCGGCCAGGGACGGGAGGAAGGCTCCGGCATCGTCCTGAGCGAAGACGGACTCATCCTGACCAACAACCATGTGGTGGCCGCCGCGGCCCGAGGTGCCGGCGCTCAGGGGCCGATGGCCACCGAGACCTCACCCGATGACCAGTTCCCCGGGTTGCCCCGCGGTTTGTTCCCCGGTGGCGGGACCCCCGGCGGACAGTTCCCCGGCGATGACCAGTATTCCCCCGACGGACCGTCGACCAACCGCTCCGGACGGACCACCGGTGGCGTGCAAGCGACCGTGACGATGTCCGACGGACGGACCGTGCCGTTCTCCGTGGTCGGCACCGACCCCGATGACGACATCGCGGTGGTCAAGGCGCAGAACGTCTCTGGGCTCACCCCGATCACCATCGGTTCGTCGAAGGACCTGAAGGTGGGGCAGAACGTCGTCGCGGTCGGCTCACCGCTGGGCCTGCAGGGGACGGTCACGACCGGCATCATCAGCGCGCTGGACCGCCCGGTCGCCACCGGTGACGGACAGAGCGGTCAGCAGTCGGTGATGAGCGCCATTCAGACGGACGCGGCGATCAACCCGGGCAATTCCGGTGGTGCGCTGGTCGATATGAACGGCGACCTCATCGGTGTCAACTCGGCAATCGCATCGCTTGGCGGTGGCCAGGGTTCGCAGGGCGGCGGGCAGGCCGGGTCGATCGGTCTGGGCTTCGCCATCCCGGTCGACCAGGCCAAGCGTATTGCCGACGAGCTGGTTTCAACCGGTACCGTCCAGCACGCTTCGTTGGGTGTTCAGCTCTCCGCCGGCGACGGCAGTGGCGCAGCGGTCGCCGGTGTCGTCCAGGGTGGTCCGGCGGCAGCGGCAGGCCTGAGTCAGGGCGCGGTGATCACCAAGCTCGACGACAAGGTGATCGATGGTCCTGATGCTCTGGTCGCCGCGGTGCGTTCCAAGGCGCCGGGCGACACTGTGACGCTGACCTTTGAGGACTCGTCGGGTGCACCGCGCACCGTCGACGTCACTCTGGGACAGGTGCAGGCGTAGCAACCGTGACTTGGGCCCCAGCCTGGTAATTCCAGGCTGGGGCCCAAGTCGTGCAATTGGAATGACGGCCGCCCACCACGTGTGTGACGATTCCGGGATGCCCAGCACGCTCATTGAGGTCAGGCGCCAGTACACCGAAGCTGAAGAGGTGGCGATCATCGACGCGGTGCACGATGCGCTCGTGGCCGCGTTCCAGATACCCTCCGGTGACAAGCATGTCCGGCTGGTATCCCATGAACCACATCGGTTCTCGCATTCACCCGGACTGGCTCACCCCGAGCTGTACGCACTTGTCGCGATCGACTGCTTTGCCGGCCGATCGGTCGAGGCCAAGCGAAACCTCTACCGGGAGATCGTCACTCGCCTAGAGACACTGGGTATCCCGGCCGACCATGTCACGATCGTCCTGCGTGAGAGCGCGCTCGAGAACTGGGGCGTTCGTGGCGGGCGGGCCGCATGCGATGTCGATTTGGGTTTCGACGTCAACGTCTGATCGGTGTCAACGGGACTTCTCAGGGCGCATGTGGGGGCGTAGTGCGCGGGCGAAGAGGCGATCGAGCATCCGGTCGGGTGCGAATCGCGCCAAGCGGGTGGCGAGTGCGGCCTCGCGGCCGATGGCATAGCGGGTGCGCGGCTTTCGCGCCGTCACGGCCCGGGCAATCACCTTTGCCGCATCATCCGCCGACAGCCCGGACTTCGAGGATGCCGCGGCCTGTGCTGTGACGGCATGTACCAGTCCGCTGTAGCGCTGGGCGAGTTCAGGGGGTAGTTGGTAGGTGGTTGTCCCAGCGCGCCTGAGCATTTCGGTGCGCACGGCGCCCGGTTCGACGACGACCACGTGCACGCCCAGCGGGGCCATCTCGCGGCGCAGGGAATCGCTGACCGCTTCGAGTGCGAACTTGGTGCCCGCGTATGGCCCATAGGTGGCCATGGCGACCCTGCCGCCGACGGAGCTGATGTTGATGACGCGCCCCTTGTTGCCGATCAGAGCCGGGAGAAGCGTCTGGGTCACGGCTACGTGTCCGAACAGATTGACTTCGAACAGTTTTCGCCAGTCGTCGATCGCGAAGGCCTCGATCGGGACATTGATTCCAGCGCCGGCGTTGTTGACGAGTGCTCGTAGTGGTCGACCGTGCGGGTCCTCATTCACGCGGGCCGACAGTGAACTGATGTGGTCCGGGACGGTGATGTCGAGAATCAGCGGCTCGATGCCAGGTCCCCGGATCGTGTCGCCGTCCCGCTCACGCCGGACCCCCGCCAGGACGTGAAACCCCAACCGGGCCAGTTCGCGAGCCGTGGCGGCACCGATGCCGGTGGATGCTCCGGTCACGACGGCGAGTTCCCCACCCTGAGTTGACGTTGTCATCTCAATAAATGTACGCAGTCAGATGACGTTGTCAACTAAGGTGGTGTCACCATGAACCGCGCCGAATCCGCCGCCGCCACTCGCCGCGCCCTCCTCGATGACGCCGCCAAGCTGCTCGACAGCGGAGGGCCTGCCGCCGTAACGCTGCGCGAGGTCGGCGCGCGCGCAGGCGTCAGTCGCGGCGCGCCGTACCGGCATTTCGCGGACAAGGAGAGCCTGCTGACCGCCGTCGCAGCCGAGGGGTGGGAGCACATCGGTGATCAATTGGGATCTCTGCGGGCGGATCCCGGCCTGGAGCCTGCCGATGCGTTGCGCGCGGCGCTTCTCGTCCTCGTCACGACGAGTCGTCGGCGACCGTACCTGTATCAGCTGATGTTCACACCACCGGCGGGCGATCCGACCGCGGTGGTGCGGGCCGCGCAACGCGGCTGCGACGAGTTCGTGGCGATCGTGGCCGCAGCCGTCGGGGAGGCGAGCGCCCAGCGATACTCGGCCATCCTCCTGACCGGCGCACACGGCGCTTCCGGCCTGGAGGCCAGCGGCCTCCTCACCACCGACAAGTGGGACACGTCGGCTGAGGAACTGATCGACGCGCTCCTTGCCACCGTGCCCTACGCTGCATCGCCTGACTGCTCATAGAGGATCCCGAGCCGATCGATGCGCCAGAGCTGCCCGAGGATGATCAACGCCGGGCCCGATACGGTCGGCCACACCTCGAGCGCCACCAGGCCGTAGCCGAGCATGGCGAAACCAGCAAGCGCGTTCAGCGTCCAAATCCTCTGGACGACTTTGAATCCCTCCGGAATTCGGCTCCGGTCGCGCATCCACATCCGCTCGCCGTAGATGCCCTTCGACGACCACGCCGTCGGCTTGTCGATCGGCGCGAACGCGTGCGGATTCCACCACAGCCACAGCGCCACCACGGCCAGAGGGACCAGTGCCCACCAACCGATCCAGGTGCGGGCCACGCCGCATCGAACGGCCCGTAGGAGGCGGCGGGGCTAGATGGCGCCAGGTGTCCCGGGCGGGCTCATCGACCCGTCCACGTTGGGCACCATCGCGGGGGCCGGAATTCCGCCCTCCGCCGCGTTGTCCCCGGGGATCCCGTCGTCGGGCGTTTGGTCGTACATGCCGCCGAAGCAGGCCGGGTTCCATCCCTCCGTCGCGCATGCCGGATCATCCGGGCTCATGGGATCGAAGGCCACGGGTACCCGGGGCGCGGCTGAAGCAACGGGCGCCACGCCCGCCGTGATCACCGCGGCCAGGACGGCTGCTCCACCGAATGCCGCCACGGCCGCTCGCCTCAGTGCGTTTCGTACCTCAGAATCCACCAACCAACTCATCTGCCGCTCCTTCATTCGGACTTCAACCGACACGGCTCGAGGTTTGCCTTCGCCGCACCGATTGCGCTCATACTCGCAGTTCCAGACGTGCTACGCGTCAAAATCGGAAGTTCGCTGACTGAGCCTCCACCGCCGCTTGGAGTTTGACGGCCATGTCAAAAATGCGGTGGGTCGGCGCCCTCCGTAGAGGACGCCGACCCACCGCCGGCAACGATCAGTAATCCCAGGCGGTCGGCACACACCGGAAAGCGTCGCCGACGGACGCTACGTGGCAGACCGACGGGAACGGCAGGTGGGTAGCCACGAGAGATTCTCCGGTTGCCGCCAGCTCGCGCAGCAGACGCACGCGAACCCGTGCCGCCTCCTCAGGATCGTGCTCGAATCCGTTCTGCCACTCGGGATTATCGAATCCGGGTGCGAACACTGCGTCACCGGCGAAGGTGAGCTTGTCCCCGCGGGACTCGAGACGGACGACGCTGTGACCGGGGGTGTGGCCACCAGTGCGCGAGATGAGCACTCCCGGTGCCACTTCGTACTCGCTCTCGAATGTCCGCAGCTGGCCACGATATTCGTCGAGGAACTGCGTGGCCACCCTGCGCAGTACGTCGGGAATCGGCTGGGGCATGACGGTGCGGGAGAAATCGGGCGACTCCCAGAACTCGGCCTCCGCGGTTGCGGCGTGGATCTGCAGGTCCGGACGGAGCCGTTCCTTCAGCCCGTCGGTGATCAGCCCGCCGACGTGGTCCATGTGCATGTGGGTGAGCACCACGTCGGTCACCGAGTCGAGATTGACCCCGGCCGCCTCCAGACGCTGGACTGTGTTGCCGGCGCGCGGGAAGTCCGGAAACTCAAGCCCCAAGCCGGCATCCACGAGGATGGTCCGGTCGCCGCTGCGCACCACCACCACGTTCAGTGGCCAATCGATCACGTCGGGCGGCAGGAAGTTGTCGCCCAGCCAGCCCGCCAACTCGGCCGGCTCTGCGTTGGTGGCCAGCGTCGAGGCCGTAATCGGCAGCACCCCATCGCTGATCACCAGGACCTCGATATCGCCGACTTGCACCGCATAACGTGACGGCACCAACTCGTCGACCGGACTTCCGAGGCGTGAAATGTTGTCCAAGCTCATGCGTTCTCCTCCTGAGGGCTGTACAGGCAGACATGGTGAAATGACCTGTCTTTCCCCGGGAACGCCCACCGGCGGCGAGATTCATCCGGCGGTCGAGCTAGCCGCGTTGAGGTTCCGACAGGAGACCCGAGCCGATACGGTCAATTGATGGCGTCGGTCAGGCAGTTCCAGGTCACGTTCGACTGTGCAGAACCGGAGCGCGTCGCTCGCTTTTGGTGTGCGGTGCTGGGCTACGCCGTACCGCCGCCACCCCCGGGGTTCGAAACGTGGACAGATTTCGATCGAACGCTACCTCCGGAGCTCCAGGGATCGATGTTCGCCTGCGAGGATCCGTCCGGCGCCGGCCCGCGACTGTTCTTCCAACGCGTTCCGGAGGACAAGGTGGCCAAGAACCGCGTGCATCTCGACGTGCGAGTGGGCGCCGGACTGGTCGGTCAGGAGCGGCTGGACACGCTTGAAGCAGAGTGTGCGCGGCTGGTCGCGTTGGGCGCAGCCCGCATCCGGTTGCTGCCCGCCGATGACATCAACGAGTCGTGCATCGTGATGCAGGACGTCGAGGGTAACGAGTTCTGCCTCGATTGAACGGAAACCAGCTCATCGCGGAGCTGACATCGGCGGCAGGGTATCGACGATGGGGGTGTTCTGCGCTGCCGCAACCCACCATTTCTCGTCGCGCTGAACCAGCACATACATCGCCATCTCGCTGAAGCCGCCGGCCAGCGCGCTACGGCGAATCTGGGCAACCATCACTCCCGGGGCCGGTGAGACCGCTTGCGCGAGTTCGAACCGCGAGGCCGGCACGACCGGGGGACCGCTCATCATCTGCCGGTGGATCGGGTTGAGATGTGAATAGCCCCTGAGCACCATGCCTTTTGGAGTACCCCACAGGATGTCGGCTGCGAACATGCCGTCGTACACGTCAGCGTCTCCAGCGTCACCGCCTCGTTGAAGGTGATCGATCAGATCACGGACCGCCTGATGGCCGCCAACGGTGGGAGTGTCGAGAACTGGGCGTTGAGTCGTCATCGCTCAACCGTAGGAGCCCAAGTGCACTTGAGGTCAAGATGTTTCACCGGTGCGGCCGGAAGGTCGATCGATCTGCTCCCGGAGAAGGTCGCCGTGGCCGGCGTGCCTGGCGAATTCCTCGATCATGGCGAGCAGCGTCCATCGCATGCTGACCGTACCTTCGCGGGGATTGTCCAAGGTGGCGTCGAGGTCGAAGCGGGACGCGATCTCGCGTGATCGCTGACTGGCGCGCTCGAACTCGGCGATGACATCGTCCAGTGACTCATCGTCGGCGACGACGAAGGTGCCCTCGTCGCGCTCCGAATAGCCGTCGCAGTCAGTCGCATCCATACCAGCCCAGAACCGTTGGAACCAGATCCGTTCCGCGGCGGCGGCATGCTTGATCAACGAGATCGGTGTCGTCAGCGACGTCACGAGGCGCCGCCGGGCGTTCGACTCGGACAGGCCGCGTGCGGTCTCGATGAGGGCTTCGCGATTGCGGTCGAGCATGTTCTCGATGATCGCTCGCTCTGGCCCATCGGTGATTCGGCTGAGACTCAAGTTATTTCACTCCATTCTGTGCCGGCTCACATGCCGGTGGTGAGCGGTATCGGCGGCCTGGCACGGAACGGCCGCCGATACCTAAACACGTCACTGCGTAACGGTGCTGCCCGCTGGGCGGAAGTGTCGCGGGAAGAACCGCGTGTCGATCCGGCCATCAGTAGGCACGTCCTGATGCCCGCCCGGGAAGGCGTGCATCACCTTGTCCAGCGAGCCGAACGCGTCGAACAGCTCGAGGCCGAACTCGCGCGGGATGTCCTTGTCATCCAACGGGAGCAGGTACTCGATCGGGATGGTCACCCGTTCCGCGGCTTCGAGCAGAGCAGCGTGCGCCGACACCCAACCGAAAACTGCAGCGGTGATCCGAGGTTCGACCGCCGCCAGCTGAATCCCGACGGCACCGGACAGGGATGCCCCGGAGTAGCCGATCAACCCGTGCGTCCCGATTTCAGGCAGGTCTTGCAAGGCGTCGATGACCCCCTGCCATTCCGGGATTGCGCGCTCGGCCACCGACTGACAGTAATCGGCAAGGAGCGGACCGAATGCCGGACTGCCTTCGTCGCGTGCCCGACGGAAATCGGCGATGCGGCGTTGGTCCTGTGCGCTTCGCGGCCGATCACCGTGTCCAGGCAGGTCGATGGACACGACATGGAAGCCGTCAGAGGTCACGGCGGAATGAGCCCGGGCGACGTGCGTTGGGGCTTTCTTGTCCAGACCCCCGGGATGGCCCGCCAGGATCAAGGGAGCAACTGGAGAATCGGAGTCCGGTGACCACAGCACACCGCTGACGCGGTCCAAGGTGAAGGTGCGTTCAATGACACCGTTCGAGGTTGTCTGCGAGGTGAAATGCATGGTGTTGCCTTTCGGGATTGCCGTCGTTCAGGCGCTCCCGGCGACACCTTCGTCGACCCCTCAACCGTGAACACGAGTGGGGAGCACCCACATGGTTGCTGCGTACATGGGTCTCACCTCCTCGCGTTTTCTCACGGTTCCCAGGCACGGTATCAACGTGAACGTGGGCCAGTCGAACGGTTTTCCTCGTCACCCGGCGGGCCGGGTGCTCTCATCCCTCCGATTGCGTCGGCGATGGCCTCTGCCATGGCGGGACTGCCGGTATGACCCGCGTCGTCGACGATCCGCAGCTGGCCGTGGGCCATACACACGGTTGCCGTCACCCACATCGAGCAGACCGTCGTCGCACACGTGGGCCTCGGGGAATGGTTGAGCGGCGACAATTCATGACGGTACTGCGGCGTCGTCCGGCGCATGTCGGCGAAGTGGATCGCCTTGTCGGTCGTCGGAGGCAAGATGGCCACCGTGACGCGGTTCAGTGACGATGACGACGGATACCTGGGCTGGCTCGACGACCATCCAGACGGCTATGTGATCAACATTCACCGAAGCGACTACGCGGCCACGGCTAGGGTGCATCGTGCCAGTTGTCGGACGATCCGCGGCCGCAACCCCGCCAGAGGCGGGTGGACCAAGGAGTACGTGAAGGTGTGTGCGGAGCACCTGCCCGAGCTCGAACAGTGGGCAATCGCCCACGTCGGGCAGTGCATCGCGCCGTGCGGGCGATGTCAGCCGGATGGTGTTGTCGCACAGGCTACTTCGATAGACCGGCACGAGCCGGTCAAGCGGAAGCTCGCGTCCCCGTTACTTGACGGTCGATCCGAGATCTGCGGTCCGTCGCCGGACCGGCCGGTGCTCGAAGCGTGGGCCGGTGACTACATCCGGCCAGCCTGGCAAGAACGGCTACGGACCCGCATCCGGGATGGCTGCGGCCAGCTCAAGCCGTCGGCTGATCAGGTACTGCACGCCACATATTTCGGCGCCAAACCTCCGAACGCCGACGTCGAGAACCTCGCGCTCTACAACATTGACTCGTTCCGAGTCGCCGGCCGCAACGGAATCCGTTTCGAATACGGGGCCGCCATTCCACCAGCGCCGTCCGGGACGGAGTACCCGTCCGCGTACCGCTACGTGCTGGCACCGCGTTCGGGCGGGTTCGACACCTGGCGACAGGGAAGAGCGGTGGCGTCGTTCGACTGGACCGACCTGGGAGCGTTCGCAGGCGACAAGAAGCTGGCGCAGGTTTGGCTGGCACTCGCCCGCGGCAGGCACGTCCACCATGTGGCTGACCCGGCCTGCACGCCCGAGACACCCTTCGCCGTCAGGGTTGAGGTCCGGCCACCCGAGGGGTGTGAACCCGTGTGGGGCGGGTTGGTCAAGGGGATCTTCGATGGTGTGATCTGCGCGTTCCAGGCCCATACCGACGCGACAATCCTGACTGATGTCGCGGCACGGATCGCGAGAGTCCTTTCAGCAGAACCCGAAGAGATCGAAATGCACCTGCGTGACGAGAGCCGCGCGGTGCTCGGCGCTGTACAACGGCTCGTCAAGCCCTTCGGCGCAGGTGTGCAGTGGGCGCCCGCGGACCACATGTGCGTCGCCGGCGAGCTACTTGGCGCACAGCCGGCAGGTTCGCGATGGGCGATCAGAGGTGAGCTGATCGAAGTATTCCGTTGAACAGGAGAGGAAGTGTGATGCAACCCCTTCGATATTCCATCAACGTCACGTTGGACGGCTGTTGCGACCATCGCGCAGTCATTCCCGACGAAGCCTTGCATCGTCACTCAACCGAGATCATCGCTCGGGCCGATGCGCTCCTCTTCGGTCGGGTGACGTACAAAATGATGGAGGAGGCATGGCGGTCGCCGACGCCGGGGGAGATGCCTGAGTGGACGGAACCCTTCGCCCGCACGATCGATGCGGCGAAGAAGTACGTCGTATCGAGCACCCTGGACCGAGTGGATTGGAACGCAGAGCTTGTCCGCGGCGATTTGGGAAAAGCGGTGCGAGAGATCAAGAGTCAGCCGGGTAGGGGTGTGTACGTCGGTGGCGTACGGCTGCCGATCGCGTTGGCCGAGCTGGGATTGATCGATGAGTACGAGTTCGTCGTACATCCCCGGCTGGTCGGACACGGGCCGACGTTGTTCGCAGGGCTGTCGAAGTATGTCGACTTGAGGCTCGTCGACCGGGTGGAGTTCGGCGCCGGCGTGGTGGCGCTGCGGTACGAGCCGAAGAGGTAGAGCGGCGAGCTGTCACCGCGCACTTTCCGCGACCCGCGCGAGTTGTTCGGCGACAGTGCCCCACCCCTCGGCGAACCCCATCTCGGCATGGCGGTTCCTGGCGGTCGGGTCAGCGTGACGCGCGACGATGCGGTAGTCGGTGCCGTCGGCGTGGTCGCGCATGGTGACTTCGGCGGTCATGGCGATGGGAGCGGGGTTCGCGGGGCGCCACCCGCTGTCAACGGCATTCGTGAACACCAACCGTTCGAATTCGTCGACCACCAGGAAACAGGCGTCCAGGTGGGGCACGAATTCGCTTCCGTCATCGCTCATTTGCGTCACGAAGGCGCCTCCCGGGCGGACTTCCAGACTCTCGACACGGCATGCCATCGGCGCCGGGATCCACCACTGCGCCAGGCTGGCTGGGTCGGTCCAGGCTTCCCACACCGCCTTGCGGGGCGCGCGAATGATCCGCTCGATGCTGAGGTCGAGTTCAGGGTTCATGTCGGGTCCTTGTCTTTGTCTTGGCGGTTGGTGACGAATTGCTCGAGCCGGTCGGTCCGTTCCTCCCAGACGCGCCGCTGCTGCATCAACCAGTCTTCGACGACCGTGAGCCGCTCCCGGTTGAGTTCGCAGGTGCGCACACGGCCGGCCTTCGCCGTGCGGATCAGTCCGGTCGACTCGAGCATCCGCACGTGCTTCATGAACGAGGGGAGCGTCATCGTGGCCTCGCGGGCCAGATTGCCGACGCTCGCAGGCCCGAGTCCGAGCTGACGGATCACAGCGCGTCTGGTCGGATCCGCAAGGGCTAGGAAAACCTCGTCGAGTTCGGCCGAACACTGTGCCATGTGGCTAAGTATTCATCGTCCTGACACTTAGCGCAAGGGCTAAGTGTCATGTGGCCGGGGGTCCCGCATTTCCTTGCGGTCCTTGGCGGTTTTGGGGATCCGGATCCCTGGTCTGCGCCATTACTGAGAGAGCTACTGGTAAGCCTTACTGGTGAGGTCTACAGTAAGTTGAATCGCCTGATGGGCAATCGCTCCTTGCGCACTGGGAGGCAAGACCTGTGACTTCATCTCCTGACGCCGCGAAGCGTCGCGTCGTCCACATCGGCACCGGTATGACGGGCAGTGTTGCGTTGCGCGCCATCATCGACGACCCGGCGCTCGAGCTGACCGGGCTCAAGGTGTCGTCCAAGACGAAGGTGGGCGCCGATGCCGGTCAACTCTGCGGACGACCGGACGTGGGCATTGTCGCGACTGATGACATGGCCGCGATCTTGGACACCAGGCCCGATTGCATCGCCTACTGCGCGACCGCCGTCCGACGAGAAGACGAGGTGATCGCCGACATCGTCCGCTACCTGGAAGCCGGCATCAATGTCGTCACGATCTCCGCCATCCCCATGGTGTATCCGAATGCGGCACCGGCCAATTGGCGCGAACCGATTGAAAACGCCGCGCGTCAAGGTAACTCAACGTTCTACGCCACCGGGTGCGAACCCGGGTTCGTCAGCCTCAACCTGCCCACCGCCCTACTGGCCGGTGCCGGGGTGATCGAGACCTACCGCATGGACGAGTACGCCCTCGACCTCGACTTGTCTTACCCGATCTGGGAGGTGCTGCATGAGTCGATGGGCTTCGGAAAGCCCAACGGCCACATCCCGATTCGCATCGCTGTCGGCAAGGTGAACAACGACTGGGAACCTGTCGTGCGCTACATCGCCGACATACTCGGCATGGAGGTCCAACGAGTGGCACTGGACTGGGAGACGATCCTGGCTCCGCACGATCTGGACACCGCGCTCGGGGTGATACCGAAGGACACCATCTGCGGCCACCGCTGGCAACTCGCCGCGATGCACGACGAGCGTCCCGTCGTATCGGTTCAGTACTTCGCCGCGGTGACCTCGACGCCGTGGCCCGACTCTTGGCCGCGTCCAGCGCAACCCGGCAAGGGCGGCATGGTGTTTCGCATCGAAGGAAATCCGAACATGACTCTCGATCTGCATCTGGACCCCGCATCGGGCGACTCCACCAATCCCGGCGTCGCCGCGACGGCAATGGCAGCCGTCAACGCTATCCCCGCGGTCATCGATGCCGCGCCCGGACTGCTAGCCGCGCCACTGGCCGGCCCGTCGATCGTGACCCGTCAGATCCGGCGCTGACACGTACCGAGCTGCCGATCATGACACGAGGAATGTCAGCGCCGGGTGAGGGGTGACGGGTGCCAAGCCGACAAACCGTCCGACGAGCGCGAGGCTCGCTGACCGAACACGCCATCGTGGAGGCAGCGTTCGAGATAGCAACGGAGTCCTCAATTGAGAAGCTCAGCATTCCGCTGGTCGCCAAATCGCTGGACGTCGGCGTAACCAGCATCTACTGGCACGTACGCAACAAATCAGAGCTTCTCGACGCCATGACCGATCGCGCGTTGCGCCGCAGCGGATTACCGAAGTTCACCGAGTCGGACGACTGGCGCGAGTCGTTGAAGGCACACGCGCGCGGCGTGCGCCGGACCTTCCTCAGCGATCCGGTGTTGACGGACCTGATCCTCGTTCGAGGCGCACTGAGCCCGCTGGCCCGACGACTCGGCGAACAGGAGACGCAGAAAGCGATTGCCAACATGATCGATTCCGGTCTCGACGAGCAGACAGCGCACGACACCTACTCGGCGGTGTCGGAACTCGTTCGAGGGTCGGTACTGCTCGCACGGATGACGCAGAAACACAGCGCCGCACCGAGGGCGGAGACTGCCGACGAGGGCGGATCCGCCGGCGCCCCGGCACAGGTGAACGATCGAGCATTCGAACTTCTGCTCACCTCAGTGCTCGCTGGCGTGGCGGTCTAGAACGCAGGTTGGACACGCCAGTGGCACCTGAACCATTGATTGAAAACGTGCCCGGATCGACCAGGCATGCCCGATCCTGATCTCAGAGACCCGACGTGCGAGAGGGACAGATGAGCGACGACAACGGCTTCCACCGGCGGTCGATCATCACGACGCGCGTCACCGCTGTTCTGGCCGCGTGGGTTGGGGTGGCCGCGGCAGCTCTAGCGTTGACGTCGTGTAGCGCCGGCGATGGTGGTGGGAGAGCCCCGAGGTCGGCGGATGGCGCCGCGTCCACTCAGGTCATCAACGAGATTGATGTTGGCTCCGATGGCCAGCCCATCAACGGATACCACGAATCCACCGACCTGGTCCCGGAACGTGCGGCTGAGTGCGGCGAGTCGTCGCCCGCCGCCGTCAGCGACAACATCTACGCGTGCGCGCCATCGGCTTACGGTGCCGACGCGTGTTGGCCGGCCACCGGGCTGGATCTGCTGTGCATGGACGATCCCTGGGCGAGGGGAGTGCACCGCATCCACGTATCCGTCCCGTTGGATGCGGTCACCAAACCCGTTACACCCCAACCGGTTGCCTTGAATCTCGACGACGGAACGCATTGTCGACTCCGAAACGGTGGCTCATGGGGTGGCCGCGACGACGGCTACGTTGGTGCCTACCGTTGCGATGCCGAACAGGCCGTCCTTGTGCAGCCGGACTCCGATCCGATCGATCAGTCCGCACCGTTGTGGACTGTGAAAGTTGGCGATCTGCCGGGGTTTGGTCAACCGGCGCAACAGCCCGCCACTCATCGCGTGGTCACGGCCTGGTTTGCCGCCAGTTGACGGGATCCGCAGTCACACGCGCGCACGCGAATGTCGGCTGCACGCCGGCAGATCAGTCCTTCCAGACCACCTTGTCGGTACCGCCGGCGTCTCGGTAGACCACGCTGTCGGGAACAGTGCCGCCCCTGACGTCGAAGTAGATTCGTCCATATGTCTGGGTGCCCGGCGCGATCGGTTGGTTAGGAAGGCCGTCGGTCTGGTTCCCCTTCATGTCCGCATAGGTGGAGCTGTTGACAGCTCGTGCGTTGAAGTCGGAGATGTTCGGCGTTGGCGAACCGCTGACAGCTCGGGCCGTCACGTCGGAGTACCAGATTCCGTCGTTGTGCCCGCTGGGCTGCAGGGTGCTGACCGTGTAGTCGATCGCGCCGCCAGGGCTGGGAATCTCAGCCGTTTGGCCGAACTGGAGCACTTCCGGGTCGGCCAATGCCGACGGGGCTGCCAACACCCCGGCTGCTGCGATTCCGGCAGCAGCTGCGGTCGCTTTCAATGCGATGTGCGAGAACGTCATGTCAAACTCCCTCCGCCAGGTTCCTGCTGTTCAGGAATGACTACGTTCTGTTCCGCTGAGTGCGTAGCCAAACAGGGCGATTTCAAACCTCAGTAACATCGGCTCGGTGAGTGAGGCACTCGACGAAGGCCCGTTCTTTCATGGCACGAAAGCAGAACTGCGCCCCGGCGAGCTTCTGACGGCCGGGTTCAACTCGAACTACCGGCCGGAGGTCGTCATGAATCACATTTACTTCACAGCGCTGCGTGACGGCGCCGGCCTCGCGGCCGAGGTTGCCGCACTCGATGGGTCGACACCCCACGTCTACGAGGTGATTCCCACCGGGCCCTTCGAGAATGATCCGAATGTCACGGACAAGAAATTTCCGGGCAACCCCACGCGGTCATATCGGAGTGAAGCACCGCTTCGCGTGGTGCGCGAGGTCACCGACTGGACTCGACTGACGCCCGAGGCGCTAGAGATGTGGAGGGACCGGCTGGCCTCGATCCGCGCTGACGAACGAGGCGAGATCATCAACTGACAAACCAGTTGGCAAGTGCACCAAGCGGTTTCGTGGATAATCGACTCGCGTTGTCATTCGGCGTGGGGAGGATGGCGGTAACCGTTCCCTGCGGAGTCGCCACGCTTTGCCGCTGGACCGTGCTCGGCGTGGAATCGAAGTGTGCGGACATTTGTCATGGCTGAACCAGCGTGCCAGCATCCACCGACAAATTTGCTCCGCAAGGCCGGACTGTCAACTGTGCGTTGGTAATTGCGATGGACGTCGCGACGGTTGGGAGTAACTGTGCGCATGTACGCGACGATCCGCATTCGAGGGCCCCATTTGCTACGGACGTGTGCGAGGGCATGCATGGGCCGGATCGATAATTTGGGGATCAAGTGCGGCATAGCAGCAAACTGCCAGGAGATCAGTGATCATGGGCCGGTAAGGCGCCGGGCACAATGTCTGTAGTTGCCGTTTTGCCATCCGTTGAATGTTCCAATACAGTGCTCGGCTAATAACTACTGTGCCGTAGCACCAGGCAGAGTGGCACGGATCACATTTTGGCAATCGGGGTGGTGGTTGCCATAACTGTGACGTGTCGGCGGCAGGATCAATTCCTGCGTCGCCGCAGCTGCAATTCGTGCAGCAAACTCTTGCTGGCGTGCATCTGATCGTGCGGTGCCGGTCGCCGCATTGATGGCCGGCGCGCAGTTCAACCCCGTCTCTCGCATCGCGAGGCGGGGTTGGAGGGGGGCGTTCGTGTCCGCCACACGAATCACAAGTTCAAACCCCCCCACAGAGGAGAGCAAGCCCATGCCGGGAGTCGACCGACTCATGGAGACGTTCGGGAAACCGAAACACCTGAAGAAGGCCATCACCACCGTCCTCGTCGCTTCTGGTCTCGGCGGTGCCACGCTGCTTTCTTCGCCGATTCATCAGCAGCCGTCAGTCACCGTCGAGCCACAGCCGGCCGCCGACGCCGCCCCTAGCGCGGCTGCACCACCCGCGCCTGCGCCCGCACCGGTGATCGTGACCAAGGACTCCAGCGCGCAGGACATCGTCAAGGCCATCGTGAGCCAGGGCAGGGCCGCCAAGCTGAGCGAAGATCAGATCAAGACCGTCATCGCCACCGCGAAGATCGAGTCCAGTTTCCGGCCTGCCGCGTCCGGCGGCGTGCAGGCCTATGGCGGTCCCGGCGGCGCTGCCGATGAGGTCATCGGCCTGTTTCAGGAGAAGGCAAGCTTCGGCACCGTGGCTGATCGCCAAGACCCCAACAAGGCGATCGCGCGGTTCATCACGCGATTCACTGACGCGTTCAGCAAATACCGCATCACCAGTGGCGATGCGGTACTGGCCGCAACGCTCGCGCAGAACCCGCAGCTGCTCAAATACCGCGGTGGAGTCGGCACGCAGTACTACAACACCATCAAGGCCGCGATGGGGGCCGCCACCGACTTGTACCGGGTCGCCGGCAACTCGCTGCAGCCGGTCACCTGACGCCTGATGTTGTGGCGCAGTCGCGCCTGAGGCCCAAATTTCGTAACGGTTGCGATCGAGCAAAAGTTCGGCAGCGTAGCGGCGACGCGAGCGCCGAACTTCTCTTGTTGACCTTAGTGTCTGCAGCTGTGGCCCGACGGGACGATCACGTGAAGCGCTGGCGCACAGCGCTTCACCTCGCGGTGTCGACCTTTGTTGGCGCCGTTCTGGGCCTCGCGGTCACCCCGGTAGCTCATGCGGCTGCGCCCGTCGCCACGTTGGCGGTGACATCGACGTGGCAAACCGGTTTCATCGCCCGCTTCGTCATCACCAACACGAGTGCAGTGCCCATGGCCGATTGGAGGCTTGAATTCGACTTGCCGCCAGGCGAATCCGTCTCGCACACGTGGAGTAGCACAATCACCCGATCTGGCACGCACTACGTGCTCACACCCGTGAATTGGAATCGCATCATCCCGCCGGGGGGTTCGGCGCGAGGCGGCATGCGAGGCGTACTCAGCGGTTCGTACACGCCTCCGTCGAATTGTGTGCTCAACGGGCAGTATTACTGCAGCTAGTGGCCCGACGTGGCGGCTTGGAACCCGCCGACCTGTTGTTCGAGCAGCTCGGCCAGGCGCAGCGTGGTGCGGTCCTCGAACATCGGGCCGATGATCTGTACTCCGATCGGTAGACCATCGGGGGACAGACCTGCGGGTATGGCTGTCGCGGGCAGGCCGGGCATGGTGGCCAACCCAGCCCAGACGAGCTGGTCGAAATATGGGTATTCAGCCCCGTCGATGTCGATCCGACGTTGCAACAGATCGGGGTTGTGGTCGTGAGGGAACGCGGGAGTGGGCGTGATCGGACACACCACGGCATCGAACTCGCCGAACAGCTGCCGCCAACCGTGCCGGTGCATCTCGCGCCGGTTGTTCAGTTCGATCCAATCGCGGTGGCTCAACACCATTCCGCGTAGCCGAGCAGCGTCGAGGCTCTGGTCGTCGACACTCAGCGCGGCAGCGCGGGTCTGCAGCTGCTCGTATGCGTCGACGGGGAACCGCGCGGTGGCGCCAGAGAACAGCAATTGCGCGTACAGCCCGGCGGATTCCGCGAGATCAGGCAGCAGCGGGCTGTTTCGTTCGACGCGGGCCCCGCTGGCGACGAGAGCGTCGGCCACCCGGTGTACGCCGGCGCGCACCGCGGCCCCGGTCGCGATGAACGGGTGCTCCTCCAGAACCAGGACCCGGAAGTCGCCGAGACTGTCGTGGCGCGCCGGCGGCAGCGTCACCTCGTGTGCCACGCCGAACGTCAGTGGGTCCGGTCCGGCCATCACGTCGAGCAGCAGCGTGAGGTCGGATGCGCTGCGCGCCATCGGACCGACCACGGCGAGATCGGCCTCGGTCGGCAATGCCGGTACGGACGGCGGCGTCATGCCTCGCATGGCAGCCAGCCCGAGTGTCGGCTTGTGGGCGTAGATGCCACAGTAATGCGCGGGGGTGCGCAGTGAACCGGCGAGGTCGGAGCCGATCGACAGCGCACCGAACCCCGATGCCAGGGCGGCGGCCGATCCGCCGGAAGATCCGCCCGACGTACGACCGTGATCCCACGGGTTGTGGGTGGTTCCGTAGATGTCGTTGAAGCTCTGTATGTCTTGCAGCCCCAACGGGACGTTGGTCTTACCGACTATCACCGCGCCGGCGGCTTTCAGTCGCGACACCTGTACCGCATCGTCGGCCGGCATGAATTCCCGGTACTGCGGCATACCCCAAGTCGTGGGCAGGCCGACCAGGTTGTAGGACTCCTTGACCGTCACCGGGATACCCAGCAGCGGACGATCCTCGCCTCGTACCCGCGCGGCGTCGGCTTGCCGCGCAGCCACGAGCGCACGATCGAAGTCCGGCATACAAATCGCGTTGATCTGGCCGTCCGTTCGCTCAATCGCAGCAATCGCCGCCTCGGTCAGTTCCACCGAGGACACCTCACCAGCACGCAGCGCGACTGCTAGTTCATGAGCCGGCCGGAAATTCCACTCCATCAATCCGACGCTAACGACTCACCGCATAGGCCATAAAATCCCGCTTCCCGCAATGCAAAATCAGCGGAAAACCGTTCCTGAGGAGCGAGGATGAAGGCTGGTCCGCGTTTTCGGCGTGGCACGTCGAAAAACATTGATGGCGTATGCCTGTTCAGAGGGATGACCACCGTGACCGCCTGCGCGGCTCAAGTGTTTCCGTTATAGTCCGGCCGGGCGCGGGTTCAGACACAGCCTGACCCAGACCACAGGAACCGCGGGAGGGAAACCCCATGAGGACGAATGCATACCGCACTACAGCAGTCGCCGGCTTGGCCGCCGTCGCGCTGAGCATCGCGGGCTGCAGCAATGGCAACAGCGTCGACACCTCGATGTCGCCTCAGGTCGGGTTGATCGCGACCTCCACAACGGAAACCCCTGGGCAGCCCAAGGAAGTGAAGCTCGTCGGAGATAGAGACGTCGAGGTGACGCTGACCGGCCCGATCGCGGCCAAGTACGCATCGGCAACCGAAGAGCAGAAGAAGGCTCTCGGTAAGCCACTGACGGGTGATCGCAATGCGGGAAAGCGGGAAGGCGGAGTGTTCTTCCAGCAGTTCCAGGGCGGCGTGATCACCGCCAAGAGCGACGAGGCAGGCACGCCCGCGTACATCACCCGGGGCAAGATCCGGGAGGCCTGGAACGTCCCGCGCGACCCAGCGGGCGTGCCCGCGGTCACCGGCGACAACGGCTCGGTGGGTCCGCTGGGTGCTCCCACCAGTGACGAGCAACCCGAGGGCGATCTGGTGGTGGAGACCTTCGAGCACGGCAAGGTCACGTACAACGCAAAGACCGACCAGGTCGAGGTGACGGTCAACGGGAAGGTCGTGCCGTCCGGGCTGTAGGAGCACGCCGCGCGCCGTTGCTGCGCCGTCGTCGATCAGGCCAGCGCGCCTATCCTGGTTGACAGGACCACAAGTCCTACCCACACGGCCGCCGCGGCGGCCGGCCACGAACGACGCCGCTCATTGCGACGCCCGGATACCCGGGAGGCAGCGATGTTCGAAGAGGCGAAGCTGTATGCGCCGGTGACGCGCTCGGACGATGGCGTCACGGTTCACCTGGCTGCTGATCACCCCGGCGCGGTCGACCCGGAGTACCGCGCCCGCCGCAATGCGATCGCCGCGCTCGCGATGGATTGGCAGCCCGGAACGCCACCACCGATCGCGACCTACACCGAAGATGAGCAGGAGGTCTGGCGCATCGCATGCGCCGAACTTCACAAACTGCACCAGCGCCTGGCCTGCGCCGTGTACCTGCAGGGCCGGGAGCGACTCGGTCTTCCCGAGGACCGGATCCCGCAACTGGTAGAGGTCAACGAGATGCTCGGTCCACTCACCGGCTTTCAGTACGTACCGGCAGCGGGACTGGTGCCCTTGCGAGAGTTCTACGGGCTGCTCGCTGACGGAATCTTCCACTCCACCCAGTACATCCGGCACCATTCCGTGCCGCTCTACACGCCAGAGCCGGACCTGATCCACGAGGTGGTCGGCCACGGAAATTGCTTGGCCCACGAGCGTTTCGCGGCTCTGTACCGGCTGGCCGGACAGGCGGCGCGGCGCGTGAAAACGACTGAGGCGCTCGAGTTCATCTCGAAGGTTTTCTGGTTCTCCTTGGAATTCGGCGTGGTGCGTGAGCAGGGTGAAGTACGCACCTATGGCGCGGGGTTGCTGTCGTCATACGGGGAGATCCAGCAGATCGGGTCGGCCGACCTCCTGCCACTGAACATCGGCCGGATGGGCGTGCAGACCTACGACATCACGCACTATCAGCCAGTTCTCTTCTGTGCCAAGAAATTCGACGAGATTGAGGATGTCGTCGGGGCATTCTTCGCCGAAGCTGACGATGACATGGTCCAGCGCCTGCTGCATGACGCGTCTCAAGTCACGGGGTGGTGATCGCTGGTCGTATGACGGCAACACACTCACCGAACCCGACGGTGACAGCGCCCGGGCGGTGGGCTCTCGCCCTCAACACGACTTCGTCGCCGTCCTCGAGAAACGTCCGGGTTTCCCCGTTGGGCAGCGTGATTGGTGCTTTCCCGCCATGGCTCAGCTCCATCAGGCTGCCTTCGGACCCCGCGGTGGGCCCGGACAGAGTGCCGCTGCCGAGCAGGTCGCCGGGGTGTAGATCGCATCCATTGCTGGTGTGGTGAGTGAGCATCTGCGCGACACTCCAGTACATGTGGCGGCTCGACGAGCGCGAGATCACGTGTGGCGGCTCGCCATTCTGGCGCATCCGAGCCGTGGTGATGAGTACCTCCAGGTCAACATCGAGCCCACCGATGCCGCGATGCCGGGGACTGTCGAGGTAGGGCAGGGGAGCGGGGTCGTCGGCGG
>MSTD01000034.1:0-8661 GCA_001942045.1 Mycolicibacterium porcinum
CGATGATACTACCCACACGGGTGGAAAAGTAGGACACCGCCGAACACAAATTAAGAATCGCTCCCCACGTTTATCGTGGGGGGCGATTCGCTTTTGATGTCCAAATTCGTTCGCCGAATTCAATTGATATTCGAGCGGTTACCCGCTGCGTTGGCGCTCACATAATTATGTCGGCGCTTGCCGCTGCCAGTATCCTTTGCGGGAAGGGCGGGTAGAAAGGCACACGTGGTCGGAGACAGACAAGACGGCGCGGAGCGTCGTCCGCGGCGTGCATCGAACGACCGCGCATCGAACAATTCGGGTCACCACCGTTCCCGTGATCAGCGGGGTCGGGATCAACGCGCCGGTACGCCCCGCCATTCCGGGCCCGGTCGGGCCCGTGCAGCCCAGCCCACCGAGGACACCGAACCGAGAAACGACGGCCCGAGGTTGCCGGCAGATGTCGAGGCCAAGGAGTTGGCGCCCGACGTGCGCCGGGAATTGGTGACGCTCGACAAGACCACCGCCGATTTCGTTGCCCGTCATCTGGTGATGGCCGGCAAGCTGCTCGATGAAGATCCCGCGGCTGCGCTTGCCCACGCCCGGGCCGCCCGCAACCGGGCCGGCCGGATCGCGGTGGTGCGTGAGGCGGTTGGTATCGCGGCCTATCACAGTGGCGACTGGGCTCAGGCGCTCGCCGAGCTGCGCGCCGCCCGCCGGATGGGCAGCAAGTCGGCGTTGCTGCCGATGATCGCCGATTGCGAACGCGGCGTCGGGCGTCCCGAACGAGCGCTGGAACTGGCCCGCAGCGACGAGGCCGCCGCGCTCACCGGCGAGGACGCCGATGAGCTGCGCATCGTCACCGCCGGTGCACGTTCGGATCTCGGGCAGTTGGAGCAGGCGTTGGCCATCCTTTCCACGCCCCAGCTCGACCCGACGAGCGTGGGCTCGACTGCGGCCCGGCTGTTCTACGTGTATGCCGACACCCTGCTGGCGCTCGGACGTAATGACGAGGCGCTGCAGTGGTTCGTCCACGCCGAGCAGGCCGACGTCGAGGGAATCACCGACGCGGAAGACCGGATCACGGAGCTTTCCTGACGTGTCCACGCTTGCGCGGCAACATGATTGCCTGCTGCTTGATCTCGATGGCACGGTGTTTCGGGGGCACGAGCCGACCGTAGGCGCAATCGACAGCCTGACCGGCCTCGACGCTCGGGTCCTCTATGTCACCAACAACGCGTCACGGGCTCCCGGTCAGGTCGCCGAGCACCTGCGTGAACTCGGATTCACCGCGGCGGCCGAGGACGTGGTGACCAGTGCGCAGAGTGCGGCTCATCTGCTGGCCACGCATCTGTCGCCCGGTGCCGCGGTGCTGGTGGTCGGGACGGACGCCCTCGCCGACGAGGTGAGCAACGTCGGGTTGCGTCCCGTCCGCACCTTCGACGAGGGGCCGGTCGCGGTGGTGCAGGGCCATTCACCCGAGACGGCATGGCCGAATCTGGCCGAGGCTGCGTTGGCCATCCGGGCCGGCGCGTTGTGGGTGGCCGCGAACGTCGATCTGACGCTGCCGTCCGAACGCGGGTTGCTGCCCGGCAACGGCTCGATGGTGGCGGCCCTGCAGGCAGCCACCGAGCGTGAGCCCCTGGTGGCGGGCAAGCCTCAACCGACATTGATGAACGACGCGCTGAGCCGCGGGACGTTCACGTCCCCGCTGGTCGTGGGGGACCGACTCGACACCGATATCGCCGGTGCCGTCGCGGCCGGGCTCCCCAGCCTCATGGTGCTCACCGGGGTCAGTACCGCGCGCGAGGCGGTCCGAGCTATACCCGCCGAGCGTCCCGGCTACCTGGCCGCGGATCTGCGGGGCCTGCACGCCGACGCCGACACGCTGCGGATCGGACCCGACCCGGCCTGGCGGGTCGACGTCGACACTGACATCGTCACCGTGTACGAGACCGGCCAGGAACCCGTGGACGAGTTGGCGGTGGTGCGAGCGACCGCACACGCGGTCTGGAGCGCGGTGGTGGACCCGGCGGCGGTCACGGTGTCCGCCGGCGACGACACAGCGCGCCAGGCGCTGCAACGTTGGTCGTTGCTGTCGGCACCCATCGACTAGCGTGAGTATCGCTATGACTACCGATCCCGACCAGTTGCGTGCGCAGGTCGCAGAAGTGCTGGCAGGCGTGCCAGACCCGGCCGTGGACCCCTCCGCACTCGAAGGCATGGACATCGACGTGGTGGCCGCACGGCTGGAGCAGGCCCACGATCTGCTCGTCCAGGCCCTCGAATCCGTCGACAGGGGGCAGCCGGGCGGTCCGCAGGCGACCGGAAGGTGAGCGCCGGTGGCGCGGCGCGCTCGCGTTGATGCCGAGCTGGTGCGACGGGGTCTGGCCCGGTCTCGCCAGCAAGCGGCCGAACTGATCGAGGCCGGCCGAGTGCGGATCGACGGCATGCCGGCCGCCAAACCGGCTACCGCGGTCGCGCCGGATACCAACATCACCGTGATCGCCTCCGCCGAACGCTCTTGGGTGTCACGCGGTGCGCACAAGCTGATCGGTGCGCTCGACGCCTTCGACGTCGCCGTCGAGGGGCGACGCTGCCTCGACGCCGGGGCGTCGACCGGCGGCTTCACCGAGGTCCTGCTCGACCGCGGCGCCGCCGAGGTGGTGGCCGCCGACGTGGGTTACGGCCAGCTGGCCTGGCCGCTGAGATCTGACGAGCGGGTACATGTGCTGGAACGCACGAATGTGCGGGAGCTGACCCCCGAGGCGATCGGCGGGCCGGTGCAACTGATCGTGGCCGACCTGTCGTTCATCTCACTGGCCACCGTTCTTCCCGCGCTGACGGCCTGCGCGGCGGCCGACGCCGATATCGTTCCGATGGTGAAACCGCAGTTCGAGGTGGGCAAGGACCGGGTCGGTGCGGGCGGCGTGGTATCGGATCCCGAGTTGCGCATCGACGCGGTGTGCACGGTCGCCCGCAAGGCGGCGGCGTTGCAGTGGCATGCTGTCGATGTGACGGCCAGCCCGCTCCCCGGACCATCGGGCAATGTCGAGTACTTCCTGCACCTGCGGGCCCAGAGCGACCGTCAGCTGGACGACGAGTCGCTGGAGCACGCGGTGCGACGGGCGGTCGAGGAGGGGCCGCAATGACGGCTGAACGCACGATCCTGCTCGTGGTGCACACCGGCCGGGACGAGGCGACCGAAGTTGCCCGCCGGGTGGAAAAGGTGCTCGGCGACAACGGGATTGGTCTGAAGGTGCTCTCGGCGGAGGCCGTGGATCGCGGCCCGCTGCATCTGGCTCCCGACGACATGCGCGCCCTCGGCGTCGACATCGAGGTGGTCGACGCCGACGAACGCGCGGCCGAAGGGTGCGAGCTGGTGCTGGTGCTCGGCGGGGACGGTACGTTCCTGCGGGCGGCCGAGCTGGCGCGCAACGTCGAGATCCCGGTGCTGGGCGTCAATCTGGGCCGGATCGGGTTCCTGGCCGAAGCTGAGGCCGAGGCCATCGACCATGTGCTCGAGCGTGTCATCGAACGCGACTACCGCATCGAAGAGCGCATGACTCTCGACATCGTGGTGCGGGTCGGCACCGATGTGGTCAACCGCGGGTGGGCCCTCAATGAGGCCAGCCTGGAGAAGGGGCCCCGGCTCGGGGTGCTCGGCGTGGTGCTGGAGGTAGACGGGCGCCCGGTCTCGTCGTTCGGCTGCGACGGGGTGCTCGTGTCGACTCCCACCGGGTCCACCGCCTACGCGTTCTCGGCAGGCGGCCCGGTGCTGTGGCCGGACCTCGAAGCGATCCTGGTGGTACCCAACAATGCTCATGCCCTGTTCGCCCGTCCGATGGTGACCAGCCCGCTGGCCAGTATCGCCATCGAGATCGAGGCGAGCGGCAACGACGCCCTGGTGTTCTGTGACGGTCGCCGCGAGATGGTGGTGCCTGCCGGCGGCCGGCTCGAGGTGACCCGTTGCGGGACGCCGCTCAAATGGGTTCGGCTGGACTCGGCGCCGTTCACCGATCGGCTGGTGCGGAAGTTCCGGTTGCCGGTCACCGGATGGCGGGGACAGTAGATAACTGTGCTGTCAGAGATTCGTATCGAGTCGTTGGGCGCGATCAGTGCCGCCACCGCTGAGTTCGATCGTGGGTTGACTGTGCTGACCGGAGAAACCGGTACCGGTAAGACCATGGTGGTGACCAGCCTGCACCTGCTGGGCGGGGCGCGTGCGGACGCGACCAGGGTGCGGTCGGGCTCCGACCGGGCCGTGGTGGAAGGCCGTTTCAGCACAATCGAACTCGGCGAGGATGTGACCGGGCGGGTCGAGGAGATCCTGGAGTCCTCGGGCGCCGAGCGTGATGACGACGGCAGCGTGATCGCGGCGCGTTCGGTCAGCCGGGCCGGGCCGTCACGGGCGTATCTGGGCGGGCGCAGTGTCCCGGCCAAATCCCTGAGTAACTTCACCGCTCAGGTGTTGACGCTGCACGGCCAGAACGACCAGCTGCGGTTGATGCGCCCCGACGAGCAGCGGGCGGCGCTGGATCGGTTCGCCGAGGTGGACAAGCCGCTGGCCCGCTACCGGAGCATCCGCGAGGAGTGGCTGACGGCCCGTCGGGATCTGACTGACCGTCGCCGGCGGGCCCGGGAACTGGCCCAGGAGGCCGACCGGCTCAGCTTCGGAATTCACGAGATCGATGCCGTCGCACCGGAACCCGGTGAGGACGAGGCGATCGTCGCTGACATCCGTCGGCTGTCGGAACTCGATGCGTTGCGCGAAGCCGCGCAGACCGCCCGCTTCGCACTGGCCGGCGAGCTCGACGAGCCCACACCGGAGTCCACCTCGGCGGCCGACAGTGTCGGCCGTGCGCAGGCGGCGCTGGAGGCCACCGATGATTCGGCGCTGCAGGCACTAGGTGTCCGGCTGGCCGAGGCGATGGCGGTGATCGGCGACGTGTCCGGCGAGCTCGGTGACTATCTGTCCGAATTGCCGAGCGATGCCAGCACTTTGGAGACCAAACTGGCGCGGCAGGCCGAGCTGCGCACCCTCACCCGCAAATACGCCGCCGACATCGACGGGGTACTGGAGTGGTCCCGCGACGCCGCCGAGCGGCTGGCGCAGCTCGACGTGTCCGAAGAGAGCCTGGCCGCCCTGGACCGTAAGGTCGCCGAGCTCGAGACCCAACTGGTCGCGGCGGCAGGCGAACTCACCAAAGCCCGCTCCAAGGCCGCCAAAGGGTTGGCCAAGGCGGTGACCGCGGAGCTGGCCGGACTGGCCATGGCCAACGCGGTGTTCACCATCGGGGTCGCCCCGATGCCCGCGCGGGCCGACGATGCGGCACCGGTGACGATGCCCGACGGCGAGGTGCTGCATGCCGGTCATGACGGGGTGGACGCAGTCGAGTTTGGGTTCACCGCGCACCGCGGCGCGGATGTGCTGCCACTGGCCAAGAGTGCCTCGGGCGGCGAACTCTCGCGCGTGATGCTGGCCTTGGAGGTGGTGCTGTCGGCCTCGACCGCGGGCACCACGATGGTGTTCGACGAGGTCGATGCCGGGGTCGGTGGGCGGGCCGCGGTGCAGATCGGTCGCCGGCTGGCCCGGTTGGCGCGCACCCACCAGGTCATCGTGGTGACGCACCTGCCTCAGGTCGCGGCGTTCGCCGATGCCCACCTCGTGGTCGACAGCGGTAACGGCCGAGCCAAGTCCAGCGGTGTGCGCCGCATCGATGACGAGGACCGGGTGGCCGAGTTGGCCCGGATGCTGGCCGGATTGGGGGAGTCCGACAGCGGCCGGGCCCATGCCAGGGAGTTGCTCGAGGCTGCTCAGCAGGAGCGTAGCGCGCCCTAGGGCAGGTCCGGGTTGGCCGGGGACAACTCGGCGGTGCCCCAGCGCAGGGGGCTGGCCTGGGTCAGCTCCACCACCTCGCCGACCGTGAAGTCGACCGCGCACTGCGCACCCGCGTTCGGATCGGCTTCCTCCCAGTTGATTTCGGCGGCCCCGGTGAGCTGGATGGTCGACCCGGACGACCAGTCCACCACCAGAAGCCCACACCGCGGATTGGCGTCGATGTTGCCCAGCGTCATGAACATCGAGTTCCCGCGGTAGTCCGGCCAGCGCAGCCGTCGGGGCGAGAGCACCTGCAGGAACCCCGGATTGCCGCCCCGGTGTGACGCGTCGGTGTTACCCATCGTGTCCGCCGAACCGATGAAGAAGGCGTCGGCGGATGCGATGAGCGCATGTTGTCGATCAGTCAGTGATTCGCCGCGCCGTGCCAGGGGCAGTTCCGGCGTGGACCCGATCTCGACGATGTCCCGGCGCGAGATGTACTTCGGGCAGTTCGAATACACCTGATCGGGGTGGATCCGCAGGCCGGTCGCGGTCGGCTCGGCGGTGCCGTTGACCCGCATCCGGCGCCGGGTCTGCGGCTCGATGGCGATCATGCCGACCTGCCGCCCGCTGCGCAGCGCGTCCCGGAGCGGGTCGCCGGCCGCGGGTAGGGCGTCGATCGTGACCGTGCGCGGATCGTCGGCGTGGACGAATCCGGGTGGACCAGCGATCAAGCTGGTCCACATCCGGCCTTCGTCGTCGGCTGCGGTGACCACCACCATCGGTTGTTCGGCGAGGAACGCGGCGGCGGCCTCGGGGACCTCGGTACGGATCATGCGGCCGACGCGGGTGGCGATGGCCTCCTGACCCATCCGCCGCTGCACGGCCAGCTCACCCGGGTGATATCTGGTCACCTGTCGACCTCAGAAGAATCCGCAGGTGGGCGTCGTGCCGTGGGGCGCGGGAGCGGTCTGCGCCCCGTTCGGGGCGTACACCTCGAGCCGGGTTCCGTCCGGATCGGTGAAGAAGATGCCGCCGGATGCGGCGCCCTCGCCGTGGGCGACGACGCCGTCGTGTGCGAACTCGGTGCCCAGCGCCTTCAACGCGGCTTCGACGGTCCGCACCTCGTCGATGCTGGCCGCTTCAAACGAAAGATGGTGCAGGCCAGGTGTTTCTGTGGAGAACCGGCCACTGCTCTGCTGCCAGAGGGTCAGCCGAAGCGTCCCGCCGGTGCCGAGGAAGGCGTACCGGTGTTGGCCCTCGCTGTTGACTGCCAGCGGTTCGAAACCCAACGCGTTCCGGTAGAAGGCGATCGAGCGGTCCAGATCGGTGACGTTGATGCCGACGTGGCCGGTGGCGAGCCGGGGCGAGATGGTTCCGGTCATGCAGTCCTCCTGAGTTACTAACCAACGTACTTGCTTAAGTAGGTTAGAACGACGGCGATCATCCCGTCAACCATCTAATCTAGATTCGATGGTTAGTTCGGCGGGTGGTCCTTGGCGGTGTGATGGCGTGGTTACCCTCAGGTATGCGTGACCCGCGCCCGCATGTCGGCGAACCCCTAGCGCTGGATCTGCTGAACACCCGGTGGATGTCAGCGGACGGACCGCAGGACCTTCTCGCGGATGTCGAAGGCCTGCGGTGCTGGTTGCTGGCCAACGGGTTGGCCGAGCGCTGCGAGGCTGACGAGAAGTCGCGGATCGCGCTGGTCTCCGCTCGTGAGGCGATCCTGCAGGCGCTGCAGCCCGGGTCCGTCGACGCGCTCAACGAGGTGCTGGAACGGGGCCGGATCCGGCGCACGCTCACGGCATCGGGTCCCGCCGAGGCCGCCGAGGTCGCACAGTCGGAGTGGCTCGCCGGCTGGCTGGCCGCCGACGACCTGTTGAGGTTGCTGGGCGAGGCTCCCGATCGGATCAAGCAGTGCGCACATCCGCACTGCATCCTGTGGTTCCACGACACCTCGAAGAACGGCGCTCGGCGCTGGCACTCGATGGCCACCTGTGGCAACCGTGCCAAGGCCGCGCGGCACTACGCGGCGAAGCGGGATTGAGACCGGACTGCTGTTACTGATGTGACTAAAGCCAACTTGTGAGGCTGGTGTTACGGCGCGCCTCCGTCGTCTGACCGGCGATGCCCGACAGAATCGGCGCATGAAGATGTCCACGCTGCTCACCCGCAATGCCAGTACGCGCCCGGGAGTGACCGGCACTGCACGAGTGGACCGCGATATCGACCGGCTGCTGCGACGCGTCGGCCCCGGCGACATCGTCGTCCTCGATGCACAAGATCTGGACCGGATCACCGCCGACGCGCTGGTCGAGGCCCAGATCGCTGGTGTCGTCAACGCCTCGCCGTCCATCTCCGGGCGCTACCCGAACCTCGGTCCGGAGGTGCTCGTCGCCAACGGCGTGGTGCTGATCGACGAGGCCGGGCCGGATGTCTTCAAGAAGATCAAGGACGGGGCGCGGATCCGCCTGAACAACGGCGGCGTCTACTCCGGTGACCGGCGCATCGCGGTGGGCACCGAGCGCAACGATCAAGAGATCCACGAGTTGATGCACGACGCGAAGAGCGGCCTCGTGGCGCACCTGGAAGCGTTCGCGGGAAACACCATCGAATTCATCCGCAGCGAGAGCCCGCTGCTCATCGACGGCATCGGAATCCCGAACATCGACGTGGACCTGCACCGCAGGCATGTGGTGATCGTCGCCGAGGAACCCAACGCCGCCGAAGACCTCAGGGCGCTCAAACCGTTCATCAAGGAGTATCAGCCCGTGCTCGTCGGTGTCGGCGCCGGCGCGGATGTGCTGCGCAAGGCGGGATACCGGCCCGCGCTGATCGTCGGCGACCCGGACAAGATG
>MSTD01000034.1:8671-67606 GCA_001942045.1 Mycolicibacterium porcinum
GACAAGATGAGCGTCGAGGTGCTCCGGTCCGGTGCCCAGGTGGTGCTGCCGGCCGACGCCGACGGCCATGCCGCCGGCCTGGAGCGCATCCAGGACCTCGGGGTCGGTGCGATGACCTTCCCGGCCGCCGGTTCGGCGGCGGACCTGGCATTGCTGCTGTGCGACCACCACGGGGCGTCGCTCATCGTCACCGCCGGCCACACGGCATCGATCGAGGAGTTCTTCGACCGTTCGCGCCAGCGCAGCAACCCGTCGACGTTCCTGACCCGGTTGAAGGTGGGGGAGAAACTCGTCGACGCCAAGGCGGTGGCGACCCTGTACCGCAGCCGGGTGTCCGGTGGCGCGATCGCGTTGCTGGTGCTGGCCATGCTGATTGCGGTGGTCGTCGCGCTGTGGGTGTCCCGGGCCGACGGCGCCGTGCTCGACTGGGTCGTCGACTACTGGAACCGCTTCACGCTGTGGGTCCAGAACCTCGTCAGCTGAACGGTCGGTGAGTTGTGATCACGCTACGTGCGCACGCGATCTCGTTGGCGGCCGTCTTTCTGGCGCTGGCCATCGGGGTTGCCTTGGGTTCGGGGTTGCTGTCCAACACGGTGCTGTCGGGGCTTCGTGACGACAAGAAGGACCTGCAGCACCAGATCGAGACCGTCACCGACGGCAAGAACGCGCTGAACGAAAGGCTCAATGCCGCAGGCGAATTCGATGCGCAAATGGCGCCGCGCATACTGCGCGACGCATTGAAGGACAAGTCGGTGGTCGTGTTCCGCACGCCGGACGCGGTGGACGGTGACGTCGACGCCGCGTCGCGCTTCGTCCGCGATGCGGGCGGCACGGTGACCGGCGAGATCGCGCTCACCCAGGAGTTCGTCGAGGCCAATTCGGCGGACAAACTGCTCTCGGTGGTCAATTCACCGATCGTGCCTGCCGGTAAGCAGCTGAGCACCGCGGCAGTGGATCAGGGGTCTCAGGCCGGTGATCTCCTCGGAATCACCCTGTTGATCGACAAGAATCCGGCCGCGGCCCCGGTGGACGACATGCAGCGCCAGACCGTGCTCACCGCGCTGCGTGACACCGGGTTCCTGACCTATGACGATCCACACATCGGTGCGGCCAACACGGCACTGATCGTGACTGGCGGTGGACTCGGCGAGGACGGCGGCAACCGCGGCGCGACCATGGCCCGGTTCGCCGCCGGTTTGGCACCGCACGGCTCCGGCACCGTGCTCGCCGGCCGGTCCGGGTCGGCCTCCGGAACCGGCCCGGTGGCCGTGACCAGGTCAGATGCCGGATTGACCGCCGTGGTCAGCACCGTGGACGACGCCGATTCCAGTGCCGGGCAGATCACCGCGGTCCTGGCCCTCGGAGATCTGGTCCGGGGTGGCAAGCCGGGCAAGTACGGAACCGGGCAGGGCGCGACGTCGGTCACCGTCCCGCAGTAGCGAGACTTCGCCCTTCAACTGCTCCTCAGGTGAGCGGCGCGGCAGCCGCGGCTTGTCGGTGTCGGTGTTAAGGTGAACTTCCGTGGGTCGGCAGGCCACAGCTAGTTTCACGATTCCCTGCCCGTCGTCACGGAGGATGCTTTTGCCCGCCTTACGCAAGCACCCGCACACCGCCACCAAACACCTCTTCGTCACCGGTGGTGTGGTGTCTTCACTGGGCAAGGGGCTCACCGCCTCGAGCCTCGGTCAATTGCTCACCGCGCGGGGGCTGCAGGTGACGATGCAGAAACTCGACCCCTACCTGAACGTCGATCCGGGCACCATGAACCCGTTCCAGCACGGCGAGGTGTTCGTCACGGAGGACGGTGCGGAGACCGACCTCGACGTCGGCCATTACGAGCGGTTCCTCGACCGCGACCTGTCGCAGTCGGCCAACGTGACCACCGGCCAGGTTTACTCGTCGGTGATCGCGAAGGAACGCCGCGGCGAGTACCTGGGTGACACCGTGCAGGTGATTCCGCACATCACCGACGAGATCAAGAGCCGCATCCTGGCGATGGCGGCTCCGGACGCCGCCGGTCGCCGCCCCGACGTCGTGATCACCGAAATCGGTGGCACGGTCGGCGATATCGAGTCGCTGCCGTTCCTGGAGGCCGCCCGCCAGGTGCGCCACGAGGTCGGCCGGGAGAACTGCTTCTTCCTGCACGTGTCGCTGGTGCCGTACCTGGCGCCCTCCGGTGAGCTCAAGACCAAGCCCACCCAGCACTCGGTGGCCGCGCTGCGCAGCATCGGTATCACTCCCGACGCGCTGATCCTGCGGTGTGACCGCGATGTCCCCGAACCGCTGAAGAACAAGATCGCGCTGATGTGCGACGTCGACGTCGACGGTGTCATCTCGACCCCGGACGCGCCGTCGATCTACGACATCCCCAAGGTGCTGCACCGCGAGGAGCTCGACGCGTACGTGGTGCGCCGGCTGAACCTGCCGTTCCGCGACGTGGACTGGTCGGAGTGGGACGATCTGCTGCGCCGGGTGCACGAGCCGCAGGAGACCGTTCGAATCGCCTTGGTGGGCAAGTACATCGACCTGTCGGATGCCTACCTGTCGGTGGCCGAGGCGCTGCGCGCAGGTGGATTCAAACACCGGGCCAAGGTCGAGATCCGGTGGGTGGCCTCGGATGACTGCGAGACCGACGCCGGTGCGGCGGCCGCGCTGTCCGATGTCGACGGCGTGCTGATTCCCGGCGGGTTCGGTATCCGCGGCATCGAGGGCAAGCTCGGCGCCATCTCCTTCGCCCGCAAGCGCGGACTGCCGGTGCTGGGGCTGTGTCTGGGCCTGCAGTGCATCGTGATCGAGGCGGCCCGGTCGGTGGGGATCACCGGTGCCAACTCGGCCGAATTCGACCCGAAGACACCGGATCCGGTGATCTCCACGATGGCCGACCAGCAGGACGCGGTGGCCGGCGAGGCGGACCTGGGCGGCACCATGCGACTGGGTGCCTATCCCGCCGTGCTGGAATCGGGGTCGATCGTGGCCGAGGCCTACCAGACCACCGAGGTGTCCGAACGGCACCGGCACCGGTACGAGGTCAACAACGCCTACCGGGACCGGATCGCCGAGAGTGGGCTGCGGTTCAGCGGAACCTCGCCGGACGGGCACCTGGTCGAGTTCGTCGAGTACGACTCGAAGATCCACCCCTTCCTGGTCGGCACCCAGGCCCACCCCGAGCTCAAGAGCCGGCCCACCCGGCCGCACCCGTTGTTCGCGGCCTTCATCGGTGCGGCGCTGGACTACAAGGCCGAGGAGCGGTTGCCCGGCATGGATCTTCCCGAACATTTCGCCGAGGAAGCCGAGAACGGCGAGAGCCCGGCGGATGAATCCGAAGCCGCTTCCCTTGGCTGAACACGAGTTCGAGACCCTGGCCAGTGAAACCATTTATGTCGGAAGCATTTTCGCGCTACGCGCGGACGACGTCAGCATGCCCGGCGGTGGTTCGGCCCGGCGCGAGGTCGTAGAGCACTACGGTGCGGTGGCCGTGGTGGCACTCGACGAGGACGACAACGTGGTACTCGTGTACCAGTACCGCCACCCGCTGGGGCGTCGGCTCTGGGAACTACCCGCGGGTCTCCTCGACCTCGGTGGGGAACGGCCCGAAGTGACGGCGGCCCGCGAACTGGCCGAAGAGGTCGGCCTGGCCGCCGCCCACTGGCAGGTGCTTGTCGATCTCGACTCGACACCGGGGTTCTCCGACGAGAGCGTGCGGGTGTTCCTGGCCACCGGTTTGACCGACATCGGACGGCCCGAGGGCGAGCACGAGGAAGCCGACATGGTGGTCGAGCGGATACCGCTGAAGGAAGCGGTAGGGCGGGTGTTCTCCGGCGAGATCGTGAACGGGATTGCGGTGGCCGGGATTCTGGCGGCCCACGCGATGACCGGTACGGAGTGCCTACGACCGGTCGAGGCGGAGTGGATCGACCAGCCGACAGCGTTCAGGCGGCGAAAAGGCCTGGTATGACCACACCGTCGCCCCTCCGATCGGCCCTCGACGACCAACTGCAGGGCTACCTCGATCACCTGACGATCGAGCGGGGCGTGGCGGCCAACACCTTGAGTTCGTACCGTCGCGACCTGCGTCGCTATGCCGAGCACCTGACCCAGCGCGGGATCGACGATCTGGCGAAGGTGGCCGAGGCCGACGTCAGCGATTTCCTGATCGCGCTGCGGCGCGGTGATCCCGACTCGGGAGTGGCTGCGCTGTCGGCGGTTTCGGCGGCCAGGGCGGTGGTCGCGGTCCGCGGCCTGCACCGGTTCGCCACGGCCGAGGGAATGACCGAACTCGACGTCGCCCGCGGGGTGAAACCACCCACCCCCAGCCGGCGGCTGCCCAAGAGCCTCACCCTCGACGAGGTGGTCGCATTGCTCGAGGCCGCCGGCGGGGACAGCGAGGCCGACGGCCCGCTGACGCTGCGCAACCGAGCGCTGTTGGAGTTGTTGTATTCCACCGGGGCCCGGATCTCGGAAGCCGTCGGCCTCGACGTCGACGACATCGACACCCACGCGCGCTCGGTTCTGTTGCGCGGCAAAGGCGGCAAGCAGCGGCTCGTGCCCATCGGCCGCCCCGCCGTCAGCGCACTCGACGCGTACCTGGTGCGGGGGCGTCCGGATCTGGCCCGCCGGGGCCGGGGCACTCCGGGGATCTTCCTGAACGCCCGCGGCGGTCGGTTGTCGCGGCAGAGCGCCTGGCAGGTGCTGCAGGACTCGGCGGCGCGGGCCGGCATCACTTCCGCGGTTTCACCGCACACACTGCGGCACTCATTCGCGACCCACCTGCTCGACGGCGGCGCCGACGTGCGCGTCGTACAGGAACTCCTCGGTCACGCGTCGGTGACGACCACGCAGATCTACACCATGGTCACGGTGCACACGCTGCGCGAGGTCTGGGCGGGTGCGCATCCGCGGGCGCGTTAGCCACCCAGGTACTCCGACTCCAACACCAGGTCCGGCAGCAGAGTCTGGTATTCGGCGTGCGTCTTGTGATGCTTCGTGTCCCACCGGGAGCCCTGGTGCTCCGTCATGTACGCCAGGTACTTGGGCGCGCCAGGAAGCTTCACGTTGTCGGCGACCACGATCGAACCCCGGTGCAACCAGCCACGGTCGAGCAGGCTCTGCAGGTCCGGCAGGTAGGCGTTCTTGTCGTGATCGAGGAACACGAAATCCAGCCCGCCGGCGTCGAACCCGGCGGCCGCCAAAGCGTCGAGCGTGGCTCCGCCGTCGCCGATCGTGCCGACCACACAGGTGATCCGGTCGGCGGCGCCCGCGTGGGTCCAGATCCGTCGGGCGATGTCGGCGTTGGTGGGGGAGAACTCGACCGAGAACACCCGGGCCGCCGGAGCGGCACGGGCGATGCGCATCGCCCCGTACCCGCAATAGGTGCCCAGTTCGAGGGCCAGCCTGGGGTTGGCCCGGATCACGGCCGCATCGAGGAGCGCCCCTTTCTCGTCGCCGACGTTGATCAGAAACGACTTCTCATAGGCGAACGTGTCGATGGTGGCGATGGCATCGTCGAGGTCACCCGCGCGGGCGTTGGCCACCACATAATCGGCGACCGCGGCCTCCCGGCCGTCGCCCCATTGGCCGGTGCGGGCGAAGTGTCTGGCACCGATTCCCATCCGGATGAACGACCACCGCAACAGCGGCAGCCGCTGTTTGAGACTCATGACGCACACCATATGCGCCCGTTTGCCCGCGGGTCTGCCCGTTCTGGCAGCGTACCGACGTTAAACTTGCCGGGATGTGCGCGAATACTGCGGGATACCTGACCAGCGGTGGTATGGGTATGACCGACGAGCGCTCGCGCGAGGAGCCGACGTGAACGACGACAGCGCACACGACGGCCTTTTCGAACACCACACGCCTGAGCTCGGTCTGACCGGCCGGCCGTCGCGCGACATTCCCGAACCGCAACCGCGTTCTACCCACGGTCCGGCCAAGGTCATTGCGATGTGCAACCAGAAGGGCGGGGTCGGCAAGACCACCTCGACCATCAACTTGGGTGCCAGCCTGGCCGAGTACGGCCGCCGCGTGCTGCTGGTCGACCTGGATCCGCAGGGCGCGCTGTCGGCGGGTCTGGGGGTCCCGCACTACGAACTCGAGCACACCGTGCACAACCTGTTGGTCGAGCCACGGGTGTCGATCGACGACGTCGTGATCAAGACCCGGGTCAGCGGCATGGACCTGGTGCCCAGCAACATCGACCTGTCGGCCGCCGAGATCCAGCTGGTGAACGAGGTGGGCCGCGAGCAGTCGCTGGCCCGCGCCCTGTACCCGGTGCTCGACCGCTACGACTACGTGCTGATCGACTGCCAGCCCTCGCTGGGCCTGCTCACGGTCAACGGACTGGCCTGCGCCGACGGCGTGATCATCCCCACCGAATGCGAGTACTTCTCGCTGCGCGGGCTGGCCCTGCTCACCGACACCGTCGACAAGGTGCACGACCGGCTCAACCCGAAGCTGTCCATCAGCGGCATCCTGGTCACCCGCTACGACCCGCGCACGGTCAACGCGCGGGAGGTGATGGCCCGCGTCGTGGAGCGGTTCGGCGACCTGGTGTTCGACACGGTGATCACCCGCACGGTGCGGTTCCCGGAGACCAGCGTGGCCGGTGAGCCGATCACCACCTGGGCACCGAAGTCGGGCGGCGCCGTGGCCTACCGATCGCTGGCACGCGAAGTCATCGACCGGTTCGGCGCGTGAACGATGTCCTGAACACCCCGGCCACTCCGACCGGCGATCCTGCCGAACCAGCTGTCGCCGTCGGGGATGAGCCGACTGCCGGTGACCAGCAGAACCGTTTCCAGGTTCGGCTCACCAACTTCGAGGGCCCGTTCGACCTGCTGTTGCAGTTGATCTTCGCGCATCGCCTCGACGTCACCGAAGTGGCATTGCACCAGGTCACCGATGATTTCATCGCCTACACCAAAGAGATCGGCGCCCGCCTCGAACTGGACGAGACCACGACGTTCCTGGTGATCGCGGCCACCCTGCTGGACCTGAAGGCGGCCCGGCTGCTGCCCTCGGGCGAGGTGCACGACGAGGAGGATCTGGCCCTCCTCGAGGTCCGCGACCTGTTGTTCGCCCGGCTGCTGCAGTACCGCGCCTTCAAACACGTCGCGTTGATGTTCGCCGAACTCGAGGCCGCGGCGCTGCGCAGCTACCCGCGCGCGGTATCGCTGGAGGATCGCTTCACCGACCTGCTGCCCGAGGTGATGCTCGGTGTCGACGCCGGTAAATTCGCCGAGATCGCGGCGGCCGCCTTCACTCCGCGGCCGGTGCCGACGGTCGGTACCGACCACATCCACGCCCCCAAGGTGTCGGTGCCCGAACAGGCTCACCGGATCATCGCCCTGCTGGAACAGCGCGGGATCGGGGAATGGGCGACATTCGCGGAGTTGGTGGCCGAATGCACCGACGGACTCCAGATCGTCGGCCGCTTCCTGGCGCTGCTCGAACTGTTCCGAGCCAAGGCGGTAGCATTCGAGCAACCAGAACCGCTTGGAGTGCTCCAGGTTTCGTGGACCGGAGATCGGCCGACCAGCGAACATCTGGCGACCGCTGATGCGGAAGAATAGCGAGAGCAATGACTGACGAGATCTCCGATCCCGGAGAGCGGTCCGATGATGCCCCGGGTGATGCGATCCCGGTCGGAGATGACCTGGGCATCGATGTGGCGACGGTTCCCGAGCTCGAAGACGGTGAACTCGGCGCTGTGCTGGAAGCGTTGTTGCTGGTGGTGGACACGCCGGTGACGGTCGATGCGCTGGCCTCGGCGACCGAACAGCCCGCCTACCGGGTGATGGCCAAGCTGCGTCTGATGGCCGAGGAGTTCGCCGCCCGGGACAGCGGCATCGACCTGCGTGAGGCGGCGGGCGGCTGGCGGATGTACACCCGGGCACGCTACGCCCCGTACGTCGAGCGGCTGCTGCTCGACGGAGCCAGGTCCAAGTTGACCCGGGCCGCGTTGGAGACCCTGGCCGTGGTGGCCTACCGGCAACCGGTGACCCGGGCCCGGGTGAGCGCGGTGCGCGGCGTCAACGTGGACGCCGTGATGCGGACCCTGCTGGCGCGTGGCCTGATCACCGAGGCGGGTACCGATCCGGACTCCGGTGCGGCGACATTCGCCACGACCGAGTTGTTTCTGGAACGGTTGGGGTTGACCTCGCTGTCCGATCTGCCCGACATCGCGCCGCTGCTGCCCGATGTCGACGTGATCGACGATCTGAGCGAATCACTCGGTGACGAGCCGCGTTTCGCCAAACTCAACGGCGGCGCGCCCGGTGGCGACCAGCCGACGGCGTTCGACGTGGACAAGGACTGACATGGCTGACGAAGGCGTACGACTGCAGAAAGTCTTGTCCCAGGCGGGAATTGCGTCCCGGCGGGTGGCCGAGCGGATGATCACCGACGGTCGCGTCGAGGTGGACGGCAGATTGGTGACCGAGCTCGGTACCCGCGTCGACCCGGCGGTCGCCGACATCCGGGTGGACGGTTCGCGCGTCATTCTCGACGACACTCTGGTGTACCTCGCGATCAACAAGCCGCGCGGCATGCTGTCCACGATGTCCGACGAGCGCGGCCGCCCGTGCGTCGGTGACCTCGTCGAGCACCGGGTCCGCGGCAACAAGAAGCTGTTTCATGTCGGGCGGCTCGATGCCGACACCGAGGGCCTGCTGCTGCTAACCAACGACGGGGAGCTCGCCCACCGGCTGATGCACCCGTCCTACGAGATCCCCAAGACCTATGTGGCGACGGTGCTCGGCACGGTGCCGCGCGGACTCGGCAAGAAGCTGCGCGCCGGTGTCGAACTGGACGACGGCCCGGCGCACGTCGATGACTTCGCGGTGGTGGACACGGTTCCCGGCAAGACCTTGGTGAAGGTCACCCTGCACGAGGGTCGCAACCGCATCGTGCGACGGATGCTGGCCGCCGTCGATTTCCCGGTGCAGGAACTGGTCCGCACCGACATCGGTTCGGTGGCGCTCGGCGAGCAGCGACCGGGCAGTATCAGGGCGCTCAGCCGCAAGGAAGTCGGCGAGCTTTATCAGGCGGTGGGAATGTGAGCGGATCTCTGGTGGTGTCGGTCGACGGACCGGCCGGAACCGGAAAGTCTTCGGTTTCAAGAGGTTTGGCGCAGGCCCTGGGCGCCAGGTACCTGGACACCGGCGCGATGTACCGCCTGGTGACGTTGGCGGTGCTGCGGGCCGGCGCCGATCTGGACGACGCCGAGGCGATCGATGCGGTGGCCTCGGGCGCGGTGATCGGGGTGGGGTCGGATCCCGCCGAGGACCGCGCTTACCTGGCCGGCGAGGACGTCTCCGCCGAGATCCGCGGCGACGAGGTGACCCGCGCGGTGTCGGCCGTCTCGGCGGTGCCCGGGGTGCGGGTTCGGCTGGTCGATCTGCAGCGCGAGTTGGCCTCCTCCGGTGGGCGGGTGGTGGTCGAAGGCCGCGACATCGGCACCGTGGTACTGCCCAAGGCCGACGTCAAGATCTTCCTGACCGCATCCGCCGAGGAGCGGGCCCGGCGCCGCAACGCCCAGAACATCGCGAGCGGACTGCCCGACGATTACGAGACGGTGCTCGCCGACGTGCAGCGACGCGACCACCTGGACTCCACGCGGGCCGTGTCTCCGCTGCGGGCGGCCGACGACGCCCTGGTGGTCGACACCAGCGATATGGACCAAACACAGGTCGTGGCACACCTTCTCGACCTGGTGACCCAACATGCGGGGGTACGGCGATGAGCGTCTCGGACGGAGACGGCACCTGGTCGGATGAGAGCGACTGGGAGCTCAGCGACGAGGTCGCCGAGGTTCTGGAGGAAGCGGCCGCGCCGCCGCCCGTGCTGGCCGTCGTCGGTCGGCCCAACGTCGGGAAATCGACTCTGGTGAACCGGATCCTGGGGCGTCGCGAAGCCGTCGTGCAGGACATCCCAGGGGTCACCCGCGACCGGGTTTCCTATGACGCGAACTGGCTCGGCCGCCGGTTCATGGTGCAGGACACCGGGGGATGGGAACCCGACGCCAAGGGCCTGCAGCAGCTGGTGGCCGACCAGGCTCTGGTGGCGATGCGCACCGCCGACGCGATCATCCTCGTCGTCGACGCGGTCGTCGGCGCCACCTCGGCCGATGAGGCGGCGGCCCGGATGCTCCGCAAGTCGGGCAAGCCGGTTTTCCTGGCGGCCAACAAGGTTGACACCCAGCGGGGCGAATCCGATGCCGCGGCACTGTGGTCGCTGGGTATCGGGGAGCCGCACGCGATCAGTGCCATGCACGGACGCGGCGTGGCCGATCTGCTCGACACCGTGATGGAGAAACTGCCCGAGGTCTCCGAGGTCGGCGGCAGCACCGCCGGCGGTCCACGCCGCGTGGCGCTGGTGGGCAAGCCGAACGTCGGCAAGAGCTCGCTGCTGAACCGGCTGGCCGGCGACGAGCGCTCGGTGGTGCACGACGTCGCGGGCACGACGGTCGATCCGGTCGACTCGCTGATCGAATTGGGCGGCAAGACTTGGCGTTTCGTCGACACCGCGGGGCTGCGCCGCAAGGTCGGCCAGGCCAGTGGGCACGAGTTCTACGCCTCGGTGCGCACCCACGGCGCTATCGATGCCGCCGAGGTGGCGATCATGCTGATCGACGCCTCCCAGCCGCTGACCGAGCAGGACCTGCGGGTGCTGTCGATGGTGATCGAGGCCGGGCGGGCTCTGGTCATCGCGTTCAACAAGTGGGACCTGGTCGACGAGGACCGGCGGTACCTGCTGGAGAAAGAGATCGACCGGGAACTCGTACAGGTGCAGTGGGCGCCGCGGGTCAACATCTCGGCCATGACGGGCCGGGCGGTGCAGAAGCTGGTGCCGGCCCTGGAGACGTCATTGGCGTCCTGGGACAAGCGGATCTCGACCGGCCAGCTCAACAACTTCCTCAAAGAGGTGGTGGCGGCGACACCGCCGCCGGTGCGTGGTGGCAAGCAGCCCAAGATCCTGTTCGCCACCCAAGCGGCCACGCGGCCGCCGACGTTCGTGCTGTTCACCTCGGGGTTCCTGGAGGCCGGCTACCGGCGGTTCCTCGAACGCCGGCTGCGTGAGCAGTTCGGTTTCGAGGGCAGTCCGGTGCGGATCAACGTCAGGGTCCGGGAGAAGAGGGGCGCACCCAAGAGGCGTTAGCCCGCGATTTGGGTGCGTCGAGCGCCGGTGGGCGCCGGTAAACGCACACGAGTTGGGCCGATAGGGTGGCCCGAGTGTCCGTCACCCACATGATCCTGATCGCGCTGGCCGGCGTCGGCGCGGGCGCGATCAACGCCATCGTCGGTTCCGGCACGCTCATCACGTTCCCGACATTGGTGGCGCTGGGAATTCCGCCGGTCACCTCGACGATGTCCAATGCCGTCGGTCTCGTCGCCGGCGGGGTTTCGGGTACCTGGGGCTACCGACGGGAACTGCGCGGGCAGTGGAAGCGGCTGCGCTGGCAGATTCCCGGCTCGCTGATCGGCGCCGGGTTGGGGTCCTGGCTGCTGCTCCACCTTCCGGAAAAAGTGTTCGTCGCGGTGGTACCGGTCCTGCTGATCCTGGCGTTGGTCCTGGTGGTCGTGGGCCCGCGAATTCAGGCCTGGGCGCGCCAACGCGCCGAGGCGTCCGGTCAGTCGGCCGACCATGTCAGCCCGCGTCGCATGGCGGTGCTGGTGATCGGCACGTTCGCCGTCGGTGTCTACGGCGGCTACTTCACCGCGGCCCAGGGAATCCTGCTGATCGCGGTGATGGGTGCGCTGTTGCCCGAGTCGATGCAGCGCATGAACGCCGCCAAGAACTTGCTGTCGCTGCTGGTCAACATCGTGGCGGCGCTCGCGTACACGATCGTCGCGTTCGATCGGATCAGCTGGGAGGCCGCGGGGCTGATCGCGGTCGGTTCGTTGATCGGCGGCTTCCTCGGCGCGCATTACGGCCGCCGGCTCTCGCCGAACGCATTGCGGGCCGTGATCGTGGTGGTGGGCTTGATCGGGCTGTACCGACTGCTCACTGTGTGAGCCCGTCGACGGGATCCGGCCCGGCCTCTTGTAGGCTTGCTCAGTCTGTCTAACGACGAGGGAGAGGGGTGACCGGTGGCCGAACGTGCGTACCGCACCGCACCGTCCGCCCTTGCTGCTCTCGAGCCGTTCTGGCCCTCGCGCCGGTTGATGGCTTTCGACGAATGGTGTCGCGCGCGCATCTGATCCGCGCCCGTCACTCGTCCGGTCGCCCAGCGACCACAATCGAAAGCAGCCGAACCCATGCGTTCGCTCCTCATTTTCACGCTCGTCGGCGTCGGTGCCCAGCTCGTCGATGGCGCGCTCGGGATGGCCTTCGGTGTCACCGCCTCGACCCTGCTGGTGCTCAGCGGGGTCGCCTCAGCGCAAGCCAGCGCCGCGGTGCACCTGGCGGAGGTGGGCACGACACTGGCGTCGGCGGTGTCGCATTGGCGGTTCAAGAACATCGATTGGCCTCTGGTGGCCAAGCTCGGGTTGCCGGGCGCACTGGGTGCCTTCGCGGGCGCCACGGTGCTCTCGTCATTGTCGACGGAATCGGCCGCACCGCTGATGGCGGCCATCCTGCTCGGTATCGGGCTCTACGTTCTGCTGCGCTTCTCCCTCGGCACACCGCTGAATCTGGGGGAGCGCGGCACCAGTCACAGCGCGAAGTTCCTTGCCCCACTGGGCTTGTTCGGCGGCTTCATCGACGCATCCGGTGGCGGTGGCTGGGGCCCGGTGACCACCAGCACGCTGCTGTCGCAGGGCAAGACGGCCCCGCGGACCGTGATCGGTTCGGTGAGTGCCTCCGAATTCCTGGTGTCGGTGTCGGCATCGGTCGGCTTCCTGATCGGCCTGCGCCAGCAGTTCCTGGAGAACTGGCCCGTGGTGCTCGGCCTGATGGTCGGCGGTGTGATCGCCGCGCCCGTCGCCGCCTGGCTGGTCAGCCGGGTGAACCCGGGCCTGCTCGGTACCGCCGTCGGCGGTGTCATCCTGCTGACCAACAGCCAGAAGCTGGTGCATTACTTCGGTATTCACTGGCCGTGGTCGACCGGGATCTACACGATCATCGTGGCGGGGTGGGCGACATTGGTGGTCCGCGCCTGGCAGACCTCGCGGGCACCGCGCGACGTCGAGGATTCGGCCGTCACCGCGGTGGAGGAACCGGCCGCACGCGCCTAGCTGGTCCCGGCGGCCGGCTGCGGCAAACCGACGTACATGGTCTTGTGCAGAGACAGCACGTGCTGGCGGGCGACCTCCGACGCCGCCCGGCTGTCGCGCCGGCGCAGGGCCGCCACCAACTCGGCGTGCTCGCGGTTGGACTCGTGTAGATAGCTGATCGGGTACGGAATGAAGTAGCGGTACAGCCCGTGCAGCACCTCGCAGTACGTGTTCTTCGCCCAGTCGAGACCGCTTGCCGCGGCTACTGATTCGTGGAAGCGCTGATCCACGCTGTGGAAGCCGGTCCAGTCGGTGGTCGAGGCGGCCTCCGCGACGAGCGCCTCGAGCGCATCGAGTTCCTCGTCGGAGGCGGCCTGTGCGGCGGCTGCGCTGAGCGCGTCCTCGGCCAGCGCGCGCAGGTCGATGAGGCGGTGCACCTCCGCGGCATCCGCGCGGAACGTGGCCGACGGGCGATCACGTCCGGGTGTGATCCGGGCACCGCCACGGGCGACGAATGTCCCGCCGGCCCGGCCGCGACGACGGACCACCAGTCCCTCGTCGGCCATGGACTGCAGGGCACGGCGGACGGTGGCGACGCTGACGTCGAGTGCTTCGGCGATATCGGACTCCGCGGGCAGCCGTTCTCCGCCCGCCATGAGCTCCAACTCCATCGCCAGTTCGAGCCGGGCACGCACCGTGTCGGCCGCGCTGAGGCGCGTGATGCCGGCGACCGCGGGTGCACTCAGCGCCGGGTGCGCGTCACTGACCTGCGACGTCATGGCACCAGGGTACGGCAGCTATTGCCCTATTTGTTCATGCTGAACTAATATCTCGCTAAATTCGCTCATTCTGAGTGATTAATGCTGCGGAGGTAACCGGTGTCCGGATCGATCACGGTGGCCGCGGTCCAGGCGGCCCCCCTGGACGTGGCCGGCCTGCCGGTATTCGGCCGGGAAGACACCATCGCGCAGTTCGCGGATGACGTACATCGGGTGCGTTCGACGGTGACCGGCCCGGCGTTGATCGTGTACCCGGAGATCCACTTGTTCGGCACCGAGAATGCCGACACGCTGGCCGCCGCAGCCGAGCCGCTGGATGGCCCGCTCATGGCGGCCCTCGGGCAGGTGGCCCGGGAGGCCGATGCCTGGCTGATTCCCGGGTCGGTGTGCGAGCAGGGGAGCGACGGCGAATTCTTCAACACCGCACCGGTTCTGGCACCCGACGGACGACTTGTGGCGTCCTACCGCAAGATCTTCCCGTGGCGTCCGTTCGAAAAGTACACGCCGGGAAGCCGATTCGTCACCGCTGACATTCCCGATGTGGGCCGGCTCGGGCTGTCCATCTGCTACGACGCCTGGTTTCCCGAGGTGAGCCGCCATTTGGCCTGGATGGGCGCGGACGTGATCGTGAACGTCGTCAAGACCACTTCCGAGGATCGCGGCCAGGAGTTGGTGCTCGCCCGCGCCAATTCGATTGTGAATCAGGTGTTCACGGTGAGCGTCAACTGCGCCGGCCCGGTGGGTAAAGGCCGCAGCATCATCGTCGACCCGGAAGGTGCTGTGCTGCAGGAGAGCTCGGACGAGACGTCGGGTGTGCTCTGTCAGCGCATCGACTTCGGTGCCGTCGCCGCCGTGCGCGAGCGGGGCACCGCGGGGACCAACCGGATGTGGGATCAGTTCGGGCCTTTGGACCGTCCGATCCCGTTGCCTCTGTACGAGGGCCGTATCGAGCCGCAGCGCTGGTCACCGTCGAACGACCACGCAGAATGAAAGGCCATGCCATGACACCACCCTCTGCAGGCCAGCCGACGTTGATACGCGCTCTCGGATTGCGCTCGCTGGTGCTTTTCGGCCTGGCGTACATGACGCCGCTGATCGTGCTCGGCATCTTCGGGGTGATCGCGTCCACGACGGCGGGGGCGTCGGCGTCGGCCTACCTGATCGCGTTGGCGGCCATGCTGTTCACCGCCTCCAGTTACGGCAGAATGGCGGCCGCTTATCCGGTCTCGGGATCGGCCTACACGTATGTGCGGCGCACCATCGATTCACGGGTCGGGTTCCTCACCGGCTGGGCGGTGCTGCTGGACTACCTCTTCCTGCCGATGGTCATCTGGCTGATCGGGGCGGCGTACCTGGAAGCTCAGTACCCGGCGGTGCCCGGTTGGCTGTGGGTGCTCGGGTTCATCCTGATCACCACCGTCCTCAACGTCATCGGCATCAAGGTCGCCGACAAGGCCAACTATTTGTTGATGGCCTTCCAGTTGCTGGTCATCGTGTTGTTCGTGGCATTGTCGGTGGCCTCCGTCTTCCGTAGTGCGGGCGCGGGCGGGCTGGTCAGTGCCGGTCCGTTCACCGGCGCAGGTGCAGGCATCGGGGGAGTGACGGCCGGTGCGGCCATCGCCGCCTACTCATTTCTGGGATTCGATGCCGTCACCACGTTCACCGAGGAGGCCGTCGAACCACGCAAGAACATGCCACGCGCCATCATGCTCATCGCGTTGATCGGAGGTTTCATCTTCCTTGTCATCGCCTACACCACCCAATTGGTGCACCCCGGTGGGGAATTCGCCGATTCGTCGTCCGCGGCGCTGGAGATCGCCAAGCAGATCGGCGGCAATCTGTTCGGGGCGGTGTTCCTGGCCGGCCTCATCCTGGCCCAGTTCGCCTCGGGCATCGCCGCGCAGGCGTCGGCGTCGCGGCTGTTGTTCGCGATGGGACGCGACGGCACCCTGCCCCGGCGGGTGTTCGGCACTCTCAGCGCGAAGTTCCGTACCCCGGCAGCCAACCTGGTGATGGTCGGCGCCGTGGGCCTGCTGGCGATGTTCCTCGATGTGGCGACCTCGACGTCGTTCATCAACTTCGGCGCGTTCGTGGCATTCACGCTCGTCAACATCTCGGTGATCGTCTATTACTTCCGGCGGCGCGCCGCCGGTGAGGCACACAACCCGTTGCTCTACCTGGCGGCGCCGGCGATCGGTGCGGTCATCACGTCGTATCTGCTGCTGCAGCTCGACACCCGCGCGATCATCCTCGGCCTGTGCTGGCTCGGTCTGGGGATCCTGGTGCTGGCCGTGACGAGCCGCGGTTTCAAGGTGCTGCCACCGGAGATCGCGGTAGACGAGGCCGAGGCGTCGACCGCCGAACCCGCGGCCCGATGAGCGCCCATCTGTGACGGGTGGGGCGGATTAGAGGAAGGGCGGGCGGCTACGGTAAGCTTTCGACTCGCTGCCGGTGCAAGCCGGAAGCAAGCGGGCTGTGGCGCAGCTTGGTAGCGCACTTGACTGGGGGTCAAGTGGTCGCAGGTTCAAATCCTGTCAGCCCGACCAAGATTTACGCAGGTGGAGAGCGGTTCCGGAGAAATCCGGGGCCGCTTTTTTCATACCCGCCGAGGGTATGTACAGCAACGAATACAGCAACGGCACGATTCACAGCCCGAGCGCTCCCGACAGCGCCTCCACCGCAGCGCGCGCCGTGTCATCGCTCGTATGCCCATAGATGTCGCCAGTGATCGCGATCGAGGAATGCCCGAGCAGATCGGCCACTGCCTTGATGTGCACGCCACCCTCTAACCACGCCACCGCCGCCGAGTGACGCAACGTGTGAACGCCGACGTCGGACATACCGGCCTTCCGGGCGGCGATCTGAATCGTCCGAAGAATGTTGCGCGGGTCGACCGGCGTGCCGAGTTCGAACGCGAACACCAGCCCGTTGTCCTGCCACTGGTCTCCGGCTGCCAGCCGTTCGCCGGCCTGGTCGGCACGGTGCGCCCGCAGCATCGTCACAAGCGGCGCCGCGATTGGCACCGCGCGGCGCGAGCGGTCCGTCTTGGGCTCGGTGATGACCAGCTGGCTACCGATGCGGCCAAGCGTGCCCCGGACCGCCAGCGAGCCGGCTTCAAGGTCAACGTCGGACCAATGCAGTGCCAGCGCTTCGCCTCGGCGTAGGCCGGTAGCAGCGATCAACACAAGCACGTTCCGATACCGGAGGCCATCGGCACACAGCAGCAGCTTGTTTACGTCGACAGCGCTCGCGTGCTTGGCCTCACGGCGCGCGACACCCGGCCGCTTTACGGCTGCTGCGGGATTGCGGGCCAGCAGCCCATCCCGGACCGCGCCGTCGAGCCCGGCCCGCAGCACCGTGTATGTCTGGCGGATCGTCGCGTCCGAGAGTGCGCGCACCGGAGCCGGATCGGGTACGGCCTCGGTCGGCTTGCCCGGTTTCGTCTTGGCCCGCAGCGCGAGCACCAATGCTTCGACGTCGCTCGGCTTCAGCTTGTCCAGTCTGGTTGACCCGAACGGTTCCGTCTCAAGGTGGCGCCTGCTCAGGTTCGCGTAGAGCTCTCGCGTGGATTCCTTGCGGTCGGATGCGGCCAGCGTGGTTGCGCGCCAGTGCGCCAGCCAGTCGGCGACGGTGCGAGTCGAGTCTTTGACCGGGCCGCCGGACTCTAGCCGCTCGCGTGCCTGGTTCAGCTTGTCCCGCACATCGGCGCGCGTACGCCCGTACACCGTGTGCCGCTTGGTCTTGCCGTCGTCGCCGGTGTAGCTAATCGCGCCCTCGTACCGCACAAGCTTTCCGTCGCGCATCCGCTTGTAGATCGAACCCTCACCGTTCGCATTGGGCATGTCACGCCTTCTTTCTGCCGTCGCCGGGCTTCGAAACCAACAGCCCGTACTCCGGCCTGCGGCACAGTTGGACGTACCAGGCAGCGGTGCGCGGCTGGACGTCGAAACTGCGCGCGATGGCTACCGCCGACGCCCCTACGGCGAGACGCCGCAGACGGCCGCAGAATGGCCGCCGCAGCCGCACAACAGCGCACCGAGGCCTCAGTCGATGACGCGATCCGCGCGGGCAAGATCACCCCCGCACGCCGGAAGCACTGGGTCGACTTGATCGGCGCGGATCCCGGCATGGCCGACGTCCTCGCCAGCGTGCCCAACGAGACGGCCGCACCGATGAGCGAAGCAGGGCACTCGATGAACCCGGACCCCGCCGACAACCTCACTGAACCGGCCGGCTGGTTCTACTAACACGAGCTCGCGGCGCCCCCGACTGGTCCTGACGCCGCGCGGGCCGGTGCAGGCGACTTCCCTTGATCGGTCGCCTGCACCACGCCCACGTTTCCGCAGGTCAGAGGCCCGGAAAATATCAGACCCCTGGGGGTGCCCGACTCCAACCGGGTGAGTCGTTCTTTTTTTGGGGGCGCGATTTTTCACGCGGCGGGCGGTGCCAGATGACGACGTCGAAACTGAGGGTTTCAGGTGAAAAGTGTTGATACGCAGCCAGTCCCATGCCCGGTGACGGGATGGTTCCGTATGCGGCGTGTGTTCCCGTTGATCGCGGCGCACCTGCGCGACCTTGGCGGCGACCCGGTGGTGTGGTCGGCTGCGTGTGGGACGGGTGAGGAGCCGTATTCGCTAGCGATCATGCTTGAGCGTGAGGGCCTCGCCAGCCGTGTTCTGGCGTCCGATGTCGATCCAGACCTGGTGCGGTTCGCCCGGCGCGCCCGCTACAGCGATGAGAGCGTGGCCGATACCGAGGACGACGACTTGCCGCGGTGGTTGGTGCCATACGGTGACAGGTGGAGGCCGGGGCGGGCAGTCCGGGAGCGGGTGATGTTCACGGTCGCCGAGCTCGGTGTCGATGGACCGCCCGAAGGCTGTGCCGTGGTGTTTGCGCGCAACGTGTGGCGATATCTAACGGCGGCTGGACAGGACCGGGCTGCCGCTCAGATTGCGGACACGATTGGGCCGGCGGGAAGGCTCGTCCTTGGTGGTGCGGACATTTTCGACGCGCAGCTTCGCGACGCTGTGCCAGACGCGATCCGAACGCGATTCCGCCAGACGGCCGAGCATTCCGCGATCTGGCAACCCGCGTAACCGCGACCGCTAGCGGAGAAGCCGCTGGATATCTCCCGGTTTGGTAATGCGCCGAAGCTCACCCTCGCTTGACCTTGCCCAGCGATTGCCGTCCACATCGGAGAAACCCAACCACGCGACGATGTCGAGCTCATCAAGGCTGGGCCACCGGTCCCGATTTCGATCAGGGGACGGTGCTACTGATTGAGGTAGGCGGCTGCCGTCCGGCGCGAAGAACTTCACCCCTTCGGTGCGGGATTCGTTACCCGGCATGACAATTGAGTACGGACCAGCGTCCTTGGGAAGCTCTGCGATGGCGTCGGGGTTGGACCGCATTTTGCAGGCGATGACCGCAACATTGAGCAGCGGCCTATCGCTGTTGTTCTTGAGCCACATCGGGTAGGTCGGATGTGTGTCGTGGTCGGCTTGCGCGTTACCCCTTGCCGCTAGTCGTTCCAGAACGACGGCAGACGGAGGGTAATTCTGGGACATTCCGGCGAACACCAATTTTGCCTCTGCCTCGTCGGCGGTCAGCCGTTGGCGCTCTCTCTCCTTGCGGTCACGGGTCGCAATGTAGAGCGCTGAGCCGGCGGCGCCTATCGAGCCGACAGCCGCGAGCGCGTTTACGACAATGCCCCATTCCGCGATTCCCCACATGCTCAGCAGTTGTAGCACTAACAGCCGACAACAAACGTTTGCCGCCAGATCGTCAACGCCGACCGCGTCAGGAGCTACGCGCCAAAGGGAACGGGGTAGACCAGAGGACCGCGAACGCGGGGCTCGTGTTGGCGAGCCCCGCGCCGCAGACTGCTATGCAGCCTCGTCGTGCTGGTACAACCAATCCGTTGCGGACTTGGGCACGTTGGACGTGGCCCAGTTGGCAGTCGACGCCTTGATGATGAAGATCTTGTCGTTGCTGTCGACATACATCTTCATCTCGTCGCGCAAAGCCGCTGCCGACTTCGAGGTTTCGATCACCCACACGCTCTCAACAGGCTTCGCATGGGAGAACCGCTTCAGATAGGTGAACAACCGGTTGTAATCCCGTCCAGGGGTGGACAGGTCGTAGGTGACGACAAAATGCGCCATCTTTCTGATTCCTCCACGGTCACAGATCGATGCCGTACTAGCCACTAACCGTGGCGGTTCATCTGGAACGCCAAGGTCGCTGTGGTACCGTCGCGACGCATCGCCAAATGCAGTGACGGAACCCCATCCGGGTTGGTACGACCCCCGGGATGGGGTTTTCGTCGTTAACCGCACCGCAGACGCTACACGGAGATCCGGATATCAGCGGGTATGCAACGCCGACTTTTTCGGCGTGTCATGCGGGCGCCTCCGACATTCGCGACTAACGTTCGTGGGTTCGTAGACATTTGTACGTATTCATGCACTTTCGTCCACATTCATGGACATTCGCACGCCGCGTTCAGGACGAACCGAACCGTTCCACCGCGGCCTGTCGACTGATGCCGAGCGCAGTGCCGACCATCGCCCACGTGTCGCCGGCCGCGCGCGCCTCGGCGACAGCAGCCTCGAGTTCCGCGTCGGTGCCAGCCGCCGCGATCCGGCGCATGTGCTGGCCGTCGCGGGCCTTGGCCGGGTCGACTTCGAGGTTGTCGAGCCAGTTCTCGGCGTCCGTCACTTCGCCTTCAGGTGATGTTGGGCCGGCGTGCTTCGCCAGCGGGTCGTTTGCCCCTTCGGGCCGGTGCGGTAATCGATAAACCACAGAAGCGTGGTGTCGTTGATCTTGCGGCTGCCCTCAGGCACATCGATCAGCACGGGCCATTCGCTGGTCTCGGCGAGCAGATCCTTCACGTGAGCCTCGATCCGCGCCTTGGCTTCTTCCCTGTGGAGATCCGCTGGCAAGTGCAGTCGGGTATTGCCCCATCGGTCGTCGGAGGTCATTCGACTGGTATATCGCAACGGGGCGACATATCGGCGGCTCGTTGTCGGTGCGCCGTGGCACAGTCTCAAGTGGCAACGGCACCCGAGCTCGTTCCCTTCTTGCTCGGTAGCCGGGCGGGTGCCCGAGCTCGCCTCCTACTTGCTCGGTCACCCGTGCCGAGCCGGCCGGGAGGTACTAGGTCTACCTCCCGGCCGACACCCTTGGCCTAGCTCAGCGCATGCATCATCGCTGCGCGCATCTCGTCGTCGTTCACGGCGGTGTAGCGCTCGGTGGTGGCGACACTGGCATGGCCGAGCAACTGCTGAACAGCCCGGATATTCCGAGACCCGCGATAGGCGCGTGTGGCGAACCGATGCCGCAGGGTGTGCATCGTGACCCCTTCGGGCAGAACGGCGCTCACCAGTGTCCCGACCCACGCCGGCGTGATATGCCCGTTGAACCCATCAGGAAACAGCCAGCCGCGCTCTGTGGCACCCGGTGTGTGTCCAGCGGCGCCGCGCCGTATGAGCTCGGCAAGACCTTCACTCAGCGGAACGACACGCTTCTTCGAGCCCTTGCCGTGGACAACCAGCTGCGGGCCCGCGTCCGACTCGATCAGGTCGCGTGTGTGGAGCCGGGCGACTTCGGCGCGGCGCAAACCGACCTCACCCGCCAGGCGCAGCATCAACGTCACGCGCAGATCGGCGACCGCCAGCGCTTGCCGCCATGCGTAGTCGTCGGCTGGCCGGGCCGCCGCGGTAGCGACCGGCAGCTTCGGCAAATCGGCTGCCGGGTTCGTCGTGATGCGTCCCATCTTGTACGCCCACTCAAAGAATCCGCAGACAGAGGCCCGGTAGCTACGCCTCGTCTCCAAACTCAGGTCCGCATAGCAGCCGAGCCACGTCGTGAGGTCGTCCTCGGTCACCGCGTTGGGATGCCCGCCGATCTCGCGGGAGGCCAGCTTGAGCTGCCATGTCCTGAGCTTGATCGTCTGCGGCGAGCGTCCGATTCCGGTGAGCCACGAAATGTACTCGGTCAGTAGCAGATCCCAGGTGATCACGGCCGAGGGCAGCCGGCCGCGCTTCGGCGCGCTCACCGGCTGCCCTCGATCTCGTCGGCGGCGGCGATGAGCTCGGCGGCGAATTGCCGGGCGCCGGCCAAGTCGAACTCTTCCCGATCGTCGCCCTGGACTGCGATCGTCCGGAACACCGAACCATCCGGGTACTGACGACCATCGATCGACACACTGAACCCGCCGATCTTGCGGCCGGTGCCCTCAAACTGCCGGAACCATTGGCCGTGCTCATCCTGCTCCCAGTGCCACACATACGTGGCGCCGGCCGGCCGGGCGACGTGACCGAAGCGCATCGCGTCAACGAGGTTGTCCCGGGCGTGGTCCCGGGCATGGTCGAGCAGCATCCAGGCGACGGCATCAGCCGAGGCGGGTGTGTAGGCACGCTCCATCTGTTCGAGGCGCTCGCGCTGCTCGGTTGTGAGCTGGTCGGCGAGGTCACGCCAACTGGTCGCAGTGTTGTCTGGGGATGTCATGACTGGTCCTGTTCTGCAGAGTGTTTGGGGTTGTCGCCGTACAGCAACGCGTACAGCAACGGGTCGAAATTCTGGGGTGTTCGGCGTCGTTCGCCGATGACCGGAAAGTGGGGGAGACCTGCTCAGACAGAACGTCAGCGGACACCCCAGAACGTCAGAAATGACACTGGGGGTCAAGTGGTCGCAGGTTCAAATCCTGTCAGCCCGACCAGAGAACCGCCTGTTCACAGGCGGTTTTTTCATGTCTCATGGAGCCGCATCGCGTGCTCCTGAGGCCGTTTCGCGGCGCGGTTATCGCGATGACACTTGGCCGTTGGTGCGGCGGTAGGTGATGGGTGTCAGGCCGAACCATCGCTTGCAGGCGCGGGTGAACACGCTGTGCTCGGCGTAGCCGAGCTGGCGGGCCGCTTGGGACACCGGCAGGTCAGTGCCGACGAGCAGCCGGTGCGCCAGCTCGCGCCGGATCTGATCGACCAGATCCGGGAAAGTGGTGCCTTCCGCCGCGAGGCGCCGCTGCATCGTTTTCGGGTGAATGCCGAACTGGCGGGCGACTAGCTGGGCGGACAGCTCCCCGGTGGGCAGCAGTTGGCGCACGACGCTGCGGACGGCGTCGGCGATGCCGGATGGGCGCTGGCCGTGCGTCTCGGACAGGTACGTGAGGGCCAGACGGTGGGCGAGCGGATCGTGGTTGAGCGGGCGCTGCAAATCCTTGGCGCGGAGGGTGAATCCGGCGATCGGCTCGGTGAAGTGAGGTACGCACCCGAAGTAGTCGCGGTAGTCGCCGTCGGTGCCCAGCGGCGGGTGTGGCAGGTGTACGGCCACCGGGACATAGCCGGTGCCCAGGAACAATCGCAGCACCCGCAGGGTCAGGCCGAGCGCCAGTTCGATCGCCTGGGCTTGCGGAGGCGCGGGATGCAGCAGGAAGCCGTATTCGAAGCGTCGCAGCGTCGGATCGGCATGGTCGGTGATGCGCGCGGTGATTCCGGGACTGTGGGAGTCCATGTAGGTGACCAGGACGTCGAACGCCACGGCGACCGTGGCGGCGGTGCGCGCGGCCACCGCCACGGGGCCGAGGATGTCGATGCTTTGCCGTAGCGCGAGCCGGCGGCCGAAGTCGTGCATGCCCATGGCCGTGGCCGCGTACTCGACCGCGGCGATGGCGCTGCGCAGCGGGATGAACCGGTCGTCGCGGCCCGCGTCGGCAGGGTCGATTCCGGCCAGCGTCAGCAGCGCGCCCGGATCGCCTCCGTGAGTTGTGACCAGCGGCGCGAATCCGGTGAGCGACGATCCGCGGACCAGCTGCATGTCCATAAGAGTCAAGAATGTGTCCAGCAAAGTCAAGACGAGCAAATGCCGACTGGTGCACAGTCGATACCCGGGTCGGGGGACCTCGTTTGGTACGGCGAACTCGACGGCACAGTTCGTTCGATGACGCCCACGCCCACCCCGCCACCTCAGGAGACTCTGTGAGCAAACCCATCACCGCGCTGCTGGCCGCCGGGACGGTACTCGCCGCCCCGCTGTTCGGCGCCACCACCGCCATTGTCTTCGCCCCAGCTGCGGGCGCCGACGTGTGCGCCGGAGCCGGCGGCCGGCATTTCTCCGCCGGCGGCTGCACCAACATCGCCGGTGACGTCGCGGCCGGGGCCGCGATCGCGTCCCAGCACGTGCCCTACGTCGCAGGCGAAATCCCTTGCTACACAGTCGAAGGTGTGCCGTACTTCACCCCGCCCGGATACCCCTGCTGACGTGCGGCAGCAGAGACGTCAGATGTGCCAGGTACGCAGGAATGCGCCCGCGACGGGCCACATGAAGGGAAGTGAATGAAGGTCTGGGTTTCGGGGCTGGCGGTGCTGCTGATGGCTGCCACGGTCGGCTGCAGCGGCAGCACCGAAGAGAAGGGCAATGCGGTGCCGACGCCCCAGCAGGTGCGCGAGATCGCCAAGGAGGCCTACACGTACGGCTTCCCGATGGTCGACAACTACCGCATCCAACACTCGTATTTCGTCGACAAGGCCAACCCGCAGTACAAGGGTGACTGGAACCAGACGCACAGCATCGCAAGGGTTTTCACGCCTGAGGACACCACGATCCAGACGCCCAACTCCGATACGCCGTACACGATGCTCGGCGCAGATCTGCGGGCCGAACCACTGGTGCTGACGGTGCCGCCGATCGAGGCCGGACGCTACTTCTCGTTGCAGTTCGTCGACGGTTACACCTACGACTACGCCTATGTGGGCAGTCGTACCACGGGCAACGGCGGCGGCAAATTCCTGCTGGCCGGTCCGGGCTGGACCGGTGACAAGCCGGAGGGGATCACCGAGGTGATCCGGTCGGACACGGATTTCTCGCTGGTCATCTACCGCACCCAGCTGTTTGAACCCGCCGACATCGGCAACGTCAAGAAGATCCAGGCTGGCTACACCGTCGAATCGCTGTCGGCCTTCGAAAAGAAGCCCGCCGCAACAGCTCCCGCGATGGACTTCGTCACCCCGCTGAGTCCGGCGGAGCAGAAGACGTCACCGAAGTTCTTCCAGATCCTCAACTTCGTCCTCAAATCCGCGCCCGTGTTGCCGGACGAGAAGGAACTGCGAGAGCGGTTCTCCACCATCGGCATCGGTCCGGACGGGGACTTCAACCCGGACACGATGAGCAAGGAACACCTGCAGGCCGTGCAGGACGGGATGGCCGATGCCTGGGCAGAGCTGACCACCTTCCAGAAGGACAAGCTCAACACCGGCGAGGTCACTTCCGGGCAGCTGTTCGGCACCCACGCGGAGCTGAAGAACAACTACCTGTACCGGATGGCCGGATCGGTGCTGGGTATCTACGGCAACGTGGCACAGGAGGCCATGTATCCGGTGATCGCCACCGATTCGACCGGTGCGCCACTAACGGGGGCGGGAACGTACACGCTGCGGTTCGCACCCGGGCAGCTGCCTCCGGTCAACTCGTTCTGGTCGATCACCATGTACCGGATGCCGCAGAGCCTGCTGGTGGCCAATCCGATCAACCGGTACCTGATCAACTCGCCGATGCTGCCGGAGCTGGTCCGCGATCCGGACGGCGGAATCACCATCCAGGTCCAGAACCAGTCACCCGGCCCCGACAAGGAGGCCAACTGGCTCCCCGCGCCCGACGGGCCGTTCCAGATGATCCTGCGCCTGTACTGGCCCAAGCCAGAAGCGCTCAACGGCACCTGGAAGGCACCACAAGCGGTCAAGAACTAACCGCTTGTCCCTGCGCTTTCGCCAACAACGCTAGACCCGGAGAATCTGGACGACGCACTCTTCGACGGCATCCGCGAAAATCGGTGACCGCGGCCGAAAGTCGCAGTGTGACAACGCTTCACCCAAGCCAGCCGAACGTCACCGGCCGCGCTGGCGGATCGACTCACGCCCCTCACCCATTTTGGGTTAGGACATAACGATTTTGGCAGTGTGCCGTAAGAACCCGGGTCAGTTGCCGTCATCGCCCACGAATTGATGGCAGGGTGGCGATTGTGACCCAGACAAGGAGCGTCGGCGCGCCATCGCCGGTTCGGCACCACTGCGCTGGGTCCGCTTACGAGTTCCTCGTATCCACGCCGGCATCGGGCGACCAGAGCCAATCGCGGTCGGCCCGTTGACGGCACGTCACCCGGAGGTACACATGGCAACGACGTCAGACAAGGCCAAGCCGAACATCGTCCTCATCGTCTCCGACGATTTCGGTTACGGCGATGCGGGCGTGTACGGCGGTGGTGATAACCGCGGGATGCCCACCCCCAATCTCGACAAACTGGCGGATGAAGGCATGCAGTTCATGTCGTTCTACGCCCAACCGAGTTGCACACCCGGACGCGCGGCGATGCTCACCGGCCGTATCCCGAACCGCAGCGGCATGACCACGGTGGCCTTCCAGGGCCAGGGCGGCGGACTGCCCGCGGCGGAATGGACGCTGGCATCCGTCCTCAAGACGGCCGGTTACAACACGTTCTTCACCGGCAAGTGGCACCTCGGTGAGTCGGACTACGCACTGCCCACCGCGCACGGCTACGACGAGATGCGGCACTGCGGTCTGTACCACCTCAACGCCTACACCTATGCCGACGCGGAATGGTTCCCGGACATGGACGACGAGCTTCGTGACATGTTCGCCCGCGTGACCAAGGGCGCGTTGTCGGGCAAAGCCGGTGAGGAGGCCAAGGAGGACTTCAAGGTCAACGGCCAGTACGTCAACACGCCGGAGAAGGGCGTCGTCGGCATTCCGTTCTACGACGAATACGTCGAGAAGGATGCGCTCGAATACCTAGACGCCCACGCGAAGTCCGACGACCCGTTCTTCTTGCACGTCAACTTCATGAAAGTGCACCAGCCGAACATGCCGCACCCGGATTTCAAGGGCAAATCGCTCTCGAAGTCGAAGTACGCGGATTCGATCGTGGAGAACGACGCCCGCATCGGCAACATCGTCGACAAGATCCGCTCTCTCGGCCTCGCCGACAACACGTACGTGTTCTGGACGACCGACAACGGTGCCTGGCAGGACGTCTACCCCGACGCCGGCTACACACCGTTCCGCGGCACCAAGGGCACCGTCCGCGAGGGCGGCAATCGGGTTCCGTCGATTGCCTGGGGTCCCGGAATCAAGGCGGGATCCCGCAACTCCGACATCGTCGGCGGCCTCGACTACCTGGCGACCTTTGCCGCACTCGCCGGCGTGCAATTGCCGGACAAGGACCGCGAGGGCGAGCCCATCATCTTCGACAGCTACGACATGTCACCGGTATTGCTGGGCACGGGTAAGTCGGAGCGCAAGTCCTGGTTCTACTTCAGTGAGAACGAGCTCACGCCCGGGGCGGCGCGGGTCGGCCACTACAAGGCGGTCTTCAATTTGCGCGGTGACAACGGTGCGAGCACCGGCGGGCTCGCGGTCGACACGAACCTCGGCTGGAAGGGCGCGGAGGCCTACGTCGCGACCGTGCCGCAGATCTTCGATCTCTGGCAGGACCCGCAGGAGCGCTACGACATCTTCATGAACAACTACACCGAACACACCTGGACCTTGGTGACCATCAATGAGGCGATCAAGGAACTGATGCAGACCTACCTGAAGTACCCGCCACGCAAGCTCCAGAGCGAAGGCTATTCGGGTCCCATCACCGTCACGCAGTACCAGAGGTTCCAATACCTGAGAGAGCAACTCGCCGAAGACGGGTTCAACATCACGCTGCCCACCGGCAACTGAGCGCAGTCTCCGGAGCCGGGTGCACGGCCGGCTGGTCGCCGGCCGTGCACCCGAATCCGATCAGGACTATCCGGATGCGGTACGGCGCGTCTCGCGTGCGGCGGGTACCTCTTCGACGCTGTCGCCGACGTCGATCGTGACGACGGCCGTCGCCTGGAACAGGCCGTAGAAGTCGTCGGTCCTGGCGAAGGTATGGGCGCGGGAGAACAACGGCTGGACATCGAACACCCGCACCCGAAGCTTCTCGCGCGTGAGTCTGCCCAATTCCCGGCCGGATTCGGGATCGGTGATCACCTGATCCGAGTCGGAGTGCACGGCGAAAACCATGCCCGGAACGACACCTGCCTCGGCGCCACGATTGATGACCAGGGTGTAGTCGTCCTCGATGAACGCGACCTGCCCGGAGAGGCGGTTGTTCATGACGCCGCCAGGGAATTGCTTTCCCGCAGGGATTTGGGTGCGGAGCCGGCCCTGATGCGCGGCCGTGCGTCGTGGCCGTCCACCGCCAGCAGCGCGTCGATATGGCTCGTCTCGTCCTGCTCTGTCCCGAGTGTGAGTTCGACGGCCGTCTTGGCCTGGAACAGGGCGATCATCGCGTGTTGCTGACGTTCGGCGCCGAAGGCGTTGAGGGCGACCGTGAGTTTCTTGTCGACGTATTCGAACGAACGCTGCAGTTCCGGTGTCGTGGCTCCCGGGCGTTCCACGTGTGGCACGGACTGAACGCCGAGTCCGCTGTACCAACGGTGGGCGAGCGCGCCGAGGGCGAACGAGCACACTGGCACCACCACGACGATGCAGGCCAGTCCGAGGGAGTTCGGCAGCGCGATGGCGCCGACGACGCCCAGGAGCATGGTCACGCCGACCACGGTCGCCAGGCGTATGGCCGGGGGCACTGCCGCGATCGCGCCGGACAGCTGCCGCAAGGCCTGGGCGCCTGATCGAGCGATGTCGGCGACGAACGTGATCGCGGCCGCGCAGGCATCACGGGCGATGCGTCCCACCTCGTCGGCTTGCTTGCGTGTTACCGCGGGCTTGGGCATCGACCACACCCGCTGCGGCTCGGGCTGCGGGCCGGCCATCGGTTGCGGTTCACCCTGCGCCTCGTCAGCTTCCGGTCCGGCAGTCGTGGGTTCCGAACCGCCATTTGTCACATTCGCATCAACAGCCACATCTGCATCATCGCGCCGTGGCTCTAGTTGGCGGCGCTGGCGCGCCGAAGTTCGGCAAATCCAGGCTGAGTCCTGAACTACGTCAGGTACGTTTCGTGCCCGGTCGGGAATCCGCCACCGTTGGTGGCGATGTGCACGTGGTCGTAGTGGTTGGCGGTGATGCCGCCGCGGTCCGACATCATGCGCGGAGCCTTGCCGCGGGAGTAGATCTGCTGCCGGAAGATCACGTGGTTCACGCCGAACCGATCGGCGTTGTCCAGGACGTAGGCGACGATCTTGTCTCCGAGGGCTTTGCCTTCCGGCGTGCCGTAGTTCGGGATCATCACGTCGATCGCCAACCCGTTCGGGTGCCACTTCATGGAATCGGCGCGGACCCCGCCGATGTCCAGAATTTGGGGGAACCGCGCACTGACCGCGCGAGCGGCCAGGATGGTTTCGACTTGCAGGCCCTTCTCCGAGGCCCGGCCTACGGGCAGCGGGAACCTCATGTTCCGGCGCACGGCCCGCTCGGCGGGTACGGCCGGTGCGGCTGGAGCAGCCGCGGGCTGTACGGCGGCAGCCGGCACGACCTCGGCGTCGCCCTGAGTGGCCGGCCCGGCGTCTGCGCCGACGGCGATGAGTGCGGCGGCAGGCGCGACGACCGCAGCCATGGCTGCAGACCGGCGGCGCCGATCCTTTTTCAATCGGTGTCTACCCACGAGGACCGGACCCTACCGGCGCTGTGGAGCATCCCCGGAATCGCGAAGTTGTCTGATGCTGTCGATGGCAACCAACACGGCCGCTAGGCGTCAACCGCGACTTGACGCGGCCGCGGCCGGGGGAACGTGAGATGAACGATCGGTGAATCCGGTCGAATGAGCAGGTCAGAAATCATCGCACACCGTGCCTCGGCCCGCGGTTGCAGGGGCGTCCGTGGCCGGTCTGATCGGGTGCGATAGGGGTGACCTGTGCCCGCCGGGGCAAAATTTATGGCCTTTACCACATCTGTCGGTCAACACTGCCTACGGGGCGGTTGACGACGGCGTAATTTGAGCGAATCTGGCCCGTCGAAACGGGGAAGGTGACCCCATGGCAGATGTCGACTGTTGCGTGGTCGGTGCTGGGTTCGCGGGCTTGACCGCGGCCTTGCGGCTCAAGCAGGCGGGCCGCTCCGTGGCCCTGCTCGAGGCCCGGGACCGGGTCGGTGGCCGCACCTTCACCGAGGTGCTCGGCGACGGAACATGGATCGATCGCGGCGGGGCCTGGATCGGGCCGGGGCAGGACCGCATCAAAGCCCTGATGGCCGAGTTCGGCGTCGAGGAATACAAGGAGTACGTCGACGGCGACGCCATGATGGTCCTCGACGGCAAGCAGCACCGCTATTCCGGAACCATTCCCTGGGCGATGAGCCCGTGGGCCATCGCCAATCTCGGGGCTGGGTTGCTCGAGGTGGAACTCATGTGCCGAACCATTCCGTTCGAGGCGCCCTGGGAGGCGAAGAAGGCGGTGGAGTGGGACCGGATCAGCTTGGGGGAGTGGATCAATCGGCACATGCGCTCGAAGCAGGCGCGCGAGATGCTGGACATGGCCCTCGCCGGCATCTACACGTCGGCGGGGTCGGAAGTGTCGTTGTTGTGGGCCCTGCATCAGATGGGATCGGGCGGCGGTCCGGTCTTCGTCATCTCCAATCGGGGCGGCGCCCAGGATGCACGAGTCGTCGGCGGTATGGGTGCCATCTACGGACCGATGGCCGCCGAACTGGATGGCGCACTGCATCTTTCGCAACCGGTGCACCTCATCGCACAGGACGACGACGGTGTGACGGTCCATGCCCCGGGCCTGACGGTGCGCGCGCGGCAGGCGATCGTCGCGGTCCCGTTGGCCGTGGCGCACCAGATCGTCTATGAGCCGATGCTTCCCGTGGATCGCATGTTTCTCCATCAACGGATGCCCAGCGGCGCCGTCTTCAAGATATCGATCGTCTACGACACGGCGTTCTGGCGAGAAGACGGTCTGTGCGGACAGTCCGCGGCTCCCGGCAGCCCCGCGACGTTGACCATCGACGCCTGCACCGACACCGGCACACCGGGCGTCATGTGCGTCATCACCGAGGGGCCGGCGGCACGTCGGCTCGGTCTCCTCGACGCCGCCGAACGGAAGGCCGTGGTGATCGGTGAGCTGATCGACCGGTTCGGCCCGAAGGCCGCCTCCCCGGCGAGCTATCACGAGCAGAACTGGACGGTAGAGCGGTATTCGGGTGGCGGGATGATCAGTCACGCCCCGCCCGGCGTGCTCACCGAGTTCGGGCCCGCACTGCGGGCCCCGTGCGGGCGAATTCACTGGGCGGGCACAGAGAGTTCGGCCATCATGTGCGGCTGGATCGACGGCGCGGTTCGGTCAGGGGAGCGCGCTGCCGCCGAGGTGATGGCCGCCGAGAGCGTCGTGGCCGCGTAATAACGCCCACGGGGCGCGGTGCTGGGGGCTACCGTGCAATTCGTCGGCGTTCGATCGAGTCCGGTTTCGCTGGACCGGGCCACCCTGCGGCGAGGTGATGTCGAGTGCACAGCGGTGAGTCGGAGGGTCGTGACACCCTCACACTCGACGAGTCCGTGCTGGTCGATGCCGACGAACAGGACCGTCCGGTCGTCGACTTCCTGCGAGCCACCCCCGGTCGGATAGCGATGATGGCCGTCGTCCTCATCGCGGCGGTGCTCACCGTGGGAGTGACGTCGTCGGTGACCGCCGCCGATCGCCAACGTGAGCTCGAGACGCTTCGATTGCACACCGAACCGTTGGCCGATGCGGCGCAACGCATCTACAGTGCCCTGTCATCTGCCAACACGACCGCGGCCACCGCGTTTCTCGCCGGCGGCGTCGAACCACGCGATGTCCGCGATCGCTACGACGCGGCCGTCGGAGAGGCGTCAGCCGGCCTGGTTACCGCGGCAAATGGGGTATCGCCCAACGACATCCACTCGCTGACGTTGCTCACCGACCTGTCCAATCAGCTGGCGGTCTACACCGGCGTGATGGGCACCGCTCGTGCGGCCAACCGCGACGGCCGACCGATCGGCGTCGCATACCTCAGCGAATCGTCAACGCTGCTACAGGACTCCATGCTCCCGGACGCCGAGCGGCTGTACCGGACGCAGGCCCATGCCGTCACGGCCGCGGGACGATCGGCGGCCGCGCCGCCCGCGCTGGTCGGGGGAGCCGCGCTGGTGGTCGGGCTGTTGGTGATCGCGCAGGTGTACCTCGCCAGGCGCAGTCATCGTCGCCTCAACCCCGGCCTGGTGCTGGCCTCGGTGTTGATGGCGGCTCTCGCGGTGTGGCTGACGGTGGCCGGACTGGTTGTGCTGCACGCGGTCAACGGGGCACGCACAGAGGGCGGCGAACCGCTGGAATCGGCGGTGACGGCCCGGATCTTGGTCCAGCAGGCGCGCGCCGACGAAATCCTCGGGCTGCTCAAACGTGGCTCTGACCCGTTCTCCGACATCCGATTCGAGGAGCGGACCACGCAGGTCGGGCGGATTCTCGACGCGCACACGGTCGCCGGGCCGCAGGACGCGCTGCGTGGTTGGCGAGCCGCTCATGCCGAGATTCGCGGCAAGCTCGGCGCTGGTGACTATCCCGGTGCCGTGGCGATCGCGCGAGACGACGGGCAGCGCGGGTCGACGGCACAGTTCGCCCGGTTGGATCAGAGGTTGGGGGACGACATCGCACGACTGCGTGATCGGCAGAGCGACGGGATCACCCGTGCGTACACGGCGTTGAACGCACTACCCGCCGGTGCGGCGGCCATCAGTGTGCTGGCCGCGCTCGCCGTTGCCGCGGGTGTCGCGCCGAGGCTGAGCGAGTACCACTGATGCGGGCCGCCGCCGGACTTCTCGCCCTGGCCGTGACGGTGGTGGGTTGTTCGACGACGCAACCGCTGGCTCAGGTGCCGGCTTCGCTCACCACGGTGCCGACGCCGAGCGGTGCCGCGGTGACATCGGAGGTTCATGGCGTTCCGGTCGAGAGTTGTGATGCCACAGCCAGTTTGCGTCCATCCGACCTTTCCGGCCCGGCGGTGCAGGCAATCCGGCAGCGTGGCCGGTTGGTGGTGGGTATCGACCAGAGCACCAATCTGATGAGTTTCCGTGATCCGGTGTCGGGCGAATTGACCGGATTCGACGTCGACATCGCCCGCGAGGTGGCCCGGGATCTGCTCGGCGATCCCGGCAAGGTGGAGTTCCGCCTGCTGACCTCACCCGAGCGCATCACCGCATTGCAGGATGGCACCGTCGACATCGTCGTGAAGGCGATGACGATCACCTGCGCGCGGGCGCAACAGATCGCCTTCTCCACGGTGTATTTCGATGCCCACCAACGGCTCCTGGTTCCCACGGACTCCCCGATCCGGGGCCCGGCGGATCTCGCGGGGAAACGGGTGTGCTCGCAGGTGGATACGACATCGCTGGCCACGGTCGCCCGGGTCGCGCCGGCGGCGATCCTGCTGGCCGTTCAGAATTGGGACGATTGCCTGGTGGCGCTGCAGCAGGGGCAGGCGGATGCGGCCAGCACCGACGACTCGATACTGGCCGGAATGGCCGTGCAGGATCCATACCTGCACCTCGTCGGTCCCAGCCTCGAGGACGAGCCATACGGCATCGGCATGAGCAAGTCCCGCGAGGATCTGGTGCGGGCTGTCAACGCGAGTCTTGAACGGATGCGACGGGACGGGACCTGGTTGTCGCTGTACCGGAAATGGCTCACGGTGCTCGGTCCGCCGCCTGCTCCGCCGTCGCCGAGGTACCGGGACTGACATGGCGGAGCAAGAAGGGACGCGAGCGGTGCTCGTGACCGAGTCGGCACCGGCCAGGGTCGACAGCACACCGACGCGCCCGCGGCTGCGTACCGGGCGCCGGCGGATCGGGGACGGTCTGGTCGAGATCCCGATTCGGCAGGACATCGAGCCGGCCAGTGCGATCCTGACCAATCCCGTTGTCGCCGAGTCCAAGCGGGAGTGCGGCGGCTGCGGCCGACCGGTGGGACGGGGCAGTGGCGGTGCGCCCGGGCCGAGCGAAGGGGTGTGCCCGGACTGTGGAGCAGTGTTCTCGTTCTCGCCGCAACTGGAGACCGGTGAGCTGGTCGCGGGCCAGTACGAGATCCAGGGCTGTATCGCCCACGGCGGTGTCGGCTGGATCTACCTCGCGATCGACCGCAACGTCAGCGACCGATGGGTGGTCCTCAAAGGCCTCCTCCAACCCGGTGGGCAGCAGGCGCAGGCGATCGCCGTCGCCGAACGCCAGTTCCTCGCGATGGTGAACCACCCGGGCATCGTCAAGATCTACAACTTCGTCGAACACCCCGGGTTCGACGGGCGCCCAGTGGGATACATCGTGATGGAGTACATCGGCGGGACCACATTGGCGGCCATCGCCGAGAAGCAGCAGGCGTCAGGCGCGGCCGAACAGATGATGCCGGTGGAGCAGGCCCTGGGCTACCTGCTCGACGTCATGCCGTCGCTTTCCTACCTGCACTCACTCGGCCTGATCTACAACGACCTCAAGCCCGACAACATCATGCTCACCGAGGACAACATCGAGTTGATCGACATGGGCGCGGTCTCGGGTGTCGGGGACTTCGGATACATCTACGGCACCAAGGGGTTTCAGGCCCCCGAGATCGTCCGGACCGGCCCGTCGGTCGCCACCGACGTTTACACGGTGGGCCGCACGCTGGCCAAGCTGACCGTCGACCTGCCCAACGATCGCTATGCCGAGACGTTGCCCGCCCGCGATGAGGTGCCGCTGTTCGAACGGTACGAATCCTTCTATCGGCTGCTGGTCCGCGCGACCAACCCCACGACGGCGCAACGATTCTCGTCGGTCGACGAAATGGCCGACCAGTGCCGCGGCGTGTTGCACGAGATCCTCGCCGAGCAGACCGGCACGCCGTGCCCACGGGTATCGATGCTCTTCAGCGCGCCACGGTTTACTTTCGGCGCGGACCTGGCGCTGCAGGGCAGCGACGTGTTCGTCGACGGCCGTCGGCGCACCGTCGCGCTGGACCCCCGCGACGTGGCCCGTGCGCTGCCGGAACCGGTACCGGTTGAGGAACCGGACGACGACTGGCGAGAGGACTGGGAAGACGGGATCGCCGGCCTGTCGTCCGGTGATCTCGGGGCGGCGCTGGCATGTTTCGAGCGGGTCATCGCCATGCTTCCCGGCGAGGCCGCCCCCAAGCTCGCGGCGGCTGCGACGGCGGACCTGCTGCTCTCCGCGGAGGACGCACCCGATGCGGAACGCTTGCGGCGCTTGGCGGAACGGTCCTATCGCACGTTGTGGCGTACCGACCATGCGATGGTCAGCGCGGCGTTCGGCTTGGCCAGGCTTCTCGCCGGTCAGTCCGATCGGTCCGCTGCGATCGAGGTGCTCGATCAGGTGCCGGTGACCTCGCGCCACTACGGGGAGGCCCAGCTGACAGCGGCGGTGATGCTCCTCGACGGCCGGACCACCACGGAGATCACCGAAACCGACCTGCGCGACGCCGCACGACGCGTCGGTGCCCTGCCCCAGACCGAGCCGCGCGTGCTACAGATTCGGGCGTTCGTCCTCGGTGTCGCACTCGACTGGCTTCGGTCCGGAGCTGAGACATCCACGGGCGCCCCGATTCTCGACAGTCCCTTCGACCAAAAGGGTTTGCGCATCGGCATCGAGGAGGTGCTGCGGGAGCTCGCGCGGCACTCGCCACGGCGACGCCATCGCTACCGCCTTGTCGACGTGGCGAATTCGATCAGGCCGACGAGTTGGATGTGAGACCGTACCCGGCGCCGGGGCTAGTCGCTTGATCGCGTGACGCCGCGCACCACGGCGACGCAGAGGTCGGCGCACTCCGCGGCGAGTTCTTCGGGGCTCTCGGTCGGATCCGCCAGCCAGGCTTCGATGATCTGGTTCACCCCACCGACCATGAACTGTGCGCCACGGCGCAAGTCGGCGGGGCTCGGTGTCGCGGAAGGTAGAACGTCCGGCGCGTGCTGGACGATCAGGCCGGTGATCATGTCCAGGATGTGGGTGCGGTGTTCCGCCAGTCCGGGAACACTGCTCACGTCGCCGGTGGCGATGCGGTGGATGTGCGGGTCGGCCGCGATGATGTCGAGAAACGCCGTGAGCGCAGACCGCAGTTTGTCGGTCAGGGAGCCAGGGTGGCCGACGCCGGCGTTCACCAGTGCGGTGAGCAGCTGGTCCCGTACATCATCGGAAATGGCGAACAGCAACGCGTCGCGACTCTCGAACTGCTCGTAGAAGTAGCGCGACGTCAGCCCGGCGGCAGTGCAGACGGCGCGCACGGTCACCTCGGTGATCCCGGATTCGCCCCAGATCTGTCGTCCGGCGGCGAGTAGCTTGCTCCGTCGTTCCGTTCGGCGGTCGGCCGCACTGACGCCGCCGTAGCCGCGCACCACTTGCACGCGCTTCATTGACAGCACCATACCCGGCGCCTACATTTTGACTACAGATGTAGTCAATCATTGGCCCGTTCCGTCCAGGAGGTCACCGTTGAACATCCCGGCTCGCCATCCCGAGCGGCCAGTCGCCGTTCCCGGTGCCATGCATACGTTCGCCATGCTGCTGGGTGTTCGCAAACCCGATGCGCTGCAGTGGCGCCGGCTCGGCGAGCGGCTGACCGTCGGGGACGAGCCGATGGACCGGCTGGTCGAGTGGATGTCCTCAGCGGGGATGACACAGATGCGTCCGCTGTTCGAAAAGGCGGTGGCCGAAGGCATCGACAACGTGCCGGACGCCCCGGAACCGTTGCGCGAGTTCTTCATCGGAGTGGAGACGACTCCGGCGTGGGTGGACCGAGACAAGCTGCGCAAGGCGCAGCGTGCGCTGCAGCGGGGTGGGTCCGACGGCATGTCGATCGCACGCGACGTGTCCCTGCTCGGCGGTTATCAGTTCTCGGGATTCAACAAGACGCTGCTGCGCACGGGGGCCCTGGAGAAGGGCTCCAACAGGCGCTTCGCCGAGACCATGCAGTGGGCAATGGACGTGATCGCTGACGGCGGTCTCGACCCTTTGGGCGTCGGGTACCGGTCCACCCTGCATGTCCGGCTGATCCATGCCTTCGTGCGTCGGCATGTTGCGGAGATGCCGGACTGGCGGGCCGATCAATGGGGCCTCCCCGTCAATCAGACCGATATGGCTGCGACCCTGGTCGGCGCACTCGTCGCGCCTCCGATCGCCTCGCTCGCGATGGGAATCCTTCCTGCGCCAGGCGAACTCGACGCCATCGCACATCTGACCCGCTATGTCGGCTGGCTGATCGGCGTCGAAGACGAATGGTTGCCTCGGAGCTTCCGGGACAGCGTCCGCGTGCTCTACCACACGTCCACCGCGCTCGCGGTTCCCGACGAGACGACGCAGCAGCTGTCGGTACCGATGGCCGCGGACCCGCTGACCTGGCACTATCGCGGCATCCGGGGTCTGCGTCGCCGCCTGGCGTGGGCGCAACATCTGTCGATCACCAGCGCGTTCCTCGGACCGAGCGCGATGCGCGTCCTGGGCCTGCCGGCCTACATGCCGCCGTGGTACCCGCTCGTCAAGATGCCGGTCAACCTGATCCGCAGTGCGGTGGCAATCACATCTCCAGGCGGGATGGAACGTGCCGTCGGCCGCGGGCGACGTGAGCAGCAAGCCTTGCTGCGCACCATCATCGGCGACAGCCGAGCCACCGTCGGAGAATCCGCAGTGCAGGTCAGTAGCGCGGCGTAGGAGCTGCGACCTACTTCGACATCGAGCCGAGGAAATACGTTTCGTGGCCCGTGGGGTAGCCGCCGCCATCGGTGGCGATGTGGACGTGGTCGAAGTGGTTGAGCGTCTCGTTCCCGTAATCAGCGGTCCAATGTGGCGCGCCGATCCCCGGATAGAGGCCCTGCCGCCAGATCACGTGCAGCACACCCCAGCGCTTGGCGTTGGCCAGAGCGAAACCGGCGATCTGGTTACCGAGTTCGATGCCTTCTTTGGAGTGGTAGTTCGGGATCATCACGTCGATCGCCAGACCGTTCGGATGCCATTTCAGCGCGTCCTGCCGGTATCCGCCGATGGTGGTGATCTCGGGGAACATCACCGCGATGGCGCGGGCCACCCAGATGGTCTTGACCTGCAAGCCGCCCTCTGGCGCCGGGCCCTTCGGTAGGGAGAACTGGAAGTCGCGGGCCACGACGGGCGCGCTCGCCGCGACCAGCTCGGCTTGAGCGGGTATCGGTGTCGGCGGTTGCTGGCTGGTGGGCGCCGCGGATTCGGGGAGGTCGGCGGAAAGTTTCGGCTCGGTGTTCTGCACGTAGACCATGCCGGCGGCAACCGTGACCGAGGCCGCGAGCGCCAGCAACCGGCCCCTGGTGCCGACCAACCGTCTTTTCCCCACGGCAGCAATTTACTGCGCTCGAAAGTCCGGCGGGACCGGAACCGCCTCCGGCAACCTCGTGTCTTTCTGCGGGGCGGCCGGAGTTGGCTAGATTCCGGTCGGCAGGCGGTGTGGGCAGGTTTCCGGGAACCGGCGGTGAAGGGCGTCGATCAGATGATGCGTCTGGTACAGATCGGCCCGCAGCTTGCTGACCTCGCGGCGATCACATGCTGATGATCGGCGCATGCGCCGCTCGGCCTTCTCCAGACGCACCGATACGTCTTCCACATGCCGCCACAACTCACCCAGCAGCGACTGAGCCTGTGCGGTGTCCGCGGAGTGATTCACGTAACGGATCGTGCCATCTGTGTCTTCATTCCGCTCATCGTGCGATGGCTTGACTACCGGGTAGGTGCAGCGGATTCTGAAGCCATGGTCAGAATCAGCGAAGAAATCATGATCGCCGAAGTTCTGATCCGCCTCGGGGCCGCTTATCCGGAGTCACCCGCCGAGCAAATCGAGCGCTGCGTGCGCAACGCCCAGGAGCATTTCCAGTCCAGCCCCATTCGTGAGTTCGTGCCGCTGCTCGTGGAGAGGCGCGCGCGAGCGGAGCTCGCCAGGCCCACCGTCGCGGTGTAGCGGCTTCACGCTTGCGGCGTGGCGCACGGATGATGCGCCTGAAGCCGTCGTTCCGCAATGACTCCGATCGTTCTGATTTGATCGGGCTGAGCCGAATCAGCGCAAACGTTTCAGCCAGCACATATCGGTAATTGACGGCTACGTTTCCCGCTGACCTGCGTTGACAGCTAATCAGCCCACTCCTAACCTCCCGCCCAAGCTAGGCGACGTTAGGAATCAATGTGGGATCCGCACAACAGTGCTCGTGCAGCGCGGCGACGACGCCGCTGCCGTCGCCACACGTCGACGTCCCACGGCGATCGGGGTAGGCCCGTGCCTCCCATCCCGGGCGGCCGGTCGTGACAGGGATCGCCTGGACCAGGCCTGCTTTCGCCGTCGGTGATTTCGTCGTCCTCGCGGGCGAGACCTTCGCGGCCATGGTGCGACCGCCGTTCGCCTGGCGTGAACTGCTCGACCAGATCTGGTTCGTGGCGCGGGTGTCGATCGTGCCCACCGTGGTTCTGTCCATCCCGTACACGGTGCTGATCGTGTTCACCCTCAACATCGTTCTGCTCGAGGTCGGTGCCGGGGACCTGTCCGGTGCCGGTGCGGCTCTTGCCTCGGTCACTCAGGTCGGTCCGGTGGTGACGGCAATCGTGGTATCCGGTGCGGCAGCCACCGCGATGTGTGCCGACCTGGGTGCGCGGACGATCCGCGAGGAGATCGACGCGATGAAGGTCATCGGCGTCAACCCGGTCCAGGCGCTGGTGGTGCCACGCGTGATCGCCGCGACTTTCGTTGCGCTGATGTTGTATTCGGTGGTCGCCGTGGTCGGGCTCACCGGCAGCTACGTGTTCGTGGTGTACGTCCAGCACGTCACGCCCGGAGCCTTCGTCGCCGGACTCACCCTGCTGACCGGACTGCCGCAGGTCGTGGTGTCCCTGGTCAAGGCGCTGTTGTTCGGACTGTCGGCCGGTTTGATCGCCTGCTACAAGGGCTTGTCGGTGGGTGGCGGTCCGACGGCGGTCGGCAACGCGGTCAACGAGACCGTGGTGTTCGCCTTCATGGCGCTGTTCTTCATCAACATCCTGGCCACCGCGTTCGGCGTGAAGGTGGCGCCGTGACAACCACTTCCGAGGAGCGCCGAGCAGACATCGTGAACCGCGCCGTCGACGGCACGCGCCGGGTGGGGGAGCAGACCGCCTTCTACGGGCATGCGCTGTTGTCCACCGGTGACGCGCTGCGACGCTATCCCGGTGAGGTCCTTCGCCTGATCGCGACGATGGGCATGGGAACCGGGGCGCTGGCGGTGATCGGCGGCACCGTGGTGATCGTCGGGTTCCTGACCCTGACCACCGGTGCGCTGATCGCCGTCCAGGGCTACAACACGCTGTCCAACGTCGGAATCGAAGCGCTCACGGGATTTTTGGGTGCCTTCCTCAACGTCCGTTTCATCGCCCCGGCGACCGCGGGTGTGGCGCTGGCCGCCACGATCGGCGCCGGTGCCACCGCCCAACTCGGCGCCATGCGGATCAACGAGGAGATCGACGCGCTGGAAGTGATGGGTATCCGGGCGATCACCTACCTGGCGTCCACCCGCATCGTCGCGGGAGTGATGGCGGTGGTGCCGATCTATACGGTCGCGGTGCTGATGTCGTTTCTGGCCACCAGATTCGGCACCACGATCATCTACGGCCAGTCCCGCGGTGTCTACGACCACTACTTCACCACGTTCCTGCATCCCGCCGACCTGGCGTGGTCGTTCACCGAGGCGCTGGCGATGGCGGCCGCGGTGATGGCCATCCACACCTACTACGGCTACACCGCCACCGGCGGGCCTGCCGGCGTCGGCGAGGCGGTCGGCCGTGCGGTCCGCACCTCGATCACCGCCGGGGTGTTCATCCTGTTGACCATCACGCTGTCCGTGTACGGGCAGTCCGGAAACTTCCACCTCTCGGGGTAGCGGCGATGTCGAATTCACCCCGACGAGAGAAGATCGACCCGATCTGGTGGGCACCGGTGCTGGTCCTGGTGATCGTCGCCGTGACCGCCCTGACCGCCCTGCTGTTCACCGGCACGCTGCGCCGCACCGTGCCGCTCACCCTGGTCTCCGATCGGGCCGGGCTGGTGATGGAGGACGGCGCGAAGGTCAAGCTGCGGGGTGTCCAGATCGGCGAAGTTTCGTCCATCGCAGCCGAATCCGGGGTCTCCCGGGACGCGGGGGCGAGGCTCAGACTCAAGATCGATCCGGACGACTTCGGCTATCTCCCGGCGAACGTCGAGGCGGAGATCAAGTCCAGCACCGCCTTCGGTGCCAAATATGTCGACCTCATTGTCCCGGACACCGGCGCCAGCCCGGAGCCGTTGCGGCCTGGCGCGGTGTTGCGTTCGCGCAACGTCACGGTCGAGGTCAACACCGTCTTCGAGAATCTGCAGTCGGTGGTCACCGCGATCGACCCGGCCAAACTCAACGCGGTGCTGTCCGCCGTCGGCGAATCGTTGCGGGGCAAGGGAGAAACCATCGGTCAGGCGATCACCGACGCCAACAACGTGCTGCTCGCTGTGAATCCCAGGATGGACACCATCCGTCAGGACTGGCAGCTGTTCGGGAAGACCACCCAGGCATACTCCGCTGCCGCGCAGGACATCCTGTCGATCCTCGACTCTTTCTCGACGACGTCGAACACGATCAGCGGCCACGCCGGTGCGCTCGACGAACTCCTGCTGTCGGCGGTCGGTTTCTCCCGGTCGGGCATCGACACCCTCGGCGCCAACCAACCCAACCTGGTGCGTGCGCTGAACCAGCTCGATCCGACCACCGCACTGTTCATGAAGTACTCGCCGACCTACACCTGCCTGTTCCAGGGTGCGGTCTGGTTTCTCGAGCACGGCGGCCGGGATGCGCTGGGCGGCAACGGGAAATCGGTGATCATGGACGCGGCCCTGCTGGCCGGCGACGACCCCTACCGCTTTCCGGACAACCTGCCGATCGTCAACGCCAAGGGCGGACCGGGTGGTAGGCCGAGTTGCGGCTCGCTGCCGGACGTCAGCAAGAACTTCCCGGTGAAGTACCTGGTGACCGACACCGGATTCGGGACCGGCCTGGATGTGCGGCCGAACCCCGGCATCGGGTTCCCCGGGTGGGCCAACTATTTCCCGGTCACCCGCGCGGTGCCGGAACCGCCGAGCATCCGCTACCCGGGCGCTCCTGCGCCGGGGCCGTTGCCGCCCTACCCGGGTGCACCTGCCTACGGCGCACCGGAATACGGGCCCGACGGCGCGCCCCTCTACCCGCCGCCACCGGGGCCTCCGCCGGGTCCGCCGCAGCCACAGGAAGGACAGCCATGAGACGCGCAACAGCCCGCGTCGCGACGCGGGTGGTGCTGTTCACCGCTCTGAGCCTGGTGTTCACCTTCATTCTGGTGACGGTGTTCGGGCAGTTCCGGTTCGACTCACGGGCGTCCTACAGCGCGGTGTTCACCAATGTCTCGGGCCTCAAGGGCGGCAACTTCGTGCGCGTGGCCGGTGTCGAGGTCGGCAAGGTCAAGGACCTCACCCTGCACAAGGACGGGACGGTCACCGTCGAGTTCGCCATCGACAAGGGATTGACGCTCACCGAAGGCACCCGCGCCGCAGTGCGTTACGAGAACCTGATCGGCGATCGTTACCTGGCCCTGGAAGAGGGCCCGGGGTCGGTGCGGAAACTGCAACCGGGCCAAACGATCCCGCTGGATCGGACGGCACCCGCGCTGGACGTGGACGCGCTGATCGGCGGATTCCGGCCGCTGTTCCATGCATTGGATCCCGACCAGGTCAACGCGCTGTCCGGGGAACTGCTGAAGGTGTTCCAGGGGCAGGGCGGCACGATCTCCTCGGTACTGGCCCAGACTTCCGCGCTGACGACCACACTCGCCGGCCGCGATCAGCTGATCGGTCAGGTGATCACCAACCTCAACACCGTGCTGGGCACGTTCGCCGAACGCGACCAGCAGTTCGCCGACGGACTGGACAAGTTGTCGGAGTTGGTCGCGGGGCTGGCCGAACGCAAGTCTGACATCGCCACCGGCACCGCCTACATCAACGCTGCGGCCGGCTCGGTGGCCGACCTGCTGACGACCGCGCGCGAACCGGTCAAAGAGGCGGTGGCCCAGACGGATCGGTTCGCGGGCCAGGTCATGGCTGATCGGGACTATGTCGACGAGCTGGTGAGAACCCTGCCCGATGCCTACCAGGTGCTGGCTCGGAACGGCCTCTATGGCGACTACTTCGGCTTCTACCTGTGCGACGCGATTCTCAAACTCAACGGAAAAGGCGGCCAGCCGGTGTACGTCAAACTCGCCGGCCAGGATTCGGGACGGTGCACGCCGAAATGACGCGACTCATCCTCAAGCGGTTCACGTTCGAGCGGCCCACGATCAAGCCGCTGGCCGATCGCAACCGGCCGGTCGTCGGTGCGGTGGCCATCCTTCTGCTCGCCGCGGCAGTGGGGGCGGCGTTCTCCTACGACAAGATCCCGTTCATCAAGGGCACGTCCGATTACTCCGCCTTCTTCGCCGAGGCCGGCGGGATCAAAACCGGCAGCGATGTGCGGGTTTCGGGACTGAGCGTGGGCCGGGTCTCCGAGATCCGGCTGCAGGGCGCCCGGGTTCTGGTGGATTTCACCGTCCGCGACGGCGTCGAGCTGGGGGAGCGCACGGAGGCGGCGATCAAGACCGAGACCGTGCTCGGCACCAAGGTGCTCGAGCTGACCTCCCGCGGCGACGGCACGCTGACCGCACCCATTCCACTCGAACGGACCACGTCGCCCTACGATCTGCCCTCGGCGCTGGGCGATCTGACCACCACGATCAGCGGGCTGGATACCACGCAACTGTCCACGGCACTCACCACGCTGGCCGAGACGTTCCGCGACACCCCGCCCGATCTCAAACTCGCGTTGGAGGGCGTGGCCCGGTTCTCGGACACCCTCAACACCCGGGATGCGCAACTGCGCCACCTGTTGGCCAACGCCAACAAGGTCACCGGTGTGCTCGCCAAGCGCAGCGACCAGATCGCCAACCTGGTGGTGACTACCAACGCACTGCTGGCCGAACTACTGTCCCAACGGGACTCGGTCGACGCGTTGATGAACAACCTCACCGCGGTGTCACACCAGATTTCGGGCCTGGTCGCCGACAACCGCACTCAACTCAAGCCTGCCGTCGACAAGCTCAACGGCGTGCTGGAGATCCTGGACAACCGCAAGGGCGAGCTGCAACGCACGCTCTATCTCCTGCGCCGCTACGCGATGTCGTTCGGCGAAGTGCTCGGGGCCGGGCCATTCTTCAAGGCCTCCCTGGTCAACCTGCTGCCCGGCCAATTCGCCCAACCCTTCGTCGATGCCGCGTTCTCCGATCTGGGCCTTGACCCCAATGTGCTGTTGCCGTCACAGCTGGTCGACCCTGGTACCGGGCAGCCGGCCACCCCGCCGCTGCCGACGCCGTTCCCGCGCACCGGACAGGGCGGGGAGCCGAACCTGAACCTGCCCGACGCGATCACCGGCAAGCCCGGCGATCCGCGTTACCCGTACCGGGAACCACTGCCCGCTCCGCCGCCGGGCGGCCCGCCACCCGGGCCGCCGGCACTGGCCCCGGCACCCGGGGAATTGCCGCCGCCGAGTTTCGGGCCGCCGGTCCCGGCTGAAGGTGGACGGTGATCATGTCGACACGGGTACTGCGGATAAGTATCGCCTTTGCGTTGAGCGTCATCCTGGTCGTCGCGATCACCGTGGTGGCCACTCCGTGGTGGGATCGGGTCCGGGACAATACGTTCACCGCCTACTTCGCCAACACCAACGGGCTCTACACCGGGGATGAGGTACGCATTCTCGGCGTGGCGGTGGGAACTGTCGAGAGCATCGAACCGCAGCTCGACTCAGCGAAGGTCACCTTCACGGTCGACAAGCAGTACCCGGTGCCCGCCGAGGTTCAGGCAGCGATCCTGTCCCCGTCACTGGTCAGCGCCCGCGCGCTGCAGCTTGTCCCCGCCTACGAGGGCGGTCCGAAACTGGCTGACGGGGCGACGATTCCACGAGAACGCACCGCGGTTCCCGTCGAATGGGACGATCTGCGCCAGCAGCTGGAGAAGCTCACCGACTCGCTGGAGCCGACCACTCCCGGCGGGCCCAGCGCTGTCGGCGAGTTCGTCGACAGCGCGGCGGACAATCTGCGCGGCCAGGGCGATACTGCCCGGGATACGGTGATCAAACTGTCCCAGGCGGTTTCGGCGCTGGGCGACCACAGCACCGACATCTTCAGCACCGTCCGCAATCTGCAACTGCTGGTGTCGGCGCTGTCCTCCAGTAGTGATCTGCTGGCCTCGTTCAACACCAACCTGGCCGACATCAGCACTGTGCTCAGCAACACCCCCGATGAGATCGCCGCCGCAACCACGGGTCTCGACACCGCGGTCGATGATCTGCGCGGCTTCGTCGCCGAGAACCGCGAGGGACTCGGTGTCACGTTCGATCACCTCAACGCGATCACGACCGCGCTGAACGACAGCCGGGCCGACATCAAGCAGGTCCTGCACATCGCGCCGACGGTGTTCCAGAACTTCATGAATATCTACCAGCCCGCGCAGAGCGCGGTGACGGGGATCCTGGCGCCGGTCAACTTCGCCAACACTGTCCAGTTCATCTGCAGCGCAATACAAGCCGCCTCCCGCGAGAACTTCGAGCAATCGGCGAAATTGTGCGTGCAGTACCTGGCGCCGATCATCAAGAACCGCCAATACAACTTCCCGCCGCTCGGGATCAACCCGTTCGTCGGGGCATCAGCGCGGCCCAACGAGATCACCTACAGCGAGGACCGGCTCAACCCGTACCTGCCGCCGGCGCCCGCACCGGTCGCGCCGATCCAGACCGACCCCGCGCTCGGGTTGCCTGGGTTGATGCTCCCCGGAGGCACCCCGTGAGGCGGGCAGCGGTCGCCGCACTCGTCATCGTGTGCGTATCGGCGATCCCGGGATGCGAATGGCGCGGGCTGAATTCACTGAGCCTGCCCGGAACGCAGGGCACCGGAGACGGTTCGTACACGATTCAGGCACAGCTGCCCGACGTGGTGGTCATCCAGCAGAACACCCGCGTACGCGTCGGAGACGTCAACGTCGGCAACGTCACCAAGATCGAAGTCCAAGACTGGCACGCCCTGGTGACCATGCGCATCGACGGCGGCGTCCACCTACCGGCCAACAGCACCGCCAAACTCGGCCAGACCAGCCTGCTGGGGTCGATGCACATCGAGCTCGCGCCGCCGCTGGGCGAGGCGCCGCGTGGCGAACTCGTTGACGGCTCGGTGATCCCGCTGTCGGCGGCCGCCACGTATCCGACCACCGAACAGACCCTCGCATCGGTGTCGGTGCTGCTCAACGGCGGCGGGCTGGCCCAGCTGCAGGAGATCAACCAGACCTTCGCCAAGGCGCTGGCCGGCCGGGAGAACGAGATGCGCAGTCTCCTGGGCCAATTGGACACTTTCATCGCCGGCCTCAATGCCCAGACCGACGACATCATCACCGCCACAGAGCGGCTCAATTCACTGGCCGGTCAGGTGGCGGCCCGCGACAACACGGTGGACACCGCGCTCACCACGATCCCGAAGGCGCTCGCGGTGCTGACCGAGCAGCGCACCAAGATCGCCGACGCCGTGGACGCACTCGGCAAGTTCAGCGCGATCGCCACGTCGACGGTCACCCAGACCAAGGAATCGCTCGTCAACAACCTGCGAAACATCGCACCGGTGCTCCGGGAGCTGGCCAACGCCGGGCCCGCCCTCACCCGCGGCCTCGACTTTCTGTCGACCTATCCATGGGTCAAGAGCACACTGGCCAACTGGTTCCGCGGTGACTTCGCCAACATCACCCTGGTCGTCGACCTCACCTTGAGCCGGATCGACAGCAGCCTGTTCACCGGAACCCGCTGGGAAGGCAACCTCACCGAACTCGAAATGCAGTGGGGACGCACCATCGGTCAGATGCCCAGCCCGTATACGGCAGGCAATCCGCTGATCGCTCCCTACCGGTGGGGAGCGTACTGACATGATCCGACTGTCCCGTCCGGTGTGGATCCAGCTGGCGATCCTCGCGACGATCACCGTCGTCTCCGTGGGTGTCATGGCATTCGGGTTCGTCAAGGTCCCGGCACTGCTCGGATTCGGCCGGTACACGGTGACCGTCCACCTGCCCGCGGCGGGCGGGCTGTACCCGACCTCGGTCGTCACCTACCGCGGCACCGAGATCGGCAGGGTCGCCTCGATCGACGTCACCCGTGACGGAGTCGACGCCGTGCTGGCCCTGGACTCGGACATCGCGGTGCCGTCGCCGGTTTCGGCCGCCGTGCACAGCCGGTCGGCGGTCGGGGAGCAGTTCCTCGAACTCACCCCCGACAGCCGTGCGACCGGCACCTTGGGCAACGGCGACGTCATCACCGTGGACAAGGTGCGCATCCCCGCCGACATCGGAAACCTGCTCGATGCGACCAACAAAGCCCTGCAAGCCATTCCGCCGGACAATCTGCGCACGGTGGTCGACGAGTCGGCCAAGGCCGTCGGTGGGCTGGGACCCGAGCTGTCCCGCATCGTCGACGGATCGACCGCACTGGCCATCGAAGGCGGTAAGACGGTCGATCCGCTGACCCAGTTGATCGACCAGTCCCCGGCGGTGCTCAATTCCCAAGTCCAGACCGCTGATTCGATCGAAACGTGGGCGCTGCGGCTGGCCTCGATCACCGGCCAGCTCAAGAATCGAGACACCCAATTCGCGGATTTACTGGCCGCGGGGGCACCGGCGCTGGCGGAGGGCAAGGCACTGTTCGACCGGGTGGCCCCCACCCTGCCGGTCCTGCTGGCCAACATGGTGAGCCTGGGCGACATCGCCGTCACCTATCGCAACGACCTGGAGCAGCTGCTGGTCCTGTATCCGCAGGGGACGGCGGTGATGTCGGCGATCACCCTGGCCAACGCCGACACCAAACAGGCCTACCGCGGCATCTACCTCGACTTCAACCTGAACCTCAACCTGCCGCCGCCGTGCAACACGGGCTTCCTTCCGGTCCGGCAACAGCGGTCGCCGTCGGACCAGGACTACCCCGAACGGCCCGCGGGTGAGCTGTACTGCCGGGTGCCGCAGGACTCGGCCCTCAATGTCCGTGGTGTGCGCAACATCCCGTGTGAGACCAAACCGTGGAAACGGGCACCGACCGTCGAACTCTGCGAGAGCGACGAGGAATACGTCCCGCTCAACGACGGCCTCAACTGGAAGGGCGACCCCAATGCGACGCTCTCCGGCCAGGGCGTGCCGCAGTACGCACCGGGCACCGATCCTCGGCTGCCGCCTCCACAGGGCACCGGCACCGCACCGCCGGTGGCGTTCGTCCCCTACGACCCGGCCAGCGGAACCTATCTGGCACCGGACGGCAAGGCCTACACCGATTCCGACCTCGCCGACAGCACGAAAGGCAAGACATGGCAGAGCATGCTGATACCGCCGAGAGGATAGGACTCCGCATCCCGATCGCCATCGGGCTCGTCGTGGTGGCCGCCCTGGCGGCCGTCATCGGATGGCTGGGCTACCGCGATCAGCGGTCTCATGCGGCTCACGAGCAGAGCGACCTGTTCGTGCAGGTGGCCCGTCAAGCCGCGGTGAACCTGACCTCGATCGATCACAACGAAGCCGACGCAGACGTCCAGAGAATCCTGAATTCGGCGACCGGTACTTTCCGCGACGACTTCGAGAAGCGTTCGGCGCCGTTCGTCGAGGTCGTCAAACGGACCCAGTCGACTTCGCGGGGGACGGTCGCCGAAGCCGGTCTGGAATCCGAGGCCGACGGCGAGGCACGGGTACTGGTCGCGGTGTCGGTGAAGACCACGAACAGTGCTGCGCCCGAACAAGAGCCGCGCCGATGGCGGATGCGAATCAGCGTGGAGCAGGTCGGTGACGACGTCAAGGTGTCGAACGTGGAGTTCGTGCCATGAGCACTGAACTGGAGATCGAGGAACCGGATGTCGACGAGACCGAGTTCAACGAGCCCGCCGACCTCGTCGAGGAGCAGTCCGAACCCGCCGCGCCGCGTTGGACGCGGGTTCTGGCTTTCGGTGTGCTGCCGGTGTTGGCGTTGATTCTGGCGATGGCGGCGGGCTTCCTGAAATGGCAGGACAGCTCGGCACGGGCGGTGCAGACCGCGGCCGTGGAGTCCGTCCGCGCCGCCGGCGACAGCACCGTCGCGATCCTGTCCTATCGGCCAGACACCGTGGACGCCGAATTACCGGCCGCGGCGGACCGGCTCACCGGCGAGTTTCGTGACCAATACACGCAACTGATCGACGACGTCGTCATCCCGGGGGCCAAACAACAGCTCATCTCGGCGGTCGCGTCAGTTCCGGCCGCGGCAGCGGTGTCGGCGTCGGACCGGCACGCGGTGGTTCTCGTGTTGGTCGACCAGACCACGACGATCGGCACCGGACCCCCGACCAAATCCACCTCGAGCGTCCGCGTCACCCTCGACAAGGTCGAAAACCGATGGCTCATTTCGCAGTTCGAACCGGTCTAGCCGTCGTCACGGCTCTGGCCGCGCCGACATTCAGCGCAGCGCCTGCCCATGCCGACAACCAGCGACTGAACAACAGCGTGATCGCCAACGTGTACACGATCCAGCACCAGGCGGGCTGCACCAACAACGTGGTGGCCGACCCGAAACTGCGGTTGGCGGCCGAATGGCACACGAACGATCTGCTGGCCAATCGCGACCTGGACGACCATATCGGCTCGGACGGTTCGACGCCGCAGTCGCGGGCCGAGGCGGCCGGATTCCGTGGCCGGGTGGCAGAAACCGTGGCCGTCAATCCGGCTCTGGCGATCAACGGCATCGAGATCCTCAATCAGTGGTACTACGACCCGGTCGATTTCGCGATCCTGTCCGACTGCGCCAACACCGCCATCGGGGTGTGGTCGGCGAACGCACTCGACCGCAGCGTGGTGGTGGCGGTGGTCGGGCACCCGGAAATCAGGTAGGACTACCCATCCCTGACCGGGCCATCGCCCGGCAGACTGAACCCATGCCAAGTCCCGATGTGGCGCCCTCGGCAGACGCCGTCACGCACAACACAAAACCCGAGCGCGACCGCGCCGTGGACGTCGCACGCCTGGGTGCGCTGCTGGTGGTGATCTTCGGGCATTGCGCGCTGCTGCTGGCCACCATCGACTCCAGTGGCGTGCGGGTCGGCAATATCCTCGGCGCGTTACCAGACCTGGCCCCGATCACGTGGGTGCTACAGGTGATGCCGCTGTTCTTCATGGCCGGCGGGGCCGCGGGCGCCTACAGCTGGCATGCCGGACGATCTTGGGGCGGATGGTTGTTCGCCCGCGCCCAGCGGCTGTGCCGGCCGGTGTTCTGGTACCTGGCGGTATGGTCGGCGGCCCTGCTCGCGGTGCACGCGACCATGGGCGCCGCGTCAGCCTCAGCGCTCGGACGTGAGTGTGTGGCGCTGCTGTGGTTCCTGGGCGTCTACCTGATGGCCCTTGCCTTCATTCCCGCGCTGATGCGGCTGCGTACCGGCCCGGCACTGGCGTGGGTGGTCGTCGGACTGATCGTCGCGTCCGGGGTGATCGATGTCGTCCGGTTCGCGGTCGGGACACCCGAGGCGGGCAGCGCCAACCTGATCATCGTCTGGTTGATCCCGGTGGTGATCGGCGTCGCGTATGCGCGGCACCTGATCTGTGCGCGCCGGGCGGTGGGTATCGCGATCATCGCCTTCGCCGCGCAGGTCCTCCTGGCGCTGACCGGCATCTACGACGTGTCCCTTGTCGTCACCGGCACCGAGCACGTCTCCAACGTGTCGCCGCCGACCCTGCTGCTGGCACTGCACTGCACGTGGATGCCATGCCTCTTCATCGCCGTCGCCGGCCCGATCCGGCGCTGGGCGTCTCGTCCACGGGTCTGGTACGTGGTGGCGACGGGCAACGGGGGAGCGATGACGCTCTACCTGTGGCACATCCCGGTGATCGCGATCGCCGCGTTTACCCTGCACGCGGTCGGGCTCGACGCCTTCGATCCGCACGTCCCGGGCTTCTGGGCTCATCTGGCTTTGCGCGCAGTCGTTTTCGCGGTTCTCATGGCCGTGGCTTTCCGGCTGCTGTCTCCTTTGGAGCATCGTCCGCTGCCGTGGTGGGACGACGCGGTTCAGGTCAGCGGCGTCCGGTCGGTGTTGACCGGCGTGCTGTTGTGCGTGGCCGGCGCGGCTCTGACGCTGATGGCCAAGAACGGCCTCGACGGCATGCTGGGGTGGTCGGCGCTCGGCGGATTCGTCCTCGCCACCGTCACGGCACGGATCACCGCAGGACCGCTTGCGAAGGGCTAATTCCCTTGCGGGGCAGCATCTGTGGACGAATCGAGTGCTGTGGATAACGTCTTCGGTCGTGGGGTTGACGGCAACAGTCCGGAGATCACGACGGCACGGTTTTCTACCCATGGGCTGTTGGCCGACGCTCGCCACGACCCTGCGGTAGAAATCGGCGCACAGCGACGCGGCGCGAAACCCCGCGAAACCCTCAGTCCTCCTTGCGGATCAACCGTCCCAGCGCCTCGCGGTCCGGTGCCAGCAGTTCGTCGATGCGGGCCTGGTTCACGTCGGCGACGATGATCTCGCCGACTTCCTGATACACATCGCTGAACAGGCCGTGCGCCTTCATCTTCTCGGTCTGGTAAACGTTGTCCTCCGTCGGCGTCACGTAGTAGACGATCTCCGGCTTGAACCGGTGGATCAGCCACACGTGGATCAGGTCCATCAGGCGCTTCTTGCGCAGCTTCTCGGCGAAGGTGTTCTGGTCGCGCACCGTCAGTATGTTGCGGCCGTGCCGGTCCTTGATGGGATCGACGACGACGTTGGCCAGCGGCTCGTCGCCGTCGCCGTAGATGCCGAGATCGAGCACGTCCGAACCGGCGCGGCGCGGCCGCAGCTGCACGCGCAGGTTCTCGCCGAGCTTGTAGTGCTCGCTCCACATCGCCAGCCACTCCTCGAGGAGCTTCTTGGGCACCTCGGTCTGCACCAGATGCTGGTGCTGTGTGGAGCCGGCACCCATCGCCTTGGTGGTCGCGGTGCGGCCCGACGAGGCGGCCAGCGCCGCGTCGCTGCGCGGGCCACCGACCAGGGTTTGCGGTGTGCGGTAAGGGGATTCGACCAGTCGCATTTTACGTTGCAGCCGGGCCAGCGCCAGCATGCCCTCCTGTTGCAGGGACGTCGCGAACTCCTCGCAGGCCACGCCGTCGACCTGGTGGCCGCCGTAGGTGATGAAATTGAAGACGAAGCCCATCTTGCCGAGTTCGGCTGGGAACGCCCGCATCTCGTCATCGGTCATGCCGGTGGTGTCCCAGTTGAACGACGGGGAGAGGTTGTAGGCCAGCATCTGGTCGGGGTACTCGGCATGGATCGCATCGGCGAACTGCTTGGCATCGGCCAGGTCAGCGGTTTTGGTCTCCATCCACAGGATGTCGGCGAACGGGGCGGCCGCCAGTGACTTCGCGATCGCATACGGGATGCCGCCGCGGACCTGGTAGTAGCCCTCGGGCGTTTTGACGCGCTCGCAGTCCCAGGCCACATCGGCGCCGAGCTCGTGTGCCTTCTGCTGCGCCGTGTACAGCGACGCGCGCGCGGCGAAGGTACGCCAGTCGGCCGCGCTCATGGCGGCCGGCTCGCCCTCTTTCGCGCGGTACTCCAGAAGTTCGGCGACCGCCTCGCCGTAGGTGTTGAGGCCGGCATCGTCCTGCCACGCTTCGACGAACGCCGACTCCACCTTGTCGAACATCGTGTCCACGGAATCACCTGGGCGGTGACCCTTCACCGCCTCGGCGATGGTGTTCGCGATGCCCTGGCGTTCCAGCCAGGCCTCGGCGGTCGCGTACTCGCCATCCGGGAGTGCGTACAGCAAATGGCCGTTGAGCTCGGTGACGCCGAGGTCGTAGAACCGGCGCACCATGGCCAGGAAACACGACTTGTAGGTCGGTACTGAGAGGTTCGTCGCCCCCAGCAGGAACGGTTGATCGCGCTCATCTGCACGGCTGTCGATCAGGTTGGCCGCCTCGGCATCGGTCCGCGCGACGATGATGCCGGGTACCCGCATGATGTCCAGCTGGAACCGGGCGGTGTTGAGCCGTTTGATCTGCTCATCCGAGGGCACCAGTACCTTTCCGCCCTGGTGTCCGCACTTCTTGGTGCCCGGACGCTGATCCTCGATGTGGTAGCCCGGCACCCCGGATTCGACGAACCGGCGGATCAGGTTGCGGACATGCGGATCGCCGCCGTGACCGGTGTCGGCGTCGGCGATGATGAACGGCCGGTAGTCGACCGCCGGGGTGGCGGCCCGCTGTTCGGGCGTCATCCGAAGCCGCAGGTACTGCTGGTTGCGGTCGGCGGTCAGCAGCGCCCGCACCAGCCCGGCCGCCTCGTCGGGCACCTGGCTCAGCGGGTAACTGGCCAGGTCGGGGCCCGGATCCTCACTGATCGAACCCTTGGCCGACGTGGCCCACCCGCCGAGATAGATCCCTCGGATACCCATCCGCTTCATCACCACGGCCTGGCCGGGCGAGTACGGTCCGAAGGTGGTGATGCTCTTCTTCTGGGCGAACAGGTCGCGAAGGTAGAGAAAGAAATCCGTGGCAGCCTCACGGGCCACCGGATAGTCCGACGGGATCGTGCCGCGTTGCTCGGCGACCTGCCTCGCCGAATACAGCCGGGTGATGCCCGCGAACCGAGGGCTGTCGATGTAGGCCTGGGTGGCCTCGACATCGCTGTCGAATGACGAATCGGTCTGTGCGTTGGCTTCGATGGTGGCCATGTGTTTGCTCCTCTTCGAGCTCGGCTTCCCCGATTATCGCGGCGTAAACCCATTCGAGGGACGGCATTCTCGAAAAGCGCTGTATTCCAGCCAGTTTGACAAGCGGATTCGGCAGCTTTGCCAAGTTACGGTCGCCGACTCCGTTCGCCCCTACGATCGGAGGTATGCCGAAGCTGACCAAGAAGGTGAAATCGCTGTTCAGTAGGCGTCGGCCGGTCACGCGCGAGGATGCCGCCGAGATCTCCGACTGGCTGAACGAGGGTGGCGCGTTGCATCCCGACGGACCACCGCCAGTCGTCGATCCGCGGAAGGACAAGAAGGCCTGACACCGGGCCGGATTCGAAGATTACGGACCCGTCACTTCCGCTCGAACCCTAGGCTGCACGGCATGTCGATCGACCGGGCCGCGCTGGCCGCCGGTGCCATCCGATTCGCGTCGGGCGTCTCGTTTCTCGTCGACCCGAAGCGAGCCGACCGGTTATGGGGTGGCCGGGAAACGCCAGACGCCACCGCGCAGCTGATGTGGCGGTCGATGGGATACCGCGACGCGCTGATCGGCGGCATGCTGCTGGCAGCGGGACTGCGCGGCAAGAACACCCGCGGCTGGTTCCTGGCCTCGGGCGGGGCCGACGCCGCCGACCTGCTCGGCGGGATGGCCGTACACGATCAGCTGCCGCGGTCGCAACAAGTCATCGGTCTCGGGGGAGCGGTGGTCGGCATCGCGGTCGGTCTGTGGGGTGCTACCCGCCGCAGGCAGCCCGCCGCGGACCCGGCCGCAGCCTGAGCCGGACTACGAATCCGCCTCGACGATGTCACCGCGGTACCACCGGGTCCCCATCAGGTAGCAGCCCATGGCGATCAGCTGCAGTGTCGGCACCAGGATCAACAGGGCGCGGCCCAGCGCATGCGGGCCCAGATCCGGGGTCAGCGTGTCGCTGATCAGGCCGGTGACGAACGGGCCGACAGCCCCCAGCGTCGCGTTGAAGAAGAAGAAGATCGCCGAGGCCGTGGCCCGTTGTTCGGGCACCACCAGCCGCTGGATGGCTGCGATCGACGGGGCCATGTACGACGTGCCGATGATGTAGCTGAGCGCCAGGAACCACACGCACGCCACACGACTGGAGACCGTGAACGCCAGAACCGAGGCCGGCAGCAGCAGCGCCGTCGTCAGCACCACGACCCACAGCAACCAGCGCGGGTCGCGCACGGCCAGCCGGTCCGCCAGCCGGCCCACGATCAGCAGGCCCAGCACCCCGGCCGCGCCGGTGGCCAGGCCGTACTCCCACCCCACCTCGCTGAGTGACATGGAGCGGGTGCGCATCAGGAAGGCCGGGGTGAACGTGGTCAACGAGTACCCCGCGGCCGCGATACAGGCGGTGCCGCCGACGAGCGACAGAAAGCTCCGTTTGCGCAGCAGTGCCCACCACTTGTCCGGCGTGCCATGTTCCTGGGGCGCTGCTTCCGGCAGGGACTGACGCACCCCCACCAGCAGCAGCACCAGGGGTGCGAACACGACGCTGACCGCGCCCAGCACCACGAAAGCTGTTCGCCAGCCGAGGCTGTCGGCCAGCAGCCCGCCGCCGATCAGGCTGGCACCGCTGGCCAGCGGGATCGCGAAGGTGAGCACCGCAAGCGGTGCCGCGCGGCGATGCGGCGCGAAGTTACGGGCTACATAAGCGTGGGCGGCCGGCGTACTGCCCGCTTCACCCACCGCGACACCCACCCTGGTGAGGGCGAGCTGAAACCCGGACTGCACGGCACCGCCGAGCATGGTCATGGTGCCCCACAGCGTCAGGCAGGCAGCGACCACTGCGCCGTACGTGCCCCGGTCGGCGACCCGGGCCACAGCGATGCCGAGGACCGCGTACACGATCAGGAAGCCGAACCCGTTGATCACCCCGATCGCCGTGTCCGAGAGGGCGAGGTCGTGTTTGATCGGCTCGGCCAGCACCGAGGGCAGGAACCGATCGACGTAGTTGAGCGTCCCGACCAGGGTCAGTAGCGCGACCGCAGCCCACGCCCGCCTCGAGCCGTGCGCATCGGCCGGCCCCGCCGGCACGGTGACCAGCGGCGCCTGCCCGGCCTCACCCATGTCGTACGCCGCGCGCGAACCGCCACAGGTACTGCGGCAGACGCCACCCGGGCACAGCCTTCGGCCAGGCCTGCGGGCGGAAGAAAGCGTCTGTCCCGCCATCGACGAAAACCACACTGCCACATAGGAAATCAGCTGAATCCGACAGCATGAAGCAAATCCATTCGGCGAGGTGGCCGGCGTCGCCGTATCCACCGACCGGCACCGGGAAGGAGCGCACCGCGCGACCTTCGCGCGGATCGGCGAGCTGGGCCTCGAGCAGCGGGGTCAGGATCGCGCCGGGGGCCAGGGCATTGAGCCGGATGCCGGCGCCCGCCCATTCCGCGGTGACCGCGTTGATCCGCAACCAGCGGCTCACCGCGATCTTGGACGCCGCATACATGAGGGCCGACCCGTTGCGGCCCAGCAGTCGCAGCGAGCGCACCGCCCTGTCGGTATCACGCGCCAACAGCGCCCGGATGGTCCGCCGCGGGACGACGGGCACCGTTGTCGTCGAGTTGCTGGAGATGGCAACGACTTTGGCGCGGTCGGCGTTGGCCAGCGCCGGGCGCCAGGCCTCCAGCAGCTCCACCACACCAAGGAAGTTGACCTCGGCGATCAACCGGTTTCGGTCGGCACCTGGGCCGGGGCCGAGTCCGGCAGCTAGAACCGCTCCGTCGAGCACTCCGCCACACGCCGCCAACACGCCGTCGGCGGCCGCCCGACGCCCCTGCTGGGTCGACAGATCGGCGACCACATCGCCCTCTTTGAGGTCCACACCGATCACGGTGTGCCCGAGTTCTCGCAACCGCTGAGCGGTCTGCAATCCCATGCCGGATGCGGACCCGGTCACCGCGTACGTGCTGATGATCGCCTCCTTGCGGCCCGATCGTGGGCTGGTCGAGCGGCCAAAGATAGCATCCGAGCCATGACCGACCTTGCCAAATACGGCCCGTGGGCCGTGATCGCCGGCGGCTCCGAAGGGGTCGGCGCGGAGTTCGCCCGAATCCTCGCCGAGGATGGGTTCAACCTGGTTCTGCTGGCACGCAAGGCCGGTCCACTGGAAGCCACCGCGCAGCGCAGCCGTGACCTTGGTGTGCGGGTGCGCACGCTGGCGGTGGATCTGGTGGACGACGCCTCGACCGCGCGGATCGCGGAGGCGAGCGCCGACCTGGAGGTCGGCCTGTTGATCTACAACGCCGGCGCCAACACCTGTAGCGAGCGGTTCCTGGACGCCCCGTTGGACGAATTCCAGAAGGTCGTCGACCTCAACATCACCAGGATGATGGAGCTGGTCCAGCACTTCGGCCGGCCGATGACCGCGCGCGGCCGGGGCGGCATTCTTCTGGTGGGTTCACTGGCGGGCTATGCGGGCTCGATGCGGCACACCGTCTACGGCGGGGTGAAGGCGTACGGCCGGCTGTTCGCCGAGAGCCTCTGGCTGGAACTGCGCGAGCACAACGTCGACGTGCTGGAGCTGGTGCTCGGGGTCACCCGCACCCCGGCGATGGAGCGCGCCGGACTGAACTTCGACGCGCCGGGCATGCGGGTCAACGATCCGGCCGAGGTGGCCGCCGAGGGTCTCGAACACCTCGGCGCGGGGCCGGTCCACGTGGCCGGTGGCAACGCCAAACGCGCCGAGATGAACAGTGCACCGGATCGTGCACAGGTGGTGCTCTCCTCCGATGCGGCCATCCGCAACCTGATCGATCAGCGGGCGCCGCAATGACATCCGACGTGGCGGCGCTCGAGGCACGGCTGCGCCGGCTCGAGGACGAACGCGACATCGCCCGGGTGATCGCCTCCTACGGCCCGCAGGTGGACGCCGCCGACGCCGACGGCACGGCCGCATTGTGGGCGACCGACGGTCGCTACGAGGTCGAGGGATGGGCGATGGCCAGCCGTGCGGATGTCCACGCGATGGTCAGCTCGACGTCCCACCGCGCCCTGGTCGCCTCGGGCTGCAGCCACTTCCTCGGACCTGCCGTGGTGACGGTCGACGGCGACACCGCGGTGGCGGTCTGCGAGTCATTGGTGCTGGTGCGCCGGGATGCTCCCGACGGGTCCGATGAATATGTGGTGTGGCGGGCGACGGCAAACCACTTCGAGCTGGCCCGCAGCGGTGGGCACTGGCAGATCACCCGGCGGTCCAGCCGGCTGCTCAACGGCGACCCGGCGGCGCACCGGCTGCTGACCGCGGGCGTGGCCGGCGAGCCGGCGCCCTGATCCAGGTGAATTCTCGGTGCCCAGCCGGTTACCGATCTCGTCTACGAGATGCCGATCCGGCCTGGGCGACTTACGCTCGTCGCGGTCGGGTGTTCACCGCACGAGGGGAATCGAGGTCGCAGGGTGAGGACAGTGCTCGGGCTGTCGGTGACTCCGCACGGCATCGCCTGGGCGCTCATCGACGGCGACGGTAGCTCCGGCGACATCACCCCACTCGATGACGACGCCTTCGACGTCGAGCTGGCCGACCAGCTGGCCGCCCGGGCCGCGGCTGCTGCCCGGAGTGCGCGGGCCATCGCGGCCTCCAGCGGCCAGGACGTGGCCGCGATCGGTGTGACGTGGCATGAGCACGACGCAGACGACGCCGCCGACCGACTGTCCGACCTTCTCGGTCGTCTTGCCGCCGCGGGATTCGACGACATACGCGTGGTTGCCGAACAGACCGGTGCCGACGACCTCGACGACGATGACGCGCAGGTGCGCGATGCCCAGGCGGCGGCACAGGCGGTCGCGACCAACGCGGTCGCCCCGACGCCCAAGCCGATCGGTTACCGGCCGCCCGCCCCGTGCAAGCACCGAGCGGTGCGGGTGGTGGCCGCCGCCGCGGCGACCGTCGCGGCCGGCATGCTGACGGTCGGCTCGCAGTTCACCGAACCCGCACCGATCCCGGCCGCCGACGAAGGCGACATCACCGCGGCAGCGCCCGCGCCGCGGGTGGTCACGATCGCCGCACCGCGGCTGTCGGAACGGGCGCTGCCGACGCCGCCCAGCGAGGAGCGCAAACCGGTGGCGCAGGTCGCCGAGCCGGTCGAACAGGTAGCGGCCGCGCAGCCGGCCGAACCGGTGATGGCCACACACGTGACGTCCGCCGAGCCGGTAGCTCCGGCGCCCCGCGCGCAGCCCGCGGCTGTGGTGCAAACCGTTGTGCCCCAGCCGGTCTCGGTGCTCCAGCT
>MSTD01000035.1 GCA_001942045.1 Mycolicibacterium porcinum
TGACCATCGACCAGGCTCAGTTCATTGTCCAGACCCGCATGAGAAGTGCCCGTGCCTATGAACAGGCCCGCGAGGACCCCGGCCATTGCGGTCACCAATGCGACCAGCACTCGACTGAATGCCTTCATGTTCTCCCTAGCTGTGTCGGTGATCCGATTCGTGCTCACCAACCAGGGTCCCCACCCAAGAGATCCACCGACGGTCCGTCGCCCGATTAGGGACGTCACATCTGGCTCTCATGCCTTGCTCATGATTGGCAGGACGAAACGTAACCGGGCGGCACCGGCGCGGCAACGGCAACGGTTTCCCGCCACCTGAGCAGACAAACCTCGGCACAAAGTTTGCTAGATCCGCACCGGACCACATCACACCCTCGCTGTCGGTTACCTGTGAGCACTGGCCGCCACGGCGGCGACGAGGCCAGGCCGGGCCGCCGCCGTACCGCCCCGCCAGGTGGCAGGAACTGGCGTTTTACCGGTTTCTCGGGAGTCGGTCCGGGCAATCACGCTGAGCGGAAGGATTGCCGCCGGCGCCGTCAATATCGCAGGCCGGCCCATCAACCAGCCCAGGTTTGCGCTTGCTGTGTAAACGTTCCGTTACGCGGCGCCGAACGGTCGGATTAACTGAACGGCCGAGGATCGATCCAACAGACCCGCAGGTGATATTCCGAATTGTGACGGACATCACTTGGGACGCCCGTCGATCACGCTGCCGAGTGCTGGCCGCCACGCTCCGTTAGGAGTCGTCACCCACGATGAGATCCGACGGCCCGGTCGGCAACCGCCAGCCGAACGCCAGCCCTGCCAGGCGCAACGAAGTCGCCAATACCGTCCCCACCACCAGGCCGATCCACTGCGGGCCGAAGTAGTCGATGACCGCATATGCGGTCGCGCCGATCATCGCCGGGACGGCATACAGGTCGTCGGGCCGCATCAACATCGGGATCTCGCGGACCAGCACGTCGCGGATGATGCCGCCACCGATCGCAGTGGTCATGCCGATCAGCACCGCCGCGAACCAGCTGGCCCCGTGATCGACGGCGAACGCCGCACCGGAGGTCGCGAAGAAACCCATGCCGACCGCGTCCAGCGGCAGCACGATGCGGTTGAACCGGATCAGGTGCTTGGCGGTGAGCGTGGCCACGGCCGTCGCCGCCAAGGCCACGGTGATGTTGGGCCAGTGCTGAATGGAGGTGGGCGGATGCACGCCGAGGAAGATGTCGCGGATCACGCCGCCGCTGACACCGGTCAACACCCCGAGTGCCGCGATGCCGAACAGATCGAAGCCCTTCCGGATCGCCACCATGGCGCCCGAGGACGCGAACACCGCGATCCCGAGATCGTTGAGCACCGTCTGCAGCACGACTGCACGCTACGGCCTCGCTAAGCTGCCTGGGTGGCTGAGCCCGTGATGTCGCCGACTCTCGACCTGAAAACGCAGGCGTTCCGGTTCGTCGTGACCGGTGGGTTGTCGGCGATCGTGGACTTCGGGCTGTACGTCCTGCTCTACAAGGCCTTCGGGGTACAGGTCGACCTCGCCAAGACGATCGGCTTCATCGCCGGGACCACCACCGCCTACCTCATCAACCGGCGCTGGACCTTCCAGGCGCCGCCGAGCACGGCGCGATTCATCGCGGTGTGGGCGCTCTACCTGGTCACTTTCGCGGTCCAGGTCGGGCTGAATCACCTGGTCCTGCACCTGGCCGATTACCGGCCGTGGGCGGTGCCGGTGGCGTTCGTGATCGCCCAGGGCACCGCCACGGTGATCAACTTCATCGTGCAGCGCGCGGTGATCTTCAAACTGCACTGAGTCTTCTGCCGGCGGCCCGGCGGCCCGCGGCTCCGCGAAAGTGACGCCAGGGTTGCTCCGCGCGCCGTTCAACGACCGTGACGTCACTCTCGGCGCTCAATGAAGCCGGGCGGTGATTACTGACGGGTACTCTCCTTAGCGATGTCGACTACTGACTTGCCGACCACTCCCAAGCGCCTGACAGGCTGGGGCCGGACCGCACCGACCGTGGCACAGGTGCTCTCGACCAGCGATCCCGAGGTCATCGTGAAGGCCGTGACCCGGGCCGCCGAGCAGAAGGGCCGGGGCGTGATCGCCCGCGGTCTCGGGCGTTCCTACGGTGACAACGCGCAGAACGGCGGCGGACTCGTCATCGACATGTCGTCGCTCAACCAGATCCACTCGATCGATGCCGGCACCAAGCTGGTCGACGTCGATGGCGGGGTGAACCTCGACCAGCTGATGCGGGCCGCACTGCCGCACGGGTTGTGGGTCCCGGTGCTGCCGGGCACCCGGCAGGTCACCATCGGCGGTGCCATCGGCTGCGACATCCACGGCAAGAACCACCACAGCGCGGGCAGTTTCGGCAACCACGTTCGCTCGATCGACCTGTTGACGGCCAACGGCGAGATCCGCAAGCTCACCCCGGACGGTCCCGAATCCGAACTGTTCTGGGCGACGGTCGGCGGCAACGGGCTGACCGGCATCGTGTTGCGGGCCACCATCGAGATGACCCCCACGGAGACCGCGTATTTCATCGCCGACGGCGATGTCACCCACGGCCTCGACGAGACCATCGAGTTCCACAGCGACGGCACCGAGGACAACTACACGTACTCGTCGGCCTGGTTCGACGCGATGAGCGCCCCGCCCAAGCTGGGTCGCGCCGTCATCTCCCGCGGCTCGCTGGCAAAGCTGGACCAGCTGCCCCCGAACCTGCAGCGCGATCCGCTGAAATTCGATGCGCCGCAGTACTTCACCACGCCGGACATCTTCCCCAACGGTCTGGGCAACAAGTTGATCTTCGGCGCCATGACCGAGGTCTGGTACCGGCTCGGCAAGACCTATCGCGGCAAGGCCCAGAACCTGACGCAGTTCTACCACCCGTTGGACATGGTCGGGGAATGGAACCGCGCCTACGGCTCCGTCGGCTTCACCCAGTACCAGTTCGTGGTGCCCACCGAGGCCGTCGACGAGTTCAAGCGCATCATGATCGACATCCAGCGCTCGGGGCACTACTCGTTCCTCAACGTGTTCAAACTGTTCGGCCCGGGCAACCAGGCGCCGCTGAGCTTCCCGATCCCCGGCTGGAACGTCTGTGTCGACTTCCAGATCAAGCCCGGCTTGAGCGAGTTCCTGACCGAACTCGACCGCCGCGTAATGGAATTCGGCGGCCGGCTCTACACCGCCAAGGACTCGCGGACCACCGCGAAGACGTTCCACGCCATGTATCCGCGCATCGAGGAGTGGCTGGCGGTGCGCCGTAAGGTGGATCCCGACGGCCTGTTCATCTCGGACATGGCGCGCCGCCTGGAGCTCGTCTAGCTCCTCACCGTTTCCCTCGGATTCGCGAGAATTTTATTCTTGACTAATTCCAGAAAAGGGACAAGACTTCGGTCCGTGGCGACAACCGCGGACTTCCAGCAGATGCTGCGAAGCGCCGACATGCGTGTGACCCGCCCCCGAGTGGCGGTGCTGCACGCGGTCCATGCGAACCCGCACGCCGATACGGAAACGATCATCCGGTCGGTGCGTGAAGACCTGCCCGAGGTCTCGCACCAGGCCGTATATGACTCGTTGCATGCGCTGACCGCAGCTGCACTGGTGCGGCGCATCCAACCATCCGGTTCCGTCGCCCGATATGAATCTCGTATCGGCGACAACCATCACCACGTCGTGTGCCGATCGTGTGGCGCAATCGCCGACGTGGACTGCGCGGCCGGGTCGGCCCCATGCCTGACCGCGTCGAACGACCACGGTTTCGAGATCGATGAAGCCGAGGTGATCTATTGGGGTATTTGCCCCGAATGTTCCACTGCTCCAACAAGATAACCCTTAACCCGCCAGCCCCGGAAAGGATTTGTCATGGCCGACGCCGACACTCACCCCCCGATTGGTGAAGCACAAACCGAACCCGCCGAAAGTGGCTGTCCGATGCGGATCAAGCCACCCGTCGAGGGCGGCAGCAACCGCGACTGGTGGCCCAACGCGGTCAACCTGAAAATCCTGCAGAAGAACCCGCCCGCCATCGACCCGTCGGATGAGGGCTACGACTACCGCGAGGCCGTCAAGACTCTCGACTTCGAGGCCTTCGAGCGGGATTTCGATGAGCTGCTGACGAATTCGCAGGAATGGTGGCCGGCCGACTTCGGTCACTACGGCCCGCTGTTCGTCCGCATGTCGTGGCACGCCGCAGGCACCTACCGCGTGCAGGACGGCCGCGGTGGCGGCGGGCGCGGCATGCAGCGCTTCGCCCCGCTGAACAGCTGGCCCGACAACGTCAGCCTGGACAAGGCCCGTCGTCTGCTGTGGCCGCTGAAGAAGAAGTACGGCAAGAAGATCTCGTGGTCCGACCTGATCGTCTACGCAGGCAACCGGGCGATGGAGCACATGGGCTTCAAGACCGCCGGCTTCGCCTTCGGCCGTCCCGACTACTGGGAGCCCGAGGAGGACATCTACTGGGGCGCCGAACACGAGTGGCTCGGCTCGCAGGACCGCTACGCCGGCAGCAGTGACCGCACCAAGCTGGAGAACCCGCTGGCCGCCAGCCACATGGGTCTGATCTACGTCAACCCCGAAGGCCCCGAAGGCAATCCGGACTACATGGCCGCCGCCATCGACATCCGCGAGACCTTCGGCCGGATGGCGATGAACGACATCGAGACCGCCGCCCTGATCGTCGGTGGCCACACCTTCGGCAAGACCCACGGCGCCACCGACATCGAGAACGGCGTGGAGCCCGAGGCCGCACCGCTCGAGCAGATGGGCCTGGGCTGGGCCAACCCCGGCGTCGGCAACGAGACCGTCAGCAGCGGCCTGGAGGTCACCTGGACCCACACCCCCACCAAGTGGGACAACTCGTTCCTGGAGATCCTCTACAGCAACGAGTGGGAGCTGACCAAGAGCCCGCAGGGTGCCAACCAGTGGAAGCCCAAGGACAACGGCTGGGCCAACTCGGTGCCGATGGCACAGGGCACCGGCAAGACCCACCCGTCGATGCTGACCACCGACCTGTCGATGCGGTTCGACCCGATCTACGGCGAGATCACCCGCCGCTGGCTCGACCACCCCGAGGAGCTCGCCGAGGAATACGCCAAGGCCTGGTTCAAGCTGCTGCACCGCGACCTGGGGCCGGTGACCCGCTACCTCGGACCGCTGGTGCCCAAGCAGACCTGGCTGTGGCAGGACGTCATCCCGGCCGGTAAGACCCTGAGCGATGCCGAGGTCGACACGCTCAAGACCGCCATCGCCGAATCGGGTCTGACTGTCCAGCAGCTGGTTTCGACGGCGTGGAAGGCAGCGTCGTCGTTCCGGTCCAGCGATATGCGCGGTGGGGCCAACGGCGGCCGGATCCGGCTGCAGCCGCAGCTGGGCTGGGAAGCCAACGAGCCCGACGAGCTGGCCCAGGTGATCCGCAAGCTCGAGGAGATCCAGGCCGCCTCCGACACTGGGGTGTCGTTTGCCGACCTGGTGGTGCTCGGCGGTGCCGTCGGTGTCGAAAAGGCAGCCAAGGACGCCGGATTCGACATCACCGTGCCGTTCCTGTCGGGCCGCGGCGACGCCACCCAGGACCAGACCGACGTCGAGTCCTTCGCCTGGCTGGAAACCCTGTCCGACGGGTTCCGCAATCACGTCGGCAAGGGCGACCCGCTGCCGCCGGAGTACCGGATCATCGACAAGGCCAACCTGCTTGGCCTGACCGGCCCGGAGCTGACGGTGTTGATCGGTGGCCTGCGCGTGCTGGGCGCCAACCACGGTGGCACGGATCTCGGTGTGCTGACCGACAAGAAGGGCCAGTTGACGAACGACTTCTTCGTCAACCTGACCGACATGGGCATCAAGTGGGCCCCGTCGCCGGCCGATGACGGCACGTACGTCGGCACCGACCGGGCCAGCGGTGCACAGAAGTACACCGCCAGCCGCGTCGACCTGCTGTTCGGGTCGAACTCGCAGCTGCGGGCCCTGGCCGAGGTGTACGCCGAGGACGATTCCAAGGAGAAGTTCGTCAAGGACTTCGTCGCCGCGTGGAACAAGGTGATGAACGCCGACCGGTTCGATCTGCAGGCCTGATCGCCTGATCGTCGGTAACGAACACCCCGCGAGCTTCGGCTCGCGGGGTGTTTGCGTTGCAGCCCTAGGGTTTTGCCCGCATGGCGCGATAGGCCGCCTTGCCGAACGTTTCCGCCACCAACGGTTCGTCGTCGGCGAGCATCTTCCGGATTGCCGCCTCGCAGATCGCCAGGAACACCTCGACCAGCATCGGCAGTGTCGCCTCGAGGTCGGCGACCTGCCACCTTTGCATCAGTGGGCGCATGACGGTGGCCAGTTGGCCACGGAGGCGCTCACGTCCACGGGCGATGGCCGCGGTGAGCACCGGGTCAGGGTCGGCCCCGAACATGATGCGCCACGACGCCGGACGTTCACGCACCGTGCTGTGCAGGGCCCGGAACCCGTCGACGAACAACTGCTCGATGGAGCCGGTGCGCTGCGGCGGCAACAGTTCGAGCAGGCTGGCCAGCACCTGGTCGGTTTCCCGATCCAGTAGTGCGGCAAGCACTTCCCCGCGTCCGGGATAACAGGCGTAGACCACCGGCCGGGTCACCCCCAAACGGCTGGCGATGTTTCCCATCGTCACGTCGGCCAGGCCCTGCTGCGCGGCGATCTCCAACGCGGTGTCGAGAACCTGGGGCCGGCGCCGGTCCGGGCCCAGGTGCTCGGCGCGGCCGCGGTTGGCGATTGCGGTTCGGTTCATGTCAGGGAGACATTCGCGATGATCAGCACCGGCCACGCGACGATCTCGCCCAACAGTGAGAACAGTTTGTCCAGCCCGGTCAGCCCAACAATGTGGTCACTGTGGGTGAGGGCCCAGACCATGCCGATGACGAAGTACGGGGCGCCCACCACGATCGCAAGATAAACGAGTTGGCGGATGCTCAACCGGTAATCGAGAAGATTCTTGATCACTTGCCGATCCCACCGAGAATCGGCTGGGACTCCACGATGCCCTCGTCACTGGGGGCAAGCCCCTCGCCGAACACGCGAACCTGCTGGCGTTCACGAAGAGTGAAGTGCGCCTGGCTCGGCGCGTCGTAGCCGAAGCGACGCTGCGCCTCGCGGGGTGTCGTGGTGACCGGTTCCTTGGGCGGAACCGACAGCAGGACCCGCGCGCCGATGGGCAACGTCGCCGGGGACAGCAGGCGAAGCAGGATCAGCTGCAGCCGCTTACTCATGGCGATGAGGGTGAAGGAGGCACTCAGCGGCGGCACCACCAGCGCGTCGAGCACGCGGGATGTGCTGAGCCCGGCCATCTTTCGCATCCAGCGCGGCATGGTCGCCAGGGTGCCGCGGCGCAGGAACGCGGTGATCACCAACGTAGCGGGCCGCAGCAGCAGCGGCATCTTGGGCAACATCACCTCGGCGCCGAGCAGATGACGCATGGCCTGCCGGGCGATATCCGAGCCGATCAGCTGAGGCCGCATCTTCTCGAAGTACTCGCGGACACCCTCGCGAGTCAGGGGAACGTCAGAGGGATCGCAGGTCTGTAGCTCGGCCGCGATCGCGCATTCCCGCCAGTACTGCAACTCCTCTTCCGGCGACAGCGGGCCGGGACCGTACTTCTCGTAGGCCACCAGGATGGAATGCCACGCGGTCAGGTGGATCCACAGCTGCGAGTCGGGATCGTTGGCGTCGTAAGTCTTTCCGGTGACCGGGTCCGTGCCGATGGCCTTGGAGTGGATCTTGACCAGGACGTCGGCGGCCTTGGTGGTCGAGCGGCTGTCGTCGAACGCCACCATGGCGAAGTAACGCAGCGTGCGGTCATACCGGGTGCGCGGACGTGAGTAGATCTCGTGGGTCTTGTCGACCGCCGCGACGAGGGCGGGGTCGAGTTCTTCGATGACGACGGCGCGCTGGAACCCGATCGACAACGAGGTGGGGTAGCTCCACACCTTCCACGTCATCGAGTCGGGCCCGAAGAAGCCGTAGTCCTCCCCAGGTTCGGTCTCGGGCAATGTCAGCCAGTCGCGGATCGTCACGATCTCCCCCATTTCCTACACGGTGTAGAAAAAAGCTACGTCGTGTAGGAAATGGGGTCAAGACCCTGCGCTCGGATTTTCAGGGGAAACCGCACGGTACCCTCGTCACGATGTCCCCCGAGGCTTGGAGCTGCGCTAGATGGTGTTCGACGCCGTAGGTAACCCCCAGACGATTCTGCTGCTCGGCGGCACTTCAGAGATCGGGCTGGCGATCTGTGAGCGCTATCTGCGCGACGCGTCGGCCCGTATCGTGCTGGCCGCCCTGCCCGGCGATCCGGGCCGCGACGACGCGGTGGCCCAGCTTCGCAACGCCGGCGCGAGTTCGGTGGAGGTCATCGACTTCGACGCGGTCGACACGGCCAGCCACCCCGACGTGATCGACAAGGCATTCAGCGGAGGCGACGTCGATGTCGCGATCGTCGCGTTCGGCCTGCTCGGCGACGCCGAAGAGCTGTGGCAGAACCAGCGCAAGGCCGTGCAGATCGCCGAGATCAATTACACTGCAGCCGTTTCCGTCGGCGTCCTGGTCGGCGAGAAGATGCGGGCCCAAGGCTACGGCCAGATCATCGCGATGAGCTCGGCCGCCGGTGAGCGGGTGCGCCGGTCCAACTTCGTCTACGGCTCCACCAAGGCCGGGCTCGACGGGTTCTACCTCGGCCTCGGCGAGGCGCTGCGCGAATTCGGGGTGAAGGTGCTGGTGATCCGGCCCGGCCAGGTGCGCACCAGGATGAGCGCACACGTCAAGGAAGCCCCGTTGACCGTCGACAAGGAATACGTCGCCGAACTGGCCGTCACGGCCTCGGCCAAGGGCAAGGAGCTGGTCTGGGCGCCAGGTGCGTTCCGCTACGTGATGATGGTTCTGCGGCACATCCCGCGGCCCATCTTCCGCAAGCTTCCCATCTGATGCAGGTGCGTCCGGCCAGGGTCATCGGACACATGGTGATCGCCCTGATGCTCGCCTCGGCGGTGGCCGGGGTGTCGATCGCCGCGATCGCCCGGGTCCAATGGCCGGCCTACAACACCTCCAACCAGCTGCACGCGCTCACCACGGTCGGCCAGGTCGGCTCCCTGGCCGGAATCCTGGCCGCCGGCGTGATCTGGCGCCGGGGCCGGCGCACCTTGGCCCGACTGGCCGCGCTGATCTTCCTGTCGGCGTTCTCGGTGGTCACCCTGGCGATGCCGTTGGGCGCCACCAAGCTGTACCTGTTCGGGGTCTCGGTCGACCAGCAGTTCCGCACCGAGTACCTGACCCGGCTGGCCGACGCCCCCGGCCTCAACGACATGACCTACTTCGGGCTGCCGCCGTACTACCCGGCCGGCTGGTTCTGGATGGGCGGACGGATCGCCGCCGCCACCGACACCCCGGCCTGGGAGATGTTCAAGCCCTGGTCGATCGTCTCGATCACCATCGCCGTCGCATTCGCATTCGTGTTGTGGGCAACCATGATTCGCTTCGAGTACGCGCTGATCGTCACCACCGCCGGCACCGCGGCCATGCTGGCCTACTCCTCCACCGAGCCGTACGCCGCGATCATCACCGTGCTGCTGCCGCCGGTGTTCGTGCTGGCCTGGTCCGGTTTACGGGGCAAGACCCGCAACGGCGGCTGGGGCGCCGTCATCGGCGTCGGCATCTTCCTCGGCTTCGCCGCCCTCTTCTACACCCTGCTGCTGGCGTACTGCGCCTTCACCCTGGCGTTCATGGCGCTGGTGCTCGCCGTCGCACGCCGCAGTATCGACCCGTTGCTGCGGCTGGCGGTCATCGCCGGGATCTCGGGACTCATCGCCCTGATCACCTGGGGCCCCTACCTGCTAGCCGCGATGCGCGGTCAACCCGCGGAGAAGGGCACCGCCCAGCACTACCTGCCCGACGCCGGGGCCCAGCTGACCTTCCCGATGCTCAGCTTCACGCTGCTCGGCGCGCTGTGCATGCTCGGCACGCTGTGGCTTGTGGTCCGGGCCCGCAGCTCGACGCGGGCCGGCGCCCTGGCCGTCGCGGTGCTCGCCGTCTACGCCTGGTCCCTGCTGTCGATGCTGACCACCCTGGCCGGCACCACCCTGCTGTCCTTCCGGTTGCAGCCCACGCTGACCGTGCTGCTCACCACCGCCGGGGCGTTCGGGTTCATCGAGACGACACAGGCGATCGCCCGGCGGTACCAGCCGGAAACCGCGCGCCGCGTCGTCACGGCCGCCGCCGCCGTCGGCGCGATCGGCGCCATCACGTTCAGCCAGGACATCCCCGACGTGCTGCGCCCCGACATCAACGTTGCCTACACCGACACCGACGGCACCGGCCAGCGGGCCGACCGCCGGGCCCCGGGGGCCGAACGCTATTACCGCGAGATCGACGCCAAGATCGCCGAGGTCACCGGGGTGCCGCGCAACCAGACCGTGGTGCTGACCGCCGACTACAGCTTCCTGTCCTACTACCCCTACTACGGGTTCCAGGGGCTGACGTCGCACTACGCCAACCCGCTGGCCGAGTTCGACAAGCGAGCCAAGGCCATCGAGGGCTGGGCCACGCTCGGCACGGCCGACCAGTTCGTCAAGGCCCTCGACGAAATGCCCTGGAAGGCGCCGACAGTTTTCTTGATGAGACACGGCGCGAACGACACCTACACGTTGCGCCTGGCCTCCGACGTCTACCCCAACCAGCCCAACGTGCGCCGCTACCACGTGGCGCTCGACGCAACACTGTTCAAAGATCCACGTTTCGAGGTGACCGACATCGGCCCGTTCGTCCTGGCGATCAGAAAGCCCGTTCCCGATGGCCATTAGTTCCGGCGCTGACACGCCGATAGCATCAGAGCCCGTGACGGGACCGCGGGGAACCGCCGGCAGCAACCACCGGACGGTGCGGCTCATCGCGATCGTCGCCGGTCTGCTCGGCGTACTGATGGCGGTGGCGACACCGTTGCTTCCGGTCAAGCAGACCACCGCCCAACTCAACTGGCCGCAGAACGGCACCTGGCAGAGCGTCAACGCGCCGCTGATCGGGTACGTCGCCACCGACCTGACCATCAGCGTGCCGTGCCAGGCCGCCGCGGGACTGGCCGGGCCGGAGAACCGGGGTCGCACGGTCCTCCTCTCCACCGTCCCCAAGCAGGCACCCAAGGCCATCGACCGCGGCCTGCTGATCGAGCGGGTCAACAACGACCTGCTGGTCATCGTCCGCAACACCCCGGTCGTCAGCGCACCGTTGGATGCCGTGCTCAGCCCGGCCTGCCAGACCCTGACCTTCACCGCGCACGCCGACAAGGTGACCGGCGAATTCGTCGGCCTGACCCAAGGTGACGCCAGCGCCACCGCCGACCACCCCGACGCGCCCCTGCGCGGTGAGCGCGGCGTCTACGACTTCCGGCCGCAGATCGTCGGCGTCTTCACCGACCTGTCCGGGCCCGCGCCCGAGGGCCTGAAATTCTCGGCCACCATCGACTCCCGCTACAGCAGCGCCCCGACGCTGCTCAAGATGCTGGCGATGATCATCGGCGTCGCGATGACCGTGATCGCGCTCGGCGCGCTGCACCGACTCGACACCGCCGACGGCGTCCGGCACCGACGCTTCCTGCCGCCCCGCTGGTGGTCGATGACACCGTTGGACGGGCTGGTCACCGCGGTGCTGGTGTGGTGGCACTTCGTCGGGGCCAACACCTCCGACGACGGCTACATCCTGACCATGGCCCGGGTGTCCGAGCATGCCGGCTACATGGCCAACTACTACCGCTGGTTCGGCACCCCCGAAGCCCCGTTCGGCTGGTACTACGACCTGCTGGCGCTGTGGGCGCACGTCTCCACCTCCAGCATCTGGCTGCGGCTCCCCACCCTGTTGATGGCCCTGGCCTGCTGGTGGGTGATCAGCCGCGAGGTGCTGCCGCGACTCGGTCGCGCCGTCAAGACCAACCGCGCGGCCGCCTGGACCGCCGCGGGCATGTTCCTGGCGTTCTGGCTGCCGCTCAACAACGGCCTGCGGCCCGAACCGATCATCGCCCTCGGCATCCTGCTGACCTGGTGTTCGGTGGAGCGCGGGGTAGCCACCAACCGGATGCTGCCGGTCGCCGTCGCGATCATCATCGGCGCGCTGACCCTGTTCTCCGGCCCGACCGGCATCGCCGCCATCGGCGCCCTGCTGGTCGCCGTCGGACCGCTGAAAACCATTGTCGCCCGGCATACTTCACGCTTCGGCCATCTGCCGCTGCTGGCCCCGATCCTGGCCGCCTGCACCGTGACGATCATCCTGATCTTCCGCGACCAGACCCTGGCCGGTGAGCTGCAGGCCAGCACCTTTAAATCCGCCGTCGGCCCCAGCCTGGCCTGGTTCGACGAGCACATCCGCTACTCGCGGTTGTTCACCAGCAGCCCCGACGGTTCGGTGGCCCGGCGCTTCGCGGTGCTGACCCTGCTGGTGGCCCTGGCGGTTTCGGTAGCGATGACGCTGCGCAAGGGCCGCATCCCCGGCACCGCCGCCGGTCCGAGCCGGCGCATCATCGGCATCACGATCATCTCGTTCCTGGCGATGATGTTCACCCCCACCAAGTGGACCCACCACTTCGGCGTGTTCGCCGGACTGGCCGGCTCGCTCGGCGCACTGGCCGCGGTCGCGGTGACGGCCGCCGCGATGAAGTCCCGGCGCAACCGGTCGATGTTCGCCGCGCTCGTGCTGTTCGTCATGGCGCTGTCGTTCGCCACCGTCAACGGCTGGTGGTACGTCTCCAACTTCGGTGTGCCCTGGTCGAACTCGTTCCCGGAGTGGCACTTCGGCTTCACCACGCTGCTGCTGGGCCTTTCGGTGGTGGCCCTGTTGCTGGCGGCGTGGTTCCACTTCACCGACCGCGACGAATCCCCGGACGGACCCCAGCGCCGCTGGCAGCGGATCGTGCAATCACCGCTGGCAATCGCCGCATGGCTGCTGGTGATGTTCGAGGTGGTCTCGCTGACCCTGGCGATGACGGCCCAGTACCCGGCCTGGTCGGTCGGGCGTTCCAACCTCGAGGCGCTCACCGGCAAGACCTGCGGTTTGGCCAACGACGTGATGGTCGAGGAGAACGCGAACGCCGGCCTGCTGGCACCGATCAGCGAGCCGCCCGGGCAGGCGCTCGGCGCGGTCACCGCGCAGGGATTCGGCCCCAACGGAATCCCCTCCGACGTCTCGGCCGACCCGGTGATGGAACAGCCCGGTGCCGGCAACTTCGCCGACACCGATTCGGGCACCGTGACCGGCAGCGAGGTGGGTACCGAGGGCGGCACCACAGCTGCCGCCGGGATCAACGGATCCCGGGCCCGGCTGCCCTACGGCCTCGACCCGGCCACCACCCCGGTGCTGGGCAGCTGGCGGGCCGGCACCCAGCAGCCCGCGATCATGCGCTCGGCCTGGTACCGGCTGCCCGACCGCGACAAGGCCGGTCCGCTGCTGGTCGTCTCGGCCGCGGGCCGCTTCGATCCGGGTGAGGTCGTGGTGCAGTGGGCCACCGATGCCCAGGCCGCCGAGAACAAGCCCGGCGGCGGTGTCGGATTCGCCGACGTGGGCGCAGCGCCGGCCTGGCGCAACCTGCGCGCCCCGATGGCCGCCATCCCACGCGAGGCCACCCAGATCCGCCTGGTCGCCTCCGACGACGACCTGGCCCCGCAGCACTGGATCGCGGTGACCCCGCCGCGCATCCCGGAACTGCGGACCCTGCAGGACGTCGTCGGTTCCGAGGACCCGGTGCTGCTGGACTGGCTCGTGGGCCTGGCGTTCCCGTGTCAGCGGCCGTTCGGCCATCAGTACGGCGTCACCGAGGTGCCCAAGTGGCGGATCCTGCCGGACCGCTTCGGAGCCGAGGCCAACTCGCCGGTGATGGACTACCTGGGCGGTGGCCCGCTGGGCATCTCCGAACTGCTGCTGCGGCCGTCCAGCGTGCCGACGTATCTGAAGGACGACTGGTTCCGGGACTGGGGCTCACTGCAGCGGCTCACGCCGTGGTACCCGGACGCCGAAGCGGCCCGTCTGGACCTGGGCACCGCGATCCGCAGTGGGTTGTGGAGCCCGGCCCCGCTACGACACAGCTAGGCGCAGCTGTCGGGAGCCAGGTGCCGAGCACTAGGCGGCGAACTGCAGTCACCATCAAGCAGCAATCCGCCGCACAAGCACCTGCGAGCCCGAATCCGGGTGCGCCTGCCCACAGGGGTCCTACGCCGTCTCGGTGACGCCGCTTGATTAGAAGTTCGCACACACACTCACCAAAAGGGCGACGGAGAACAGGGGCTCACATACGGGTCGCATAACATCGAGCCTCGTGCCTTCCGATGAGCCAACCGACCGTGTTGTGGGCATCGCACGCCTGATCGCCATCGTCGCGGGCATCGCGGGTGTGGTGCTGTGCGCGCTGGTGCCGCTGCTGCCCGTCAAACAGTCCACCGCGACGGTCCTGTGGCCGCAGGGCACCGACGCCGCCGGAAACGTCACCTCGGTGACGGCCCCGCTGGTGTCGGGCGCCCCGCAGTCCCTCGACGTGTCCATTCCGTGCTCGGCGATCGCCACGCTGCCCGCCGAGGGCGGCCTGGTGTTCTCGACGATCCCCGCGGGCGGCATCGACGCCAGCCGCAACGGGCTGTTCGTGCGTGCCAACCCCGAAACCGTCGTGGTCGCGTTCCGTGACTCGGTGGCCGCTGTCGCCCCCCGCGCCGCGATCAACGCCGGCGGCTGCAGCGCGCTGCACCTGTGGGCCAACCTCGGTGGCGTGGGCGCCGACTTCGTCGGTATCCCCGGTGCCACCGGCACCGGCGCGGTGGAGAAGAAGCCTCAGGTGGCCGGGCTGTTCACCGATCTGAAGATGACGCCGCAGCCCGGGCTGAGCGCCCGCGTCGACATCGACACCCGCTTCATCACCACACCGACCGCGCTCAAACTGCTGGTGATGGGGCTCGGGGTGGTGTGCGTGGTGGCCTCGATCATCGCTTTGGCCGTGCTCGACCGGCGCAGCGGTCATCGGGTCGGCGGAGCGTGGAAGCGCTTCGTCAAGGTTCCGGTCGCGACCTGGATCGCCGACATCGGCGTCATCGGCGGCCTGCTGCTCTGGCACGTCATCGGCGCCATCTCATCGGACGACGGCTACAACCTGACCATCGCGCGGGTATCGGCCGACGCCGGCTACACCGCCAACTACTTCCGCTACTTCGGCGCCACCGAGGCCCCGTTCGACTGGTACCAGTCCGTGCTCGCCCACTTCGCGGCGATCAGCACCGCCGGCGTCTGGATGCGCGTGCCCGCCACACTGGCCGCCATCGGCACCTGGCTGCTGCTCAGTCGCTGGGTGCTGCCCCGGCTCGGACGGCGCGTCGCACTGAACCGGGTCACCATGTGGACCGCGGGCGCGGTGTTCCTGGCCGCCTGGTTCCCATTCAACAACGGCCTGCGCCCCGAACCGCTCATCGCATTCGGCGTGCTCTCGGTGTGGGCCCTCGTAGAAAGCACAGTGGCGACCCGCCGCATCTGGCCCACCGCCCTGGCGATCATCGTCGCCGCCCTCAGCGTGACGCTGGCCCCGCAAGGCATCATCGCGGTGGCCCCGCTGCTGGTCGGTGCGCGCAGCGTCGTCGGCATCATCCGTAGCCGCCGCATCGCCCTGCCCGCCCTCGCCACGCTCGCCGGCTCGGCCGCCCTGATCTTCGTCGTCATCTTCCGCGACCAGACCCTGGCCACCGTCGCCGAATCGGCCCGCATCAAGTACACCGTCGGCCCGACCATCTCGTGGTACCAGGAATTCCTGCGCTACTACTTCCTGACCGTGGAAGATTCGGTGGACTCGTCACTGACCCGACGGTTCGCCGTGCTGGCCATGATGCTGTGCCTGTTCGGCATGATCGCGCTGCTGCTGCGCAAAGGCCACGTGCCCGGGATCGCCAGCGGACCCGTCTGGCGACTGATCGGCACCACCGCGATCGGCCTGCTCCTGCTGCACTTCACCCCGACCAAGTGGGCCGTACAGTTCGGCGCGTTCGCCGGGCTGGCCGCGGCCCTCGGCGCGGTGACGGCATTCGCCTTCGCCCGGGTGGGCCTGCACAGCCGACGCAACCTGGCGCTGTACATCACCGCGCTGCTGTTCGTACTCGCCTGGGCCACCTCAGGCATCAACGGCTGGTTCTACATCGGCAACTACGGCGTCCCGTGGTTCGACCGCCAACCGGTGATCGCCGGATTCCCGGTCACCACGATCTTCCTGGCGCTGGCCATCATCACCGCGGTGCTGGCCGGTTGGCTGCACTTCCGCATCGACTACGCCGGGCACACCGAGGTGGCCGACACCCGACGCAACCGGGTCCTGGCCTCGACGCCGCTGCTCGTGGTCGCCGTGATCATGGTGGTGCTCGAAGTCGGGTCGATGACCAAGGGCTTCGTCCAGCGCTACCCCGTCTACACCACCGCCAAGGCCAACCTGTCGTCACTGACCTCGGGCCTGTCGTCGGACAGCTGCGCCATGGCCGACGACGTCCTCGTCGAGGCCGACACCAACGCGGGCATGCTGCAGCCGGTGCCGGGCCAGACCTACGGCGAGTACGGACCGCTCGGCGGCGAGAACCCGGTCGGCTTCACGCCCAACGGGATCAGCGACACGCTCGAACCGCCCAAGCCCGTCGTCGCCAACCCCGGCACGGTGAACTCCGACGGCTCACCCAACAAGCCCAATGTCGGCATCGCCTACGCGGCGGGCACCGGCGGCGGCTACGGGCCCGTCGGCGTCAACGGCTCCCGCGTGTACCTGCCGTTCGGCCTCGACCCGGCCCGCACCCCGGTGATGGGCAGCTACAAGGAGAATTCGGTGGCCGCCAAGGCCACCTCGGCCTGGTACCAACTGCCGCCGCGCACTCCGGACCGGCCGCTGGTGACGGTCGCCGCCGCCGGGGCCATCTGGTACTACGACGAAGAACACGAGTTCCACTACGGCCAGTCCCTGAAGTTGCAGTGGGGCGTGCATCGTCCCGACGGCAGCTTCCAGGCCCTCGACGCCGTGCAGCCCATCGACGTGTTCGCCCAATACGCCTGGCGCAACCTGCGTTTCCCGCTCGCCTGGGCACCGCCGGAGGCCAACGTGGCGCGGATCGTCGCCGACGACCCGAACCTGTCCGACGATCAGTGGTTCGGTTTCACCCCGCCGCGGGTGCCGACCCTGCAGACCGCGCAGCAGTTCCTCGGCGCGCAGACCCCGGTGCTGATGGACATCGCGACTGCCGCGAATTTCCCGTGCCAGCGCCCGTTCTCCGAACGTCTCGGCGTGGCCGAGCTGCCGGAGTACCGCATCCTTCCCAACGTCAAGCAAGTGGTGGTGTCGTCGAACATGTGGCAGTCCGCCCAAAAGGGTGGCCCCTTCCTCTTCATCCAGGCGCTGCTGCGCACGTCGACGATCCCGACGTATCTGCGTGACGACTGGTACCGGGACTGGGGCTCGATCGAGAAATACGACCCGGTGGTGCCGGCCGGGCAGGCGCCCGTCGCCAACATCGAAGAAGGAACCCAGCGAGTGTTCGGCTTCAGCCGTCCCGGACCGATCCGGGCCCTGCCATGACCACGACCGTGCGCGAACACAGCGCTGACAAGGGTGTACAGCTGACCCGCTGGGTCGCGATGATCGCCGGCCTGATCGGCTTCGTGTGCGCGGTGGCCACCCCGCTGCTGCCGGTGGTGCAGACCACCGCCACGTTGAACTGGCCCCAGCAAGGTGAGCTCAACAACGTCACCGCGCCGCTGATCACCCAGACGCCGGTCACCATGTCGGTGACCGTGCCGTGTGAGGTGATCCGGTCGATGCCCCCAGAGGGCGGCATGGTGCTGGGCACCGCGCCCAAGGAGGGCAGGCAGGCCGCGCTCAACGCGCTGTTCATCCACGTCAACAGCAAGCGCGTCGACATCACCGACCGCAACGTGGTGATCGCCAGCGTCTCGCGGGAGAAGGCCAATTCCCCGGCCTGCAAACGGATCGAGATCACCTCGTCCGACGCGGGCACCTTCGCCACCTTCGTGGGGCTCACCGACAAGGACGGCAAGGAGCAACGGACCGGCTTCGCCGACCCGAACCTGCGGCCGCAGATCGTCGGTGTCTTCACCGAGCTGAGTGGGCCTGCCCCGCAAGGGCTTTCCCTGTCGGCCACGATCGACACCCGGTTCACCTCCAAGCCCACGGCGCTCAAGCTGACGGCGATCCTGCTCGGCATCGCCGCCACCGTGGTCGCGGTACTCGCGCTGTGGCGCCTCGACCGACTCGACGGCCGGCGCATGCACCACCTGATCCCGTCGCGCTGGCGCACGTTCAGCCCGGTCGACGTGGTGGTGGTCGGCGCATTCCTGCTGTGGCACATCATCGGCGCGAACTCGTCGGACGACGGCTATCAGTTGCAGATGGCCCGGGTGGCCGACCACGCCGGCTACATGTCGAACTACTTCCGCTGGTTCGGCAGTCCCGAGGACCCGTTCGGCTGGTACTACAACCTGCTCGCCCTGATGACCCATGTCAGCGACGCCAGCATCTGGATGCGGTTGCCCGACCTGGTCTGCGGAATCGTGTGCTGGCTGTTGCTGTCCCGTGAGGTGCTGCCGCGGCTCGGCCCGGCGGTGATCGCCTCCAAACCGGCACTGTGGGCCGCGGGCCTGGTGCTGCTGGCCGCCTGGATGCCGTTCAACAACGGCCTGCGGCCCGAAGGCCAGATCGCCACCGGCGCCCTGATCACCTACGTGCTGATCGAACGGGCCATCATCTCCGGACGGCTCACTCCGGCCGCCCTGGCGATCATCTCCGCCGCCTTCACCCTGGGCATCCAGCCGACCGGCCTGATCGCCGTGGCCGCACTGGTGGCCGGTGGCCGTCCCATCGTGCGCATCCTGGTGCGTCGTGGCCGCGTGCTGGGCGTGTGGCCGCTCATCCTTCCGCTACTGGCCGCGGGCACGGTGATCCTGACCGTCGTGTTCGCCGACCAGACCTTCGCCACCGTGTTGGAAGCCACCAGAATTCGCACCGCGATCGGCCCCAGCCAGGAGTGGTGGACCGAGAACCTGCGCTACTACTACCTGATCCTGCCGACGGTGGACGGCTCGCTGTCGCGCCGCTTCGGCTTCATCATCACCGCGTTGAGCCTGTTCGCGGCGATGTTCATCATGTTGCGGCGCAAGCGGGTTGCCGGTGTCGCACGTGGGCCCGCCTGGCGGTTGATGGGCATCATCTTCGCCACGATCTTCTTCCTGCAGTTCGCCCCCACCAAGTGGGTGCACCACTTCGGGCTGTTCGCCGCGGTGGGGGCCGCGATGGCGGCGTTGGCCACGGTGCTGGCCTCGCCGGCCGTACTGCGCTCGGCCCGTAACCGAATGGCCTTCACGTCGGCCGTGTTGTTCGTGCTCGCCCTGTGCTTCGCCAGCACCAACGGCTGGTGGTACGTGTCCAGCTACGGCGTCCCGTTCAACAACGACAAGCCCAACATCGGCGGAATCACCGTGAGCGCCATCTTCTTCGCGCTGTTCGCTCTCACCGCGCTGTGGGCGTTTTGGCTGCACCTGCGGCCCTCAGCCGAGGGCCGGCTGACGCGGGCACTGACCGCAGCTCCGGTGCCTGTCGCGGCCGGCTTCATGGTGGTGGTGTTCGTCGGTTCGATGCTCTACGGAGTGGTGCGTCAGGACGGCACCTACTCCAACGCCTCCTCCAACCTCCGCGCATTCGCCGGCGGCTGCGGGCTGGCCGACGATGTACTGGTCGAACCCGATACCAACGACGGGTTCCTCACGCCGGCGCCGGGAGACTACGGCCCGCTGGGTCCGCTGGGCGGCACCGCACCGACCGGATTCACCCCGAACGGCGTGCCGGACCACATTGTCGCCGAGGCGATTCGGATCACCGTGCCGATGCCGGGCATCGACGCCGACTGGAACGCCGACGCCAAGCTGGACACCCCCGGTGTCAACGGCTCGACCGTGCCGCTGCCGTACGGGCTGGATCCGGCCCGGGTCCCGCTGGCCGGCAGCTACGCCGAGGGCCCGGGACAACAGGTGAGCAAGCTGGCCTCGGCCTGGTACCAGCTGCCCGCGCCCGACGCCGCCCACCCGCTGGTCGTCGTCACCGCGGCCGGAACCATCACCGGCAACAGCATTTTCAACGGCCGCACCGAGGGCCAGACGGTCGAGCTCGAGTACGGACGGCCCGGCCCTGACGGCGCAGCGGTGCCGGCCGGGCGGGTGGTGCCCTACGATCTCGGACCGATCCCGTCCTGGCGCAACCTGCGCTTCGACCGCAGCCAGATTCCGGCCGACGCCACCTACGTCCGCGTCATCGCCGAGGATCTGTCGTTGAGCCCCGGCGACTGGGTGGCGGTCACGCCGCCCCGGGTCCCCGAGGTCAAGACCGTGCAGGAGTACGTCGGCTCCCAGCAGCCGGTGCTCATGGACTGGGCGGTCGGAATGGCGTTCCCGTGCCAGCAGCCGATGCTGCACGCCAACGGCGTCACCGAGGTGCCAAAGTTCCGGATCACCCCGGACTACAACGCCAAGATGAAGGACACCGACACCTGGGAGGACGGCATCAACGGCGGTCTGCTGGGCATCAGTGACCTACTGCTACGCCAGCACGTGATGGCCACCTACCTGAACAAGGACTGGGGCCGCGACTGGGGATCACTGCGCAAGTTCGACACCATCGTCGAGGCGACTCCGGCGAACATCGAGCTTGGGACGGCGACACATTCGGGGCTGTACAAGCCGGGGCGGATCCGGATCAAGCCGTAGCCCGGGTGGCGCGTCGAGTGGCCAGTTGTGACACGTATACAACGAAAAGTTGTGTCATAACTGGCCACTCGCGCTATCCGGACCGTTGTTCGGCTGCCGTGACGAGCTTGCGTGACAGCGTCCCGAGCACGACGCGAAGCACCAACCAGTAGGCCAACCCGACCACCCGCCAACGGGTCTCGTATCGGCCCCGCCAGATCACCTGCGTGCCGTGCGCGTCCTCGGTGAACGTCACTTCGGCCTGATAGTCGCGGATCGGGCCGTCGGCCAGCATGGTGTAGCCGTGCCTGTGGTCCGGTTCGTGGATCGTGGTCATCTCGCGGGTCGGCTTCTTACGGGTGCCCACCGCTCGAATCGCCCCGACCCCACCGTCATCGGCCGGACCCCGGGTCTCCCACGCCGAGTAGGGAATCAGCGGCCGGGCCCACTCCGACCACCGGGACCCGTCGGACACGATGGCGAACAAGGTCCGGGGCGCGGCCGTGGTGTGGCGGCGGATGACGCACTCATAGCGGTTCACGGTCCGTGACTTTAACAGAACGGTGTTCTATTATCTGGAAATGCCGCAATCCGCCCAGCCGTTCGCCCGCGCCCGCAGCGAGGCGCAACGCCGGGACAGGTTGGCCCAACTGACGGCGGCGACGCGGGAGTGCCTTGCCCGGACCCCGGCCGCGACACTGACTCTGAGCGACGTGGCCACCGCTGCCGGCCTGGCCAAGTCCGGCATCCTGCGCTACGTCGGCTCACGCGAGGCGCTGCTGCTGCGGGTGATGTACGACGAGCACCTGAGTTGGATCGACGCATTGGCAGACGCACTCCGCACCGGCTCCCCGGCAACGGCCTTGGCGCACACCCTGGCGGCCCGTCCGGTGCTGTGCGATCTCATCGCGGCCGCACCCGTGCTCATCAGCCGACTGGGCCCCGATGACCGGGACGAGCTGCTGGCGCAGAGTCAGGACGCCCGGCAGCGGCTCGGTTCGGCTCTGCGGCAATCGCTTCCGTTGTCCGACGAGCAACTGGCAGCACTGACGGCCGCCGTGCACGCGTTCACCGGCACAGCCTGGGCCTGGACCGCACCGGATTCTGCCGGGCGGAACGCCATGGTCACCGATTTCGAATCCACCGTGCGCGGGCTGCTCGGGATCTTCATCGCCGGCCTGCAGAGCTGAGACTCTCAGCGGTTACGCAGCTGCGCCAGCGCGCGGTTCGCGGCATTGGCGCCGCACATGCCATGTGCGCCCGGGCCCGGCGGCGTGGCGCCCGAGCAGATGTACATGCCGGGAATCCCGACGTCATATGGTGCCAGGGTGGGCCGTGGCCCGAACACCAACTGCCGGATGTCCTTGGCGCCGGTACAGATATCGCCGCCGACATAGTTCGGGTTGTACACCGACATCTCGGTGGTCGAGCGCACCGCGGTGGCGACGATCCGGTCGGTGAAGCCCGGCGCGAACCGCTCGAACTGTGCGATGACAGCATCGGTGGCATCACCGGTATAGCCATGCGGCACATGGGCATACGCGTAGATCGGATTGATGTCCCCGGCCGATCGACCCGGGTCGGCCAGGTACTGCTGGCCCACCAGGACGAACGGCCGACGTGGCATACGCCCCGCATGGATGTCACGTTCGGTGGCCGCGATCTCGTCGAAATCGCCACCCAGATGCACGGTTCCGGCCCGGCCCACCTCGGGATCGGTCCACGGCACCGGGCCGCGCACCGCGAAATCCACCTTGAACGCACCTGGGCCATAACGGAATCGACGGAAGCCGCGGGCCGCCCGGCGGGGCAGCCGGTCACCCAGGATGCCCGCGACAGCCGTCGGCGCGAGATCGAACATGGTGATGTCGGCCGGTGGCAACTGAGCAGCCGCGGTGACCTCCACCCCGGTGTGCACCTTGCCGCCGACCTCCGCGAGCGCCGAGACCAGTGCATCGGTGATGGCCTGCGAGCCACCCTCGGCGACGGCCCAGCCGTGCCGGTGTCCGGCCGTGAGAATCCCCAGCCCGATCGCCGAGGTCATCGGGTAGTGCAGCGGCCGGAACGTATGGGCCGCAACACCTCCGAACAACGCGCGGACAGCCGGTGTGCGGAACAGCCGGGCCAGCACCGAGGCAGGCAACACCGTGGGGGCGCCGAACCGCGCCAGCGTCAACGGATGTGCCGGGATTCGCAGCAGCGGTCCCATGATGTCATCGGCCAGGGTGTCGAAACTGGCTGCGGGACCGCCGAACAGGGCTCGCCAACGCGGGCCGTCGCCACCCATCCCGGCTGCGGTCTGCTCGACACTGCGATAGAGCAGGCCGGCTTCAGCGTCGTCGAGCGGGTGAGCGCAGTCGATTTCCGGCCAGCGCCAACGCAAACCGTGACGTTCGAGATCGAGCCCGGCGAGAAATGCCGAACCCACCGCCATCGGGTGGATCGCCGAGCAGTGATCGACCACGACGCCGCCGACGGTCCCCGAGCGCACTCCGCCGCCGACTTCCTCGGCCGCCTCCAGCACGGTGACCTCGTGCCCGGCCCGGGCCAGCACGACTGCGGCCGCGAGCCCGTTGGGTCCGCTCCCCACGACGACGGCGGTGCTCATAGGCGATCCCCTTTCGCCCTCAGACTAACCAGCCGAGTCTCCAGCCAACACCGGTGCCCTGTGGATAACTTGTGGATAGTTTTGGCGGGGTCAGCCTTCGCCGCAGTTCACAAGCGGTGGTATTGAATTACACGCTTGTGAGTAAGACTGTGCGTCGGCCGCTCACCGCAAACTACAGCGGCAGCAGACCGTGCTTGCGCTGCACCTTGGGGCCGTTCTGCTTGTCCCGCAACAGCTTCAGGGACTTGCGCAGCAGCAACCGGGTCTCGTGCGGCTGGATTACGCCGTCGATGTAACCGCGTTCGGCGGCGATCCACGGCGTGGCCATGTTGAGGTTGTAGCCCTCGATGAAGTCCGCGCGAATCTTCTGCACCTCAGGCGCATTCGGATCCGGGAACCGCTTGACCAGCAACTGGGCCGCACCCTCGGCACCGATGACCGCGATCCGAGCCGTCGGCCAGGCGAAGTTCAGATCGGCCGAGAGCTGCTTGGAACCCATCACCGCGTACCCGCCGCCGTAGGCCTTGCGGATGATGACGGTCACCTTCGGCACATCGGCCTCGACGATGGCGTTGAAGAACCGGCCACCGCGCTTGATGATGCCGCCCTTCTCCTCGGCCACACCCGGCATCGCGCCCGGGGTGTCCACCACGAAAACCAAAGGCAGGTTATAGGAGTCGCAGAAGCGGATGAAGCTGGCCGCCTTGTCCGAGGCCTCGTTGTCGACCGCGCCGGACATGTGCATCGGCTGGTTGGCGATCACGCCGACCGGATGCCCGTCCACCCGCGCGAATGCGGTGATCATGGCCGGGCCACGCTGATCGGCGATCTCGAACACGTCGCCGTCGTCGAAGATCCGCAGCAGGATCTCGTGCATGTCGTAGGCCATGTTGTCAGCGTCCGGCACGATCGAATCCAGTTCGAGGTCGTGCGGGGTGATCTCCGGCTCCAGGCCCGGGTTGATGATCGGCGGGCTGTCGAAGTGGTTCGACGGCAGGAAGCTCAGGTAGTCACGCACGTACTGGTAGGCCGCGGCCTCCGACTCGACCACCTTGTGGATGTTGCCGCGCTGCGCCTGCACGTCCGCGCCGCCGAGCTCGTCGAAGCTGACGTCCTCACCGGTGACGTCCTTGATCACGTCCGGGCCGGTGATGAACATGTAACCCTGGTCGCGCACGGCCACCAGCAGGTCAGTCTGGATCGGCGAATACACCGCTCCGCCAGCACATTTGCCGAAGATCAGCGAGATCTCGGGAACCAGGCCGCGCAGCATCTCATGGCGGCGGCCCAGTTCGGCGTACCAGGCCAGCGAGGTCACCGCGTCCTGGATGCGGGCACCCGCGGAGTCGTTGATGCCGATGATCGGGCAGCCGACCATGGCCACCCACTCCATCAACCGGGCCACCTTGCGGCCGAACATCTCACCGACCGAACCCTGGAACACGGTCTGGTCGTGGCTGAATACACCGACCGGACGGCCGTTGATGGTGCCGTGCCCGGTCACCACACCGTCGCCGAACAACGCCGTCGGATCGCCCGGCGTCTTGGCCAGTGCACCGATCTCCAGGAAGCTGCCCGGATCGAGCAACGCGTGAATCCTGGCGCGGGCGGACGGAATTCCCTTCTTGTCCCGGCGGGCCTTGGCCTTCTCATCGCCCGGATCGGAAGCCAGTTCCAGCTTCTCGCGGAGCTCGGCCAGCAGTTCAGCCGTGGTCTTGTTCGTCACTTGCTCTCGCTCTCCGCTTCGATACGGTTGATCGCCTCGCTCATGTGAGCACCCACTTTGGCAATGTACGGCTCGTCGATGGCCTGAATGTGCTCGCCCCCGATGTGCACGACCTCCAGGTCCGAGGCGTAGTCACCCCAGCCGCCGTCGGGTTGACGGGTGGCGTATGCGGGCTCGAAGACGATCGCGTCATCGTGGTAGCGATCGGCCATGTACAGGGTGACGTGGCCGTCGTAGGGCTGGATCTCGATGGTGTCGAGAGCGCGGTTGTCCAGGTAGGACGTGCGCTGGTGCTCGATGATCCCGCCGGGGATCTGCACGCCGCTCTGCGCCACGACCTCCAGGACGAACTTCACCTGACCCTCGTCGTCGAGCTTCTCCAGCTCCTCGTAAGGGATCTCGGGGACCTCGACGTTGAAGGTGCGCTCGGCGAACCGCGCGTAGCGATCCCACCGGGCCCGCATGCCGGCCTGGCTCTGGTCGATCGGCTCGCCCGGGCGCACGCAGTCGATCAGCCCGACGAACCGGACATCGGCACCGGCCTGCTTGAGGCCGATCGCGCAGGCGTAGGCCAGCGCCCCGCCCAGCGACCAGCCGGCCAGGATGAACGGGCCCTTGTGCATTTCCAGCAGCTTCGGCACGTACTCGGCGGCGCGCTCCTCGATCGAGCCCTCCACCCGCTCGATGCCGTACACCGGGGTGTCGGCCGGCAGCCGCTTCATCAACGGCTCGTAGACCACCGTCGAACCGCCTGCCGGATGGAACACGAACACCGGAACCTGCGGACCGCCCTCTTTCGCGGGCCGCAAGGTACGGACGAATCCGTCCACCACACCCTCTTCGAGCTGATCGCGCACGATCGTGGACAGCTCTTCGATGGTCTTGGCCGACCGGACCTGCTCAACCGTCACGGTGCCCTCGGCACGCTCGGAGAGCCGCTCCGACAGCTTGGTCGCGGTCTCGACATCGACGAAGGGCAGCTCGTTGAAGATGCCGCCCGGCGACTTGCCGGTGACGATCGCCCAGGTGGCGAACGTGACCCGCTCCGCGGCGTCACGCGGGGGCACGTCGGCGCCGAGCGCCTCGGTGACCGCCTCCTGGGTCAGCACCTTGGCCGCGGCCGCGGCCGCGGTGGCCTTGCTCGGACCGGACGGATCCGACGGCGGAGCGGGGATCGACGGGCCCGACGGATCGCTCGGCGGCGGCGGGATCTCCAGGCCTTCCGTGGCTGCGGCCTCAGCAACCGGATCCGGCCCGGCCTCCTCGGCCGCCTTGTCCGCCAACGGATGTCCGGACTCGGCCAACTTGGCCTCCAGCTCGGCGACCGTCGAGGCACCGCCCAGCAGCTCGGACTGCTCGGCCGCGATCTCCTCGGCCGACTTGCCCTTCTGGGATTCGGCGATCTGATCGACCTCGTCGCGGTGCTCGATCGCGTACTTGATGAGCTCCTCGACGTTGTACAGGTTGGCGTCGCGCACCGCGGTCAGCTGGATGGGTGGCAGGTCGAAGTCGTACTCGACGCGGTTCTTGATGCGCACCGCCATCAGGGAATCCAGGCCCAGCTCGATCAGCGGCACCTCCCACGGCAGGTCCTCGGGCTCGTAACCCATGGCCGCGCCGACGATCGTGCCGAGCCGCTGCGCCACGGTCTCACCGGAATCCGGCGACCACTTCTCGAAACCGGCGCCCATGCCGGCACCCTTGGTGAGGTTGTCGGACAGGATCTCCGCATCATCCTCGGGTTCCGGCTCGGCCAGCACCGGCGCAGCCGAAACCTGTTCGGCGACAACACCGGCACCCACGGCGGTCGGCAGCGTGGTGGCCGCGCCACCCCGGGTCACGATCGCGTCGTACACCAAGGTGAAGGACTCATCGATACGGGCGTGCACCTGCACCGAGGCACCACCCGGATGCCGGGTCAGCGTGGTGACCAGCCGGGACCCCTCGGCGGGCACCGCCCGCTGCTCCGACGCGGTCAGTCTGGCGTCCGGAAGCACCTGCGCGGCAGCGGCTTTCACCAGAGCAGCCAAGTCGGCGGTGCCCTTCGACACGAATTCCCAGACGTGCTTGCCGTCGGGCGTCGCGACGTGGTTGCCGGGCATCACCGCGGAGCTGTCGCCGGTGAAATGCGCGTCCAGCCAGTGCTCTTTGCGCTTGAACTTGGTCGGCGGGATGTTCGCGAAGTCCAGCGCGCCGGCCAGGCCGGTGGACTTGCGCGGGAACAGCGTCCGCAGGTCCAGGTCATGACCGTGGACGAACAGGTGGGACATGGCCGTGACCATGGACTCGACCTCGTCCTGCTTGCGGGCCAGGGTCGCGATGAGCTGCGCATCGTGCAGCCCGGCCGAGGCCGTCGTCAGCCCAACCTGCATGAGCGCCACCGGGTTCGGGGCCAGCTCCAGGAACGTGGTGTGACCGTTGTCCACGGCGTTGCGGATGCCATGGGTGAAATAGACGCTGTGCCGCAGCCCCTTCTTCCAGTAGTCCACGTCGTGGATCGGCTCCGCGCCGGCCCGGATGAACTTGCCCTCGTGCACGGTCGAGAAATAGCCGGTGGTCAGCGGATGGGGTTCGATGCCCTGAATTTCCGCGGACAGCTCACCCAGCAGCGGATCCATCTGCTGAGTGTGGCTGGCGCCCTTGGTCTGCAGCTTGCGAGCGAACTTACCCTCGGACTCCGCCCTGGCGATGATCGCGTCGATCTGCTCCGGCGGGCCGCCGATCACGGTCTGGGTCGGGGCGGCGTACACACACACCTCAAGACCCGGGTAGTCGGCGAACACCGTCTTGATCTCGTCGGCCGAGTACTCGACCAGCGCCATCAGGCGGATGTACTCGCCGAACAGCATCGCCTCGCCCTCACCCATCAGGTGGGCGCGCGAGCAGATGGTCCGGGTGGCATCGGCCAGGCTCAGACCGCCGGAGAAGTACGCCGCGGCCGCCTCACCGAGCGACTGTCCCACCACTGCACCGGGTTTCGCACCGTGGGCTTTGAGGAACTCACCGAGCGCGATCTGGATGGCGAAGATCACCGTCTGGACCACTTCGATGGGGTATTCGCACGTTTCGTTCGTGTAGTCGATCGCGTCGTCGAGGATCAACTCGACGACCGAGTAGCCGCGCTCGTCCTGGATGTGCGCGTCGACCTTGTTGATCCACTCGGCGAAGACCGGCTCACGCAAGTAGAGGCTCTTACCCATCTTGCGGTGCTGCGCACCGAAACCGGCGAGGACCCACACCGGGCCGTTGGTGACCGGGCCGTCGGCCGAGATCACGCTCGGATGCTGCTTGCCCTCGGCGACGGCCCGCAGACCCTTGATCGCCTCGTCGTGGTCGTGGGCCAGCACGATGGCACGCGAGCGGCCGTGGTTGCGGCGCGACAGCGAGCGTCCGATGGATTCGAGCGACGACGCCCGGCCCTCTTCGCTGTCGATCCAGTCGGCCAGCGCCGCGGCGGCGACCTTCTTGCGTGAGGTCAGGAAAGCCGAGACGGCAAGCGGGACAACCTTCTTGACGGGCTCGGCCGCCTCAGCAGCGGCCAGCTCCTCGCGGGCCTTCTCGATCAGGCGCTTGGCCTCGTCGGTCAGGCCGGGCAGTTCGTGGGTCGCCTCGTCGTACGCCGGGTACTCATCGGCTTCGGGCTCATCGTGGATGAACTCGCCGTACTCGTCCATCCGGACGCCGCCGACGTAGACCGCGTTGGCATCGTCGGCAGCCGACTTGTCCTCGGTCGGCTCCGGGGCAGGCTCCGGTTCGACGAGATCCGAGGGCAGCACCTCGCGCAGCACCAGGTGCGCGTTGGCGCCGCCGAAGCCGAAGCCCGACACACCGGCGATCGCATGCCCGCTGTAGCGCGGCCATTCCGAGACGGTGTCGTTGACCTTGAGGTGTTCCTTGTCGAAGTCGATGTACGGGTTGGGACCGGCGTAGTTGATCGACGGCGGCAGCTTGTCGTTGGCCAGTGACAGCGTCATCTTGGCCAGGCTCGCCGCGCCGGCCGCCGATTCCAGGTGGCCCAGATTGGATTTCACCGCACCCAGCAGGGCGGGCTTGTCGGCGTCGCGACCACGTCCGACCACGCGGCCCAGGGCGTCGGCCTCGATCGGGTCGCCCAGGATGGTGCCGGTGCCGTGCGCCTCGATGTAGTCGACGGTCCGCGGGTTGATCCCGGCGTCCTTGTAGGCCTTACGCAGAACCGCTTCCTGCGCATCGGGATTGGGGGCGAGCAGGCCGTTGGACCGGCCGTCGTGGTTGATCGCACTACCGGCGATCACGGCCAGGATCTGGTCGCCGTCGCGACGGGCGTCGGACACCCGCTTGAGCACCAGCATGCCGCCGCCCTCGGACCGGGCGTAGCCGTCGGCGTCCGAGGAGAACGACTTGATGCGGCCGTCCGGGGCCAGCACGCCACCGACCTCGTCGAAACCGACCGTCACCATGGGGGTGATCAGCGCGTTGACACCGCCGACGATCGCCACGTCGGCCTCACCGGAGCGCAGCGCCTGCACACCCTGGTGCGCGGCCACCAGCGAGCTCGAGCACGCGGTGTCGACGGCGACCGAAGGGCCGCGGAAGTCGTAGAAGTACGAAACCCGGTTGGCGATGATCGAACTCGCGGTTCCGGTGATGGCGTACGGGTGGGTCACCGACGGGTCGGAGACCGCCAGGAACTGATAGTCGTTGGTCGAATTGCCGACGAACACACCAACACTCGTGCCGCGCAGGCTGGATGCCGGAATCCGGGCGTGCTCCAGGGCCTCCCAGGTCAGCTCCAGCGCCATGCGCTGCTGCGGGTCGATGTTGTCGGCCTCCATCTTCGACAGGGCGAAGAACTCGGAGTCGAAACCCTTGATGTCGGAAAGGTAGCCGCCGCGGGTGCGGGCCTTGGCGACCCGCTCGGCGATCCGCGGCTCGGAGAGGAACTCCTCCCACCGGCCCTCAGGCAGGTCGGTGATGCAGTCCTTACCGGCGAGCAGGGCGTCCCACATCTCGTCGGGGGTGTTGAGGTCTCCCGGGAATCGGGTGGCCACACCGACGATCGCGATGTCTTCCACGTCGCGAGCGCGCGACCAGTCCTCGTCGTCGGTGCTCTCAGGCTCGGGCTCGCCTTCGATGATCACCGTCGCCAGCGACTCGATGGTCGGGTGCCGGAAGAGCACCGTGGCCGTCAGCGTGACCCCGGTCAGGTCCTCGATGTCGCTGGCCATGGCCACCGCGTCACGCGAGGACAGGCCCAGCTCGATCAGCGGGGTGGTCTCGTCGATCGCGTCGGCCGACTGCCCCGTCGCGTTGGCCACCGCCTTGCGCAGCCACTCCCGCATCTCCGCGACGGTCAGGTCGGGGCGCGACGCTGGTGTCCCGGCGGGCTGGGTGCCCTCTGGAAGATTCGAATTGCTTTGTGTTTCATCCATATTCAGGTCACCTTTGTCTCAACCGGCCGGCAGTCGGCGGGGTAGGTCAGGTCAGCTCAGTCCGTCTCATCGGGGAACGCGTTGGCGATCTTCCCGCTGCGCAGCGTGCCGTCCAGGTACGCGGACCGGCAGGCGCGACGGCCGATCTTGCCGCTGGAGGTACGCGGGATGGCACCGGCGGCGGTCAGCAGCACGTCGCGCACGGTGACACCGTGACGCACGGCGATCGCGGCCCGGATGTCGTCGGTGATCGGCCCGACCTCGAGCTTGTGGGCGCCGGGGGCGCGCTCGGCGACGATCACCAACTGCTCGGAGCTGTCGTCCTCGTCGCGATGCAGACCCGAGTGCGCGTTCTCGAAGACCTCGTCGGGCAGCTGGTTGGCCGGCACCGAGAACGCCGCGACATACCCGGTGCGCAGGGCCTTGCTGGCCTCCTGCGCCGAGTACTCCAAATCCTGCGGGTAATGGTTGCGGCCGTCGATGATCACCAGATCCTTGACGCGGCCGGTGATGTACAGATCGCCGTCGTAGAAGGCGCCGTAGTCACCGGTGCGGACCCAGGTGGCGTCGTCGGCGGCACCCTCGGCGTGCGAGGGGCTGGTGCGCGACTTGAGGATGTTCTGGAACGTTTCGCGGGACTCCTCGGGCTTGTCCCAGTAGCCCGTGCCCATGTTCTGGCCGCTGATCCAGATCTCACCGATCTGGCCGTCGGGCAACTCGGTCGCGCTCTCGGCGTCCACGATCGCGGCCCATTCCGAGATGCCCACCTTGCCGGCCGACGCCTGCGCGACCGCCTTGGGTGAATCCTCGGATACCTCGACGATGCGACCGCTGTTGAGCTCGTCGCGGTCGACATAGATGATCTTGGGCTCTTCGGAGCTCGGGGTGGTGGAGACGAACAGTGTGGCCTCGGCCAGGCCGTAGGACGGCTTGATCGCCTTGGCCGGGAAGCCGAACGGGCTGAAGGCCTCGTTGAACCGGCGCACGGTGGCAGCCGAGATCGGCTCACTGCCGTTGAGCACGGCCTTGACGTTCGACAGGTCGAGCGGCTCGCCGTCCTTGGGCACACCGCGGGCAGCGGCATGGTCGAAGGCGAAGTTGGGGGCCACCGAGATGGTGCCGCCGGTGTCGCCTTCCTTGCGGGCCAGCTCGCGGATCCAGCGCTCCGGCCGGCGCACGAAGGCGGCCGGGGTCATGAAGGTGAAGTAGTGACCGATCATCGGGGCCAGCAGCGCGGTGATCAGACCCATGTCGTGGAAGAACGGCAGCCAGGACAGGCCGCGGTCGCCCTCCTCGCCTTCCAGCGCCTCGACCACCTGCACCACGTTGGTGGCCAGGTTCAGGTGGGTGATCTGCACGCCGGTGGGGATGCGGGTCGAGCCCGAGGTGTACTGCAGGTAGGCGATCGTGGTCTCGTCGGGCTGATCCGGCTTGGCCCAGGTGGCGGCGACGTCGTCGGGCACCGCGTCCACGGCGATCACGCGGGGACGCTGGTTGGCCGGGCGGCTACGGAAGAACTTGCGGACGCCCTCGGCGGCCTCGGTGGTGGTCAGGATCGCCGACGGGTGGCAGTTGTCCAGCACCGCGTGCAGGCGGCCGACGTGGCCGGGCTCGGACGGGTCGAACAGCGGCACCGCGATACGGCCGGCATACAGGGCGCCGAAGAACGCGACGAGGTAGTCGAGGTTCTGCGGGCAGAGGATGGCGACGCGGTCACCGGGCTGGGTGACCTGCTGCAGCCGGGCGGCCACTGCCTTGTTGCGCGCGCTGAACTGCGACCAGGTCAGGTCACGGGCCACGCCGTCACGTTCGGTGGAGAAGTCCAGGAAGCGGTATGCCAGCTTGTCGCTACGAACCCTGGCCCAGCGCTCGACATGTTCGACGATGCTGGCGCCGTCAGGGAACTTGATCTGACCGTCCTTGATGAACGGATTGATAAACGGCATTTAAAACTCTCCTGTCAGAGCCGTACTCGTCGCGTTGTCGCACGTCACTGGCGGTGCGTTGCAGCCACTCGGCGGCCGTACGTACCCAAACCCGGACGATCGTACCGGGCGCGGCGACTACGCCCACGAGTCAGCTGACGGCTCTAGTCAACCAACCACGCACGCGCGAAGCTCTTATTTTTCTCTTAATGTTAAGGGACCGTGACGGTCCCGCCAAATCCGCCACGCGGGACGCGTTCCTGGCGCGTCCAGTGTCAACCGTGTTTCGGATGCGGTGCGTTATCGACCAGGTCCTTGGCCCAGCTCAGTGTCCACTGCGTGGCCGTCTGCCCGTTCTCCACCCAGAACTGCGGGGTGTTGTACAGCGCGTGCACCGGGCCGGCGGCGCTGCCGGTCAACGTCTCCAGCGTCTTCGGCAGATTGAAGATCGAGAACGCCTCCTCGGGCGCCGAACAGATCAAATCGCCCTTGCCGCAGATCTGGTTCGTCCGGTCGTTGAGCGTGCCGAAGCCGCCCTGCCGGGGGCCCGTCATGGTCAGCCCCATCTCGGACAACACCGGAACCTCGTGCAGCGTGATCTCGGCGCCCTGCCCCGGCGGGTTGGGGCCGATGTCCTGCCCGACACCGAGCTGGCGGCGGCCGTCGGCGATCAACGTCACCCCCAGTACCAGGTCCTCGTCGACCGGGCCGCGGCCGTTGCCGATGTCACTGGCCAGGTCACCGCCGATCACCGCGCCCTGCGAGAAGCCGGCGATCACGTAACTCGTCAGCGGGCAGCGGTCGTTCATGTCCGTCATGGCCTTGACCGCGGTGCGCTTACCCTCCGCGCGGCTGTCGTTGTACGACATCTGCTTGTCGGCCGAGAACGGGTTATGGAACTGCGCGGTGTAGGGCACCGTGTAGACCTCGAGGCGCTGCCGGTCGAACTGCTCGGCCATCGGCCGGCTGACATTGGACATCAGCGACAGCGGGAACTGCGTCGGGTTGAACGGGTCGTCCTGCGGCGAGGACTCCCAGGTGCCGGGGATGGAAACCATCATCACGTCGGGACAGTCGGCGGACTGGAACTCCGGGCGCGGCTTACGCGTCGTCGACGGGCCGGGCACCCCGGCCGGCGGCTGAGCCGTCGGCGGTGCCGATGGGGTTTCGGGACGGCGCATCACGATCACCACGATCGTCACCACCAGCACCACGACGAGTGCCATCGCCGCGGCGGCGATCAGGGCCAGGATGCGGTGACGCTTCCTGCGGCTGGCATTTTTGGCCATGGGTTACTCGGGCTCCTCGCGTGCGGTGCGGTGATCTGCTTCTCAGCAGAGATGTTCGGTGGCGGTGCGGATGTAATCGGTGGCGGCGGTGTCGATCTCACCGGGTGTCGGGCTTTCCCGACCGGTCCGGGCCGCCCGGACATCGCTGCGCACCAGCGGAAGGACGAAATCGCGCACGGCCTGGTCATTCTGCCTGGCGGCGCGGGCCTGACACACGTAGGACCCGATCGACAGTGCCAACAGCTCACTGGACGGGGTGATCCCGGCGGCCTTGAGCTCATCGAGATAGGTGTGCTGCTGCGACGTGAGCTCCAACTCACCGCCACGGACCTGCTGCGGCTGGGCGGAGGCCGCCTGCGGCTGCGCCCCGTTGACCTGTGACGTGGGCAAGGCCAGCGGCGCCATGATGTCACCGCCCGCATCGCATGCCGTGAGCAACGACGCAGCGGACACCGCTACCACCAGGGTGGCCGACCGTACCGTGTGCTGCACGCTTCCACCGTACCGGCTGGCGAAAAGTGCGCCGGCGCAGCTGATTCTGGCCACGACGGCCGGCCGTCCGGACGTCTACTTGATGGTCGCGACCAGTTCGCCCGACATCTGCGCCAGCTGCGGGGCCCAGCTGCCCCAGTCGTGCTGGCCGCCGGACGGGATGTCGAAGTGCCCGTTGCTGCCGCCGACGGAGCGGTAGTGCTGGTAGAACGACCTGTTGCTGCCCTGCGCCTGATCGCAGACACCGATCATCGCGGCCGGGTCGCTGCAGGTGAGCGTCGCCGGGCTGTACACCCACAGCCGGGTGTTGGCGTCGGCCAGCAGCTGCACGTGCACGTCGGGGTCATGCCACTTCCAGCGGCCCAGCTGTGGGGCACCCCACATGCCGTAGCTGTCCACGCCACCGAACTCCGCCATGCCCGCGGTGATCGCGCCGTTGAGGGTGGTGGCCGACGGGGTCAGGAAACCCGACAGCGATCCGGCGAACCGGAACCGGTCTGGGTGGAACGCGGCCAGCGTCAGCGCGGCGGTGCCGCCCTGCGGGGCGCCGACGATCCCGTGGCCGCCGGGGGCCAGACCCTTGTTGGCGGCCAGCCAGTCCGGCAACTCGGCCGACAGGAAGGTCTCCCACTGCTTACTGCCGTCCTGCTCCCAGTTCGTGTACAGGCTCCAGGCGCCGCCCGCCGGGGCCGCCACCGAGATGCCGCGGCCGGCCAGGGTCGACATGGCGTGGCCGGCGTTGACCCAGTTGCTCACGTCCGGCGCCGCGTTGAACGCGTCGAGCAGGAACACCGCGTGCGGGCCACCGCCCTGGAACGCCACCGGAATGTCGCGGCCCATCGCGGCCGAGGGGACCATCAGGTACTCGACCCCGTCGGCGCGGGCGGGTGCGCCCGTCGTCGCCGAAACGGCCCACAGACCGGCACCGAGAACCGGGGCCAACAGCGCCAGCAGCATCGCCCGCATCAGACTCAACGCACGCCTCATCATCAACCTCTCCCGCTGCCGGTCGCTCGAAGTGCCCCCGCACACGTAACCCGCGTTGTAGTGAACCACATCGCAACCACAGCCGGGGCCCAGAAACGGCTGACGGCGGCGATCCGTGAGGATCGCCGCCGTCGTCCGTGTCCAGACCTAGGCGGTCGGGGTCGCCCCCAGGACGCGCTGCAGGTCAGGCTTCATGGCCTGCAGCTGCTGGCCCCAGTAGGCCCAGTTGTGCGTACCGCTCTGCGGGAAGTTGAACACCGCGTTCTTGCCACCGGCAGCGATGTACTTCTCCTGGAAGGTGGAGTTCGTCCGGCAGACGAAGCCCTCCAGGAACTTGGCGGGCAGGTCGGTGCCGCCGAGCTCGCCCGGCTTGCCGTTACCGCAGTACACCCACAGGCGGGTGCCGTTGTTGGCCAGCGTCGCGACGTTCTCGGTCGGGTCGTTGGCCTTCCAGGCGCTGTTCGGGTCTTCGGTCTTGCCCCACATGTCGTCGGCCTTGTAGCCGCCGGCGTCACCCATGGAGACACCGATCAGCATCGGCCACCAGCCCTCGGACGGGTTCAACGTGCCCGACAGCGAGGACGCGTAGATGAACTGGTCCGGGTGCCGCATGGCCAGGATGAGCGCGGACGAACCGGCCATCGACAGACCGACCACGGCGCTACCGGTCGACTTCACGTCCCTGTTGGCCGCCAGCCACGCCGGCAGCTCCTGGGTCAGGAAGGTCTCCCACTTGTAGGTCTTGCAGCCACCGTCCTTGCTGCCACAGGCCGGCTTGTACCAGTCGCTGTAGAAGCTGGACTGGCCACCGACCGGCATGACAACCGAGATGCCCGAGTTCAGGAACCACTCGAACGTCGGCAGCTCGATGTCCCAGCCGTTCTGATCTTCGCGAGCGCGCATACCGTCGAGCAGGTACAGCGCGGGTGCGCCCGCACCACCGCTCTGGAACTCGACCTTGATGTCACGTCCCATCGCTGCCGACGGAACTTCGAGATACTCGACCGGCAGGCCAGGTCGAGACCAGGCTCCAGCGGTCGCCGAGCCGCCTACGACGCCAACCAGGCCAGGCAGCACGGCTGCTGCGGCGACCGCAACCGTCAACCGGCGCGACAGGCCGCGCATCTTCCCAACGAACTTCATACCGCTCCCTATCTGATCTCTTCTTCGTATTCCGCACATCGATTCACACCGACGTAAGCGGCTCACGTGCCCGTGTAGTCAACCACACGAACGCGTGGTGCTTCTCTGCAGCAGTTGTCGTCCCTGGTCGCCCCTCAGCCGTTGATGGTCGCGATCAGGTCTGGTTTCAAGGCCTGCAACTGAGCCGCCCAGTACGGCCAGGCATGGTTGCCCGCCGCCGGGAAGTGAAAGCTCCCGTTGTTGCCGCCCGCCTTGACGTAGGCATCCTGAAAGTCCTTGTTGCTCTTGATCGCCAGCGTTTCCAGGCTGCTGGCGCTCATCGCCAGATTCGGGTCGGAACCCTGGTCGAGATCGGTGGCACCGCCCGGCGCGCAGTACACCCACAGCCGCGTGCCGTTCGCCACGATCTTGGCGACCTGCTTGATCGGGTCGTTGCGCTTCCAGGCGCCGTCCCACGGCAGACCCCACATGTTGTCGACGTTGTAGCGGCCTGCATCGAGCATCGCCACCCGAATCGCCTGCTGCATCAGCAGGGCCGATGGGTTGAGAAAACCCGACAGCGATGCGGCATAGCTGAACTGACCAGGGTGATAGGCCGACAGGATCAACGCGGCGCCGCCCGACATGGACAACCCGACCACCGCGTTGCCGGTCGGGGACACCTGCTTCTTGGCCGACAGGTAGGCCGGGAGCTCCTGTGTGAGGAACGTCTCCCATTTGTAGGTGTAGGTCTGCTTGTTCAGGGTCGACGGCGAGTACCAGTCGCTGTAGAAGCTGGACTGCCCACCGACCGGCATCACCGTCGAGATGCCCGAACCGTAGAACCACTCGAACGCGGGGGTGTTGATGTCCCAGCCGCTGAAGTCGTCCTGCGCGCGCATGCCGTCCAGCAGGTAGACCGCCTTGCTCGGGCCGCTCGGCGCGGTGGCCGAGGACTCTGCCGGACCCTGGAACTGCACGCGGATGCTGCGACCCATCGACGGCGAATACACGTCGAGGTACTCGACCGGCAGCCCCTCGCGGGAGAAGGCCCCGGCGGGCGGCGCCGCGGCGAGCGCCCCGAGAGCGGGCAGCATCGCGATCGCGGCCGTGGCCGTCAGGAGACGCCGGCCCCAATGGCGCACGACGGAGACACCAGAGGTCAGCATCAGTTTTTTCGTACCGTCCATTCAAGATCTGTGCACAGGCTCGTCTGGGTATCGGCCCGGGTCCGTCCGGCGTTACGGACCGGTCGCGGGCATTCCCGTGTACGGCGGCTTCTTGGGTTCGGGAACCGGCAAGCCGCAGCGCTTGAGGTCGTACAGCGGCACCCGGTCGATCCGGTACTTCGTGAACTCGTACGCGTGCGCCAGGTTGGACAGGAACCGTCGCGGGCTCATCTCTCCGCGCACCGAGTTCAGCATCGACTCGGTGGCCGGGCAGGCCAGTGCGGCCTCGGCCTGGGCGATCCATTCCTCGTCCAGGTACTGCGGGACGTACGGCCTGGTCTTGAGGAACGGCCCCTCGGCCACCGCCCAGTCCGGGAACAGGTTCTTGTCGTGGCCGATCCGGCCGTCGGTCAACCGCTGGGTATGCATCGCAAGGGGATTCGTCAGGCCGATCTGATCGATCACCCGGACGTCGAGCCCGACGTTCATGCCCAGCATGCCCATGTTGGTGAAGAACACGGTGTGCGGGGTGCGCAGCGCCCGCCGCTCCGCGGGAGTGAGATCGGGCGGGGGCGGATAGGCAGGCACGACGTCCCACACGTCGTAGTTGCCCGACGGCAACAACAGTGCCCCGTCCGGGGTGTTGTTGATCGCCGTCAGCACCGCGCGCATGCGCGGGTAGTCCAGGTAGTCCGCGGCGGTCAACGGGTGCGCGTGACCGGTGGCCTGCGAGTAGAACCGGCGCTCGTCGACGATGCCGGTGTAGGTGACGCGCGTTCCGTCCGCACCCAGCCCGGGCGAATTGGCGGCCCAGATCGACCAGCCCACCACCGCGGCCCACAGCACGCTCGTGGCCGCGGCCAGCAGGTAACCCGTCTCCCGGGTGAACTTGGTGCCGTCGGGCAACACGACAGGGATCACCGCGACCGGCATCAGCAGGCAGAACAGCGGGGTCAGCAACACCCGGCCGTGCATGAAGTCACCGCCCTGGCGCACCCAGTAGATCGCCTGCAGCAACCCGCTGACGAACATGAAAAGCACTACGGCAGCCGGACTTTGAACGGTCCGGGCCAGCCAGCCGTAACCGCGCGGCACCTGGTGGCGGACCCACCACGGCCGGGTCCTCGTGGTCAGCAGCACCGCGCCCAGCGCGGCCAGCAGCATCACCGGCACCCACAGCAGGTAGGGCTGGTTGAAATTGGTGAGATAGGTCAGACCCTGCGACCACTTGGATCCCGAGGCGTCCTTGGCCACCGCGGTGCCCGGCACCAGCAACCCGTAGTAACCCATCCGGAAGATCTGGTAGGCGACCGGCAGCAGCCCACCGGCCACCACGATCAGCACCCGGCGCCGCCAACCGCGTGCCGCGATCAGCATCATCACCAGTGCGCCGCCACCGATCAACGCGAGCTCGGGGCGGATCAGCACGCTCAGCCCGGCCAGGGCGGCCAGAGCTCCCTCGAAGTACCGGCTCGATACCGGCCGCGGCGCGGTCTTCGGGCTGCCCCGACCGACGGTCTTGGGGGCCGCGCGCAGCGCCTGCGACCAGCACACCATCATCCACCACAGCAGGCCCAAATAGGCCAGCACCAAACCGTTTTCGAGCCCCGAGGTGGCGAAGTCACGGGCCGGCGGGACCGCGATGTACACCAGCATGCCCGCGGGCAGCAGCAGCGCGCGGCGGCCCTGCAGGCTCGGGGCGTACAACCGGCCCGTCCCGAGCATCGCCAGCACGACGCCGAGCACGCTCAGCGTCAGCGCGAAGGCCAGGGCCACGTACTCCATCCGCACGGGCCCGCCGAGCCAGGCGCCCAGCGTCACCAGGTAGGTCCACACCGTGGAGGTGTTGGCCTCGATCCGCTCACCCGCATTGAAGACCGGGCCGTTGCCCGCCAACAGGTTTCGCACGGTGCGCAGCACGATCAGGCCGTCGTCGGCGATCCAGCGGCGCTGCCAGGCGCCCCAGCCGAACAGCCCGGCCACCACGACCACGCTCACCCACAGACTGATCCGCACCGTGACGTCGTACGGAAACACCGGCCAGCGCGCCAACCGGTCACCCACGCCACCGGCCAGGCGGCGCAGAGTAATTCGGTCAGCTGAAGTAGATGGCAGCACCGATGGTTCCGATCCACGCCAGGAACAGGATCTGCAGCACTCGGTCTTTCAGCGCGATCTCCTCTGGCTCACCGGCGATGCCACCATCGATGTCAACCGCATAGCGCAGGATCGCGATCGTGAACGGAACCATCGTGATCGCGTACCACGACGCATCCTGGCCGTCGAGCCCCAGCGCGTCGTTGGCACTGTCCCGCCCGAAGGCCCACAGGCCGTAACAGACCACCATCGCGGTGGCCGACAACGTCCACACGAAGCGCAGGTAGCTGCTGGTGTAGCGCTCCAGCGACTTGCGGATCTTAGCCCCGGTGCGCTCGGCCAATTGCAGCTCGGCGTAACGCTTTCCGGCCGCCATGAACAGGGAGCCGAAGGCCATCACCAGGAGGAACCACTGTGACAGCGGGATATCGGCGGCCACACCACCGGCGATCGCGCGGAGCAGGAACCCCGAGGACACGATGCAGATGTCGAGCACCGCCTGGTGCTTGAGGCCGAAGCAGTACGCCAACTGGATGGCGATGTACACCGCCATCACCAGGGCCAGGTCCGGTGTCAGCAGCCACGAGATGCCCAGCGAGGCCAGCGCCAGCACGATCGCCATCACATAGGCCAGCGGCTCCGGCACCACACCTGCCGCGATCGGCCGGAACCGCTTCGTCGGATGGGCGCGGTCGGCCTCGACGTCACGTGCGTCGTTGATCAGGTAGATCGACGACGCGGCCAGGCAGAACACCACGAACGCGATCGACACCTTGTAGCCGAGATCGGCGTAGTCATACTCGATCCCGCTGCCGACAGCCGCCAGCGGCGCCGCCAGCACCAGCAGGTTCTTGATCCACTGTCGGGGCCGCAGCGCCTTGATCAGGCCGGTCGCCAGGTTCTTGGGCGGACCGGCCTCCGGCTGCGCTTCCTCACTCATTTGGCCACAGTCTCCTTCGGCCCGACACCGGCAGTTCTTCCGACCACAGACCCCACCACCGTCCCGACGGCCACGCCGGTCAGTACGTCGGTGGGATAGTGCACGCCTAACACCAGACGCGACAGCGCCATCGGCACCACCAGCGCGGCCCGCACCGGCAGGCCCGTGGTCCGGGCCAGCAGCACGGCCGCCGCGGCGGTCGAGGTGGCATGTGCCGACGGGAAACTCAACCGGCTCGGCGTCCCGACGTTCACGGCGATGTCGGGGTGATGCGGCCGCTCCCGGCGCACCACCCGCTTGATCAGGACCGCGGCGGCATGAGCGGCAAAGGCACCGACGCCCACCGCCAACCATGACTTGCGCTTGGCCGGCTGAGCCAGGGCACCGACGGCGGCGAGCCCGAGCCAACCCAGGCTGTGCTCACCGAAATGCGACAACGCACGCGCGCCGCTCAGCACGCCGGGCCGGGTGGCCAGGGCGGACTGCACGGCAACCAACACGGCGTCCTCGCCGCGCGGGGCATCGGTCATGTCAGTTTTTCTCCGCCGACTCTGTCAGCAACACCGTCTCCCACTTCTGGGTGCTGGTCAGCACCGGCAGCGCCTCACGATAGACCTTGCGCATCCGGTCGAACTGACGGACCACGCGCAACTGCTGGCGCAGCGAGGCGCGCAGCAACGCGAACATCTTGGCGCGGTCGCGCTGTCGGTACACCACGCCGCGGCCGTCGGCGGTGGTCACGGTGACACCGTCGGCACGGCACAGCGAGAACCAGCGCGCATCCTGGGTGGCCACGTTGATCTGCGGCCGGACATGGGTTTCCGGGTCGTGCTTGCGCAGTTGGTGGACGACGCCGCGGGCCAGGTTCACCAGGATGGCCGGCTTGGACACCGGGATGCCGATCTTCTTGCGCTTGAGGTCCGAGGCGGCCGGAAGCGCGGTGGCGCCCGGCAGCACCACGGCGTCGGGGTAGGCCTGACGCATCTTGCGGACGTCGGGCAGCGCCGATTCCAGGATCGAGAAGATGTGCTCGGGACCGCCGAGGAAGTCCTCCATCGCCTGGTTCTGGATGGCGACCGTCGAATATTCAAGGCACAGAAGGTGTTTGAACGTGGCCTTGAGGTGGCTGGCCAGCAGGCCGCGCGCGTCGCCGTCCCAGTGCAGCGCCGCGACCACGAGCCGGTTGCGCAGGTGGAAGTAGGCCTGCCAGTCGATCGCGTCGTCCTTGTCGCTCCAAGCCATGTGCCAGATCGCCGCGCCGGGCAGGGTGACGGTGCGGTAGCCGTGCTCGGCGGCGCGCAGGCCGTATTCGACGTCGTCCCATTTGATGAACAGCGGCAGCGGCTGGCCGAGCTCCTCGGCCACCTGCCGCGGGATCATGCACATCCACCAGCCGTTGAAGTCCACGTCGATCCGGCGGTGCAGCAGCTTGCTGCGCATCGAATCGGTGTCGTCGAGCGCGTGCTTGGCGAAGTCGTGGTCGTATTCGGCGTTGGGGGCGGCCGACCACATGAAGTTGGTCCGGTCCACCATCTCGCCCATGATGTGCAGGTGTGACGGCTCCTGCAGGTTGAGCATCTGGCCGCCGACCAAGGTCGGTTCCTTCGCGAACCGGTTCATCGCGAGGGCCCGCAGGATCGAATCGGGTTCGATGCGGATGTCGTCGTCCATGAACAGGATCTGCTCACAGTCGGTGTTCTTCAGTGCCTCGTACATGACGCGGCTGTAGCCGCCGGATCCGCCGAGGTTGGGCTGGTTGTGAATGGTCAACCGGTTGCCCAGTGCGGCCGCTGCGGCCTCGAAGCCGGGGTGGTCCTTGGCCTTGCTGGTGCCCTGGTCGGACACGATGACCGCGCTGATCACCTCGTCCACCAACGGATCCGAGGTGAGCGCGGCGAGTGCGTTGACGCAGTCCGCGGGCCGGTTGAAGGTCGGGATGCCGACGGCGACGTTGGCCCGGCCGGGTGCGGGCGTCGGGGCGTACCAGCCGGCGCTGTGCACCCGCACCGCGGTATTGCTGGTGATGTCGAACCAGATCCAGCCGCCGTCCTCGAACGGGGTCAGGTCGATCTCGAATTCGACCGTGGCGCGGGCGCCACCATCGGGTCCGGCCCGGTTTCCTTCACTGGACACCGGGGCACCGCCGACGGTGATGCGGGCACCGGTGGCCTTGGACCGGTACACGTCGACGCGGGCCGTTCCGGTCAGCTCGACGCGCAGGACCACCGACTTCAGGGTGGACCAGCGCCGCCAGTAGCTGGCCGGGAACGCGTTGAAGTAGGTCGCGAACGAGATCCCGGATTCCGTGCCGATCTCCAGGGTGGTGCGGGTCGGCGCGTGCGCCCGGCGGGCGTTGGTCGGGTCCTCGTCGAGGTAGAGCTTGCGGACGTCCAGCGGCTCGCCCGGTCGCGGCAGGATGACGCGGGCCAGCAGACTGACGGCCCGCGATTCTCCGGCGTCGAGCGCGCCGGATGGGATGTCACTCATGCTTTGCTGCTTTCCTCTTCGGTAGCCAGCGGCGCACCGTCGGACAGGTGCGGTGCCAGGGTGTTGTCGTACATGTTCAGTGCACTGGCGATGGCCATGTGCATGTCGAGGTACTGGTAGGTGCCCAGCCGGCCGCCGAAAAGCACCTTCGCCGTGGCGGTCTCGGCCTTGGCGAGGGCCCGGTAGGTGGCCAGCAGGGCGCGGTCGGATTCGGTGTTGATCGGGTAGTACGGCTCGTCGTCTTCTTTGGCGAATCGCGAGTACTCCCGCATGATCACGGTCTTGTCGGCCGGGTAGTCCCGCTCGGGGTGGAAATGGCGGAACTCGTGGATGCGGGTGTAATCCACGTCGGCGTCGTTGTAGTTCATCACCGGGGTGCCCTGGAAATCGCCGGTGTCGAGCACTTCGAGATCGAAATCCAGTGTGCGCCAGCCCAACCGACCCTCGGAGTAATCGAAGTAACGGTCGAGCGGACCGGTGTACACCACGGGGGCGTCGGGGTTGGCGGCGCGAAGCTCGTCGCGGACATCGAACCAGTCGGTGTCCAACCGCACCTCGATGCGGTCGTCGGCGGCCATATTCTCCAGCCAGGCGGTGTACCCGTCGACCGGCAGGCCCTCGTAGGTGTCGTTGAAGTAGCGGTTGTCGAACGTGTAGCGCACCGGCAGCCGGGTGATGATGCTTGCGGGGAGGTTTTTTGGGTCGGTCTGCCACTGCTTGGCGGTGTAATGCTTGAAAAAGGCCTCATACAGCGGGCGGCCGACCAGGCTGATCGCCTTCTCTTCGAGGTTGGTCGCATCCGCGGCGTTGATTTCGGCTGCCTGCTTGGCGATCCATGCCCGCGCATCGTCGGGACTCATGTAGCGACCAACAAACTGAGAGATCAAGCCCAGCCCCAGCGGGAACTGGTAGGCCTGGCCGGCGTGCATCGCGAAGACGCGGTGCTGGTAGCCGGTGAACTCGGTGAACTGCCGCACGTAATCCCACACCCGCTGGTTGGACGTGTGGAACAGGTGGGCGCCGTACTTGTGGACCTCGATACCGGTCTGCGGCTCGGCTTCCGAATAGGCGTTGCCGCCGATATGCGGGCGGCGCTCGATAACAAGGACACGCTTGCCCAGTTGCGTCGCCACGCGCTCAGCGATCGTCAGGCCGAAGAAACCGGAGCCGACGACGAATAAGTCGAAATGTCCGCTGGACTGGTCGGTCGTGACCCGGGGAGATAAGGACGTCATCGGCAGCCAGGGTATCCGACCACGCCCCCGTGCCCCGAATTCGACGAAGGGCCCAGGTCGCAATTCGCTCACGATTCAATATCGCCACTTTAGACCCACGAGTCACAGCTTTAACATCGATCTCGTTGGCAATCACGGACTTCACCGCATCTGGTCCGGAATGCCGACGAAGCAAGAGGAAAGCACCACCCCGCAATCCGAAGTGCAGTCCTTGCAGTAAACATATTGAGGAGACTTCCGTGCCGAACCGCCGTCGACGCAAGCTCTCGACAGCCATGAGCGCAGTCGCCGCAGTGGCCGTCGCAAGTCCAGTTGCCCTTGTTGCCATGTCGCAGCTGTCCCCCGCGCCTCAGGAGCGTGAGTTCACCCAGGCCGCACTGGTCACCGACCTGCCCGGGGAACTGATGTCCGCTCTGTCGCAGGGCCTGTCCCAGTTCGGCATCAACCTGCCGCCGATGCCGAACAGCCTGCTGACCGGCTCGTCGCCGACGCCTACCCTCGGCTCGCCGACCCTGACCTCACCCGGCCTGGCGTCGCAGGGCCTGACCGCGCCGGGCCTGACCCCGCCGGGCGGCCTGCCGGGCCAGGGTTTGACCGCGCCCGGGCTGGCCTCTCCTGACCCGACGCTGACCAGCCCCAACGGCCTGTCCCCCACCGCCGGCTCGCCGGCCGGTGCGCTCCCGGGGGCGACCGGCTCGCTCACCGATCCGGCACTCACCCCGGCCGGGGCCGGGTCGCTGACCAACCCGGCGCTCACCCCGCCATCGACCGGCTCGCTGACCGATCCGGCCGGGTCGCTGACCAACCCGGCGCTCAGCCCCGGCGGCGCACCGGGCGGGCTGACCACATCGCCCACCTCACTGGGCGGCAACGGCCTCACCGCCTCGCCGGCGGGCCTGGACCCGTCGCTCGGTGGCCTGGGCGGCGTCCCGGGCGAGGTGCCGATCTCGTCTCCGGTCGGGCTCGACCCCAGCGCGGGCACCTACCCGCTCCTGGGCGCCGATCCGTCACTGTCGGCCATGCCCGCCACCGGCGGTGGTGGCGGAGGCCTGTTCGGCGATCTGACCAGCGCGGCCAACCAGCTCGGCGCCGGCCAGGCCATCGACCTGCTCAAGGGCATGGTGATGCCGGCCATCACGTCGGCGATGAAGCCGCCGGTGCCCCCGGCTCCGGTCCCGGCCCCCGCACCGCCGACCCCGTAACAAAGGCCCGGTTAGAAGAACGGCACCGCAGAAGCCATCCGGCTCTGCGGTGCCGTTGCGTGCGAGCCGTGAAACGAAAGATCACGGAACGTACCGTGTCGAAACATTCGTAACATCAGACCCATACGTAACATCAGTCCGTGCAGTCCCGCCGTTCCGCGCCGTCGATTCTCTTCACCGCCCTTGCGGCGACGGTCGTGATCGTGCCGTGGGCGATCGCCGGACCCGATTCGGGCGAACAGTCCGACCAGTCCAGCGCTGCACCACAGCTCACACAGCAACCACTCGACAACCTCGCGGTCGGCGAGAGCCTCCGCGAGATCCATCAGGACAGTCCGTTCTCGATGGTCGCGCTCACCTCACCGGACCTGCGCGGCACAACCGCCCGAGTGCGCGCCCGCAAGGACGACGGCAGCTGGGGACCCTGGTACCAGGCCGAGAACCTCGACGGTGTCGGCGCCGACACCCCTGGCCCACGCGGCACCGAACCGGTGTTCGTCGGCCGCACCAACACCGTGCAGATCTCGGTCACCCGCGCTCCCCAGGCACCTCCACCGCCGCCCGGCAAGACCGGCAAGCCCAAGCCCGCACTCGGCTACGTGCCCGCCAACGTCGAAGCGCCCATCGGCCAGAACGTCACCGCGGTGCTGATCAGTCCACCCCAGGCGCCCGTCGACGTCGGCCCGCTGCCCACCGCCGCCATCAACCCCGGCCAGCCGCCGACCATCATCACCCGCGCGCAGTGGGGCGCCAACGAAGCGATGCGATGCGGAAACACCGTGTACGACAAGGGCATCCGAGCCGGCATCGTGCACCACACGGCGGGCAGCAACGACTACGCCCCCGAGGATTCAGCCGGCATCGTCCGGTCGATCTACGAGTACCACACCCGTGAACTGGGCTGGTGCGACATCGCCTACAACGCGATGGTCGACAAGTACGGCCAGGTCTTCGAAGGCCGCGCCGGCGGAATGGACAAGCCCGTCGAGGGGTCTCACACCGGCGGCTTCAACATCGACACCTGGGGCGTGGCGATGATGGGCGACTTCGACGTCGTGCCGCCCACCGAGATTCAGGTTCGCAACACCGGGCGCCTGCTGGGTTGGCGACTCGGCCTCGATCGCGTCGACCCGCACGGCACCGTCGTACTCACCTCCGCCGGCGGATCTTTCACCCACTTCCCGCGCGGCGCCACCCCGACCCTGCCGACGATCTTCACCCACCGCGACGTCGGCATCACCGACTGCCCCGGCAACGCGGCGTACGCCCAGATGGACCGCATCCGCGACATCGCCGCCCGGTTCAACCAGCCACCCGGCCCCGCCGACCTGGCCGAGCAGATGCGCGGCGGCGCCATCTACAACCGCTGGCAGGCCGAAGGCGGCCCGACCGGCCTGCTCGGCAACCCGACCTCACCCGAGTCCGCCGGCGCGGGCACCTCCCGTTACGCGACCTTCGAGCGCGGCGCCGTGTACTGGTCACCGGAAAGCGGCGCCGAACCGGTCACCGGCGCCATCTACGAGGCCTGGGGAACGCTCGGCTTCGAGCGCGGAGCCCTGGGCCTGCCGACCAGTGCCGAAATCCCCGAGCCCCAGTGGATCGTGCAGAACTTCCAGCACGGCACGCTGAACTTCGACCGGGAAAAGGGCACCGTCACGCGGGTCGTGGACGGCGTGCCGGTGGAACTGCCGCCGCCGTCGCCCGATCAGCAACCGGTCCAGCTCGAGCGGTTCACCCCGATCACCTGAGCGCTCAGGACCACCAGCGTTCCAGCACCCGCGCCACCCCGTCGTGCGCATTGGTCTCGGTGACCTCGTCGGCCGCGTCCACCGCCTCGGGATGCGCATTGCCCATCGCCACACCGCGCCCCGCCCAGCGCAGCATCGGGATGTCATTGGGCATGTCTCCGAAGGTCACGATGTCGCCGGCGTCGAGCCCCAGCGGGGCCGCCAACTCCTCGACACCGGTGGCCTTGCTGATGCCCAGCGGCACCACCTCGATCAGGCCGTTGTTGGTCGAGTAGGTGATATCGCCCTGTAACCCAATGTGTTTGAGCAGTTCGGCGGCCATGTCGGCGCTGCGGGCACCGGCCTTGCGGATCAGCAGCTTCACCGCGGGAGCGCTGAGGAGGTCTTCGACCGACACCTCGGTGTTGTCCGGGTTGAGCCAGGCGTGCTCGTAGCCCGGCGAACTGACGAACTGCGGGGTCGCCGCGTCATGCGCGGAGGCGCCCACCCGTTCCACCGCCAGCCCCGCACCCGGGATCACCCGCGTGGCGATCTCGGCGAGCTCGCCGAGGACGTCGGCCGAAAGCGTGTGGGCCGAGACGATCCGATCGGTGGCCGGGTCGTAGATCACCGCGCCGTTGGCGCACACCGCCATCGGCGCCAGACCCAGACCGTCCACCACCGGGGCGATCCAGCGCGGCGGGCGCCCGGTGGCCAGCACGAACGTCGCCCCCGCCTCGACCGCGGCCCGGACCGCGGCCCGGGTGCGCGGCGTGACCTTCTCGTCCTCGTCGAGCAACGTTCCGTCCACGTCGGTGGCGATCAGCCCCGGCGTCCGCTGGGCGCTCATCACTTTTTACCCGTCGCTTCGCGCGCCCGCTTACGCGCGCGTTCGGCCAACTCCGCCTCATCCAGCAGCTTGGCCTCTGCCGGTGTCGGCGCGCTTCCGCCGAGCCGGTGCGGAACCCAGTACGCCCCGGCGGGTGCGGGGTAATCCCGCTGGGCCTCGGTCAGCAGCGACGACATCCCGGCCCGCAGGGCCTCATCGATCCGGGCCACCGAACCCGCCGCCCGGATCGGTTCACCCACCAGCACTGAGATCGGAATTCCCTTGCGCCCCAGCGATTTCGGATGATCCTTGGTCCAGATTCGCTGCGCCCCCCAGACGATCAACGGGATGATCGGCACCCCGGCCTCCAGCGCCATGCGGGCCGCGCCGGTCTTGAAGTCCTTCAGCTCGAAACTGCGGCTGATCGTGGCCTCCGGATACACCCCGACCAGCTCACCGCTGCGCAACGCGTCCACCGCGACGGCGTAGGCGCCGGCCCCCGCCCTGCGGTCCACCGGGATCGTCCCGGTGTGTTTGATCAGGTAGCCCACCGGCTTCACCTGCTCCATCTCGGCCTTGATCATGAACCGCATCCGCCGGCCACGCGCAGTGGCCGCCAGCCCAGCGGGCAGGAAGTCGACGTAGCTCGTGTGGTTGATGGCCACCACCGCACCGCCCGTGACGGGCAGGTTGTCCAACCCGCGGAAGGTGATCCGGGTGCCGGTGGCCCGGACCGCGAGCCTGGCGGCGATCTCCAAACTTCGGAAAACCGGTTCCATACGCGGCTTACCCCGGGGCCCCGGTGGGTTCAGCAGGTCCGGTGGGGCCGGCTTCGGCGCGCCTGGCCGCCTTCGCGGCGGCCTCCTCGGCATCCATCCGGTTGGCCTCGGCCAGCGTCGGCGCCGAGCCGCCCAGACGGTGCGGCACCCAGAACGCGCCGGGCGGGTGCGGGCCGTAGGCGTCCTGAACTTGGGCCAGCAGGTGCTGCATGCGGGAATGCAGCAGCGCGGTGAGTTCGGCCGCGGGCAGCGTCGGCTGGATCGGCTCGCCCACCGCGATCGAGATCGGCACCTTGGGCCGGTACAGGTTCTTCGGGTAGCCCTTGGTCCAGATGCGCTGGGCACCCCACACGATGTGCGGCACGATCGGCACCCCGGCCTCGATCGCCATGCGCGCCGCGCCCGACTTGAAGTCCTTGATCTCGAAGCTGCGGCTGATCGTCGCTTCCGGGTACACCCCGACGAGTTCACCGGCCTTGAGGTAGTCCACCGCAGCCTCGAACGAGGCCGCGCCGCTGTCGCGGTCCACCTCGATGTGGCGCAGGCTGCGCATGATCGGCCCGGTGATCTTGTTGTCGAACACTTCCTTCTTTGCCATGAACCGCACCTTGCGGCCCCGCTTCTGCAGGTAGGCAGGCAAGCCGGCGAACGTGAAGTCGAAGTAGCTGGTGTGGTTGATGGCCACCACCGCGCCGCCGGTGACCGGGAGGTTCTCCACCCCGGTCACGGTGAACTTCAGCCCCTGCAGCCGCCAGGCGGCCCGAGCGAGTTGTATGACTGTCCCGTACACCGGTTCCACGTAGCCAGCCTAATCCCAGCCCGGATCGGCGCGTCACCCAACTCGGGCTAGGCTGGGCGGGCATCGAAGTACTCCATCGAAAGGCCGTTTGTGCAGGTCACCAGTGTCGGGCATGCCGGCTTCCTGATCGAGACCAAGGCTGGCAGCATTTTGTGCGACCCCTGGGTCAACCCCGCCTACTTCGCCTCGTGGTTCCCGTTCCCGGACAACAGCGGACTCGACTGGGACACGCTCGGCAACGTCGACTACCTCTACGTGTCACACCTGCACAAGGACCACTTCGACCCGGAGAACCTGCGCCGCCACGTCAACAAGGACGCCGTGGTGCTGCTGCCCGACTTCCCGGTGCCCGACCTGCAGCGCGAACTCGAGGCGCTGGGCTTTCACCGGTTCTTCGAGACCACCGATTCGGTCAAGCACACCGTCAGCGGACCCAAGGGCGACCTCGACGTGATGATCGTCGCGCTGCGGGCACCCGCCGACGGCCCGATCGGAGATTCGGGTCTGGTGGTCGACGACGGCGAGACCGTCGTCTTCAACATGAACGACGCGCGCCCGGTCGATCTTGAGATGTTGCACGCCGACTTCGGCCAGATCGACGTGCACATGCTGCAGTACTCGGGCGCCATCTGGTACCCGATGGTCTACGACATGCCGGCCCGCGCCAAAGAGGCCTTCGGGATTCAGAAGCGCCAGCGCCAGATGGACCGGTGCCGCCAGTACATCGCGCAGGTCGGGGCGACGTGGGTGATCCCCTCGGCCGGGCCGCCGTGCTTCCTGGACGCCGAGCTGCGCGACCTCAACGACGACCACGGCGATCCGGCGAACATCTTCCCCGACCAGGTCGTGTTCCTCGACCAGATGCGCCGCCACGGCCACGACGGCGGCCTGCTGATGATCCCCGGCAGCACCGCGGATTTCACCGGCTCACAACTGGATTCACTGACCCACCCGGTCGAGGATCCGGAGACGATCTTCACCACCGGCAAAGCCGCCTACATCGAGGAATACGCCCAGCGGATGGCCCCGGTGCTGGCCGCGGAGAAGGCGTCCTGGGCCCCGGCCGTGGGCGAACCGCTGTTGCCCGGACTGCGCGCGTTGTTCGAGCCGATCATGAGCCAGACCGATCAGATCTGCGACGGCATCGGCTACCCGGTGGAGCTGCGGCTGTCCGGCCCCGGGCACAGCGAGACCGTGGTCCTGGATTTCCCGAAACGTCTTGTGCGCGAGCCCATCGCCGACGAGAAGTTCCGCTACGGGTTCGCGATCCCCCCTGAGCTGGTGCGCACCGTGCTGCGCGACAACGAACCGGACTGGGTCAACACCATCTTCCTGTCCACCAGGTTCAAGGCATGGCGCGTCGGCGGCTACAACGAATACCTGTACACGTTCTTCAAGTGCCTCACCGACGAGCGCATCGCGTATGCCGACGGCTGGTTCGCCGAGGCGCACGACGACTCCTCGTCGATCACCCTCGACGGCTGGGAGATCCAGCGCCGGTGCCCGCACCTGAAGGCCGATCTGTCGAAATTCGGTGTGGTGGAGGGCAACACCCTCACCTGCAACCTGCACGGCTGGCAATGGAACCTGGAGAACGGCAAGTGCCTGACCACCAAGGGCCACGAACTGCGGTGCGCCAAACAATGAGCGCCCCGCGCCAGTACTACGACGACGGCCTGATCCAGCTGGATCGCGAGGCGATCACGTTGCGGCGCTACCACTTCCCGTCGGGAACCTCCAAGGTGATCCCGCTGCGCGACATCCGGTCGTACCGGGCCGAGTCACTAGGCCTGGTACTCAACCGGTTCCGCATCTGGGGCAGCAGCGACCTGCGCCGCTGGCTGCCGCTGGACGTCTGGCGGCCGATCAAGTCGACCCTGATCACCTTGAAAGTCAACGGAACCCGGCCCGACCCGGCGTTCACACCACAGCGGCCCACCGAGTTCGTCGCACTCCTCGACGAACTGCTCGGCGACTAACGCGCGGAGACCACCTGCCGCAGCTCTGACGCCGCGCTGGAGGCGCTGTCGTACACCCGGACGATGGCCTCGTCCCCCGGCTTGAGGTACGTGGACTCTCCCAGCGGCGTGTAGCGGGTCGCACCGATACCGATCAGCACGTTCTCCGGATGGCCGCTGGCCACCATCAGGGCGCCGACGTCCTCCAACGGCGTATCCGCCGAACCCTTCTGGTTGGCCAGCCGTTCGACGATCCAGTCCAGCAGCACCTCGCCGTAGTACGAGTAGCCGACCAGCGGTGAATCCACCCCATAGGCGTGCTGCTCACCGTCGTTCTCACTCAGGTAGCAGACCAGCCGCATCGTGGCGGTCGGGCCGTCCGGGGTGAGGTCGCTGATCTCGAAGAATTGCGGCGCAACCCCTTTGGAAGCCGGGCCCCAGTTCTTCTTGTAGCTGATCTTCGGCGCGCCCGGCCTGCGGATCGAGCAGTCGTTGAAGGCGCCGAGGGCGAACGGCTCGAGCCGCGCCACGGTGTCACCGCTCCACACCACATGGCAGGCCACCCCGACCTCGGGCTCGATCTGCAGGTTCAGCGGGCCGTCCACCTCACCGGGCTCCGGCAGCAGGATGGCATCGGTGGACAGCGGAAACTCGCCGAGGAAGTCGTCCCGGCCGGGCGCGTACCACGGGAAGATGCCTTTGGGCGCATACCCTTCGGTCACTACCTTGACGAAATCCCCGGCTTCGCCCGCCTGCTCAAGATGGCCCGCGAAATTACCGGCCACACCGAAGCCGAACCAGTTACGCACTTCGCCAAGGTCGATGTCGATCATGGCTGCAACCCTACTGTGGCGGCGACAAGCCGGATACAAGTCGCACTTAAGTCGCCGGAACCAGGCTGTGCTCCAAGACTTCCGATCCGTCACCCGGCATCGGCACAACCCGAGGAGCACACCGTGCCAACCACCGTTACCGTCGCGCCCCGCCGTGAAGGCGATCCCGCACCGGACCTCATGGGAATCACCCTGGCGCACCGGGCCATGCTGGCCGATCTGCTGCGGCTGACCGACCTGGCCACGGCGGTGCGGGACCGGGATGTGATCTGCACGCCCGGCCGGGCCCGGGCGATCTCCCGCTACCTGGAATGGCTGTGCGATTCGATCCACCATCACCACACCACCGAGGACACCGTGCTGTGGCCCGTGATCCAGGCCAGCGTGGGCAGTCATGTCGACCTCAGCGAGCTGACCGACGACCACGCCGCCCTCGACCCGAGGCTGGACCAGTTGCGGGCCCGCGCCGCCGCCTTCCGGCTGTCGATGGGTGACCGCCGGATCGCCGGTCTGATGGCCATCGAGCTGGCCGAACTCTCGGTGTTGTTGACCGAGCACATCAACGACGAGGAACTCGAGGTGTTCCCGCTGATCACCGAACACGTCTCGGTGGCGGACTGGGAGTCGGTGGAGCAGGCCGCCCGCGACGGCAGCCGCATGTCGTTCGACGGCCCGCGCTCGCTGGCCGTGATGACCGACGAGGAACGTGCGGCCCTGGCACAGCACACCGGAATCGGGCTGCGGGTGCTGCTCTTCGCGCTGCGACTGGTGCACCGGCGGCGGGAGCGGGCGGTGTTCGGCGTGAGCCGATAATCCGGCACCGCCGGCGTCAGTCGATGAAGGCCCGGGCCTGTTCGGCCAGCCGGTCGCGCAGCATCGCCGCGGCCTCGCGGTATTCCCTGGCCTCATCGGGCCGGCCTAGCGCGTCGGCAGCGGCGGCGAGCGCCTCATCGACCGGGCCGACCATGAGTCCGTCCACGCCCAGCCCCGCGATCCGGCCGGAGTACGGCTCGAGGTCGGCGGCCCGGGCCCGGGCCTCCTCCAGATCGCCGAGTGCCACCGCCGCGTTGACGCGCAGCACCGTGAACGGAAGCCAGAAGTAGGCCCGCTCGATCGGCCTGCGGTCCCGCCACAACTCGCGGGCCTCGGCGTCGCGGCCCCGTGCGATCAGGGCCAGCACCGCGGCGTCGAGCGCGGCGACCGACACCTCCCGGTAGAAGAACACCAGCTCGTCGGCCAGCAGCCCCAGATCCCCGAGGCAGAACTCGCCGGTCACCCGGCCCACCATGGCCAGCTTGGCTCCGTTGGCGGCGCCGTTCTCCACCATGCGCGCGGCCAGATCTGTGTAGGCGCTCACCGCGTCGTCCAGCCGCCCCGCCAGCAGGTGCATCCGGGCCCGGAACAGGCCGAGCACACCGAGGAGATGGACGAGCTGCCCGGTGCCGGCCCGGGCCACCGCGATGTCGACATGCTGCTTCGCGGTCGCCAGATCGCAGCGGTGGCCGGCCGCCAGCGACAGCAGCCAGTGCGCCACCGCTTGGTAGTCGGCCTGCTCGGTGGCCTCGGCGGTCCGCAGCAGTTCGGCGGCGGTCGAGTCCCGTTCGGAGTCGAGGTCCGGTCCCAACGCGCAGTAGGCCCGGACGTTGAGCGCGGTGCACAACAGCCGGCCCGAGTTGCCCGGGTCCTCGGCGTAGGCCTGCCGGGCCAGATCGAGCAGTTCCGTGCTGGCAACCAGCGCCCCGTCCGGGTCGGTGCCCTCCAGTTCCACGTACAGCGCCTTGAGCAGCCGGATCCGGTCGGCCACTGTGAGTTCGGCGGGCTGTCCGCTTCCGCCGCCGGCCAGCATCTGGCGCAGCAGTCCGATCATCTGCGAGTCGGATTCGTCGTATTCGCGGTCCCGCCACACCAACGGGGTGTCCCACGCGGTGAGCACCCGGACCGTCAGGTCGTCGCGTGACTTGCCGGTCAACAGCTGCAGCGCGGCCTTCATCTCGGTGCGCGCCGCGACGGCGTCCCCGGACTGCGCCAGCGCGGAGATCAGCCCGCACCGGGCGGCGATCTCGTCGTCCAGCGCATCGGCGCGGGGCAGCAACCGGCGGCCGGCCGCCAGCTCCAGCATCTGCACGGCGGCACGCCACTGTCGAGCGGCTTCGGTGTAGGCGCCCACCGAGTCCGCCTCCTTGGCCGCCTGGGTCGCGAAAGACGCTGCAGCCAAGGCAGTTTCGGCGGTCGCGGCGGCGACGGCGTGGTGCGCCAGGGCAGCCGGGTCACCTGACCGGCCCGGCGCGCGGAGCAGCTCGAGCGCCGCGGCGTGCAACCGGGACCGGCGCAGCTTCGACGTGTCCTCGTAGAGCGTGTCGCGGACCAGCGCGTGGGCAAACCGCAGCCGACCGGGCTCGGGCTCGTCGAGCAGGCCCAGCAGGACAGCCGGTTCCAGCGCGTCGAGCAGATCCTCGGGGTCGCTGCGACCCAGCTCCGAAAGCAGGTCGACATCGATGTCCCGGCCCAGCACCGCCGCCTGACGCAATGCGGTGACGGTCTGGCCCGGCAGCCGGGCCAGCCTGCGCCGCAACACATCCCGCACCCCGACCGGCACCGATGCCCATACCGCGTCCGGCCCTTCGGCCGCCATCAGCCGGGCGAGTTCCCGGACGAACAGCGGATTGCCGCCGGTCCGCTCCCGCAACAACCGCAGGGCCTCCCCGCTCGCGGCGGTCATCCCGCAGTCGGCGGCCAGTGCCGCGGTGGCCGCCGCATCCAGACCACCCAGCATCAGATGCGCCGCGGTGTGCACCGTCAGCGCGGCCCGCGCCACCTCCAGCTCGCCCCGGTCCTCGGACGGCCGATAGGTCCCGATCACCAACACCGGAAGGCCCTTGATCCGGTCGGCCACCAGCCGCAGCAATTCCAAGGTCAGGCCGTCGGTCCGGTGCAGATCGTCGAGCACCACCGCCAACGGTTGCGCCGCGGCGGCCGCGCTCAACACGTCGGCGACGGCGTGGCCCAACCAGAACGTGCCGGGCTCGACGGCGGCGCCGTCGTGCAGCAGCGGAGCAAGCGCCTGTCTGTCGTCCGCAGGCACACCGCCGTCCAGAAGTTCCCGCAGCACCTCGGTCCAGGCCCACCCGGCCGGCGCGCCGTGCACCTCGGGACAGCGGCCGTGCACCGTCCGCCAGCCCGCCGCGCGCAACCGGCTCGTTGCGGCGGCCGCCAGAGTGGTCTTGCCTGATCCCGCCTCACCCGCGACCCACAGCACGCCGCTGCCGCCGGCGGCGACAGCGCTTGCGGCCGAGTCGATCTCGGCAAGTTCCTCGGCCCTGCCATAGGCCGCGGTCTCGACCCGATCGGGGGTCGCCACCTCCGGTATCGCCGGCTGCGGAAGCGGCCTCGACGGCTCCAGATGGTCGGCCTGGCACAAGATGTCGCGTTCGAGGTCGCGCAGCGCCCGGCCGGGCTCCAGTCCAAGCTCGTCGACGAGGTGAGACCTGGTGCGCCGCAACACATCCAGCGCATCGGTCTGACGTCCGGTGCGGTACAAGGCCGTTGCCAGCACGGCGGCCGCGCCCTCCCGGCCGGGGTGCTCGCGGACGTGCCGTTCCAGCCCGGCGACGACGGTGCCGTACCGGCCGAGTTCGACCTGCGCGGCAGCCTGGGCCTCCACCGCACTCAGCCACAGTTCGGTCAGCCGGGCCACCTCCGGTGCGGCCCACAACGCGTCGCCCGCACCGGCGAACGGATCCCCCGACCAGCCGGCCAGCGCCGCCTCCAGCAGGCGCACGCGTCGCTGTGCATCCGATTCCTCGTACGCCGCAGTGACTTCGGCTTCGAACCGCCACGCGTCAACCGCATCGACCGGCAGTCGCAGGCAGTATCCGGGCGCGGCGCTGACCAGGATGCGGGCCGGGGCCCGCCGCTCACGCCCGGGCTCGAGCGCACGCCGCAGATGCGAAACATAAACCTGCAGCGCCGACAACGCCTTGGGCGGCGGTTCGCCCTCCCACAGGTCGTCGATGAGCCGGTCGACGGACACCGTATGGCCGTGCGCAACCACCAACCGGGCCAACAATGCCCGCTGCAGCCGGGCTCCGAGGTCCACCGGATCGGAACCGACCCAGGCCTGTACCGGTCCGAGCACCCGCACCCGTACCGGGTGGTCCGCAGTCATCCCCCGAAGCCGCGGTGTGCTGGTTACCGGGGTTCCAGCAGCGACGTGCCGACGAACGGCACCAGTGCGTCGGGAACCCGGACGCTGCCGTCGGGTTGCTGATGGTTCTCCAAGATGGCCACCAGCCACCGGGTGGTACCGAGCGTGCCGTTGAGCGTCGCGGCGATCTGCGGCTTGCCGTTCTCATCGCGGTAGCGCGTGGCCAACCGCCTGGCCTGGAACGTCGTGCAGTTCGACGTGGAGGTGAGCTCACGATAGGTCTGCTGGGTGGGAACCCACGCCTCGCAGTCGTACTTGCGCGCCGCCGAAGAGCCGAGATCGCCTGCGGCGACGTCGATCACCCGGTAGGGCACCTCGATGGCAGCCAGCATCTGGCGCTGCCAGCCCAGCAGCTTCTGGTGCTCGGCCTCCGCATCTTCGGGCTTGCAGTAGATGAAGCCCTCGACCTTGTCGAACTGATGCACCCGGATGATGCCGCGGGTGTCCTTGCCGTAGCTGCCCGCCTCGCGCCGGAAGCACGACGACCAGCCGGCGTAGCGCTTCGGCCCCGCGGACAGGTCGAGGATCTCGTTCGAGTGATAGCCCGCCAGCGGCACCTCCGAGGTGCCGACCAGGTACAGGTCGTCGGCCTCCAGCCGGTAGACCTCCTCGGCGTGCGCGCCGAGGAAACCGGTGCCCGCCATGACTTCCGGGCGTACCAGCACCGGCGGGATCATCAACGTGAACCCGTTCTGCACGGCCACCTGGGTGGCCAGCTGCAGCAGACCCAGTTGGAGCAGCGCACCGTTGCCGGTGAGGAAGTAGAACCGCGAACCCGACACCTTGGCGCCGCGTTCCATGTCGATCAGCCCGAGCGCCTCGCCCAGCTCCAGGTGGTCCTTAGGGTTCTCGATCGCCGGCGGTTCGCCGACGGTGTCGAGCACCACGAAGTCGTCCTCACCGCCGGCCGGTACCCCGTCGATGATCACATTGCCGATCGCCATGTGGGCGGCGGTGAACGCGTTCTCGGCCTCGACCTGTGCGGCCTCGGCCGCCTTGACCTGCTCGGCCAGGTCCTTGGCCTGCTGGAGCAGCGCCGGACGCTCCTCCGGTGTCGCCTTGCCCACCAGCTTGCTGGCGGCCTTCTGTTCGGCGCGCAGATTGTCGGCTGTCGAGATCGCCGCGCGCCGCGCCGTATCGGCCTGAAGCAGCGCGTCGACGCGCGCCGGGTCTTCTCCGCGAGCCCGTTGCGACGCACGGACGATGTCGGGATTGTCGCGCAGCACCTTGAGGTCGATCACGGGCGCAACCCTACTTTTTGAAGTGCGGCGACGTACATCTGAGGTGGTCGATCACGTGGTGCGGATCCAGGCCGGCAGGCGCCGGGCACAACCTCGCAACATTACAACCGCATCAGTTGTCACAGGGCCTGACACGCCTGTCACAATGGAGGGCAATGTTGGAAGCACCCGAGCACCCCGAACACCCCGAGAGCGGGGACCTGCTCGCCGAACCTCTGCCGGACGAACAACCCGCACGGGAACGGTGGTGGCAGAGTCTGGCCGCCGCGTCGACGCGACGTGCGCTGCTGCTGACCGCGCTCGGTGCACTGCTCATCGCCGGCCTGATCACCGCCCTGCCGCGGAGCGAGGGATCCAATTCCGGCGGCACGATCGCCCTCGGCCCGCGCGGCAACGACACGTTCAATCACGTCAAGCGGGGCGACTGCCTGAACTGGCCCGGCCGCAACCCCGACGCCGCGCACATCGTCGACTGCAAGGACAACCACCGCTTCGAGGTGGCCCAGTCGGTCGACATGCGGACCTTCCCCGGCAGCGAATACGGGCCGGGCGCCCCACCGCCGACGGTGGAGCGGATCAAGCAGATCAGCCAGGAGCAGTGCACCCCGTCCGTGCGCAGCTACCTGGGTCCGAAGTACGACCCCAACGGCAAGTACACGATCGGTCTGCTGTGGTCCGGCGAGAAGGCCTGGAAGCAGTCCGGTGAGCGGCGCATGCTGTGCGGCCTGCAACTGCTCGGCCCCGGTGACAGTCAGCTGGAGTCCGCGGGCAAGGTGGCCGACGTCGATCAATCGAAGGTGTGGGCGGCAGGCACCTGCCTCGGCATCGACGCCGCCACCAACCAGCCCACCGATGTCCCGGTCGATTGCGCGGCACCGCACGCCATGGAGGTCACCGGCGCGGTCAACCTCGGCGAGAAGTTCCCCGGCGCGCTGCCCTCGGAGGGCGATCAGGACAACTTCATCAAGGACGCCTGCACCGCGCAGACCGACGCCTACCTGGCCCCGGTCCAGTTGCGCACCACGACGCTGGCCCTGAGTTACAGCACGATCTCGCTGCCCAGCTGGTCGGCGGGCAGCCAGCAGGTGTCGTGCAGCATCGGCGCCACGCTGGGCAACGGCGGCTGGTCGACCCTGGTCAACAGCGCCAAGGGGCCGCTGATGATCAACGGGCAGCCCCCGGTCGCGCCGCCCGACATTCCGGAGGAGCGGCTCAACATGGAGCCCATCCCGATGCCGGATGTCGACGAGCCGTCGTCGTCCTCGTCGAGCTCGGGTTCGGGTTCGTCGTCGTCCGGGTCGTCGTCCGGCTCCTCGGGATCGAGCTCATCGGGTTCGTCGGGGTCGAGTTCGTCGTCGGGTTCGTCAGGCTCCTCCGGCTCGGGTTCCTCGTCGTCGAGCGGCCAGCACATGCCGCAATCGGCGACCACCGCCGCCCCGGCTCCGACGCAGGCCAACACCTTCAACCCGCCGCCACCCGAGCAGGCCCCCGCGCCCGCGCCCGAGCAGGCTCCGGCACCGGCGCCCGACGGTGGCGCGCCGCCGGCCGGACCGCCGCCGGGTGAGCCGCTCCCCGTACCGCCAGGGCCCTAACCCGTGCCGGTGCGGATGAGCTCGCAGCGGTTCGACGAGTTGGTATCCGACGCACTCGACCTGATCCCGCCGCAACTGGCCGACGCGATCGACAACGTGGTGATCCTGGTCGAGGATCGGGATCCCGACGAGCCCGAGATCCTGGGCCTGTATCGGGGCATCGCGCTGACGGAACGGGATTCCTGGTATGCCGGGTCATTGCCGGACACCATCACGATCTACCGCGAGGCCCTGCTGGATTTCTGTGACAGCGAAGCCGACGTGGTCGACGAGGTGGCGATCACGGTGATCCACGAGATCGCGCACCATTTCGGGATCGACGACGAGCGGCTCCACGAACTGGGTTGGGGCTGAGCCGCTAGGCGCGGCAACCGCGAATTGTCGGCCCGCAGTGCTATCAACGGGCTATGACCATCCAGTGCCGGGAGTGCGCCGCCGGTCTGGAGCATTGCCACGGCACCGTGATCCACCATGTCCGGTACCGCGCGGAGTGCACCGACGCCGGCTGCACCACGCCGGAAGCAGCGCACACCTTCAGCCTCGACTGTGCGGCGGTGGGCTGCCCCTGCGCGGATGAGGGCGCACCTTCGATCCGGCGGACCGGCTAACCCATCGGGTCGGTTTCGGACGTCACGGCGTCCGCGACCGGTGTCGCCGTCGGTTCCGGATAGAAGGGCGGTGTCGCCGACGCCCACTGCACGCAACTCCAGCGGCCGTCGGTGATCGGCGCCAGCACAATCGATTCCGTGTTGGCCAGGTGATGGTCGAGGGCGAAGCTGCCGTCGACGCCGGCCAGTACAGCCGCCACCAACCGGATCGCCGCGCCGTGGCTCACCAGCACGATGTCGCTGTTGAAGTCGTGGTTGTCGAGGTAGCGCAGGCGCAGTTCGGTGAGCACGGGCACGTACCGGGCCAGGACCGCCTCGGCGTTCTCGCCGCCCGGCATCGGCACGTCGAGTTCGCCCCGATGCCAGCGTTCGTAGATCCGGTTGAACTCGGCCACGGCGTCGTCGTCGCTGCGGTCCTCCAGTTCACCGACCTGAACTTCGTGGACCCCTTCGAATTCGAATGGCACGAGGCCGGTTTCGGCGCCGATGCCTGCCGCGGTCTGCGCCGCGCGCCGAGCCACCGAGTGGGCCAGGATCGACGGACGCTGTCCCAGTTTCCCGGCGAACCGCCTGGCCTGGTCGTGGCCGAGGTCGGTCAGCTCGGCACCCGGTGGCCGGGTGTCCAGCCGCCGTGCGACATTGCCGTGAGACTGCCCGTGCCGGACGAGTATCAGCCGTCCGCTCATGAGCCTGCCGTCCCGTCACGCAAACCCGTCAACCACCGTGTGGCCTCGTCCAGACGCGGCGGGGGCGCACCCGCGCTCGCTCCGGTCGGCCAAGAACCCAGATATCGCACATCGGTACAACGTCGGTGAAGCGCTTTGAGTGCCTCGGCCACCGAATCGTCCTCGATGTGGCCGACGCAGTCGAGGAAGAACATGTACGTACCCAGCTCGGTTCTGGTGGGCCGGCTTTCGATCCGGGTGAGGTCGATGTCGCGGATCGAGAATTCGGTCATCGCCGTGACCAGCGCGCCCGGGGTGTTGTCGAGGCGCAGCACCACCGAGGTGCGATCGGCACCCGTGGCCCGCGGCGGTACGCCGGGCGGGCCGGCCAGGACGAAGCGGGTTCGCGCGTTGGCCTCGTCGACGACGTCGGCCGCGAGGATCTCCAGCCCGTAGCGTTCGGCGGCCAGCCGCGTGCTCACGCCGGCATCGGCTTTGCCCTCGGCGACCTCCTGGGCGGCGGCGGCGTTGGAGGTGGCCGGAACGACCGAGGCGTCGGGCAGGTTGGCGGCCAGCCATCGGCGCACCTGTGCGAGCGCCACCGGGAACGCGGCCACGGTCTGCACCGGGCCGGTGTGCCCCGGCCGGGTGACGATGGCGAATGCCACGTCGAGGACCAGCTCGGCGTAGATCTGCAGCGGTTTCCCGACGGCCAGGCTGTCCAGCGTCGGCAACACCGAACCCTCGATGGAGTTCTCGATCGGCACACACGCGTAGTCGGCCCGGCCGTCGCGGACCGCGGCCAGTGCGCCCGGGGTGCTGTCGGTCAGCACCCCGGTGAAGCGGGCCTTCGCATCACCGGCCGCCGGCTCCAGGCCGGGGACCATCTCATGGGTCACCATCTGCAATAACGCCACTTCGGTGAAGGTTCCCTCCGGACCGAGGTAGGCGATGCGCGGCACATCTCAACCCTATCGGTTCACCAACCCCGGATCCGGTTGATGACGCGCAGCCGGGTGTTTTACGAAGCCCTTGCCCACACCAGGACGCCCAGTTAAGTTAGGCTTACCTCACCTAATCACCTCACCTAGTTTCGAAGGCGGCGAGATGGCCATAGCGACACCGACGACAGCCGAGCGGATCCGCAGCGCGTGCGCACGAGGCGGCGGTGCGATGGTCGCGGTGGAGGGCATGGAACCCGTCGCCTCACCCGTCCATCACCTGCTCGACGACGGATCGTTCGCGATCACCGTCCCCGAGACCAGCCCGCTGTCGGCCATGGCGATGGCGGCCGGGTCGGCCGGGGTCCAGGCCGTCCTGGAGATGACCGACTACGCCCCGCTGCCGCTGCGCGAACCGGTCCGCTCCCTGGTGTGGATTCGCGGGCGCCTTCAGCACGTGCCGTCCGCAGAGGTCGCCGCCCTGCTCGATCTGGTTGCCGCCGAGAACCCGAATCCGGCTCTGCTGCAGGTGAATTCCAAGTCCCGGCCGGACGCCGGGCACGATGACGACAACTACACGCTGATGCGCCTGGAGATCGAGTCGGTCGTGGTGGCCGATTCCACCGGCGCCGAGGCGGTCGGCCTCGGGGCGCTGCTGCAGGCCCGTCCGGATCCGTTCTGCGCGATGGAATCCGGCTGGCTGCAGCACATGGAGTCCTCGCACCGCGACGTGGTGGAGCGCCTGGCCACCCGCCTGCCGATGACCCTGCGCCAGGGCCGGGTCCGCCCGCTGGGCCTGGACCGCTACGGCGTGCAACTGCGGGTGGAGAACGAGCACGGCGACCACGACGTGCGGTTGCCGTTCCCGAAGCCGGTCGACGACGTCACCGGACTGAGCCAGGCCATCCGCGTCCTGATGGGCTGCCCGTTCCTCAACGGCCTGCGCGCGCGCCGGATCTGACCCGCACGATCCGCCCCAACATCGGGTCGCCGCTACCGTAGCTGCGGTGACCCGTCGCACGCTCAAGATCGAGATCGCCGTCGTGCTGGCGGTGACCTTCGGGCTCAGCGCCTACACCGCGGGGCTGCGGCTCATCGAGGCGATACTGCTCGGCCTGTCCGGGCAGACCGTCGCCCTCAACCCGAAACGCTCCCCGTTCGACATGATCGACCTCGGCCTGCACCTGGCCGTGGTCCTGCAGCTGCTGGCCTGGGGTGCGCTCGCCCTGTACTTGTTGTGGCGCAGCGGTTTCGGACCATCGGCGATCGGGCTGTCCCGCCCGCGGTGGCGGACCGACGGTTTGGGCGGCCTGGGTCTGGCGCTGCTCATCGGGTTGCCGGGGCTGGGCCTCTACGTGCTGGCCCGGGTGCTGGGGCTGAGCGCCGACGTCGAGCCCGCCGAGCTGTACGACACGTGGTGGCGCATCCCGATGCTGCTCGGCGTGGCGTTCGCCAACGGCTGGGCCGAGGAGATCATCGTGGTGGGGTTCCTGCTGACCAGGCTGCGCCAACTCGATGTGAGCCCTGGGCGGGCGCTGGTGATCTCCAGCCTGCTGCGCGGCGCGTATCACCTGTATCAGGGCTACAGCGCCGGACTCGGCAATGTGGTGATGGGGCTGGTCTTCGGCTACGCGTGGCAGCGCACCGGGCGACTGTGGCCGCTGATCATCGCCCACACCTTGATCGACGCGGTGGCGTTCGTCGGATACGCGCTCGTGGCGGATCACCTGAGCTGGCTGCGATAACGCGTCCGGCACGTACATTTCTGCTGTGGACGACTTCAGCGCATCGCGCGGACATCCCGACCCGCGCTCGCGGCGTGCGGGACCGCGCCGTCCTGCCGCCGAGCCGCCACAGGTGATCCGCCGGGATCCGAACTACCGCCCGGCCTGGCCACCGAATCCGCCCACACCACCACGC
>MSTD01000036.1:0-25032 GCA_001942045.1 Mycolicibacterium porcinum
GCAGCTCATCGACTGCCCCCGAGGCCCGCAGCGCCTCAGCCATCTCCACCGTGGACCCAGCCTCAGCCAGCGTCACATCCACGTCCTTGCCATCCTTCACGTTCTGAGATCCTTCCGTTAGGACCTACACAGAACATCTGACACCCCCGGCCAACCGCGGCATCCGCGACGTGCTGATCGTGTGCTGCGACGGACTGACCGGGTTCCCCGAGGCGATCGCGGCGACCTGGTCACAAGCGGCGGTGCAAACCTGTGTGGTGCATCTGATCCGCAACGCGCTGCGGTTCGTGTCCTACAGCGACCGCAAAGCCGTGGCCGCCGCACTCAAACCGGTCTACACCGCACCCGACGCCGACGCTGCCCGCGCGGAATTGGATGCGTTCGCCGCCTCGGAGCTGGGGAAGAAAAACCCCACAGTGACCAAGGTTTTCGAGCGGGCGTGGGAGCAGTTCATCCCGTTTCTGGCCTTCCCGCCCGAGCTGCGTCGGGTGATCTACACGACCAACTCGATCGAATCGCTGAACTACCAACTGCGCAAGGTCACCAAGAACCGCGGCCAGTTCCCCAACGACGCTGCGGTGGTCAAACTGCTCTGGCTGGCCATCTGCAACATCGAAGACAAACGCGCCGCCGAGCGCGCCAAGGAACGCGGCCAGAAACGCTGCCGAACCGCCCCCGGACGACTCGTCGAAGGCCAGGTGGTCACCAACTGGAAGAAGGCACTCGAACAACTCACCCTGGTCTACCCAGACCGCATCGAACGATATCTGTAAGCACCACCATCACTGAAGGTTTCAGACAACCGATCTACACAGAAAACTTGACACGCTCCATCGCCGCCGTCACCGAGCTGATCGTCTTCGGCGTCTTCGGCGGCATCGATGGCCACCGCTTCGGACACGACGGTCTGTGCGATCTGATGGCTGATCCGCTCGACCTCGCGCTGCACTGATTCCGGTGACCGATTAGCGCCCCGGGACGCGTTCGCCGCGATCTTGCTGCCATCGATCGAGACCACCCCGACTTTGACCATCCCCGCGGCCGAACACAATGCCAGGACCTGGGCGAACAGCCCGGTAAACGCGTCTTGATGGGCGGCGCGGAACCGGGCGATTGAGGTGTGGTCAGGACAGTCTTGGGCACACAGCACCCGAAACGCCACATGATCGCTGCAGAGCCGTTCGATACGGCGTGACGAGCGTTCCCCACTGGCGTAGGCATAGATCAGCAGCGCCAGCAGCATGTCGGGGTCATAGGCCCGTCGGCCTGCCCCACCGAGCTTGCGGTTGGCGTGAAACGCCGTCGTATCCAGCTGCTCGACGACCTCGATCACGAACCAGACCAGGTGATCTTCTGGTAACCAATCGATCATGTCCGGCGGCAACAAGAACCGCTGATCCCGCGACACCGGGCGATACCCACGAGCCATACCCGAGTGTCTCGAGAACCACCACCGAAGTCACGCATCCCGGCCGGCCCTCGGACCGCCGATTCTGCAACAGCCACATACTGACTGCAATCCGCCGCAATAACGGTTCGGCGTTAGTTGTCAGACACGCTCTAGCTGTTCGACCGGGCCAGAGATCGGGCCACCACACCGCGTGCCGGACGCTGACGGACCAGCTGCGGCCACCAGAACCAGCGGCCCATCAGCGCCGCGATCGATGGCGTCATGAACGACCGGATGACCAGGGTGTCGAACAGCAGACCCAACCCGATCGTCGAACCCACCTGGGCCACCACGATCATCTCGCTGACCACCATCGACATCATGGTGAACGCGAACACCAAACCGGCCGCCGTCACCACCGAACCGCTGCCGCCCATGGCCCGGATGATTCCGGTGTTGATACCGGCGGGCAGTTCCTCTTTGAGTCGAGCCACCAACAGCAGGTTGTAGTCCGCACCGACGGCCAGCAACACGATCACCGCCATGGCCATCACCATGAAGTGCAGTTCGATCCCGATCAGGTGCTGCCACACCAGGATCGACAACCCGAACGACGTTCCGAGCGATACCAGCACGGTACCGACGATCACCGCGGCGGCCACCAGGCTCCGCGTGATGATCAACATGATGATGAAGATCAGGCAGATCGCCGAGATCCCGGCGATCAGGAGGTCGTAGTTGTTGCCCTCCTGCATGTCCTTGAAGGCCGAGGCGGTGCCGCCCATGTAGATCTTGGAACCCTCCCACGGGGTGTTCTTCATGGCCTCCTTGGCGGCCAGTTTGATCCCGTCGATGATGCCGATGCCTTCCGGCGTCAGCGGGTCACCTTCGTGAGAGATGATGAACCGCACCGCTTTTCCGTCCGGCGAGATGAAGCTCTTCATGCCGCGCTTGAAGTCCTTGTTGTTGAAGGTCTCCGGCGGTAGATAGAAGGTGTCGTCGTTCTTGGCGTCGTTGAATGCCGTACCCATGGCGGTCTGGTTTTCCGACATCGCCGCCATCTGATCCTGCAGACCCTTCTGGGTCTGATACATGGTCAGCATCATCGTCTTCATGTTCCGCATGGTCTCGATCTGCGGCTGCATCATCGTCGCCATCTGAGGCATCAGCTCGTCGAGCCGGTGCATGTCCGGCATCAGTTGCTGCATGGTCTCGGTCATCGTGTCGACACCGTCGAGGGCATCGAAGACCGAACGCATCGACCAGCACACCGGGATGTCGTAGCAGTGCGGTTCCCAGTACAGGTAATTGCGCAGCGGCCGCAGGAAGTCGTCGAAATCGGAGATGTGGTCCCGCAGTTCCTTGACGTCCTCGACCATCACGTCCATCTTGCCCACCATGTTGTGGGTGATCCCGCTCATCTCCTGCATCAGCTCGATCATGCGATCCATCGTGTTGATCGTCTTCTGCATCTCGTCGGCCTGCAGCAGCATGTCGTCGGCGCGGTCGGTGAGGTACTTGCGGTTCATGGTCTGCATGACGCCGCCCATACTCATCTGGGCCGGAATCGTGCTGAACTCCAACGGTTCACCCTGGGGGCGGGTGATGGCCTGCACGCTGCCCACGCCGGGCACTTCGAAGACGCGCTTGGCGATCCGGTCGATCACCAGGAAATCCGCCGAATTGCGGACGTCGTGGTCGGTTTCGATGAGCAGCAGCTCGGGATTCATCTTCGCCGCCGAGAAGTGCCGGTCGGCTGCGGCGTAGCCCTCCTGAGCCGGCAGATCGGTGGGCAGATAGTTGCGGTCGTTGTAGTTGGTCCGATAGCCCGGCAGCGTGAGCAGACCGACCAAGGACAGCAGGATGGTGCCCAGCAGCACCGGCCCGGGCCAGCGGACCACGAAGGCGCCCAGCCGGCGCCAGAACCGGATGCGCATGGCCCGTTTGGGCTCGAGCACCTTGCCGAACCGGCTGGCCACCGTGATGATCGCGGGCCCCAGTGTGAGCGCCGCCAACACCGTGACCGTCATGCCGACGGCCATCGGAATGCCGAGGGTCTGGAAATACGGCAACCGGGTGAAATGCAGACACAACGTCGCGCCGGCGATCGTCATACCGGACCCGAGCACCACATGCGCGGTGCCGTGGAACATCGTGTAATACGCCTGTTCTCGGTCTTCACCGACGCTTCGCGCTTCCTGATATCGGCCGATCAGGAAGATCGCGTAGTCGGTGGATGCCGCGATCGCGAGCGTGACCAGAAGCTGCGTCGCGAAGGTCGAAAGGCCGATCAGTTCGTGATATCCGAGGAACGCCACCACGGCGCGGGCCGCGGAGAGCTCGATCACCACCATCAACAGCACCAGGATCACCGTGATGATCGACCGGTAGACGAGCATCAGCATCGTGATGATGACGATGAAAGTTGCCGCTTCGATGATCTTGACGCTGCGGTCGCCGGAGATCTGCTGATCGGCGGCCAGGGCGGTGGGCCCGGTGACGTAGACCTTGAGTCCGGGCGGTGGCGACAGCCCGGCGATGAGTTTCTGAACGGCCTCCACCGATTCATTGGCCAGCGACTCACCCATGTTGCCGGCCAGGTAGACCTGCACGTAGGTGGCCTTACCGTCGTTGCTCTGCGCGCCGGCCTCGGTCAGCGGGTCGCCCCAGAAGTCCTGGACGTGCTCGACGTGCTTCTTGTCGGCTTCCAGCTTGTCGACCATGTCGTTGTAGAAACGGTGGGCATCGGCGTCGAGCTTGGCGTCCCCCTGGGCCTCCAGCACGATCATCGCGGAGCTGTCCGAGTGGAACTCGTCGAACACCGTGCCGACGCGTTTCATCGCGATCACCGACGGTGCGTCGCTGGGACTCATCGACACCGAGCGCATCTGGCCGACCACGTCGAGCGGCGGGACGGTGGCGCTCAGATACGCGAGCAGGGCGATCCAGCCGACAATCACCGGAATGGCGAATCGACGGATCCATCGAGCGATCCCCGTGTGGGGAGCTCTGGAATCGGCCATCAGGAACCCTTGGTGGTCGGTGTGGGGTGAGCACAATGCAGCGACAGGGCGCTGTGCGAAGGCTTACCTTACTACGTGGTGTCGTTTCCCCCGTCTTACCAGACCGGGCACCGCGGCGGGCCGCCAGCCATCTCCAGCAGGCACTACACCCCGGCGGGTTCGATGTCGTCGACGCGGCCCAGCCGCCACCGGCCCTCGCCGAGCAACTCCAGATGCGTGTTGTGGTGGCGGTGCACCGTGCTGCGGTGGGTGACACTGACCAACACCGTGTCTGGCAGTTCACGGCGGATCAGGCTGTAGATCATGAACTCCAGCGGTTCGTCGAGCGCGGAGGTGGCCTCGTCGAGGAACGCCACCTTGGGCTTGGTCAGCAGCACCCGGGCGAAGGCGACGCGTTGCTGTTCGCCGGGGGAGAGCACCTTGGCCCAGTCGGCGTCCTCGTCGAGCCGGTCGACATAGCGCGGCAGCGCGACTGCGAGCAGGGCCTCCTGCAGCGTTTTGTCGGGTAACTCCCCGGGTTGTCGCGGGTAGGACACCACCGTCCGCAGATCGCCCAGCGGAATGTAAGGGACCTGCGACAGGTACAGCGTCTCGTCGTCGCCCTGCGGGCACCGCACTGCGCCCGAGGCATACGGCCAGAGCTGGGCGATGCTGCGCAGCAGCGTGGTCTTGCCGGTACCCGACTTGCCGGTGATGATCATCGCCTCGCCGGCGGCCAGGGACAGGGACAAGTCGTCGATCAACTGCTCTCCAGCCGGGTTGCGCACCTCGACGTCGTCGAGTTCGACCACGCCGCCGGCGTTCGGGGCAAGCCCGGTGACATCCAGCTTGGGCAGGTCGCGGCTCTGCTCGTCGGCCGTGACCAACCCATGCAGGCGGATGATCGAAGCGCGGTAACCGGCGAACGTGTCGTAGGAGTTGCGAAAGAACGACAACGCGTCCTGGATGGCGCCGAAGGCGGCCACCGACTGATTGACCGTGCCGAGTTGGATCTGGCCGGTGAACAACCGCGGGGCCTGCAGTGCCCACGGCAGCGGAATGATGATGTGGCTCATCGACAGGTTCCAGCCGGTGAAGATCATGGTCCGGTTCACGAAGCGCTTGTAGTTGGTGACGACGGCGCTGAAACGTCGCCGCAGCTGTGACCGCTCGGCTTTCTCGCCGCGGTAGAGCGCGACCGACTCGGCGGCGTCGCGCAACCGCACCAACGCGTAACGGAATGCGGCGTTGAACTTCTCGTTGTTGAACGACAGCCGGATCAGCGGGCGGCCGAGGGCGAACGCGATCACGGTGGCGAACGCGACATAGACGAACACCGACCAGAACATCGCGCGCGGGATCTCGATACCGAAGAGGCTGAGATCCCCCGAGAGGTTCCACAGGATCGAGGTGAACGAGACGACCGAGACGATCGACCGGATGGCGCCGAAAGGCAGCGTGCCGCTACTGGTCTGGTGCGGGGTGTTGGGCTGCGGTCCGGACAGTGCGGTGAAAACGTCGATGTCGGACTGGATGCGCTGATCGGGGTTGTCGATGGTCTGGTCGATGAACCGGGACCGGTAGTAGGCGCGGCCGTCGAGCCAGTCTCCGGTGAGTCGGTCGGTCAGCCAGCTGCGCCATGCCAACATGAACCGCTGGCTCATGAACAGGTCGACCAGGACCCGGGTGACCAGGATCGCCGCCAATATCGAGAAGATGAGCAGCGCGGTCCAGAAACCGCTGATCCCCGAACTTTTCACCGTGTCGTTGCCGGTGGCCAGACCCTGGACGGCGACCTGGGCCGCGGTGTACAGGTCGTTGCTCTGATAGCTGAACAGGACCGCCAGTCGCACGTCGACGATCACCGACAGCAACATCGCCGCCAGGGTCAGCCACGGCTTGAGGCTGTGGCGTCCGGTGAAGTAGGCGCCGGTGACGGTCCAGAATTGCCGGCCCCACATGGTGAACCGGGCGAGCAGGGTCAGTACCGCCAGGGTGCATACCGCGGTGATGGTCCAGGCCTGGACCAGCCACCACAGGGAGTGCAGTAGCTCTGTACTCCAGTCGATCGAGGGTGAGAACGGTTTGACGTCATTCACGGGTCATCCTCAGGATCTGCCGACTGGGTTGCCAGACGTGTCTGCGTGAAGCTACCGCAGCCGCCGGCGCCGGCCGCGTCGCGACACCGGAATTCGGGGCCGAGTTCCCCAACGCGCTTAAAAGGTCCAAACTTTGGAGCTCTATTGCCAAAGTGGCGCGCCGAGACCGGCGTTCGTCGGTAGGGTGGCGTTCATCGAAAGTGCACATCCTCACGATCGTCCGAACGGCAAGGAAACCTGTTGGTTCTCTACGAATTTCGGTGTGCGTCCGGTTGCGGCGTCACGAAAAAGATGTATTCGATGAGCGCGCGCCCGGACGTGATCGACTGCCCGGGTTGCCAAGGGCCGGCCCGCCGGGCCATCGGGGCGCCGAACCTCGGTCGTGGCGGCTCGACCGCCATGGCGCTGCAGGACGCCACACGCGCCTCAGCCGACCGTCCCGCAGTCGTGGCCGGCCCGCCATCCGGTGGCCGGCGACAGAAGGTCACCACCAACCCGCTTCACCAGAAGTTGCCCCGTCCCTGAAGGAGGATCGATGCCCGAGGTTGTCTTCCCGCTCGACTCGACCAAGAAGTTCACTGATCAGGAGAAGCTCGGCCACAACCGGTGGCACCCCGACATCCCGGCCGCGGTGACGGTCAAGCAGGGTGACTCATTCCGGGTGCACTGTCGGGAGTGGTTCGACGGCGCGATCGTCAACGACGATTCCGCCGACGACATCCTCAACGCGCCGTTGACGACGGTGCACGTGCTCTCCGGCCCGATCGCCGTCGAGGGGGCCAAGCCTGGTGACCTGCTGATCGTCGACATCCTCGACGTCGGCCCCATCCCGCAGGAGGATTCCGGGCCGCTCGCCGGCCAGGGCTGGGGCTACACGGGCATCTTCCCCAAGCTCAACGGCGGCGGGTTCCTCACCGACCAGTTCCCCGACGCGTACAAGGCGATCTGGGACTTCTCCGGGCAGAAGGCCACGTCGCGGCACGTGCCGCACGTGGAGTTCACCGGCATCGTTCACCCCGGGTTGATGGGCACCGCGCCGTCGTCGGGGCTGCTGGCCAAGTGGAACACCCGCGAGGCCGCGCTGATCGCCACCGACCCCGACCGCGTGCCGCCGCTGGCCCTGCCGCCCGAACCACGCGACGCGATCCTCGGCGGGTTGACCGGGGATGCGTTCACCAAGGCCGCTGCCGAAGCCGCCCGCACCGCGCCGCCGCGGGAGAACGGCGGCAACCAGGACATCAAGAACCTCACCAAGGGCAGCCGGGTGTTCTATCCGGTGTACGTCGACGGCGCCAACCTCTCGGTGGGCGATCTGCACTTCTCCCAGGGCGACGGCGAGATCACCTTCTGTGGTGCCATCGAGATGGGCGGTTTCATCGACCTGCGCGTCGACGTCATCCCCGGCGGCATGGAGACGTACGGGGTGAGCGAGAACGCCATATTCATGCCAGGAAACACCGATCCGCAGTACTCCGAATGGCTGGCCTTCTCCGGCACCTCGGTCACCCTCGACGGCGAGCAGCGCTACCTGGACTCGCACCTGTCCTACCAGCGGGCCTGCCTGCACGCGATCGACTACCTGACCAAGTTCGGCTACAGCCCCGAGCAGGCGTACCTGCTGCTGGGTGCCGCGCCGATCGAGGGCCGACTGTCCGGCGTCGTCGACATCCCCAATGCCTGTGCGACGGTGTACATCCCGACGGCGATCTTCGATTTCCCGGTCGCGCCGTCGGCCACCGGCCCGGTGAAAATCGATCCTGGTATGGGGGCCCCGCACTCGTCGTTCAACTGACTCGTCCGGGCACCGCTGGAGGCGGGCCGGGCCGCGGTCGAACTATCCTCGTCTCCGAGACGACCGCTGCCCGCCCCGCTCCGAGGGGCATGGTGCAACCGGAAAGGATCGCGCAATGACCCCGCCCCCTGGTGCCTCGCGCCTCGGCACCCGGTTCGGACCCTACGAGCTGAAATCGCTGATCGGCGTCGGTGGCATGGGTGAGGTGTACCGGGCCTACGACACGGTCAAGGAACGCATGGTGGCGGTCAAGCTGCTTCGCACCGAGATCGCTGCCGACGCGAGCTTTCAGGAGCGATTCCGGCGGGAGTCCCGGGTGGCGGCGCGACTGCAGGAACCGCACGTGATCCCGGTGCACGATTTCGGCGAGATCGATGGGGTGTTGTTCATCGACATGCGCCTGGTCGAGGGGGCCAGCGTCAAGGAACTGCTGCGGACCAACGGCCCACTCACTCCGGAGCGGGCCACCGCGATCGTCACGCAGGTGGCCTCGGCGCTGGACGCCGCACACGCCGACGGCCTCGTGCACCGCGATATCAAGCCGGAGAACGTCCTGCTCACCCCTGACGACTTCGCCTACCTCGTGGACTTCGGCATCGCGCACGTGGGTGGCGAGGCCAGCGTCACGATGACGGGTGTGCTGATCGGATCGAGTGCCTACATGGCGCCCGAACGGTTCTCCGGAGATCCCGTCGGACCGGCCGCCGACGTCTATGCGCTGACCTGTCTGCTGTACGAGATGATGATCGGCCGGCCACCCTACGAGACCAGTGATCTGCGCCAGCTGATGAGCGCGCACATGTTCTCCCCGGCACCGCGGCCCAGCATCATGCGTCGTGGCATACCGCGCGGGTTCGACGAGGTGGTGGCCAAGGGCATGGCCAAGGATGCCGTGGATCGCTACCCCAGTGCCGGGGAGCTGGCCAAGGCCGCCCGCGAAGCGGCCAACTCCACGGCCGCTCCGTCGGCCGCGCCGGCCCCGCCGCTGCTGCCGCCCACTCCGGCGCCCGCGCCCGCTCCGCCGCGACTCACCCCGCCGCCGGCGCCGGCGCCACAGCCGCCGAGCACCCGAGAGTTCTCGTCGATCTACCCCAACCCCGACCACACCGGGTTCACGCCGTACCCGCCGGCGCCGCCCGCGGCGCAGGCAGCACCGGCGCCGGCCCGCAAGCCCCGGTTCAGCCGGACCCAGCTCACCCTGATGCTGGTCACGGTGGGACTGTTCGGGATCGCCGCGGTGTTGGCCGCGGTGCTGGCCAGCGGCGGCGACGGTGCCTCCACCCGCGAGACACTGAGTGCACCGACTCCGCCCAGCGCGACGTCAGAAGCACCGACCACCACCACGACGACCACGTCGGGTTCGGCGACGGCCAATGTGAGCGGCACCGACGCGCAGGGCTTCGTCGACCACACCGCGCGTTGCCCGGCGGGCAGCACGCCGGCCGCCGTGATCCGCACCGAATCGTCGCTCGCGGTGATCTGCCAGACCGGCCCCGACAGCTTCTCCTACCGCGGCGAGCGGCTCAGCGACGGCGCCAACCTCCAGATCCCCACCGCGGAACGCTCCGGCAACGGCTTCGTGGCCGTGAACCCGGCCGACGGCGCACGCTATGAAGTGGGGCCGGACGGTCTCACGATCAGCAGCTACGGCAAGGTCGATTCGTCCGAACCGCCCCTGGAGTACGGCGAGCGCTGACCGGGGCGTACACCGCGACCGGATTGGTCTTGCCCTTGAGCGCCAGCCCGGGCCGGGGCTCGAAATCGCTTCGGTCGCCGCTGAGTTGGCTCAATGTGGCGCCGGTGAGAAGCACGGTGTCTCCGGTCTGGCGGGTAGCGGTCTCGACTCGGGCCGCGATGTTCACCGCGTCCCCGATCACCGAGAACTCCAAACGTCCTGCGCCACCGACATTTCCGGCCACCACCGGCCCGGAATTCAGACCGACCCCGATGGTCAGGCTGCCGCTGAACTCCTCGTGCACCGCTTCGGCGATCTGCAGGGCGGCGCCCAGGGCGTCATCGGCATGACGATCCTGGCGCCGGGGTGCGCCGAAGACCGCCATCAGGCCGTCGCCCGCGTATTTGTCGACATGCCCGCCATGGTCGTGCACGATCGGCACGATCCGCTCGAACAGCCGGTTCAATGTCGTGACCACCTCACTGGGCCGTAGGCGCTCGGCGAGCGTGGTGAATCCGCGAACGTCGACGAACATCAAGGTGACATCCAACTCCTGGGCCTCCACCGGTCCGGCGGCGCGCAGGATGTGTTCGGCCACATCGCGATCCACGTACGTGCCGAACGTGTGGCGGATACGTTCACGTTCGGCCAGACCGGCCGTCATCGTGTTGAAACCGGCTTGTAGCCGGCCGATTTCGCTGGCGTCGTCCACCTCGACCCGGGCACCGAAGTCACCCGCCTGCACCAGGGCCAGGGCGCGGCGCAGCGCGGTGACCCGTTCGGTGACCGAGCGGATGGCGATCAGAATCGCGAACAGGCCGACCACGAGCGCCACCGCCACCAGGATCAGGATGGCCGCGAACGTGCGCTGGGCCCGGAAGCCGACACCAGCCAGATAGCCGACCGCGAGCACGGCGATGCCGAACAGCGGAACGCCCGTCGCCAGTAGCCATGCCATCACCAGGCGGCGTCCGATGGTCGGCCCGAATCGCCGGTCCGGGGTGGACCCGTCGAGGGCCCGGGCCGATACCGGCCGCATCACCCGTTCGACGATCAGGTACCACACCGCGCTCGTCGAAATGCCGCCCAGCGCGACCACACTGAAGATGTACACCGCCGTGGACACCTGCTGGGTGAGCGCCAGTGAACCGAAGATCACCGCCCCGAAACCCCACACCGCCGCCGACAGCCGCACTGCCTCGCCCGAGGCGCCCAACGTCAAACGCTGTTCCTCGGAAGTAGGCGGACGGCCCGCGCTGAGCCAGACCGTGCTGGCCGCGAACCGGCGCCGCCGCACCCGCAGCATCACCGGAACCGCGACCGCCAGGAACACGATGAGCACGGTCCCGCCGCGCATCAGTAGCCGTTGAGTGTCCGCCGGGCTCAACACGATGGGCGCCGCGAAGGTCAGGAAGGCGCCGACGATCCCGCCGCCGCCGGCGCTGACGGCCGCGGCACCCCACACCCACCGCTTGAACGTCTGATCACGAAGTTCTGCCCCGGCGTCGTCACGGGCGACGACGATCGGGTCGCGGAGGTGGGCCAAGCCGGTGGCGGTGGCGTCCATGATCAAAGCGTGCGCGCGCCACGCGAGCGCTCGATAGGGTAGTCGGCTACCTGTCTTCCGCCCGGCGTCCCGGCGCCACCGGCCCTCTAGTCTGGAATCGGACGCACGACGCGGACTGCACGACCGGAAACGAGGGGACGCATATGAAGGTAGTGCTCGGTTACGACGGATCCCTGGCGGCCAACGCAGCGATCCGCAGCGGCGCCGCACTGTTCCCGGCCGCCGACGCGGTCGTCGTCTATCTCTGCACGCCGCCGTTCGGCAGCAAAGGTTTACGGGCCCGGCTCCGGCATTCGGCGCGCAACGTCGACGAGTTGATCGATCTCGTCGACAGCGAAAGCGAAGGGGAGGCAGCCCGGTTGGTCGATACCGGCGTCGTCCTGGCGCGGGCCGCTGGCTGGAATCCCGAACCGCTGGTCAAGCGCACCTGGGCGGGGGAGGGCCTCGGGCTCGCGCAGGTCGCCGAGCAACTCGAACCGGACGTGTTGATCGTCGGTGCCCGCGGTATCGGAGCGAGCGACTCGAAACTGGGCAGCGTGTCGGATCTCGTGGTGCATCACGCACCTCGTGCGGTGCTGGTGGTGTCCCAGACCATGGTCTCGGCCGAGTATGCCGCGGTGGCTGAAGGACCGGTGGTGGTCGGCGTCGACGGCTCGAAGGGTTCCGAACGGGCGCTGGCCGCGGCCGGCGCGCTGTTCCCCGGCCGCGAGGTGATCTCGGTCGGAGTGGACGACGGCGGTGCGGTCGACGTCGCGGCCGCACAGCCTGCGCATCGGGTGCCCAGGTTCCGCGGGTCCGGCGCCGGAGCCACCGCCGACGCACTGGTGGCTTTTGCTGAAGATCAACGGGCCGGTGTCGTGGTGGTCGGCTCCCGCGGGCGTTCGGCGCTGAAGAAGGTGTTGCTGGGCAGCGTGGCCGCCGCCACGTTGCAGCGGACGTACCGGCCGGTCCTGGTAGTTCCGGGCGGCTGACGGCAGGAGCCGCCGTGGTTCCCGGCCGCCGGGTGCGGCCGGGTATCTCGACGTGATAACAGATCGATCGCGATCGTTGCTGGGAAAACCACACCAGCCTCTGTGGCAACTATTGTCACAGTGAAATGCGCTCCGGGGACAGCGCGCCGATCCGTTTTCCGCGTCAGCCCGAAAGGTGCGTCATGCCGGCTCTTCGTCGACTGGTGACCTTGGTGTCCGTCTCCATCCTCGTTGCGGTGGCCTCCCCGCTGAGCGCGCCCACGGCGGGCGCCGACCCCTGTTCGGTCCCGACGGGCGCCTCGGCCCGCTCGGCCACTCCGTCCGTGCCGCAGCTGCCGGTCCTGCATCTGCCCATCGGCCGCAAGCCGGTCAGCACCGCGACCACACCGGAGGCAGCGAAGGACACCGCCGTCGCCCCCAACACCGCGGCTCGGGCCGCCGCCGCACCCGCGGCCTCGGCGGCCACCCAGGTCAGCTGGATCACCGGGCCAAACACCGACAGCTACGCGCGTTTCGGGATCTCCGGGGCCGACCTTGGAATCGTCTGGGACAACGGTCAGGCCGGCGCGAACAACCAGGTGCTCATCGCCTTCGGTGACACCTTCGGCAATTGCAGTGTGCCCGACCAGGAATGGCGTAAGAACACGCTGTTCCGCAGTTCCGACCGCAACCTCGCCGACGGGATGACGGTGCCCAACCCGGTGCCCGGCAACATCTATGCCGGCTCGCCGGTGGACGCCGCCCGGCCTAATTTCTCCCGACAGGTGATCCAGAGCCTGGGCCTGGCCGCTACTGAGGTCACCATCATCCCGACCGCCGGAATATCGGTCGGCACAACGCAATACGTCAACTTCATGTCGGTCAGCCAGTGGGGCTCGGCCGGCCAGTGGTCGACGAACTTCTCCGCCGTCGCGGTCTCGAACGACAACGGCGAAACCTGGACGGTGCCGGTTACCAGCATCCGGCCCAGCTGGTTCAACACCGTGCCCGGCGTGGCATTCACCTGGGGTGACCAGAACTTCCAGATGGGCGCCTACGTCCGTTCCGGCGGCTACGTGTACGCCTACGGCACCGGGGCCGGACGCGGCGGCATGCCGTTCCTGTCCCGGGTGGTCGAGTCCGCGGTGGCCGACAAATCCGCCTACGAGTACTACACGCCGTTCGGCTGGCTCAAAGGCTTTCCCTTCCTGGCCGTCCAGGTGGTGTGGGCGCCGGGCAGTGAGATGTCGGTGGCGTGGAACGACTACTTGAAGAAGTTCGTCATGCTCTACACCAACACGACCTCGGCGGTCGTGATGCGCACCGCGGACAAGCCGGAAGGACCGTGGAGCCAGGCCAAGACCGTCGTCAGCTCGACGGCGATACCCGGCGGCATCTACGCGCCCTACATTCACCCGTGGTCGACCGGCAGCGACCTGTACTTCACGTTGTCACGCTGGTCGGACTACAGCGTCATGCTGATGCGCACCTCGCTCGGTACCGGCAGCTAGTTCGGCCGTCCCGTCCGTGCCGCCGCGCGTTCGGCGGCCCGGGAATGCTCGGCGGCCGAGACCACGACCGCGTCGGGCCCGGGATAGACCGTCGCCTCGTGGCCGGTGACCAGCCACCGCACCACATAGGGCGGGGACCCGTCCTCGGTACGTACTTCCAGTATCTCGGCGTGCTGCTCGTGCTGGTCGGTCGTGGTGCCTTTGACGACCAGGTAGTCGCCGACGTGCGCCTTCATCGTCGCTCCCTTCTTCGTACCCGGCGGACACTTCTATCGTGCGCGCCTCGGGCCGGGGAAGGAACCGGGCATGGCGAAGATTCAAAATCGGGCGGTGCCGCGGATCAGCACTCCACCGGATCCCAGACCTTGTTCGACCGCACCGTGGTCAACCGGTAATCGGTGACCCTGATGTCGAACAACCGGGCACCCAGATCCCGCGCGCGGGACAGCGGGTCGGCCGGGTCGCAGGCGATCTCGCCGCGGCTGTTGGCATTGCCGATCACGACCCCGGCGAGGCGCTGGTCGAGATACCTGGTCAGCTCCTGGAATTGGGCGATAAGCCCCGCCGTCGCCCCGACATAGTTTTCTTCGCAGGAGATCAGCACACCGACGGCCTTGTCGGTGATGCCGCCCACCACCTGCTCCTGCTGTGGCGCGCTGTTGGCGGTGTAGCAGAACAGCCGGTCGAAGACCGACTTGAGCCGGGCCGGCATGCCGTAGAAGTACAGCGGCATCGCGTAGATGATGCCGTCGGCGGGCAACATCTTCTCCAGCAGCAGAGATTCGTAGCGGTCGTCGAGGGAGCACAGCCCGTCGGTGGTGCGGCAGCGTCGGCAGTTGGTCAGCATGCGGTCCACGTATTCGTCGAGGAACACGTGCTCGACGTCGTGCCCGGCGGATTCCGCACCGGCACAAGCGGCTTCGGCGAGCAGGTGGGAATTGCCGTCTTCGCGCGGGCTCGCGCTGATCACCAGAACCTTCATTGATTCTCTTCCGTGGCGGTAGGCGCGCGCACCACCAGACGCGTCCGGATCAGGGTTGGTGTGCGGTCCAACACCGGTGTCGGTGAAGTTCATCCCGGCAATGTTCGACCGCGCGCCCGATGACCCGGCGCCGCGCTCAGCCCGCCGTTTTGCCCGCGTCCACGATGTAGACCGCGCCGTGGACGGCGGCGGCGTCGTCACTGGCCAGGAACGCGATGGTCTTGGCCACATCGGCGACGTCCATCATCCCGCGGGGCGCGGCGATCCTCATGATCAGATTCCAGTCAGCGTTCTCCGGTGCGGCGAACTCGGTGGTCTGCGGGGTCAGCATGCCGCCAGGGCAGACGGCGTTGACGCGAAGGCGCTCAGAGGTGAACTCGATGGCCAATGCGCGGGTGAGGCCGACCAGCCCGTGCTTGGCCGCACAGTATCCGGCCGAGTAGACCTCGCCCTCGATCCCGGCGATGGAGGCGACGTTGACGATGTTGCCGCCGGTCTCCAACAGGTGCGGCAGCGCGGCCCGGCACAGGAAGAACGGCCCGTTGAGGTTGACGGCGAGGTCCTTGTCCCAGTCCTCGTCGGTGACCGAGACGGTGTGGCGCATCTGGTGGAATCCCGCGACGTTGATGAGGGAGTCGAGCCGGCCGAACTTCTCGACGCACTGCGCCACCGCGTCGCGGCAGGCTTCCGAGGAGGAGATGTCCACCGAGGCGTAGGCACCGCCGGGCACCTCCTCGAACACCGTCGCCATTCGTTCGGCGTCACGGGCGACACCGAACACCTTCGCACCACGTGCCGCGAACAATTGGGCGACCGCCGCGCCGAGACCCGATGAGGCACCGGTGACCAGCGCGACCTTTCCATCCAGAGCAGTCATGGCTCACACCTTCTCATGCGGCCTCGCGGGCGGAACCGCGGCCAGCAGGGTGCGGGTGTATTCGTGCTCCGGTTGGGTGAACAGCTCGGTGGCCGGGCCGTACTCGACCACCTCGCCGGCCCGCATCACCAGCACGTCATGACACATCCGGTGCACCACCGCCAGGTCGTGCGCGATGAACAGGTAGGTCAACCCGAGCTCGCGCTGCAGTTCGGTCAACAGGTCGAGCACCCGCGACTGCACCGACACGTCCAGCGACGCCGTCGATTCGTCGAGGATGAGCACGTCCGGTTCGGTGGCCAGCGCCCGGGCGATGCTGACCCGCTGCCGCTGCCCGCCGGACAGCTCGTGCGGATAGCGTGACGCGAACTCTGTTGGCAGTCCCACTAGTTCGAGTAGTTCGGCCACCCGTGCGGCGCGGCCGCGGCGGCCGGCGGCCAGTCGGTGCACGCGAAGGGGCTCGCCGATCGCAGCGCTCACTCGGGCCCGCGGATCGAGTGAGGCGAACGGATCCTGGAACACCAGGCTGATCCGGCGGCGCAGCGCACGCCCACCGGTCAAGACGTCGTCGCCATCCAGCGTCGCGGTCCCCGCCGACGGCTCGGTCAGCCCGGTCAGCGCGGCGGCCACCGTCGACTTGCCCGACCCCGATTCACCCACGATCCCCAGCGTCGTCGCGCGTCGCAGGTCGAACGTGACGTCCTTGACCGCCTGCACCGCGCCGTACCGCACGTCAAGACCCTTGACCTGCAACAGAACCGGTGCATCCGCCGGGGCGGGATCGGGGCCGGCGCCATCGAGGAGTGGGCGTGCTGCCAGCAACTCCCGGGTGTAGTCGTGCTGCGGATGGTCGAACACCTGCAGGATCGGCGCCTGCTCCACGGTCTGCCCGTCGCGCAGCACGGTCACCTCATCGGCCACCTGACCGATCACGCCGAGATCGTGACTGATCCACACCACCGCGGTGCCGAAATCCCGCTGCAGGTCGGCCACCAGCTCGATGATCTGGGCCTGAGTGGTGACATCGAGTGCGGTCGTCGGCTCGTCGGCGATGAGCAGTTCCGGATCGCAGGCCAGAGCGATCGCGATCATCACCCGCTGGCGCTGCCCGCCGGACAGCTGATGCGGGTAGGCATCGAGCCGATCGGGGGACAGCCCGACCGCCTCGAGCAGCTCACCGGCGCGCGCACGGGCCTGTCGACGCGTCATCTTGCGGTGCGTCTCAAGGGTTTCGGTGATCTGGCGTGCCAGCGTCAGCAGCGGGTTCAAAGACGTCCCGGGATCCTGGAAGACGAATCCGATCCGGCTGCCGTGCACCGCGCGAAGCGCCCGCGCCGACGCGCCGATCAACTGGGAATCACCGGCCAGGGTGCTGCTGCCGCTGACCAACGCTCCCGGTGCGTCCAGCAGGCCGGTGGCCGCCAGCACCGTCATCGACTTACCCGATCCGGACTCGCCGACGATGCCGACCGTCTGCTCGCGCTGCACGTCGAACGACACGCCCCGCACGATCTCGCGTCGGCCGATCGTGACCCGTAGGTCGTCGACCCTGAGTATGGGGTTCACCGGCGGCCTGCCCTTCTCGCCTCGATCGAGGTGCGCTGTTTCGGATCGAGCACATCGCGCAGCCCGTCCCCGAACAGGTTGAACGCCAACACCATCACGAAGATGGCGGCGCCCGGGAAGACCGCCATCCACCACGCCAGCGTGACGAATCCCTGGGCGTCGAAGATCATCCGGCCCAGCGACGGCTGCGGTGGCTGGATGCCGAGCCCCAGGAACGACAGCGCGGCCTCGGCCAGGATCGCGAAGGCCAACGACAGCGACAGCTGAACGATCAACGGCCCGGCGATGTTCGGCAGGATGTGCCGGATCAGGATGTAGCCGTCACCGGTGCCCATGCTCCGTGACACCGCGACGAACGGCTCCACCCGCACGCCTAGCGCCGAGGCCCGGGCCACCCGCGCGAAGATCGGGATGTAGACGATCCCGATGGCCAGCATCGTGGTGGTGATGCCGGGCCCGAGCACTGCCACAATCGCCAGCGCGAGCAGCAGCACCGGGAAGGCGAACATCACGTCGACAACGCGCATCACCACCGTGTCGATCCAGCCGCCCCGGTAGCCGGCGAGCACACCGACCAGCACGCCGACCACCGCGGCCAGCGCCACCGAAACCACCGCGACCCGAAGCGAGGCGGCGATGGCCACCAGAACACGCGAGAACACGTCGCGGCCGAGCTCATCGGTGCCGAACCAGTGCGAGGTGCTCGGGCCCTGCAGCGCACTGGGCACGTCGATGTCGTTGATGCCGTACGGGGCGATCCACGACGCGGACACGGCGACGAACAGCACCGCCACCAATATCGCGGCGCTGATCGCCGTCACCGGGTTCGACAGCATCAGACGCCAGGACGCGACCCGCGAATTCTGGGTGGTGGTCATGACAGCCGGATCCTCGGATCGACCACCGCATACAGCACGTCCACCAGCAGGTTGATCAGCAGGAACAGCACAGCGATCAGCAGCACCGCGCCCTGGATCACCGGATAATCGCGTGCGGCAACGGAATTGAACACCAGCCGGCCCAAACCTGGCCAGGCGAACACCACTTCGACCACGATGACCCCACCCAGGATGGTGGCCAACTGGATGCCGGTGATGGTCAACACCGGCGGCAGGGCGTTGCGCACGATGTGGCGGAAGGTGACCACAGGTGGTGGCAGGCCCTTGGACCGCGCGGTGCGGACGTAGCCCATCGCGGCGACCTCCAGCACCGCCGAGCGCACATAGCGGGTCATGATCGCGCCGGCCACCAGGCCCACGGTCAGCCCGGGCAGGATGATGTGCCGCAGCCAGCCGCCCGGATCACCCAGCAGCGGGCGGTATCCGGAGGTGGGCAGCCAGCCCAGCGCCGAGGCGAATACGCCGATCAACAAGATGCCCAACCAGAAATCCGGTACCGACACCCCGAACTGACTGGCGACCCGCACGATCGCATCGCTGACCCGGCCCTCGCGTAATGCGGCGAAGATCCCGGCCGGCAGCGCGATCACCAGGGCGATGAGAATGCCCACCACCCCGAGCGACAACGTGGCGGGCAGCCGGTCCAGCAGTGTCACCGTGACCGGATCGCCGTTGCGGAAACTGACGCCGAGATCGCCGGTCAGCGCTGAGCCGAGGTAGGTGAAGAACTGCTCGACGATTGGTCGGTCCATGCCGCTGGCGGTGCGAAGGGCGTCGTACGCCTCCGGGGTGTAGCGGGTGCCGAGCGCGATGCGGACAGGATCGCCGGGTACCAGGTGCACCAGGGCGAATACCACGATCAGCACCCCGATGAGCACCACGGCCGAGTACAACAGCCGTCGGGCCAGGAACTCCATGATGGGGTGGTTCGCACGGATGTTGCTCACGTTCACGGGGTTTCACCTCGATCGAGGTCGGCGGTGCGGAACCGGACGGCGCCGTCGCGGCGCACCTGATACCCCGACAGGTTGTTGGCCCAGGCCTGGATCACCGAGGGGTTGTACAGGTAGATGTAGCTGGCCTGATCCGCGATCCGCGTTGCGGCCTTGGCATAGAGGTCTTTTCGCTTGGCGACATCGGTTTCGGTACGGCCGGCGTCGAGCAGCCGGTCGACCTCGGGGTCGGAGAACTTCTGCGCGTTGCTCGTGCCGTTCGTGTGGTGCTGGGCGTAGTAGAAATCGTCCGGGTCGATGTTCCCCAGCCAGCCCATCATCAGCATGTCGAAGTGGCCGGTGTTCTGCTCGTCGAGCCAGGTGGCGAAGTCGACGGTGCGGATGTTCACCGTGATGCCCAGTGGCGCAAGGTTGTCGGCAATGATCTGGGCCGCCGTCACGGTCTCGGGGTATTCGCTGGTGACCAGCATGTCGAGGGTGTGCGGTGCGGCGCCGGCCTGCTCAAGAAGGCCGCGCGCTTCATCGACGGAGAAGCGATAGCGCTGGTAGTCGGTGAACCACGGGCTGCCGCGCGGGATCGCCAGCTGGTTGACCTCCGCGGTGCGGTAGCTGGTGGCTGCGGCGATGGCGTCCCGGTCGATGCCGTAGGCGATGGCCTGCCGCACCCGTGCGTCGTTCCACGGCGGCCGGGCCTCGTTGAGTGCCAGATACCAGTAGTCGTTGCCCGGTGTGACCGCCAGCGTCAGCGAGTCGTCGTCGCGCAACTGGGCCACCCGCTGCGGCGGCACCGAATCCGTCCAGTCGATCTCGCCGGCCTGCAGCGCCGACAAGGCGGTCGTCGGCTCGGAGATGAACCGGAACGTCACCCCGGAAGCCGGGGGAGCGCCTCCCCAATAGTGCGGGTTTGCCTTGAGCGTGATGGAGTCACCGCTGCGCCGGTCGGCGAAGGCGAACGGGCCGGTGCCGATCGGATGGGTGGCGATCTGCCCGCTCTCGACGTTCGCGCGTTGCACAATCGCCATGCCCTTGAAGCCGCCGAGGTTGGTCAACAGGTTCGGGGTGGGTTGACGGACCGTGATGCGCACGGTCGCCGGGTCCGGCGCGGTGACACCGGTGACGGCGCTGAACTTGTCGACGTTGGTCAGCTGCTCGTCGATGATGCGCCGGTATGAATAGACCACGTCGTCGGCGGTCAGCGGGGTGCCGTCGTGCCAGCGCACCCCGGGGCGCAGGTGGAAGGTCCAGGTGAGCTGGTCATCGCTGACCTCCCAGGAGCGGGCCAGCGCCGGTTGCATCTGCAGGTTCTCGTCGGGCTCGACCAGGGTGTCGAACACGTTCTCCAGTACCTCGAACGAAAAATAGGCACTGGTGCGGTGCGGGTCGAGCTGATCGGGCTCTCCGGCGATCGCCGCGATCAGATTGCCCGCCGAGGCGTCACCGAGGTCCACCCGGCTGCCTGTGGAACAAGCAGCCAGCACGAATACCAGCACTGCCGCCAACGTTTTCATCGCTGGTCGTGTCGTCACGATTACTCCAGGATCACCGCGGGTGATCCGCCGTACGCTCACCCGCTGGGGCCGTCACGGGGGCCGGTCTGACACGTCCGGACCCATACCGGTGACGACGCTGATGAAGACTGCGATACTCACCCATTGTGACGTTCAAGCGCCCGGCCTGTGCAGCCGCCCTGTTCTCCTCGCTCGGAATCGGACTCAGCCTGGGGATTGCGGCCCCGGCGCAGGCGGAGCCCGTTATGCAGGGCGTCTACAACTACACGCAGGAAGGCGTGCACAACGAGACCTGGTCGGTCTGGCCGTCGTGCGTGCCCACGGTCGGCGATCTGCGGGAGCCGTTGGAGCTTGCGGTGGCGTGCCGGTTGCATGTCGAGACGACCCGTGGAAGCCGCGGTGGCGACGCCCGGTTGACCGGCGGGCAGTGGACGTATTCCACCACTGTCATGGAGGGCATCCAGTGCTCCGATGGCAGTTGGGCACCGATCACCGAGACCTACAAATTCGATGACATCGCGCTGAGAGGCACCCGCAGCATCGCCAACAACGAGGCGTGCGGCGGCACGCTGGCACCCGCCATTCACACCTTCCCCTTCACGCTGGCCTACAAGGAACCGCTGAAGACCCAGGTCGACGTCTATCCGCTCGACTGCGAGCCGGGCGGCCTGCGGTGGTGCACCTAGGCCCGAGGGAGCAGGGCGAGTGCTACCGCTGATCGACGGCAAGGTCGTCGACATCACCGGGCCGGGCCGCACGGATCGGTTCGGGGTCACGGCCACCGATCTCGGGGCATCGGTCGTCGCGCCGAACGGCAAGCTGGTGTCGGTGTTCGGTGACACGTTCTCCGGGAGCCGGGTCGGGCAGGGGGACTGGCGCTCGCCGGTGGTCCTGATCGGCACCGGCGACGCCAACCACGAGATCGTCTACGAATCCGCCGGGGGAGCAGACCCCGACTACGCGCGCCAGCTGTGGCACTACATCCACGACGACGAGGCGTCCGGGTGGCGGCATGGCGGCATCAGCACCGTGATCCCGTCCGACCTGCTGCGGGTCGGTGACTCGCTGTACCTGCACGCGATCGTCAATCATGGCTTCGGCACGGTCATCTGGACCGAGATCTGGCGCTCCGACGACAGTGGCGTGTCCTGGACCCACCTGGGTGACGAGGCGAAGTTCCCGGCCGACCTGCACGACGGGCATGCGCAATGCTGGTCGTGGGACTTCGATCCGCAAGATGGCTGGGTGTATGTGGTGGCGACGGGGTTTCAGCGCGACAAGGGCATCATCTTGATGCGGGTCCGGCCTGATGCGATCGGCCGACGGTCGCAGTACGCCAGCTGGGGGTTCATCAACGGACGCTGGCAGTGGGGACAGCGGGCTACACCGATCACCCCGCCGGACGAGCAATGGGGCGAGCTCACCTTTCGGCGCACCGGCCCCGGCCGATGGGTTCTGGGCGGATTCCTGGCGTCCTCATATGCCTTGGGCTACCGGGTCGTGTCCTCACCGGTGGCCAACATGCACACCACCGAAGTCCAGACACCCATCGTCGGGTCGTCGTGGCAGGCCGAGGACCACGCCGCCAACAAGGTGGCCCAACTCTACGGCGGCTACCTGCTGCCGGGCTCCCGCTTCGGCATCGCCGGCGGCGTCGGGCTCGTCGTCTCGCAGTGGCGCACCGACACCGGATGGCCTTACCGGGCAATGCAATTCAAAGCCGGGCTGAAGGACACCTCGAAGACGCCCCGTCAGCCCGACCCCGTCAACCTGTGATCGTCAGGCGGTGAACCCACCGTCGACGTTCCAGTTCGCCCCGGTGACGTACCCGGACTCCGGGCCGGCCAGGAAGCTCACCACGGCGGCGATGTCGCTGGTGTGCCCGTAGCGGCCCAGCGCGGTGGTTTGCCTTACGACAGCGGCGAATTCACCCTCGTCCGGGTTGAGATCGGTGGCGATCGGGCCGGGCTGCACGTTGTTCACGGTGATGCCGCGGGGTCCCAGGTCACGAGCCAGCGCCCGGGTGAGCGACGAAACCGCGCCCTTGGTCATCGCGTATACCGCCGTTCCACCGGTCGGGACCCGATCGGCGTTGATGCTGCCGATGTTGATGATTCGCGATCCTTCACCGAGATGCGCCACCGCACTGCGGATCGCAGAGTAGACACCACCGATGTTGATCGCCACCAGGCGATCGAACTGCTCTTGCGGGAATTCGTCGATCGGCGCCATATAGGCGGTTCCGGCGTTGTTGACCAACACGTCCAGACCGCCGAGCTCTGCGACCGTCTGTTCGACCGCATTCGCCACCTGTACCGGATCGGCACTGTCGGCCTGGATCGCCACGACTTTCGCGCCATCGGCAGTCAGCTCGGCCACCAGCTTGTCGGCCTCGGGGGCCGACGCCCCGTAGGTGAACGCCACCGCGGCGCCATCGGCGGCCAGCCGCCTCACGATGCCCGCACCGATCCCGCGGGATCCTCCGGTCACCAGTGCGCGCCGCCCGGTCAAAGTTGATGTGGACATGTCGGCCCTCCGCGGGTAGTTCGACGAATGCGAATGATGTTGAGGTCAAAGCAGATCGCGCGATGATGATTCCCGATGTGACCGGTATCACTTAGGGTGTGGGCGTGAAGAAACGCGTCGTGGTCTGGGGTACCGGTTTCGTCGGGCAGATGGTGATCGCCGAGATCGTCAAGCACCCGCTGTTCGAACTCGTCGGTGTCGGCGTCAGCAATCCGGAGAAGGTAGGCCGCGACGTTGGCGAGATCTGCGCCCTCGGTGGTCCCATCGGGATCGCGGCCACCGACGACATCGACGCGCTCATCGCTCTGAAACCCGACGCGGTGGTGCACTACGGGCCGACTGCCGCCCATGCCGACGTCAACATCGACGTCATCACCCGATTCCTGCGGGCCGGCATCGACGTCTGTTCCACCGCGATGACCCCGTGGGTCTGGCCCAAGATGCACCTCAACCCGCCGAACTGGATCGACCCGATCACCGAGGCCTGTGAGGCGGGCGGGTCGTCGTGCTTCACCACCGGCATCGACCCCGGCTTCGCGAACGACCTGTTCCCGATGACGCTGATGGGTCTGTGCTCGGAGATCCGCCGCGTGCGCGCCTCGGAACTACTGGACTACACCAACTACACCGGCGACTACGAGTTCGAGATGGGCATCGGCAAGCCGCCCGAGCACCGCGCCCTGCTCGAAACCCCGGACATCCTCATTTTCGCCTGGGGCGCAACGGTTCCCATGATCGCGCACGCAGCAGGCATCGAACTCGACGAGATCACCACCACGTGGGACAAGTGGATCACCCCCGACGAGCGCAAATCCGCCAAGGGCATCATCCCGGCCGGCAACGTCGCCGCCGTGCGCTTCACGATCAACGGCGTCTACCGCGGCGAGACCCGGATCCAGCTCGAGCACGTCAACCGGATCGGTCTGGACGCCGCGCCGGACTGGCCGTCCGGAAACGACAACGACGTCTACCGCGTCGACATCGAGGGCACCCCGAGCATCTCCCAGGAGACCGCGTTCCGGTTCACCGACGGTTCGGGCCGCGATGCGGCCGCCGCGGGCTGCCTGGCCACCGGACTGCGGGCGCTCAACGCCGTGCCCGCGGTCAATGAACATTTGCCGGGATGGGTCACTCCGCTGGATCTACCACTCATTCCCGGATTCGGGACCATTCGCTAGGTAACGCCTGCCCCGTCAAAAGAGATGGACTACCGGATAGGGTCCTTCTCGAAACGGGGGTGAAATGGCAGACGGCATCGGGTTGTCGGTCGGATCGACAAACCTCACAGGGGTGGTGGTCGGCCGCGCCGCGGTGACACGGTCGCCGGTGCTGACGCTGTTTCCGCACCGGGCCCCGGAAGTGGGCGTACCCAGCGAGAACGCCAACCTGAACGAACGTGGTCTGATCCTCACCGACTTCGTCGAGCGGGTGGGGGACCCGGTCGGGATGCTGGCTCCGGATGGCTCGTCGCACCGGGGCGAGACGGTGCTGGCCGACGCCCTGGCGGCGCTGCTCCGCACGCTGACCGGGGGACGCCCATCGGAGGATCCGATCGCCGTCACGCATCCCGCGCATTGGCGGCCCAATCAGGTCGCGGCACTGCGCGGCGAGTTGGCCGCCGTCGGGGGCTTCGGGGATCCGGTGCTGGTGCCCGACGCGAAGGCCGCGCTGGTCGCGCTGCAGGACAATCCCGGGGTGCCGACGCGTGGCGTGATCGCCGTGTGCGACTTCGGAG
>MSTD01000036.1:25042-62617 GCA_001942045.1 Mycolicibacterium porcinum
ACTTCGGAGGCAGCGGTACCAGCATCACGCTCGCCGACGCGGACAACGGGTACCAGCCGATTGCACCCACCATTCGGCACCCCGACCTGTCGGGTGATCTCATCGATCAGGGCCTGCTCACCCACGTGGTGAACGATCTGTCCGCGGCCGGGACGATCGATCTGGCCAGCACGTCGGCGATCGGCTCGCTGGGCCGCCTGCGCGCCGAGTGCCGGCGCGCCAAGGAGCGGCTGTCCACCGAGTCGGTCACGTCGCTGGTCGCCGAACTGCCCGGGCACCGCAGCGAGGTGCGGTTGAACCGCAACGAACTCGATGACGTGATCGCCGAACCGCTGCGTGAATTTATGGCGGTGCTGCACGGTGCGGTGGAACGCGCCGGGCTGCGTCCCGGTGAGCTCGTGGCGGTGGCCACCACCGGCGGCGGCGCCAGGATCCCGGCGATCACCACGACGCTGTCCGAACACCTGCGCCTTCCGGTGATCACCGGAGCCCAGCCGGAGCTGACCCCGGCCATCGGCGGTGGACTGACGGCCGTGCGTGGCACCACCGTGGAGGGCATGACCGCGATGGCCCCGGCGTCGGCGGCCGCTCCGCCGACCACCGCCGCGGCCCTGGTCGCGCCCGAGCCGCCGCCCGCATCCCAGGCGCTGGCGTGGTCCGATGCTCAGAACGTGCCCGACGTCGCGCCGGTCGACGACTACCGCGCCGAGGAGTACGGCGACGGGTACGGGGCCGATTTCGATTCCGGGCTCGAATCCGCGGGAGGTCGCACCGCGGCACGCCCCCAGCTCGAGTTCGGTGAGCGTGAGCTGACCGAACGTGACGAGATCGCGGCGCGGCCCTGGTACCGCCGGCCTCCGGTGATCCTGGGGGCCGGGGCTGCGGCGGTGCTGGTCGCCGTCGTGGCGGCGTTGGTCGCCATCACGGGCGGTGACGAGCCGGCTCGCCCGGCCTCCACCTCCAAGGCGGTTCCGTCGACGACTGCGGCCCCGGACGAGAACCCGCCTGCGGCGCCGGCCGACGAACCGGCGCCCGTGGACGCACCGCCGACCGTCACGCAAGAGGCGCCCGCCCACACCGTGACGCAGACGGTCGAGCAACCCGCTCCCGAGGCTCCGCCGGCGGAGAACCCGCCGCCCGCCGAGACGCCGCCGCCGACGACCGAGGCTCCGCCCCCGACGACGGAAGCCCCGCCGACGACCACCCAGCCGCCGGCGACCACACAAGCGCCGACCACCACACAGGCGCCGTGGAGTCCCACCGCGCCGTATCCGACGATCCCGGGCCTGCCGTGGGTTCCGGCGCCGGGCGGCGGTCACACCGGGGGTTGACGGTCGAGCTCAGCGCGGAATCGACTCGGTGTTGCCGTTGCACGGGCGGTACTGGCGTCGCACGGACCAGCCCATCAATATGGACGGGTGCACAACGGCCGACAGAAGTGTCACCACAGCTCCACAACCACTGAGCCCGTGACCGGCGGGCGCTCATGAGCACCGGCGCCGAAGTAGTGGTGAACCGTCTGCTCGCCGAAGGCGTCGACGTGTGCTTCGCCAATCCGGGTACGTCGGAGATGCACTTCGTCGCGGCACTGGACGCCGCCCCGGAGATGCGCCCGGTGCTGTGCCTGTTCGAAGGTGTCGCCACCGGAGCCGCCGACGGATATGCCCGCATCGCAGGCAGGCCCGCGGCGACGCTGTTGCACCTGGGGCCCGGTATGGCCAACGGGCTGGCCAACCTGCACAACGCTCGGCGGGCTTTCAGCCCCGTGGTCAACGTCGTCGGCGATCACGCGACCTACCACCAACCCCTCGACGCACCGCTCGAATCCGATATCGACGCGCTCGGTCGCTGGGTGCACGGTTCGGTGCATCGGCCGGAATCGGCCGCCGATCTCGACGCGGCAGTTCACAGTGCCGTGCAGAGCGCGTCGGGTGCGCCCGGACGGGTCGCCACCGTGGTTCTGCCCGCCGATTACTCCTGGGGCAGCGCAGCGCAGAACCCGTTGTCGGACAACGTTTCCACGCCACCATCGACCTCGAGCGCCGACATGACGATCGTCGGCGCGGCCGAACTGCTGCGCGCGCAGGGGGAGCGCGTCGTGCTGCTGCTCGGCGGGGCCGCCACCGGCGCCGACGGATTGCTAGCCGCGGCGCGTATCCGCTCGGCTACCGGGGCCCGAGCCCTGGTCGAAACCTTCCCGGCCCGGTTGACCCGCGGGCAGGGCGTGCCGCCCATCGAACGCCTCGGCTACCTGGCCGAACAAGCCACCCAACAACTTTCCGGGGCAACGCATCTGGTGTTGGTCGGCGCGAAGTCCCCGGTGTCGTTCTTCGCCTACCCGGACAAGCCCAGCGTCCTGGTACCCGAAGGGGCTGAAGTGCGCACCCTGGCCGTCGACGATTTGGCCGGCCTCGCACGAGAATTGGGCGGGGCCGTGCCGGACGAGACACAACCCGATCCGGCCGAGCTGCCGACCGGGCCGCTCAACCCGCAGAACCTGGCGCAGGTGATCGGCGCGCTGATGCCCGAGAACGCCATCATCTCCGACGAGGCCAACACCAGCGGGGTGTTCCTGCCCGCCGCGACCGCGTCGTCCCCGCGGCACGACGTCCTCACCCTGACCGGTGGTGCGATCGGACAGGGGCTGCCGGTGGCGGTCGGTGCCGCGATCGCCGCGCCCGACCGGCCGGTGATCGCCTTGCAGTCCGACGGCAGTGCGGCATATACGATTTCGGCGCTGTGGACGATGGCCCGTGAACAACTCGACGTCACCGTGGTGATCCTCAACAACCATGCCTACGCCATCCTGCAGCTCGAGCTGTTGCGGGTCGGTACCCAGGCTGACGGGGAACGATCGCGCTCGCTCCTCGACCTGAGCCGTCCCGACATCGACTTCGCCTCGATCGCACAGGGTTTCGGGGTTCCGGCCACCCGGGCGGGGACGGCTGAGGAACTCGCCGAGCAGTTCCGCGCCGCGCTGGCAGAGCCAGGTCCGCATCTGATCGACGCCGCGCTGCCGACCTGGTCGCCGGCATGACGGACGGCGGTACCCAGCCCTAGCTCGGCCGACGTTTCTCCAACACCACCACCGCGATCGGGATACGCATCTGTTCGGGCTCAGCCGCCAGCCGGGCGGCGATCCCCGCGTGCAGCCGGTCGTAGAACAGCGGTAACCGGTCGGGAGTCCCGGCGAGCGCCGAACCCAGATCGGCGAATGCGGTGAACTGAAGGAAATCAGCCCAGCGGGTGCCGAAAGCGCTGGCGTCCTTGTCACTGCGGTAGGCGTTGTAGATCCGGTCTTCGGCGTCGACCAGCTCCACATGCTGGATCTCGAGCCGCTCGAAGCGACCGGACGGAGCAAACGGTGCGGTGAAATCCGCGGTGCGCCGTCCCGCGATGGGCAACGACATCCGGGTCGCCTCCTCGGCGCTCACCACACCGTCGGCGATCAGCTCGGTCAGTGTGCCGACGATGGCGCGGAACAGCGGTCGATAGCCCAAATCTCCGTCGTCGTCCAGCGCGGTCGTCAACACCACCAGCCGGCCACCCGGCTGCAGCTCGCGGCCGCGAAAAGCGATGAACTCATGCCAATCGTGGGCAGCCTGCCTGGCATAGGCCGTCCGCACCCGTTCGTCATTGCTATAGGCCGATACGACGTGGTCGGCGACGGGCATCGGTGCCGTGCTCAGCCTCGCTACTGCCCAGGCCGACCAGCCGAGGTGCACGCTGTTCGACGGCAGGATCTGGCTGTAGAACGACCGGCCGATCGCCGAACTGAAGGTGGCCGGATCCCGGTGCCGATAGGACTGAGGATCGCCCTCCAAAATCCGGAACATCGTGGAGAAGTCGTTGTCCGCGGTGTCGGTGTGCGTCACCAGAATCGAGTGCTCGGGGCGGGTGCGGCCGCGCACCACCGCGATGGCGGCGTTGATCGGCCGCATCGAGTTGTGTGCGCTTCCTGCCCCGTAATCGGCGATGACGACGGGTTGCGGCGGTGCCGGGATCGGTACCGTCCGCGCAGCGAGTTCGAGAAGGGTGATCGCCGAACTCATTCCGGCAGTATGTGGACGAGGTGTCGTCCGACGTGGCGCAGCCATGGCTAGCTGCGCCGCCGCCGGCGCAACAACAGTCCGATGAGAAGACCCATGGCGAAAATGATGACCAAGATGAACCACATCGGCGACTCGACGGTCACCCACAGCACGTGCACGCCCACCCGATCGCGGTTCTGCGCGACGAAAATCGCGGCGAGCGCGACCAGGATCAAGGCCACCCAGTAGCGCAGCGCGAACCGCCGCACCGGGCCGGTGGTCGCGGGGGTGTCGGTCTCGTCGCGGGGCATACCCCGACGGTAGCTCTCGAATCGACGGCAATGACAAACTTCGGCGATGAACAGCCGTCGGTCTGCTCCGCGCGCCGCGATCGTAAGACGCTACGCCGCCTGGGTTGCCCAGTCGGACCTTCGGAAGGACCCGGCCGGGATGAATCGCTCCAACAGCGCATCGGCGGGCTCGCCGGCGAATTCACTGATCAACCGCTTGGCGGCGGTCACTGAGGTCAGCGATTCGACGGGTCGCGGATCATCCAGCAGGCCAAACAGTTTCGCGGCGAAACGAGGGCTGCCCTGGGCCGCGGCGAAGAACAGATTGCCGTACTCGGCCAGCTCCGGATCGGCCAGGAACAACCGGGTGACCAGTTGCGCGGATCGCGCCCGGCGCGCGTAGAAGTCCTCGAACGTGCCGCGCAGCCACGCCTCGTCGAACGTGCCGTCGTGTGCGGCCGCTTTGCGGACCAGAGTGGCAGCGTGGACCAACCCACCCTGGGCGCCCTGGCCGGCGATGGGGTCGAACGACACCGCGGTATCGCCCAGGGCAGCCACCGGATGCCCGCTCGCGGTGTGGCCGACCCCGGACCGCACTACCTGGGTGACCGCACCTTTCAGCCACGAATGCGGATCATCCTCGAGAATCCTGAGCGCGCTCACCTCGGGCAGGTCCCAGTCGATGTAGTCACGGTGTAGCGCGGTGACGATGTCGAGTGCGGACTGCGCACTGTCGGCACCCGCGAAGCGGCGGTCCCAATCACTTCCGGGGCGGGCCCAACCCAGGAACGTCCACGTCGGGCCGGCATCCTTGTGCAGATAGCCACCCCACCACGACTCGCCCTGATCGGTCACAACGGTGAAGGCATTATGGCGGCCACCGGCGCCCCCTCGGTGCGCGAAAACATCTGGACCGTACGGCAATCCGGACACGGTAACGGTGAGCAGGCTGCGCTGGGGGCGATCGTAGGCGGAGCGCTGGGCGTCGACCGGGAACAGGGTGGACAGGCCGCCGCGGCCGGTCGCTACCAACGTGAGATCGACACCGGCCGCGATGGCGTCCAGTCGCATCGGGTCGACGGACTCGACCACGAACCGCCCCCCGCGCTGCCGGAACAACGTCAGCCGATCGTCGGCCTTGAGGCGGGTGTCCACGGCGACCCCGACAAATCCGTCGAACGCGGCGTCGAACGCGATCTCCTCGGCGCGATCGGGCCCGGAGCCGGCGACCACCCGCACGCTCTGCCCGGTCGAGGTCGGGGCGGTGGCCAGATAGGTGTTGAGGCCGAGGGACTCCTCGGCCCGCTGCGCTTCCCCGAAGATCAGCGCGGTGCCGGTGGCCGGAACATCATCGCGCAGGCTGCGCTGGTCCCGGTCGCTGTACAACGTGACGTCAAAGCCGTTGTCCAACAGCCCGAGAGCCGCCGTCACACCCGTCTGCCCGGCGCCGATGACCGCCGCGGAGCGTCCACTCGAAGTCGTCATGGCTGCCACTATGGACGCGCCGCAGTGGTCCGGTAAGGGACTGGCTCAGCGTGATCCCAAGTCAGTGCCCGCGGGCCACCCACTCGTCGTAGTGCACGATCTCGTCGCCGATCGTGGTGGTGTCGCCGTGCCCCGTGTAGACCACCGTCTCACCGGGCAGCATTCCCAGCCGCTTGGAGATGGAGTCCAGAATCGTCGGGAAGTCCGAGAACGAGCGCCCGGTGGCGCCGGGACCGCCCTGGAACAGGGTGTCGCCGGAGATCACCGCGTTCAGTTCGGGGATCGACCAGCAGACGGACCCGGGGGAGTGGCCGGGGGTGTGCAGGGCGTGTATTTCGATGCCGCCCGCGCGTAGCACCTGGCCGTCCTCGACTGTGCGGAATTCGTTGTCCGGGTGAACAACTCGCCACAACATCTCGTCGGCCGGGTGCAGCAGTACCGGTGCGTCCAGTGCAGTACCGAGTTCGGGGGCGACGGTGATGTGGTCGTTGTGGCCGTGGGTGCAGACGACCGCGACGACGTTACGACCGGCCACGGCCTCGACGATGGGGGCGGCGGTGTGGGCGGCGTCGAACACCACGACATCCTTGTCATCGCCGACGAGCCAGATGTTGTTGTCGACGTCCCAGCTGCCGCCGTCGAGTTCGAACTTGCCGGAGGTCACTATCCGCTGGATGTTGCTGCTCACTTGAGCACCACCACCGAGCGCAGCACCTCACCGGCGTGCATCTTGTGGAACGCGTCTTCGATCGCGTCCAGTCCGATGCGCTCGGAGACGAACTTCTCCAGCGGCAGCCGGCCCTGCAGATACAGCGAGATCAGGGTGGGGAAGTCGCGCTCGGGCAGGCAGTCGCCGTACCACGAGGACTTCAATGATCCACCGCGGGAGAAGAAGTCGACCAGCGGCATCTCCAGGGTCATGTCCGGGGTCGGCACCCCGACCAGCACCACGGTGCCGGCCAGATCCCGCGCGTAGAACGCCTGCTTCCAGGTCTCGGGGCGGCCGACCGCGTCGATCACCACGTCCGCACCGAAGCCGTCGGTCAGGTCCTGGATCGTCTCGACCGCGTCGAGCTCGCGGGCGTTGATGGTGTGGGTGGCACCGAAATCGCGGGCCCAGTTGAGCTTCTTGTTGTCGGTGTCGACGGCGATGATCTTCTTGGCTCCGACCAGGGCGGCGCCGGCGATGGCGGCGTCACCCACGCCGCCGCAGCCGATGACGGCGACGGTGTCGTCACGGGTCACCGCGCCGGTGTTGATGGCTGCGCCGATGCCGGCCATCACGCCACAGCCCAGCAGGCCGGCCACGGCCGGATCAGCCTCGGAATCGACCTTGGTGCACTGCCCTTCGTGAACCAGGGTCTTGTCGGCGAAGGCGCCGATGCCCAGGGCCGGGGTCAGCTCGGTGCCGTCGGTCAGCGTCATCTTCTGGGTGGCGTTGTGGGTGTCGAAGCACAGGTGCGGGCGGCCCCGCTTACAGGCGCGGCACTCGCCACACACCGCGCGCCAGTTCAGGATCACGAAGTCGCCCGGCTCCACGTGGGTGACGCCCTCGCCGACCGATTCGACGGTGCCCGCGGCCTCATGGCCCAGCAGGAACGGGTACTCGTCGTTGATGCCGCCCTCGCGGTAGGTCAGGTCGGTATGGCACACCCCGCAGGCGATGATGTCGACCACCACCTCGCCGGGCCCCGGATCGGGGATGACGATGTCGACGAGTTCGACGGGCTGTTTCTTGCTCCGGGAGATCACACCGCGCACTGTCTGAGGCATGCCTATAACCTAATGCAAACCGGACAGGTGTCCAATTGCTGGCGGCATCTCGCCGGTCACGAATCTCGGCCTCGGAGCAGTCCGTCGCGTTACCGTGGGTTGTGGTCGACGATCGAACTCAACTGCTGGTGGTGGCCCGCACGGCGTATCGCCGAAATGACTGGCGCACCACCTACGAATCCTTCAGCCGCGTCGACGGGGTGCAGGCCCTGGACACCGACGATCTCGCCGTGTACGCCGCGGCGGCCTGGCGGCAGGGGCACGGCCGCGAATCCGTTCGGATCAACGAACAGGTGCACAGCCGCCTGGTGCGCACCGACCCGGTTCAGGCGGCGATGAAGGCCGCAGAGATCGGCTTGGCCTGGTTGGCACGTGGTCATCTTGCGCTGGCCCGCAGTTGGGCGCACCGGGCTCAGGTGCTGCTCGACGGCATGCCGGAGACCACCGCGCACGGTTACCTCGCATACCTGCTCGCGGTGACCGCGGCCGACGCCGGAGACCAAGCCCAATTCGATGCTGCAACACAGCAGTTGGCCGCCGTCGCGGAGAACTTGGGCGATGCCGCACTGGCCACTCTGACGCGGGCACTGACCGGCACGGCGGCCGTCGCAGCCGGCGACCCGGCCGGGTACGGAGCGCTCGATCAGGTGCTGCTACCGGTGCTCGACGAACCGCTGCCGGTGGAATGGGCGGCCGACGTCTACCGGCGGGCGTTGAGCCTGGCCCACCGCCAGAACGCGGACGACCGGGTCGCGTCCTGGACGCAATCCATGCAGCGGTGGTGCGATGCCACCGAACCGGAGTCGACCCAGTCGGCGTATCGGGCGGTCTGCGACGTGCATCGACTGTCGGTGATCGCCGACGCCGATCCGCATGATCTGGTGCGTCAGGTGATCGGGCTGCGCCGCCTGGTCGCCGACGTGGATGCGGTGGCGGCAAGCATGGTCGAGGAGTTGCTTTCCCGGAGTGTGGGGCGCGCCCGATAGATTTGCGCGCAATGAATGCCGATGTTCTCGACGTTATCGACACCTGGCCGGTTGATTCGGTTGCCGCGGCGGTGGTCGGCCCGTCCGGGGTGCTGGCCAGCCGCGGCGACACGAGCAAGCCCTTCGCGCTGGCGTCGGTGACCAAGCCGCTCGTGGCGCGGGCCGCGCAGATCGCGATCGAAGAGGGCGCGGTCGAACTCGACACTCCGGCCGGCCCGCCCGGTGCGACGATCCGTCACCTTCTGGCGCACACGTCGGGCGTGTCCATGCGGTCGGCCGATGTGCTCGCCCGGCCCGGTCAGCGTCGCATCTACTCGAACTATGGATTCGAGCTGCTGGCCCGCGCGGTCGAGGCGGCCGCCGACATCGAGTTCGGCAGCTACCTCGCAGAGGCGGTCTTCCAGCCGCTGCAGATGTCGGGTTCTGCACTCCTGGGCGGGGCGGAGGCGGCCGGTTTCGGCGGCGTGTCGACCGTCGCCGACCTGGCGGTGTTCGCCGGGGAGCTGCTGCGGCCGACGCTGGTGTCACAGCAACTGCACGACGAAGCCGTGACCGTGCAGTTTCCCGGGCTGGACGGGGTGTTGCCAGGGTTCGGTGTGCAGCGCCCGAACGACTGGGGACTCGGCTTCGAACTTCGGGACGGCAAATCCCCGCACTGGACCGGGTCGGCAAACTCGCCGCGCACGTTCGGTCATTTCGGCCAATCGGGGACGTTTCTGTGGGTCGATCCGGCCGCTGACCTGGCGTTGGTGGTGCTGACCGACCGTGACTTCGGGGACTGGACCTACCCGCTGTGGCCCGCAATATCTGATGGAGTCCTGAGAGAAAACGGGACACACTAGCGCAACACTGGCCTCACAAGGCACAATAGACACGCGCGGCACACACAACTGCATGCTCGATCGGAATCACCAGGCCGTTGGGGAAGACGTCCCTCGTGATCCGAAGGAGTAGCAAATGCGTGCGTCGAATCAGTTCGCCGACGCGGCGACAGGCGTGGTGTATATCCACGCCTCACCCGCGGCGGTATGCCCGCATGTTGAGTGGGCGTTGTCGTCGACCCTGTCGGCGCGGGCGAATCTGAAGTGGACACCGCAACCGGCCATGCCCGGCCAGTTGCGCGCGGTGACCAACTGGATCGGACCCGTCGGCACCGGGGCGCAGCTGGCCAATGCCCTGCGCTCCTGGTCAGTGCTGCGCTTCGAGGTGACGGAGGATCCGAGCGCCGGCGTGGACGGGCACCGTTGGTGCCACACCCCACAGCTGGGCCTGTGGAGCGGCGCGATGAGCGCCAACGGCGATGTGATGGTCGGCGAGATGCGACTTCGTTCGCTCATGGCCGGCGGCGCCGACATGCTGGCAGCTGAACTCGACACGGTGCTGGGCACCGCGTGGGACGAATCGCTCGAGCCGTACCGCAACGGCGGTGACGGTGCCGAGGTGTCCTGGCTGAGCCGGGGCGTGGGGTAGCGCGTCAGCCGCGCTGCCAAAGGCAGTAGCCGCTGAGCTTGACCGTGAACATGTGGTCGCTGACCTCGAAGGTCAGCGGCTGGCCCGACTCGCCGGTGAACGTCGCAGGCTCGGACGTCTTCCCGGCGCCGAGCACGTCGACGACCTCGGCACCGCACCGGGCCTCGGTGGTCTGCGGACTGCCTGTCCAGGTGCCGGCTTTGGCCTCGGGGTTCCGGCGGCCCTGTCCGTGCAGGATCAGCAGCGGACCGGTGGTCAGCCACCGGTCCGACGACGGATAGGGGTTATCGGACGGTTTCCATGCCCCGCCACTGCACTGCAGTAGGCGCCGATTGTTGCCGGCCGGACCGTGACCCATGAGAGTCAGGGCGTCGGAGAGACTTTCGGCGCACGCGCCGTCGGCCTGGGGCGCAGTGGTCTCCGGGGGGCCGGGCGGCACCGGCTCCGGTTCGGCGTGCGCGCAGGCACTCGTGGTGAGGGCGGTAGCCACGGTCAGGGCCGCCGCGCTCAGTGCCAACGCTCGAAACATCGCCTACACCGAAACCGTCTTCATCGTGGACAGGTCGGTCTGCATCAACCGCACGTTGTAGTCACCCCAGTAGGACAGGTTGTAGTACAGGTAGTGCGAGTTGTCCTCGATCACATTGCCGTTGGCGTCGACCTTGTTGAAGTAGTCGGTGCCCGACATCGGATGGACCATCGGTGCGTACATTCCGGTGTTGCTCGTCAGGTTGTTGTTCACCAACGTCGTGGTATCCGACCATTCGCCCTGCGGTGAGTCCGACACCCGCATCACCACATTGTTGCCGCTGTCGGTGTAGAGCACCACGTACTTGCCGAGGTATTCGTTGTATTGCACCGACATCTCGCTGACATTGCCGTTGGTGGGCAGGCCGCCGACCCAGATGCCGTTGGCGATCTTGGTGAACAGTCCGAACGTGAAGCAGTCGGCAACCCGGTACAGCGTGGGCAGCAGATCGGTCCGGTTGGAACCGAATACCGGCTCCGCCGCCGACGGATCGCCGGTGACCCATTGCCCGGCGCCGCTGGAATCCTCACCGGCCCAGTACTCGTAGGCGTCCAGGTTGGTGATCTGATCCTTCTCGACCCGGGCCACGTACGCCGAACCTTGTCTGCCCGACGGTGTCCCGTACACGTAGACGTAGGGATCGGTCGGGTCGTCCGACATCACCAGAGCGTTCTGCTGGAAGTGCTCGTCGCCGGGCACGTAGGCCGGTCCGGCCCGGAACCAGCCTGAGGAACGGATGGTGTCCGGGTCGACCTGCCAGGTCTTGCCGCCGTCGGTGGAGTAGGCGATGCCCGAGTAGTTGGTGGTCCAGCTGCCCGGGTTGTCCCAGGTTCGGATCGACATCACGGTGGCGTACTGCGTGTAGGAGCCGTCCTCGTTCTCGATCGCGATCGCCGAGGTCGGGATCATCGTGTAGGTCCGGCCGAACAGTCCGTCCTGGCCGGGGTCGTAGATGATCTGGGTGGCGCCGGCCGGCGAGCCACCGGTGCCGTACCACTCGTGAGTTCCGTTGGGGTCGCCGGGATACTGTGCGCCGGCGTTGATCACCGCATCGCTGAACTGCAGGCCGTTGGACAGATCGGTGTCGGCCGTGCGGAACAACACGTTGTTGCGCCAGTCGCCGGCCATGCCGGGCTCGCTGTAGGTGTCGCCGAACAGGGTGTAGATGATCGGTTTTCCGGTCACGGGATCGGTGTAGCCGCTGTTCCACATGATGCCCAGATCCGTGCCCGCGACGTACCAGTGGTCGGTGTAGCCGACCCCGGTCACCCACCCGAGCTTCTTGGTGTAGTCCGCCAGCGATGCCGGAACCTCAGGTTTGGGGGTCAGGTCATCGGTCTGCACCGCCGCGTTGGGCGTGGCGGCCATCGGCTGGATGTCGCCCTCGGCGACCACCGAGGCGGCATCCTTGGCTGAGACGACGCGGGAACTCAACGGGTTGATCGACCGCTCGAATTCCCTACGCGTCCAAGCCATCATCGCCCACAGCGCGGGGGACTGGGCGGGTGCCACCGGGCTGGTACCGGCACCGAAGGTCGACAGGCCGGCGACGCTCAGCAGTGCTGAGACCACCGGCGGTGCGGCGATCTTGGTCGCCGTCGGCTCGGGGGTGGACACCGGCGTCGCCGCGACGAACGGGTTTTCGTTAGCGACGGTGGGGGTGTCGATCGACGTGACCTCGGAGCGCAGTGTCGAGATCACGTCGCGGCTGCGCTGATCGATGTTCTCGGTTGCCTCCTTGAGCCGAACCACCACGGTCTTGGGCCGTTGCGCGCGCTGTAGGTCAGGCGCAGTGGTCGCGGCCTCCGGGACGATCCGCGCAGCCTCGGGCTTCCGGCCCGTGTCGGCCTTGTCGCCGGTGTCCGGGCTGTTGGTGAGCGTGCCCTGAATCTTGCTCCGGGCCTTGGGCGTCCGGGTGCCTACCGGCGTGCGCGCGGATTCCAGCCGGCTCTGGGTCTGCTTGATCGCGTCGCCGACGTCGTTCAGCCCGGACTCGACATCTTTGCGGAGCCGCTCGCTGATCTTCGACAGCGTGCCGGACGGTGTGGCGGTCGCGGGCTTCTTGGTGCCCGAAGGATTGCCAGGGGTCTTCTTCTGCCCGGGGCTTGAGGTGGAGCTGTCGGAACTCCCGGCGGCGGATTTGCCAGGATCGCCGGACCCGCCTTCGGCCCAGGCGATTCCGGTCCCGGAGGTCAACGCGGTGCCGATGCCGAGGGCGACGGCCAATGCGCCGACGCGGCCGATGTATTTGGTCGATTCCATGACGCTCCGTACCAGTCCACTCAATCAAAACCCCGGCCCAGACGAAACGTACCGTGCGCCGTTCACGGTGTCGGGCAAACACGCCGAATCGCCGAAAACCGGGCCTGAACTGCGAAGGTGCGCCGTCACCTGATCCGGTAGTGGGTCGGGTCGGGTTCGGTCAGCATCCGGGTGAGCGTGGCCCGGTCGAATGGCCACAGGTCGATGGTCCCGGCGTCGGTGAAGTACCACGAATTGCAGCCGGTGTTCCAGACCGTCGGTCCGAGTCCGTCGGCGACGGCGGTGTTGAATTCGTCGGTGGCCTCCTCGGTCACCTCGACCTCGGAGAGTTCGGCGTTCTCAAACCGCTTGAGCCAGCTCACGATGTAGCGGGCGGTTAGCTCGGCCGAGTACTGCAGCGGGATCGACCCGGTCGGCGAGTTCGGACCCAGCACGGTGAACAGGTTCGGAAAGCCGGGGATCGCCGTCATGCGATACGCCCGCGGGCCCTTCACCCAGGCCTCGTCGAGTGTGATGCTGTCACGGCCCACCACGGTCATGGGCCGCATGTAGTTGTGCGCCTGAAATCCGGTGGCCAGCACCACGACATCCACCTCATGGTGCCTGCCGTCGGCGGTGCGGATGCCGTCGGCGGTGAACTCCTCGATGGGGTCATCGATCAGGCGGGCGTTGGGGCGCTTGATGGCTCGGTAATACGAGCCCGAGACCACCTGCCGCTTGCACAACGGCTCGTAGTCCGGGGTGAGTTTCGCGCGGAGTGTGCGGTCACGGACCTGGGCGGCCAGGCTCCAGCGGGCATAGGCCTGGACCAGTTTGCGTCGCCACGACGGCGTGGTCACAACGTCGGCGAGGATTTGCGATCCCCACTGCAGCCGCGCGTAGAGGAAGTCATGCCACCTCGGCCTGCGGCGCAGCACCTTGGCGAGGAGCGATGACTGCGGTAGCGACATCGGCGCCCACAGGATCCACTGCGGAGAGCGCGCAAAGTGCAGCAGAGTGTGGGCTTTCGGTTGTAGAGCCGAGACCACCTGCACGCCAGTTGATCCCGTGCCGATCACAGCGACCCGCCTGCCGTCGGTGACCAGCTCCGGATCCCACCGCGCGGTGTGCACGATCGGTCCAGCGAAGGTGTCCATTCCAGGGATATCGGGTATCGACGGGTGATGCAGTACGCCGGTGGCGCAGATGACGAAGTCGGCCGTCAGGGTGTCTCCGGCGGCGGTGATGAGCGTCCACGACGTGGTGGCGCTGTCATAGCGGGCCTCGACCACTTCGGTGTCGCAGCGCAGATGGGAGTCGAGTCCGAATCGTTCGACGACGTCGCGGTGGTAGCGCTGAATGTCGCTGCCGCTGGCCCAGATGTGCCTCCAGTCCGGTTTGGGTGCGAACGAGAACTGGTAGATCTGTGACGGGACGTCGCACGTGAGCCCCGGATAGCGGTTCCAGTGCCAGACCCCGCCGACATCCGAACCCTTTTCCAGGATCACGAAATTCGTGAATCCGGCTTGTTTGAGCGTGTAGGCGGTGGCGATGCCGGCCATCCCCGCGCCGATGATGACGATGCGGACCTCGCGGCTCATCGGGCCGCCTCGCTGACGGCGAGCGCACGCCGGACCGTGTTCGGCGCGGTGCGCATCGATGCTTCGGCATTGCCCGGATCCCAACCCGTCTGTTCGGCCAGTGCGTGCAGGGCCGCGACCGTCCACGCACCTCCGATGGTGCCGCCGCAGCCGATCACCAATGCCGTCGTCATGGCTTCATCTCGGAATCCGTCTGGGCGGCATGGGAGTTCGCGTGCCGATCGATGCGCTGCTGGTAGTCGGACCGGCCCTGCTCGTCCAGGGCGGTCAGGGCACGGCGGTCGTCGACCCTGGTTCTCACGGCCCGCTGGACCGCTTCGGGGACCAGCGCGTCGACCAGGGCCCACCCGGGGGCAACCCAACCCGGGACCGACGTACGGGCGGCGCGGGTGCGTACGGTCTTGAGGATCGCCAGCGCGACGTCGTCGGGATCCACGGTGGGAAGGCCGTTTCCGAGCGGCACGCCCGAGGCGAGCTCGGTGCGAACCGCCGACGGCAGAACAGCCGACACCGACACCCCGGTGCCGGAGTACTCACGACGTGCCGCCAGCGAGGCGCCCAGGGCCGCGAACTTGCTGGCGTTGTAGCTCACCATGCCCGGGATCGGGATCATGCCCGCCATCGAGGCCACGTTGACGATGTGCCCGCGGCCGCGGGCGACCATCGACGGGATCACCGCACGCATACCGTTGAGCACGCCGCGCACGTTGACGTCGAGGATCAGATCGGTGGTGGCCTCGGGTTCGGTGTCGAACGGCCCGAGCGGCATGACCCCGGCGTTGTTCACCAGGATGTCGATGCCGCCCGACTCTCCGACCGCGTCCGCGACGAAGCGGTCCCACGACGATCGCTGCGTGACGTCGAGGTAGGCCGCACGGCAGTGGGGGATACCGGCCGCGGTCGTCGCGGCGACCTCGGCATCGACGTCGCCGATCCGTACCGTCGCGCCGCGGGCGGAGAACAGCTCCGCTGTCTTGGCGCCGATGCCACGGGCCCCGCCGGTGACGACGACGACCGCCCCGTCCACCGACGGCTGCCGCTGTGAAAACCGCACGTCATGCCTCCCCTGAAGTCACTCCGGACCAATTCGCATACTGACGGTATCTGAATACTTTGAGTTAATTCAATACCCAAAGTGCACTGCGATCTATCATCAGCGCATGCCGCGGCTGACCAGGGCTCAACGCCAGGAACAGACGCGGGCCGAGCTGTTGCAGGCGGCCAAAGAGCGCTTCCTGAGCCACGGCTACGCCGCCACGAGCCTCGAAGACATCGCCGACGACGCGGGCTTCTCCAAGGGCGCGGTGTACTCCAACTTCGGCAGCAAGCCCAATCTGTGTCGCGACGTCCTCGAGCTGATTCACCGCGAGAAGTTCGCCGAGATGGCCGAGCTCGCGATCTCGGACGCTGACCTCGACAGTCGGGTGAGCGCCTTGGGTGCCTGGTTCGAGCGGACCGCGGGCGATGTCGGCTGGACCATGCTCGAGCTCGAATTCGCGGTGCTGTCGCGGAACAATCCTGAGCTGGCCGAGATGGTCACGGCGCTGCGCAACGAGGCGGCGCACATGGTCCTCGATGTGCTGCAGTCGATGTCGGCCGAACTCGGCCTCACCGAAGCGCAATTGGCGAACAACGACGTCGCGGCGAGCCTGGAGGATCTCGGCAATCTCCTGCTCAGCGCCGGGATCGGCCTCGGCATCCAGCGGGCCATCGACCCGTCCGTTCCGGCCCGCCCGTTCACCGACGCATTCGGCCATCTGGTGAAACTGCTTGCCGCCCTGGGATCACCGAAATAACCCGAAGGAGTTTGGATGGTATTACCGGCCGCCGCACTGTCGACCCGACGCCCGAGTCGCAGATCCCGCGCGTGTTACGGCATCGCCCGCACAACTCTTCTCACCCAGGTACGTAGATCGGTTGCCTACCAAGGGGATCGATCCGTCGAGGATCGCCTCACCACGATCGGTCGCCGCATCAACGCGCTCGCGCGGCTCCAGCGACTTCGTCCGCGGCGGGGGCTGCGGGTCAGCCGCATCACGCTCGGTCACGTCACGATCGAGACCATCCGGACGGTCGAGTCGGCTCACCGCCCACTGTCCGACGGCGCCATCCTCTACCTGCACGGTGGTGGTTTCTTTCTCGGCGGCTTCGACACCCACTCGCACGTCGTGGTCGCACTTGCCCGCCGGACCCAGCTTCCCGTGGTGCATGTCGAGTACCGACAGCACCCCGAGGCGACCGTCGATGCGTCCGTCGCGGACTGCCTGCGCGCGTACCGCTGGCTGCTGGACCAGGGGGCCGACCCGGCCAAAACGGTCGTGGCAGGTGACTCGGCAGGCGGATTCCTCGCATTCGCAACCGTTCTCGCCGCCCAGGAGCAGGGTGTCGCAGCACCGGCCGGTGTCGTCGGTGTCAGCCCACTGCTCGAACTCGACGGAGAACGTCGCTCAGGCCATCCCAACATCGACACAGACCGGATGGGCATCGGACTCGCCCTGCCGATGATCGTCGAATGCGTCGGCCCCAAGAACGCGGACCATCACGCGCTGTCCCCGGTGAACGGCGTACTCACCGACTTCCCGCCGAGCCTGATCATCGCGGCCGAGTCCGAGGCGCTGCGCTGCGATGCCGAGCGTATGCACGAGGTGCTGACCGAAGCCGGCCGGTCGTGCACGCTCAAGGTCTGGCCCGGTCAGCTGCACGCTTTCCCGGCGTTCCTGCCGTTTCTCCCGGAGAGCCGTGAGGCCCGGGATTGCATCGTGGAGTTCATTCAGGACTGCTTGGGCACCAGCAGCCGCAGCGCGCTCGGCACCGCGGACACGGTGACCGGCAACGGGAGGGCGAAATCCCCGTCAGCGTAGGCGTTGATGCCCGGGCATTCGACGTGGACCGACCTGGCGCGCTTGGTGGTCACCTCGTCGAGGTCGACATGGGTGCCCTTGAAAACCGTTGGGAACAGGCGGATCAACCTGGTGCGCGACGCCGAGGTGATCATCGTGACGTCGAGCAGTCCGTCCGAATGGTCGGCACCCGGGCAGATCAACATTCCGCCGCCATAGCTGCGGGTGTTGCCGAACGCCGCCAGGGTGAGCTCGGTGCGGAACTCCGGCTCGTCGTCGAAGGTGAGCCGGAACGGCAGCAGCCGTAGCTTCGAGATCTCCGCGAGCATCGCGACGTTGTAGCGCATCCGGCCGTGAGGCCAGCGCATCCGGTTTGTCCGGTCACTGACCAGGGAGTCGAACCCCGCGGCCATCACGGTGCCGAACCATTTCACCGCACCGGAGGCATCCTCGATGCGGCCGAGGTCGACCGTCTCGGTGTGGCCGTCGGCGACGATATCGGCGGCAGCCTCGGGATCGCCGGTGGGCAAATGGTATTCACGTGCGTGGTCGTTGCCCGTCCCGGCCGGGACGATGCCCAGCGGGACATCACCGGTGGCCAGCGCCTGCAGGGCCAGCGAGATCACGCCGTCGCCGCCGACCACGACGAGCGCGCCGGTGCCGCGGTCGAGCGCGTCGTCGACCAGACGTCGGGCGTGCGCCGCGTCGGTCCCGACGATCGCGCAGACGTCGATGCCGCGCCGCTGGAGTTGCGCGACCGCGCGCTCGGCTGCGTGCGGCGCGTTGCCGTGGCCCGACATCGGATTGGTCAGGACCGTTACCTGGTTCACGGAATCAGCTTGCCCGGGTTGAGGATTCCGGCCGGATCCAGCGTGGCCTTGACGGCCCGCAGCACCTCGACGCCGAGATCGCCGATCTCGTCGCGCATCCACGGTCGATGATCCGCACCGACCGCGTGATGGTGGGTGATGGTGCCGCCGTTCTGAACCATCGCCGTTGAAGCGGCCTTCTTGGCGGCCTGCCACTGCTCGATCGGGTTGCCGCGCTGGGCGGCGACGACCGTGAAGTAGAGCGAGGCGCCGGTGGGGTACACATGCGAAATGTGGCACATCACCAGGGCCGGCGTGCCGGATTCGGCGAGCGCGGTGGTCAACGCCTCGGTGACCGCGGTCTTCAGCGTGGCCAGGTTGGACCAGGTGGTGGCGGTCTCCAGGGTTTCGCACAGGGCGCCGGCGGCCAGCAGCGAATCGCGCAGATACGGAGCATTGAACCTGCCGTGTTCCCAGGCCCGGGCCGGCGCGTCGCCAAGCGAGGTGCCGCCGTGGGCCTGCAGGACGGCACGGGTCTCGTCATGGCGGCTCCCGGTGTGCGCCTCGGTGCCCTCGAACAACGTGATGGCCAGACAACCGCCGGTAATGCTCTGCTCGCCAATGCTTTCCGTGGTTGCCAGGTTCACGCCGGTCTCGGCCTCGTCGGACAGCCGGATCACAGTCGGACCGGTGCCGGTCTGGGTGACGGCGCGCAACGCCTCGGCGCCGGTGGCGAAATCGGGGAAGGACCAGGCCTCGTAGCGCGTGGTCTCGGGCAGCGGATGCACTCGAACGCGGACCCGGGTGATGATGCCGAACACGCCTTCCGAGCCAAGGAGCAGCTGCCGTAGATCCGGTCCGGCGGCCGAGGCCGGGGCCCGGCCGAGGTCCAATGTCCCCGCCGGGGTGACGGCGCGCAGGCCGCGCACCATGTCGTCGAAGCGTCCGTATCCGGCCGAGTCCTGGCCCGAGGACCGCGTGGCGGCGAACCCGCCGATCGTGGCGAACTGGAAGCTCTGCGGAAAGTGGCCCAGCGAGAAGCCATGTGCGCCGAGCAGTTCCTCGGCCTGTGGGCCCGTGATACCGGCGCCGAGTTCGGCCTCGCCGGCCACCGGGTCGATGCTGTGCAGTGCGTCGAACCGGCGCAGGTCCAGCGTGACGACGGCGGCGAAGTCGCCACGCAGCGGATCCAGGCCGCCCACGACGCTGGTTCCGCCGCCGAACGGGACGACGGCGATGCGGCGCTCGGCACACACGCTCAGCACCGCCGCTATTTCATCCTCGGAGCCGGGGAGCAGCACCGCGTCCGGTGCATCCTGGAGACCGGAGTCGTTGCGGCGCAACAGGTCCAGCGTCGACTTTCCGCCGGCGTGCAGCAGCCGCGACATCGTGTCGGTGCCGCAGTACTGGGCGCCGACGATCGCGGCGAGAGCGTCTCGGTCGGCATCGGACAGTGTGGACGGCCGCAACTGCACCTGCTCGGGCGTCGGCTCCGCCGCGGACGCGGCCTCGACGCCCAGGGCCTGCTGGAGCAGGGACCGGATTCCGTCGGACAGTGGCTTGGCTGCCTGCGGGTCGCCCCAGGCATTCCACTTCATCGGAGGCAGAAACTGTTCAGCCGGCTGAGTCATGCGTTACAGTATTACACATGATGTCAATCAGTAACGATCGATCGCTGAGCGACCAGATCTTGGATGCCGCCGCCAGTTGCGTGCTGGCCTTCGGCGTGGACCGGGTGACCCTGGCCGAGATCGCCCGGCGGGCCGGGGTGAGCCGCCCGACCGTGTACCGCCGGTTCCCGGACACCCAGTCGATCCTGGCCGCCCTGCTCACCGCGCGAATCGTGGGTGTGCTGGACGAAACCGGCAGCCAGGGACCCGGGCGGGCGGCGCTGGTGGACCGAATGGTGACGGCGGCCGCGCGGCTGCGTGACGACGAGGTGATCATGGCGGTGCTGCACTCCGCGCCGGAGGTGGCGATGGTCTACATCGCCGAGCGGCTGGGCACCAGCCAGCAGATCCTGATCGACGCGCTGGCGGGCGAGCTCAAGCTCGCGCAGGAGGTACGTCAGAAGACCGATCGGGTCCGGCCGGGAGACCCCCGCCAGCTGGCCACCATGTGCCTGCTGATCACGCAGTCGGCCATCCAGTCGGCGCAGATGGTCGAACCGATCCTCGACTCCGACGCCTTGGCGAACGAGCTGGCCCACGCGCTGAACGGATACCTGGCAGCGTGACCGGCCCGACTGCCCTCAATCGCGCCCGGCGCGCAACAGAATTGGCTGCCCTGGCTGACGGGGAACGCCTCGACGTGATCGTCATCGGCGGCGGAATCACCGGCGCGGGTATCGCGCTGGATGCCGCCGCCCGGGGCCTGCAGGTCGCGCTCGTGGAAAAACACGACCTGGCCTTCGGCACCAGCCGGTGGAGTTCCAAACTGGTGCACGGCGGCCTGCGCTACCTGGCCACGGGCAACGTCGGGATCGCCCGCCGTAGCGCGATCGAACGCGGAATCCTGATGACCCGCAACGCCCCCCACCTCGTGAAGGCCATGCCCCAGCTGGTGCCGCTGCTGCCGTCGATGGGGCGAGCGTCGCGTGCGTTGGTGCGCACCGGATTCGTGGCCGGTGACGGCCTGCGCAGACTCGCGGGCACCAGCGCCTCGATCCTGCCGCGCTCCAGCCGGGTGGATGCACGGCGCGCCGTCGAACTTGCCCCGACCGTACGCACCGAAGGCCTCGACGGGGCCTACCTGGCCTACGACGGGCAGCTCATCGACGACGCCCGGCTGGTCACCGCCGTCGCTCGCACTGCCGCGCAGCATGGGGCCCGGATTCTGACCCGGGTCTCGGCCGGTGCGGCTGACGCCACCTCGGTGCGCCTGACCGACGAACTCACCGGGGAAGCGTTCGACGCCACCGCGCGGGTGGTCATCAACGCGGCCGGGGTCTGGGCGGGTGACCTCGACCCGGCGCTCAAGCTGCGCCCCAGCCGCGGCACACACCTGGTGTTCGACGCCGCAGCATTCGGCAATCCCACCGCGGCACTGACTATTCCGATCCCGGGGGAGTTGAACCGGTTCGTTTTCGCGATGCCCGAGCAGCTCGGCCGGGTCTATCTAGGGCTCACCGATGAGGACGCGCCGGGACCGATACCCGATGTGCCGCAACCGACTCCGGGCGAGGTCGCCTTCCTGCTCGACACCGTCAACACCGCGCTGGCCACCGACCTGACCACCGCCGACGTGCGCGGCGCGTACGCCGGGCTGCGGCCACTCATCGACACCGGCGAAGGCAATACCGCCGACGTGTCCCGCGAGCACGCGGTCGTGGAATCGGCGAGCGGGGTGATCAGCATCATCGGCGGCAAGCTGACCGAATACCGGTACATGGCCCAGGACGTCCTGGACCGGGCACTGGTGCTGCGCGGGCTGTCCGCCGCGGGCTGCCGCACGGCCAACCTGCCGCTCGTGGGTGCCCCGGCCAATCCGGTGTCCACGCTGCGATCCGCGCATGCACTGCCGTCCTCACTGGTGGCGCGGTACGGAGCCGAGGCTCCCAACGTGATCGCCCAGGCCCGGTGTGCTCGCCCCACCGACCCGGTCGCCGAGGGAATCGATGTCATCCGCGCGGAGTTCGAGTACGCCGTCACCCATGAGGGCGCGCTGTCCGCCGACGACATCCTCGACCGCCGGACCCGTATCGGACTCGTGAGCGACGACCGGGACCGGGCCACCGCTGCGGCCACCGAGATGATCGACGAGGTCGGACAAGTCGAGTAGTCGACTACGCATGGCGTGTCCGGGCGGCGCGCGCAGACTGACTCCTGCAACGCGAACTGTGTGGCAAGGAGCTCGGTCATGTCGAAGCGACTGGTGGTGTGCTGCGACGGCACGTGGAACACGCCCGATCAGACGACGGATGGCAAACCCACCCCGACCAACGTCGCCAAAGTGGCCATGGCGCTGGCCTCTCACGACGCAGACGGACGCGAACAGCGACTGTTCTATCACCGCGGGGTGGGCACCACCCGGTCCGACCGCCTACTCGGCGGAGCCTTCGGCGCCGGTCTGTTCCGCGATGTGTGCGACACCTACCGGTTCGTCGTCCAGAACTACCAGCCCGGGGACGACCTGTTCTTCTTCGGATTCAGCCGCGGCGCGTTCACCGCGCGCAGCACGGCGGGCCTGATCCGGAACTCGGGCGTGCTGCATCGCGACAACGTCGATCAGATCGAACAGGCCTATGCGCTGTACCGGGACCAGAATCCCGCGGCCAGTCCACGCAGTGTCGAGGCGGCGCTGTTTCGCAAGATGTACTCCCACGAACCCAGGATCCGGTTCATCGGGGTCTGGGATACCGTTGGCGCCCTGGGGATTCCGTCGATCGGCGGCCGTCTGGCCCGCCGGTTCAACCAGCGGTACGAGTTTCACAACACGGCGCTGAGTTCACGGGTCGACGAGGCCTATCAGGCGCTCGCGATCGATGAGCGGCGTGGCCCGTTCGTGCCCGCGGTCTGGTCCCGCTCCGACATGGCCCCACCCACACAGCGGCTGGAACAGGTGTGGTTCACCGGAGTCCACTGCGATGTGGGCGGCGGCTACCCCGATCACGGACTCAGCGACATCGCCTTGTGCTGGATGCTGGAGAAGGCCCGCGGCGCCGGGCTGGTGTTCGTCGACAACGCGTTCAAACGCGAACCGTCCCGCAGCATCGAGCCGGTCTCCAGCGAGGAGATCGTCGAGGAGTACACCCGGATCGACCCGAATCCGGCTGGCAAGCCCAAGAATTCACTCAAGGGCATCTATCGTTTCCTGCGGCCGTACGCGCGCATCGGCGGGAAGGGCACCGACGAGTACATCGCCTCGACCGTCGACCGGCAACAGCGCTCCCGCGGCTGGTGGGAAGCTCCTGTCCCCGACAATGATCCGGAGCGCCGGGTAGTGCCGGTGGGACTGGGCGCCGATCTGAGCCGGATCGGCTAGCAGTGAGACAACAGCGCGTCGCGGACCGGTGAACCGGTGTGGCGCTGCCACATTGCCTGCGCGCCCACCAACAACGGTGGTTCGAGTTCGGTGACCACCACCCGGCCGTCCATCGCCGGGCCCGGGGGAGAGGTGACGAACGTGACGGCACCGGTCGTGAGCGGGGCGGCGACCGTGGCCGCGCCCTGGACCCGGCTCACCACATAGTCGGGTTCGAAACCGGCACGCCGGCATGCGGCCATCAGGAAGTCGCTGTAGTACGACCCGCCCGGCGGTGCCCACAGGGCGATGCGTTCGCCGGCGAGATCGTGAATGTCGACGGCGGGCGAGCCGGCCAGCCGGTGTTCGCGGGGCACGGCCAGCCGGATGCGGTCGTAACCCACGATCGCCGTGGCCAATTCGTTGGTGGGCACCACCCCGCGGCGTAGGCCCAGATGCACGGTGCCGTCGAGGACTGCGCGGATGAGCTGATCGGGGTACAGCTGGCGGAAGGTGAACGACATCTCCGGAAACGCGGTGATGGCCGGTTCGACGCGGGCGTAGGCTTCGCTGCCGCTGAGTGCCGGGGTGTGGCCGACGACGAAGACCTCGGCAATGCCGCCGGCGGTCTGTTCCACCCGTTCGGCCACTGTCTGCGCGGCGGCCAGCAGTGTTCGGCCTTCGGTGAGAAGTAGCTCGCCCGCCGGGGTGAGGGTCAGGCGACGGCCGTCGCGTCGGAACAATGTGGCGTTGAGTTCCTTCTCCAGTTGCCGTATCGAGCTGCTGAGAGCCTGCTGGCTAACGTGAAGTGCGGCTGCGGCGGCGGTAAGGCTGCCCGCCTCGCCGATCGCGATGAATTGACGCAAACGTCGTATATCAGGAAGGTTGGCGGCCACCGGGCCACTCTATCTACAACGAAAGCTTGTGGAAACATCGAAATTTTGCGTTATTCATATGTGGATTGCGAAACTACGCTGCGTCCTATGAGCAAACTGGAAGGCAAATCAGCGATTGTTGCTGCAGGCGCCAAAAACCTGGGCGGCCTGATCAGCACGACGTTGGCTTCGAGGGGTGTCAACGTCGCCGTTCACTACAACAGCGCCGCCAGCGAGGCCGACGCCGACAAAACCGTGGCGGCGGTACAAGACGCGGGCGTGAAGGCCGTCAAGGTGCAGGGTGACCTGACGGTGCCGGCCAACGTCGAGCGCCTCTTCGACACGGCGATCGACGCGTTCGGCAGCGTCGACATCGCGATCAACACCGTGGGCAAGGTGTTGCGCAAGCCGTTCGTGGAAACCACTGAGGCCGAATACGATTCGATGTTCGACATCAACGCCAAGGCGGCGTACTTCTTCCTGCAACAGGCGGGCAAGCGCCTGGCCGACAACGGCTCGGTGATCACCATCGTGACCGCGCTGCTGGCGGCCTACACCGACGGGTACTCGACCTACGCGGGTTCCAAGAGTCCCGTCGAACACTTCACCCGGGCCGCGTCCAAGGAGTTCGGCGTGCGTGGCATAAACGTCAACAACGTGGCCCCGGGCCCGATGGACACGCCGTTCTTCTACCCGCAGGAGACGCCGGAGCGAGTCGAGTTCCACAAGTCGCAGGCGATGGGCAACCGGCTGACCGAGATCACCGACATCGCTCCGCTGGTGGTGTTCCTCGCCGACGAAGGGCACTGGATCAACGGCCAAACCATCTTCGCCAACGGCGGTTACACCACGCGTTAGTACGCCGAGCAGACGCAAAACTGCCCCTTTTCAAGCGAAAAGGGGCAGTTTTACGTCTTGTCGCGCTGAAGGGTTACAGCGGGATGTTCTTGTGGCGGCCGCGCCGGTGCGGGGCCTCCGCCAGCGCCTGCGTCAGCTTGCTGCGGGTGTGGGCCGGATCGATCTTCTCGTCGACCACGCCGATCTCGATGGCGGAATCCACACCGCCGGCGATCCGCTCGTGCTCGATGGCCAGCTCCTCGTGCAGCGCCTCCCGCTCGTGATCCGGAGCGGCGGCCAGCTTGCGCTTGTGCAGGATGCCCACGGCGGCCTTGGCGCCCATCACGGCGACCTCGGCGTCCGGCCAGGCGAACACCTTGGTGGCGTTGAGCGAACGGGAGTTCATCGCGATGTAGGCGCCGCCATAGATCTTGCGGGTCACCAGCGTCACGCGGGGAACCGAGGACTCACCGAAGGCGTGCAGCAGCTTGGCGCCGCGACGCACCACGCCGCCCCACTCCTGATCCACGCCGGGCAGGTAGCCCGGGACGTCGACGACCACCACGAGCGGGATGCCGAACGCGTCGCACAGCCGCACGAAACGTGCCGACTTCTCGGCACTTTCGGAGTTCAGGCAACCACCAAGACGAAGCGGGTTGTTGGCGATCACGCCGACCGACCGGCCGGCCAGCCGGCCGAGACCGACCACGATCGACGGGGCCCACTTGGCCTGGAACTCCTCGAACGGCACACCCTCGTCCAGCAGCGCCTCGATGATCGGGTGCACGTCGTAGGCGCGGCGGGCCGACTCAGGCATCAGCGCGGCCAGGTCGGTGTCGCCGGCCTCGGCCTTGCTGCGATCGAAATGGCCCTGCTGGCTGAACAATCCGACCAGGCGACGGCCGCGCTCGTAGGCATCGAGCTCGTCGTCGGCGACGATGTGGCACACGCCGGACTTCTTGTGGTGGGCGTCGGGGCCGCCGAGCGACACCATGTCGACGTCCTCACCGGTGACGCTGCGCACCACGTCCGGACCGGTGACGAACACCTTGCTGTCCGGGGCCATGATGATGACGTCGGTCAGGGCGGGCCCGTACGCCGCACCGCCGGCGGCGAAGCCGACGACCACCGAGATCTGCGGGATGTAGCCCGACGCCCGGATCATCGCCTCGAAGACCAGACCCACCGCGTGCAGCGCCTTGACGCCCTCGGCCAGCCGCGCACCACCCGAGTGCCAGATCCCGACGATCGGGCTCTGCTCCTCGATGGCGGTGTCGTAGGCGTTGACGATGTGGGCACAACCCTCGATGCCCATGGCGCCACCCATCACGGTGCCATCGGTGCAGAAGGCAACCGTGCGAACACCGTTGACCGTGCCGGCAGCCGCCAGCACGCCCGAACGGTCCCGCTCGTGCAGCAGCTCGACGCTGCCGTCATCGAAGAAGGTCTGCAGGCGCAGCAGCGGGTCGCGGGGATCGAGCGACTCGGCAGCGGTTTCGGGGGCCATGATCGTCATTTAGGTCTCCTTTGAGGGAAAGCTCTGGAAGTTCAGTACTTTCCGAAGGCGAGCGCGACGTTGTGCCCACCGAATCCGAACGAATTGTTGATTGCGTACTTGAAATCACCCTGCCGCGGCTCACCGGCGACAACGTCCAGATCGATCTCCGGATCGAGGTTCTGCAGGTTGCGCGTCGCAGGGATGACGCCGTCGCGCAATGCCAGCACGGTCAGGATGGACTCCACCGCACCGACCGCACCGACGGAGTGGCCCAGCGCCGCCTTGGGCGCGTAGACCGCGGGCTTGTGGCCCGCCATCGCGTTGTTGATGGCCTTGCCCTCGGCCACGTCGCCGACGCTGGTGCCCGTGGCGTGCGCGTTGACGTGGTCGATGTCGCTGGGCTGCAGACCCGCCAGCTGAATGGCGCGGGTCATGGCGTGTCCGGCCTGCTCGCCGTTGGGATCCGGCGCCACGATGTGGAAGCCGTCCGAGGTGACACTGGCACCCATGATGCGGCCCAGGATGTTGGCGCCGCGCGCCTTGGCGTGCTCCTCGGTCTCGATGACCATGAGGGCACCCGCCTCGCCGAAGACGAAGCCATTGCGATCCTTGTCGAAGGGCTTACAGGCGCCTTCCGGATCGTCGTTGGAGTTGGACAGCACGATGCGCATCTGAGCGAAGCCGGCGATCGGCACGGCCTCGATCTTGGTTTCGACACCACCGCAGATCGCGATATCGGCCTCGCCGAGCACGATGTGGCGCCAGGCGTTGGCGATGGCTTCCGACCCGGAGGCGCAGGCCGAGACCGCGGTACACACCCCGGCCCGGGCCTGGCGCTCCAAACCGATGGCAGCAGCCGCGCCATTCGGCATGTACATCTGCACGGTCAAAGGGGAGACCGCACGCAGGCCCTTGGCCCGCATGCCGTCATAGGCGAACACGAGTTCTTCGGTCGAACCCAAACCGGTGCCCATCGACACCATCAGGCGGCGGACATCGACCTCCGGGGAGCCTGCGTTGGCCCAGACCCGGCGGCCGATGATCGTCGCCATCTTCTGCAAATATGACAGCCGGCGCAGTTCGACCCGCGTCAGCTCATGATCGAAGTCCTCGAGCAGATGACCGCCGATGCGAACCGGCAGGTCATACTCGTCGACGAACGAATCAGTGAGCTTGCGGATGCCGCTCTGCCCGTCCAGCAGCTTTTTCCAGGTGCTTTCAGCATCGGTTGCCAGCGCCGTTGACATGGCTACGCCGGTGACAACCACATTGGGAAGACCATTCCCAGTGGACAATCCCGCCATATTTACGGAGTTCTTCCTTCCCGTGCTTCCCTCTGTTGTCTACGTTCCGGCGCTACCTGTCAGGCGCCACCGAACCAGGCTCGGGTTTGCCTGACCTCAGTACTTACCGAAGGCCAGGGCCACATTGTGGCCGCCGAAACCGAACGAGTTGTTGATGGCGTACTTGTAGTCGCCATAACGAGGCTCGCCCGCAACCACATCGAGATCGATCTCAGGATCAGGTGTCTCGTAGTTAAGCGTCGGGGGGATGACCCCGTCGCGCAACGCGAGCACAGTCAGCACTGACTCCAGTGCACCGACTGCGCCGATCGAGTGACCCAGCGCCGACTTCGGCGCGTAGACCGCGGCGCTCTGGCACCCGGCAACCCGGATGGCATTGGCCTCGGCGGTGTCACCGATCGGAGTGGCCGTGCCGTGGGCATTGACGTGGTCAATGTCCTTGGCGTCCAGCCCGGCGGTCTCCAGTGCGCGCTTCATCGCGGCACCGGCGCGAACGCCGTTGTCGGCCGGAGCGACCATGTGGAACGCGTCCGAGGTGATGCCGGCACCCATCAGGCGGGCCAGCGGCTTGGCGCCACGGGCCAGGGCATGCTCCTCGGTTTCGATGATCATCATCGCGCCGGCCTCGCCGAACACGAATCCGTCGCGGTCCTTGTCGAACGGCCGCGACGCCCCCGCGGGGTCGTCGTTGCGCGTCGACATGGCGCGCATCATCGAGAACGCCGCGATCGGCAGCGCCTCGATGCCGCCTTCCACGCCACCGACGACGGCGAAGTCCGCGTCACCCATGACGATCTGACGCCAGCCGTGTGCGATGGCCTCAGATCCCGACGAACACGCCGACACCGGCGTGATGACCCCGGCGCGGGCGCCGAGCTCAAGACCGGCGACCGCGGCCGCGCCGTTGGGCATGATCATCTGAACGGCGAGCGGGCTGACCTTGCGGATGCCGCCCTCGTTCATCGCGTCGTAGGTCTCGACGATCTTCTCGCCGCCGCCGAGGCCCGTGCCGATCACGACGGCGAACCGATCGGGATCGACCTCGGGCGCACCGGCGGTCTTCCACAGCCGTCGGGCAAGCACCAGCGACATGCGCTGCACGTACGAGTTACGGCGCAACTCGATGCGGGTCAGGTGACCGTCGATGTCATCGACCAGGTGGCCACCGATACGCACCGGAAGGTCCCACTTGGTGACGAAGTCGTCGGTCAACTCACGGATGCCGCTGTCTCCGGCCAGGAGGCCCTTCCACGTGCTCTCGATGTCAGCAGCGAGCGCCGTGGTTGCCTCCACGGCGGTCACCACGACGTTCGGGAAGCCTCCGTTAGCAGTGGAAGGTTTGCTCATTCCGAGCCAAACTTCTCGCGCAGGGCGGCGGCAGCCTCGGGGTTCTCTTCCTCGAGCTTCTGGATGTAGGAGACGACGTCACCAACGGTGCGCAGGCCGGCCAGATCCTCATCGGGGATCTTCACGCCGTACTTGTCCTCGGTCTGAACCGCGATCTCCACCATCGACAGCGAGTCGATGTCCAGGTCGTCGACGAACGACTTCTCCGGGGTCACCTCAGACGGCTCGATGCCGGTGACCTCTTCGATGATCTCGGCGAGACCGGCGATGATTTCTTCCTGACTGGCGGCCACAATGGCTCCTTCTTGTTGTTGAGAGCGCCCTCCGGGTGCGGAGGACATTTCGGGACGTTCGGTTGGTACTGCTATTCGGTTGTCGGTGGACTTACAGCTCGTCCAAGCCATCCAGATCGGTCGGAGCCTTGACCGCGCGGGTCGGCGTGCCCTTCAGCTCGCGTTTCGCAATGCCGACCAGGGTGCCCGCCGGCGGGAACTCGACGATCCCGGCGCGCTCGGCGCCGGAGAACCGGTCCCGCATGGTGGCGGTGCACAGATCCCAGCGCACCGGCTTGGTCAGCTGGGACACCAGCTTCTCCATCGCATCGGCGGCGGACGTCACCGGCTGGCCGTCCGCGTTCGACAGAAGTGTCGCGGTCGGTTCAGAGGTCGTTACAGACTCGGCGGCCGCGGCATAGCCCTCCAGCGCGGAAGCCATGTAGTGGGTGTGGAACGCGCCTGCGGTCGCCAGCTGACGGACGCGGGCCTTGGCCGGCGGATCCTCGGCAAGCTTCTCCAGTGCCGCGATCGCGCCGGCGGCCACGATCTGGCCGGCCGCGTTGCGGTTGGCGGGCACCAGGTCCAGCGACTCCAGCCGGGCCAGGACCTCGGCCTCGTCACCGCCGAGCACCGCCGACATGCCGGTCGGCTCGACGGCGCAGGCCTTGGCCATCTCGGCGCCACGGGTCGCGGCCAGCTTGACCGCGTCGTCGGCGGAGATGACGCCGGCGATGGCGTAGGCGGCGATCTCGCCGACCGAATGACCGGCGACGATGGTCTCAGCGGTCTCGGGCACGCCCCGCTTGGTCAGTTCCTCATAGGCCAGCAGCGTGGCGGCCACCACCAGGGGCTGGGTCACCGCAGTGTCGGTGATCTCCTCGGCGGTGGCGGTGGTTCCCAGACGCGCCAGGTCCAGGCCGCTGATCTGCGACCACGTGGCGAGGCGATCGGCGGCACCGGGCAGCTCCAGCCAAGCGGAGAGCATGCCGGGCGTCTGCGATCCCTGTCCGGGAGCAAGCAATGCGAGCACGGGTTGAGGCACGTCATTAAGAGAACACTGTGAAGATGGTTTTGTGGGGTGTAAGAGATTATGAACCTTGTCTTATGTTTTTGTAGGTTCTCCACAAAAGTGCATGTGATGCGACGTCCCCTTCACCGCAGCGAAATCTTCACGCCCGCTCAGATGTCCGGTCAACCGGACTCAGCCGCGTTGTCTGGAGGATTGCGCCGGGCGAATCGCCGGTATCGCAGCGGTTCCGGCATCGGGCGTGCTCCGCTGGTATGCCTGTTTGCTCAATCTGCCGACCGTCGACGCAACGCGCAACACGTAGGCATCCCGCGGCACGGCCGGATCGCGGCCGGTGAAGTCGCCGATCCGTTTCAGCCGGTAGCGCACCGTATTTGGATGAACGAACAATTTGCGGGCACAAGCTTCTATGGCGCCGCCGGAATCCAGGAACGCGTCGAGGGTCTCGGTGAGCGCAGGCCCGGCATCGGCCAGCGGGCGCATGACCTCGGATTCCAGTGCCGCGATGGCGGTCGCGTCGCCCAGTAGGGCGCGCTCGGGCAACAGCTCGCGCGCCGACACCGGCCGAGGTGCGCCGGGCCAGCCGGCCACCGCGTTCATCCCGGAGATCGCCTCCGTGGCGCTGCGGTGGGCGGCCGTCAGCGTCGGGGACGTCGGACCGACCACCACCGGGCCGTCAGCGAAAACCGACAGCAGGTCCACCAGGAACCGATCGGTTGCTGACAGCGGGCCCGACACGATCGTGATGAGCCAGGTGCCGTGCACATCCGACAGCGCGGCCCGGTCGTTGCGCTTCACGACCTCGTGGATGTCGTCGCGGGCCATGTCCAACCGGTCCGGTCGTGGCAGGCCGACGAGCACGGTGGCCGGGGCGGTGGCGTCCCAGTTCAGTGCCGCCGCCTGGGACTGCAGCTCGGGTCCGGTATCGCCGCGCACCACGGCGTCCACGACGTTGGCCTCCATCCGCAGATCCCAGGCTCCGCGGGCCTCGGCCTGATCGGCGTATGCGCTGGCCGCCGCGAACGCCAGGTCCCGGCTGTAGCGCAGGATGCCCGCGGTCAGCGCGTTGAGCTGCTCCTCGGACCGGGCCAGCATCGGCACCACTTCTTCGAAGAACTCCATCGAGGTCCGCACCATCTCGACCGACTGGCGCAGCGCGATCCGGCGGCGCAAGTCCTGGGGCACCACCTCGAAGGCCTGCGCGGTGTAGCTGACGTCGCTTTCCGGGTCCCGCATCCATTCCACGAAGTTGACGACGGCGGTCTGCACCACCAGCTGCACGCTGGCCCGCTGCGACGCATCGAGGTCGGAGAAGAAGTCCAGGCGCTCGGCCATGGCGTGCACCGCCTCGGTGGCCAGCCGGCCGGAATACTGTTTCAACCGGCGCAGCGTCGAGTCAGGCACGCTCTCCAGGACCTCGACGGTCGACTTCGGCGGCACAAACCGCTTGTCGGGCATTCCTAAAAGCTACGCCACTTTTCTGGTGGATTCCTCCAAGCGTGCTCCGGGAGGGCGGTCGCTCTTCCTTACTTATGGACTTATGGAGCGACCGCCCGTCCGGACTCGTCAGGCGCTGCCGGTGTCGACGTAGGACACCGCAGCGGCGAACACGTCGTCGATCTTGTACTGCTTGGCCGCGGCGATGGCCACCGACGGGTCGATCTCGCCGTCGCGGGCCAGCCCTTCCAGCACTGCCACCACGACCGACTCGGCATCGGTGTTGAAGTAGCGCCGGGCAGCGGGCCGGGTGTCGGAGAAACCGAAGCCATCGGTGCCCAGGGTGATGTAGGTACCCGGCACCCACGGCCGGATCTGCTCGGGCACAGCCCGCATCCAGTCCGACACCGCGACCACCGGGCCGGCCGCGTCGGCCAGTGCGCTGGTCACATGCGGCGTGCGGGCCGGCTGATCGGGATGCCGCAGCCGGTGCCGCTCGATCTCCACGCCCTCGCGGTTGAGTTCACCCCAGCTGGTCACCGACCAGACGTCGGCGGCCACGTCCCACTCCTCGGCCAGCATGTCCGCGGCCCGCAGCGCCTCGGGCATCGACACGCCCGAGGCCAGGATCTGCGCGGTGTTGGTGCGTTGCTCCGTCGCTCGGCGGTACCGGTACATGCCCCGCAACAGCGCCTCGGTGTCCAGATCGGCCGGTTCGGCGGGCTGGACGTAGGGCTCGTTGTAGATGGTGATGTAGAAGAACACGTTCTCGGCGTGCTCGCCGTACATCCGCTGCAGGCCGCTCTCGATGATGTGGGCGATCTCGTAGGCGAACGCCGGGTCGTAGGTCACCGCGGCCGGATTGGTCGACGCCAGCAGCAGTGAATGGCCGTCGGCGTGCTGCAGACCTTCACCGGTCAGCGTGGTGCGTCCGGCGGTCGCCCCGAGCACGAAGCCCTTGGCCATCTGATCGGCCGCGGCCCACAGGCCGTCGCCGGTGCGCTGGAACCCGAACATCGAATAGAAGATGTAGATCGGGATCATCGGTTCGTTGTGGGTGGAGTACGACGTGCCCACCGCGGTGAACGACGATGTCGACCCGGCCTCGTTGATGCCCTCGTGCAGGATCTGGCCGACTTCGGATTCCTTGTAGGCCAGCATGAGTGCCGAGTCCACCGAGGTGTACAGCTGCCCGTTGCGGTTGTAGATCTTCAGGCTCGGGAACCACGAGTCCATGCCGAAGGTGCGGGCCTCGTCGGGGATGATCGGCACCAGGCGCGGGCCGATGTTCTTGTCCCGCAACAGTTCCTTGAACGTGCGCACCGTCGCCATCGTGGTGGCGACGGCCTGGTTGCCGGAGCCCTTCTTCAGCGCTTTGTAGGCGTCCGCCGCAGGCAACTGCAGTGGCGTGGACTTGTTGCGCCGGGCCGGAACGAATCCGCCCAGGGCGCGGCGCCGGTCCAGCAGGTACCGGATCTCGGGGGCTTCCGGTCCGGGGTGGTAGTACGGCGGCAGGTAGGGATCTTCCTCGAGCTGGGCATCGGAGATCGGTACCCGAGTGACGTCGCGGAAGTCCTTGAGGTCTTGCAGCGCAAGCTTTTTCATCTGGTGCGTAGCGTTGCGGCCCTCGAAGTGGCTGCCCAGGGTGTAGCCCTTGATGGTCTTGGCCAGGATGATCGTCGGCTGGCCCTTGTGCTCCATCGCGGCACGGTAGGCGGCATACACCTTGCGGTAGTCGTGGCCGCCGCGCTTCAGGTTCCAGATCTCCTGATCGGTCATCGGCTCGACCAGGGCCTTGGTGCGCGGGTCGCGACCGAAGAAGTGATCTCGCACGTAGGCGCCGTCGTTGGCCTTGTAGGTCTGGTAATCGCCATCAGGCGTCGTATTCATCAAGTTCACCAGCGCGCCGTCGCGATCGGCATGCAGCAGCGCGTCCCATTCGCGGCCCCAGACCACCTTGATGACGTTCCAGCCCGCGCCGCGGAAGAACGACTCCAGTTCCTGGATGATCTTGCCGTTGCCGCGCACCGGGCCGTCCAGGCGCTGCAGGTTGCAGTTGACCACGAAGGTCAGGTTGTCGAGCGCCTCGTTGGCGGCCACCTGGATCAGCCCGCGGCTTTCCGGCTCGTCCATCTCGCCGTCGCCGAGGAACGCCCACACATGCTGATCGCTGGTGTCCTTGATGCCGCGGTCATGCAGGTAGTGGTTGAACCGAGCCTGGTAGATCGCGTTCATCGGGCCCAGGCCCATCGACACCGTCGGGAATTCCCAGAAGTCCGGCATCAGGCGCGGGTGCGGGTAGGACGGCAGGCCGCCGCCCGGATGGCTGTGCTCCTGACGGAAACCATCCAGTTGGTCGGTGGTCAGCCGGCCCTCGAGGAAGGCGCGCGCGTAGATGCCGGGGGAGGCGTGGCCCTGGATGAACACCTGGTCGCCACCACCGGGGTGGGATTTGCCGCGGAAGAAGTGGTTGAATCCGACCTCATACAACGACGCCGACGATGCGTACGTCGAAATATGGCCGCCCACACCGACTCCCGGCCGCTGGGCGCGGTGCACCATAATGGCGGCGTTCCAGCGGATCCAGGCGCGGTAGCGTCGCTCGACGTCCTCGTCGCCGGGGAACCAGGGCTCCAGCTCGGTGGGAATGGTGTTGACGTAGTCGGTCGACGTCAGCGCCGGGATGGCGACCCGCTTCTCGCGTGAGCGCTCCAGCAGACGCAACATCAGATACCGGGCCCGTGCCGGACCGGATCGCTCCAGCAACTCGTCGAACGACTCCAACCACTCCGCGGTCTCGTCGGTATCGATATCCGGAAGGTAGGAGGCAACTCCCTCGCGAATCACCCGAACCCGGTCGGGTTCGGCTGCGGTAGAGGAGTTTTGGGCCAGATCCTGGCGCACGAACTCGGTGGTCAACTTCCGCTCCTTGTTAGGCGGTTACTACTGACAGTGCTTGTGGCACCTTCTATCGTCCACCTATCTTGCCGCCTCCGTGCCGCTGGGGGTGGCGGTGCGCAAGTTACCCATCAGTTGCTTTCTGAACCGGTAACGTCTGCAGATCGTGCCGGTTGATGGGCAGTTTGGGGCAAAGGCGCGGATCGCCGCGTGCGGACTCGGTGGGGCCGCGGTGGTCGCGATGGTCGTGGTGGGTTGTTCGGCCGTTACCGGCGGTACCGCACAGGTTGATTCGTCGGCGGCGCCCCTCTATCGGGCGTCGGTTAAGGCCTCCATCGAAGAGTCCTCGGCGAGCTCGGTGACCCGCGAGTCCGAACGGCAGGCCTCGTTGACCACCCGCGCCGTGCACACCGTCTGCGAGGACCTCAGCACCTCTGCCGTGGACGCGGTCAATGCGGTCAACGGCTACGTCGAAGCCGTCAACAACGGCGGGGACACCGCGGCCAAGGCCGGGCCGGCGATCGACGGACTGAACCGCAGTGCCGATCTGGTCAGTTCCGGTCTGTCCGACGCGCTGTCGCCGGAGTTGCGCGCCGCGCTGACCGAATGGGTCGACTCGGCCAGAGCCCTTGTCGCCGCCATATCCGGCCACGTCGGGCCGGATCAGTTCAATGCGGCGTCCACGCGTTCGAACGCCGCCAGAGAGGATGCGCTGAACCGATGCGACAAGGCTTACTGACGCGCGGACGGACAAACTGGCCCGCCGGACACCCGCGCAGGCGGGTCGCCGTGCGACGATAGGGCAATACGCAGTCTTGAGACAGGCTCGAAGAAAGGTGAGGAGGACCGAAGGTGGTCGCGGCGGCGGGGACGGACTCAGGCCCCAACTACGCCCAGATCCTGGGGATCCACAAGGATCAGATAGTCCAGGAATTGGGTTGGGACGAGGATAGCGACGACGACATCCGGGCCGACATCGAGGAAGCGTGCGGCTCCGAGCTGCTCGATGAGGATTCGGACGAAGTCGTCGACGTCGTATTGCTCTGGTGGAGGGACGACGACGGGGATCTGGTCGACCGGCTCATGGACGCCATCACTCCACTCGCCGAGGACGGCGTGATCTGGGTGGTGACTCCCAAGACCGGCAAGCCCGGGCACGTGCTGCCCGCGGAGATCGCCGAATCGGCGCCGACGGCCGGTCTGATGCAGACCTCGTCGGCCAAATTGGGGGACTGGACGGCGAGCCGGTTGGTGCAGCCGAAATCGAAGGCCGCTGGAAAGAGGGGCTAGTGCTCGCTGTCGGTGCCCCGGCGCCCGATTTCACGCTCCGGGACCAGAACGGCAGGCCGATCACCCTCAGCGCGTACCGTGGCGCCAAGGACGTGCTGCTGGTGTTCTTTCCGTTGGCATTCACCGGCGTGTGTGAAGGCGAACTCGGAGAGATTCGCGACAAGCTGCCGCTCTACGAAAACGACGACACCGCGACCCTGGCCATCTCCGTCGGACCGCCACCGACGCACAAGATCTGGTCCATCGAAAGCGGATTCACCTTCCCGGTCCTGTCGGATTTCTGGCCGCACGGCGCGGTCAGCCAGGCCTACGGCGTGTTCAACGACGACGCCGGATACCCGAACCGCGGCACCTTCGTCGTCGACCGGGCCGGCAAGATCCGTTTCGCGGAGATGATGGATCCGGGTCAGCCACGCGATCAGGCGGTGTGGCGGGAGGCACTGGCGGCATTACGGGTCTGACCAAACACCCGCGGGATTTCCGGTCACGCCGTCTCGGCGTGTACCGTGCCTGCGACGGGGCGCGTAGCTCAGTGGTAGAGCTCTGGTTTTACACACCAGCGGTCGGCGGTTCGATACCGTCCGCGCCCACCAATGTTCCTCCAGGTCAAACTGCTTTTGAGGTTTGCTACTGTCAATCTTCTGGGGTCCGGAAAGCCTCCGGTGTCCCTGGAGGGTTTCGTAGATCTGTTTTCGAATTTCTACTTCGGGTGGCCTGCAATCGCCGGACGCCGACATCACGGCTACTCAGCGAAGGCGATAATGTTCTCGGCGCTTGCCCGATAGCTGACGTCGAAATCGCCGCCGCAGGTGATCATTGCCAGGTGTGAGCCCTGGGAGTTGTCGGACAGCGCTCGCCGCAGTGCTTCGGGATCATTCTTCGGGATGCCAGATACCACGCGGGTGATGCGAAAACGGGCCCGTGCGTCCGGGCTGAGACCGGAGATATTGACCTGGTCACCGGGGCGCAGCTCACCGAGGCGGTTGAACACCGCGTAGCCACCACCAACTTGTGTATGCCCCAACAAGATTGCCATACCAGGCGCGCCAACCAGGGGGCCAGCATTCCACCATCCGACGCTGAATCCATCCGGAGGCACACCAAACGTCGGCACCATCTGGCCACCGAGGAACGGTGCTGAGACCATCGCAGTCCCCACCGGGACGACGGCGGCTTTCACTCCGATTGACGGGATATCGAGTTCGGCAGGGGCAAACGCCGTCGTTTCGACCGGCGATGGACTGGCGGGCAGCGGCAGCACTGTCACGGGCGCCGGGCTCGAACCAGGCTGCGACCAAGCCGATCCGGGTAGGGCCAGGGTGATCACCAAACCGGTGATTACCCCGGCGATGACGTGACGGATCACCATGTCCTGGCGCCTACGGGAACATTGCCGGATCGACCAATCCTGTCGGTGCCTGAATCGGATACTGCGCGACTCCACCCGGTCCGAAAGCGGGTGACGCGGGCACCATCCCGGGATTCGGGTAGGCCTCAGCCGATGGGTCGACGGGGCCTCCGGGGGCACCGGGCATGTTATTCGGCGCGAATGGGTCTGCCGACGGCGTCGTCGCGTCCGGCCACGCCGGCGCTGGGGCCGGTGCGGGTTGCGGACCCGGACCTGGCCACACTCCTGGGAAGACGGGTTGTGGTTGTGGGTCGGGGCGTGGGCCGGGGTTGATGTCTGGGAAGACAGGTCGGGGCTGTGGGTCTGGCGTGTCGCCGCCGCTGTCGTCGCAGTTGTTCCCGCCGCCGCCACCACTGTTGCCG
>MSTD01000037.1 GCA_001942045.1 Mycolicibacterium porcinum
GTTCCGCCGGCCCCGGCGGCACCCGTCGCTCCCGCGCCGGTAGTGGTGCCTCCGGTCATCCCGGCTCCGGCGCCCGTGGCGCCTCCCGTGGGCGCTCCGCCCGCGGCCCCGAGCGCACCGAGCCTGCCCGCGCCACCAAGGTCTGAACCTCCAGCCGCACAGCCACTTTCGGTGCCCGCGATACCGGAGTCATTCCGCATCGGCTATGCCGACTACCTGCGTGCGGCCAGCACCTCCGATCTTCTGTTCGCGGTGCTTCCCGGCCTCGGCGGCATGGTGTTGATGACGGCGGCCGGTGGTGTGGTCGGCTTCCGCCAGGCCCGGGCCGCACAGACGCTGCCGTCGCCGCAGATTGCCCGATTCCTGCCGTAGCGCGGGATGCGGGGCGCACACGATCGCAGTAGATCGGCTGCTGTGGTCTATCGGATCGGTCCGCTGGTCTGTGTGTTGGCCGGCGCGGCGGCCACATCGGTAGTCGCGGGATTGCTGATCATGGCAGGTTGGGCGCAAGGGGAACTGACGGGCTCACTGTGGGGCCCGGTGATGGGTCCACTGCTCCTGGCGACCGGGTTCGGGTTCGTCGCCTATCGAGAGGCAACGACGGCCAAACCCGAGCACGAGGCGCCAGATCCGGTCGACGCCGTTGTCGAGGTACGCAACGCGTTCGGCCTGGTGTTCTGGTTGTCGGCCGCTGTGGCCTTGACGGTCGTTGCGTTCGTGGCGTCCGCTGTGTCGAGGCTGGTTGAGCGGGCCACCCGGCCCGGCGGTACGGACATGGCTGACGTAACCGGTCTCGCCGCCGTCGGTGTGATGCTGATGGCGGCGATGGCCTTGTTCGGGATCGTCTTGATCGCTGTCGCCATACCCATGCGAATCATTCGAGCCCATGGGCGAATTCACTTCTGGGTGTCTGCGGAGGGGATCGGCTATCCACCGCCATCCGAGGAAGATTCGGGCTTTCGTCGCTGGGACAGCGTTACTTCAGTCCGTCACTCGTCCCGTGATGCCCGCGGAGTGGTGTACACCCACGAATGGGCCATCCGCGTCACTGATCCGATCTCACGGATCGTGGTGGTCTACCCGGCGGGAGCAACACCGCGTCCGCGGGCCATCCGTCGGACCATCCAGGATTTGGCGCCGGACGTCGAGGTGGGCTGAATGACCGACAGCAGCAGGAATCCCGTCACCACCGTCGCGGTGGCCTCCTCGCTCGTCCTGGTGGCGTCGTTCGTGGCGCTCTATCTCGTCGTGAGCAGCGACGCGCTGACATCGAATCTGATGGACGGCCGGTATCCGTCGGGCAAGGAGGCGATATGGGCTCGAGGCGGGGCGGTGGTCAGCGTCGTGCTCGCGCTCGCCGGATACGGCGGGCTGATCTGGGCCAGAACGAAAGAGAAAAGCCCGGCCGTGCGGGCGCTGAGCGGACTGTTCGGACTGGCGCTGGTGGCTTACCTGCCTGCCACCCTCTTCGTCTGCGCGACTGCGTTCGGCTGAGTGCGCGTGGTGCCCTCGGTGAGATTCGAACAATAGAGGGCACCCCGCCGCCACCAGTTCGAACACCCCAAAAACAGGGCATCTACCTGCATGTTTGATGCCACAGTAGGTCACCACGAGTCACCATGAGCCACCCCACGCCACAGTGGGTTTGGCAGTTAAAAAGCAGTTACCCGCTCACCTGTTCGAACCGAACTGAGGATGAGCCCCACCACCACAGCCACAGAAGGAACACCCCGATGACCCACGACCACAGCGACGAGCGGATTTCGGCCTACATCAACAGGGCACTGGCCCAAGCCCCACCGCTCACCCAAGCCCAGCGCGACAAGCTGTCCGCGCTGCTGGCCCCGGCGCGGCGGCGGCTCGCCGAGGAGCGTGCCAAACAGGCCCGCACCGATAGCTCCGGCGGCGACGCATGAACCCCGACGACTTCGGTGATCTGACCGCCGGGCTCATCGAGCAGCCCAACCGCATGCCCGGACTACTCCGGCAGCGGTGCCTGGCCGGGCCGAGGCCGCCGGGGTCGAACTCACCGAAACCGAAGACGGCCGCTGGTACGTCACCGACCCGAAATCCGGGCAGACCTACACCGCGCTGGACGTCATAGCTCTGTCGCACCTCCTGCGGGAGCGACCCTGGCTGGATGAGCGGGACGAGCGGTGAGCGCCGCCGAGGCCAGCCGGTGGCCGAGCAGCGTGCCGACCCCGCCGGAGGCGATCGAGGAACCCTCAGTGTGGCTGCACCTCGGGGACGGCGCCTGGACGCGGCATTACGTCGCCTGGCGCCGTGAACCCGTCGAGGAGGTCGTGGTGTCGGTGCTAGGCCACCAGGACCACACCGGCCACATCGACCGCGAGATCACCGTCGAGACTGGGCCGGACGGTGGCCTGGACGCCGGGCAGGCCCGCGCGGTGGCGGCAGCGTTGATCGAGGCCGCGACCGAGGTCGAGCGATTGGCCATCCAGCAGGAGGCACCGTGATGCTAGATGCCATGTGCCGCACCGACTTTGCTACCGAGTTTGCCGCCGAACGGGAGATTGTTGCCCGCTACGATGCCGGCGACACCACGGTGACGATCGATGCCTACGACGAGGCGATCGAGGTCCTCGCGGAGGCCGGTCTCCTCCAAATGTCGGTGGGTGCTGGCAGCATCCCCGTGTGTGGTCGACATCGCGGTGACGAGCAGGACTATCGCGCTAGGCGATGATCGGGCGCGGGATTCGCGAGATGGCCCTGCTGACCACACACACCTAGCGCGGCTGGCCGTTGGGCGAGTTGGCTGGGGTTAGTCGATGTGCCCGCTGGGCTGGCCGAGGGGCAGCAGTGGAGGCGTGGCGGGGTTGTAGATGAAGCAGTTGCCGGTGGCGGGCACGTAGCCGCTGTTGCGTCCGCTGCCGTAGATGAATCCTTCGTTTCGGAAGCAGCGTTTCCAGGTGCCGTCGCCGGTGATGGGTCCGTCGCACATGGTGGTGGGGCCGTCGATTGTGCAGCCCGCTGAGGCTGCCGGGGCGGTGGCTACGGCGATGGAGGCTGCCGCGATGGCAGCGGCGCGTGCAAGCAAAACAGGTTTGATGGTCATCCGAGCAGTCGCTTCAGGCAAATGTACTGGTAGGGGATGCTGGTGTGGGCCTGTCGGGCCGGGCTTCAGCAAACTTATTCTAGCGGACTATAAGTCGAGTTATGCTCCGGTGCCTGTGATAAATCCATCACAGCTAGCAGCAATGGCGTCCGCTCGGCGAAAGTTGCTGCCCGAGGCTCATTCATGCCCTAGTGTCGGGGGCGCTTGCGCGCCCGATCCGCGTGGTGTCCTGATTTTCCGGGGCGAGGCATGGCGTGGTTTGGCCACCGATCGACAGGGGGTGGCCGCGTTAGACATGCCAATTTGCACGGAGGACATCAATGAATATTCAGGTGATCACACACACTGACGACTGCATCCACGCGCCGCTCTACAGCGGTGAAGCAGAATGCGAACCCGTTCGCGGAGTGTGGATGCAGCCACCAGGTTTCGAGGTCGATGAGGCCCGCGATCACCTCGGTGACGACGCGCCGTGGTGCGCTGTGGTCGCCCGCTAGCCGACGAACTGGCGGTCTCCGAGTAGGCGGACTTGTCGGTGGCGGCCTGTACGGTCGCAAGCACCTGGTCGGGTTAGCACCCGCTGGGTGTCAGGGTGATCGCTTGGAAGGCGTTCATCACTCTGACCTCCTTGGTTGTGCCCCGGGTACGGGGGAGGCTGGTCCCTCCCGAACCCGGGGCACTCCTTTTTGCATCCATTCCAGGGATTCCGCCGAAATTTCGTAGCGCGCTGTCATACGGTCGGGATATGCGGTTCATGTTGACGATGGCCGCGCTCACCGCCGCCGCCATCACTCTCACCGGCTGCGCCGGCCACGAACCCGCGCCCCCACCGCCCGCGCCCAGCAGCACCCAGCCCGCCAACGACACCCCCGTCGCATGGGCCGACAAAACCGCCCCCATCATCAGCAACCTCGGCGACGACCTTGGCCTGCTCGGCCACCTCTTCAACACCACCCGCGACCGCAACCTGCTGCACACCGCGTGCCGGCACATCCACTACGACACCACCCGGCTGCGCAACCGACTGCCGGCCCCCGACGACCAGATCACCCACCACAGCGCCATCGCCACCGACCAATTCAAGCAGCTCACCGACCAATGCCTTGCGGCCAACACCGTGACCAAAACCCTCGCGGACCAACTCACCGCCACCGCCGACGTTGGTGTCACCGAGGCCCGCGCCGCCATCGACCGCGCCCGCAGCCTCAAATAGGTAGGCCCATGACGGACGAGCAGGTGGCCAAACATCAGTGGAGGTTCACGCTGGCCCTCGCTCTCGTCGTGCTTGCTGCCCTGTCCGTCGCCGCCCTCGCTGTCGAGTCCCCGGATCGCCGTTGGTGGGCCACCACACTGCAACTCGTCGGCGCCATCATCGCCGCCGCTGGGTTCGCCAATGCCTACCTGAGCGCACGCTATGGCCGGTCGTTGTGGGATCTGATCGTTGTGGGCGGCACACTCTTTGGAAAGCTGTGGCGCCGGCTCTTCAGTAAGCACATACCCGATGTGAGACAGCCGGGGGCCGCGGTAGTAACCGTCACGGGCGGCACCCCAGGAGGGGGAGCCACCTACAAGTTTGCGTTCAACCCCGACGAGCCGGTTGATGAGCTGCTCCGCCGCATCGCGGACTTCATCAACGCCATTGGTGCCAAAATCCCTGCCCTCGATAAGCAGATCGAGGACCTCAACAGACGCATTGATGAGGTGGCCACGCACTCCCAGGAGGCCGCCGACAACGCGATCAGGCATATCCAAACCGAGATCGCCGCCTTGTCCGACCGACTCGACCGCAAGCAGGTGCTCGACCTTCGGTGGGCGATCGGGGGTTTGGCCATCACCGTGATCGGCATCGCCCTGAGCTACTGACCGTCGGCCAGCCGCGCTCTCGCGTCCACGTCGAACCACGTTGGGGCACTGTCCGATTGGCCGACCTGCGACACAGCAGCATCGCCTCATGGCTGGCCCAGATGACCAAGAACGGTAGCGGGCCGGTCACCGTGATCAGGGCACACTCGGTGCTGGCCGGGTTGTTGGATGACGCTGTGCGGGATCGTCGCCTGCTCACCAACCCCGCCCGGAACGGCATGAAGCTGCCCCGCAAGACCAAACGCGAGCACCCCTACCTCAGCGACCCACAGGTGTGGGCGCTGGCCAACGAGGCTGCACCGGACAAGGCGGCGATCATCCTGACGCTCGCCTACACCGGGCTGAGATGGGGCGAGTTGGCTGGGCTGCATGTCGAGGATGTGGACATGCTGCGCCGCCGGCTCCACGTCCGGCGCAACGCCGTGAACGTCGGCGGTGTGGTCCAGCTCGGCACCCCGAAAACCCATGAGCGTCGCTCGGTGCCGTTCCCGAAGTTCCTGGCCGAACCGCTGGCCGCCGCCTGCGAGGGCAAGGGCCGCGACGACATCGTGTTCCCGGCTGCCGGCGGCGGCTACGCCAAGAGCCCGGGCGCCAAGACGTGGTTCGACGGGGCGGTGAGCCGCTGCAAGAAGGCCACACCGGGCTTCCCTCGCATCACGCCCCACGACCTCCGCCACACCGCTGCCAGCCTCGCGGTCAGCGCGGGGGCCAACGTGAAGGCAGTCCAGAAGATGCTCGGGCACGCATCGGCCTCGATGACCCTCGATGTGTACGCCGACCTATTCGACCGCGACGCCGAAGCCGTGGCCGACGCCCACGACGACTGCCTCGCCGACAGCGGGCTCCGATTACTGACCGCTGGCAGTTAAACCGCAGTTACCCGGATGCGAGGAGTTCGAGAATCAAGGAATGCTAGGCGTTTGACCTGCGGATTCAGAAAAATCCAGCGTGGTGCCCTCGGTGAGATTCGAACTCACACTGTACGGGTTTTGAATCCGTTTCCTCTGCCAGTTGGGATACGAGGGCGTCCCGATCTGTACTGCGGCCTACCACCATAGAGGATGGCCCCGCAGTCGCCGAACGGCGGGCTCCACGACACAATGTCTCCCATGACCGGGTCACCGAAAGACGCTGACAGCCCCCGCCGCGTGCTCATCGCCGAGGACGAGGCGCTCATCCGCCTGGACCTCGCGGAGATGCTTCGCGAGGAGGGATACGAGGTCGTCGGGGAGGCCGGTGACGGTCAGGAGGCCGTGGAGCTCGCCGAATCGCTGCGCCCGGACCTGGTCATCATGGACGTCAAGATGCCCCGCCGCGACGGCATCGACGCCGCCTCTGAGATCGCCAGCAAGCGCATCGCCCCGATCGTCATCCTGACCGCGTTCAGCCAGCGGGAGCTGGTCGAGCGAGCCCGCGATGCGGGGGCGATGGCGTACCTGGTCAAGCCGTTCAGCATCACCGACCTCGTACCGGCCATCGAGGTGGCGGTCAGCCGGTTCAGTGAGATCGCCGCGCTGGAAAACGAAGTGGCATCGCTGGGGGATCGGCTGGAGACCCGCAAGCTCGTCGAGCGAGCCAAAGGTTTGCTGCAGAGCAAGCACCAGATGACCGAGCCCGAGGCGTTCAAGTGGATTCAGCGGGCCGCCATGGACCGCCGCACCACGATGAAACGGGTGGCAGAGGTGGTGCTGGAAACCCTCGAGGATTCCGGGGAATCGCCGGCTCAAGAAAACTGATCGGCGGGCCCGGTTGTTAATTGTGGGTTTCCACCGGGCCGAAATTCCGCGTTCACCCAGGACCCGCGGAAGAACCATTCACTCAAGATCCCGCACTCGGGCCGGTGGTTGGCTATGTTCTACCCGAAGCTCCGGCGCCCACCATCGCAAGGTCAGGGCGCCGGTGCCGCTGACAACTCTGACCCGGAGGTGAAGCGTGCGCGGTCGCGTGGCACGGAAAGCATTTGCTCTCGGAAGTGCGGGTGTGGTTGCCCTGGCAATTGCCGGCTGCAACCAGTCGGCGCCGGGGGGAGGAGGCGAGGCATCGCCGACCGACTTGAAGATCGTCGAGAAGGTTCAGATCGACGAGAACGGTGCTGAGGTCAAGCCCGCCGAGGGGGTCACCCCCGCCGATCCTGCCGGCGACGGCAAGGCGACCTGCCCGCCGGTGATGATCGGCATGATGGGCGCGCTCAACGGGCCGGACGCCGCTCTGGGCATCAACATCAAGAACGGCGTGCAACTCGCGATCGACAAGCACAACGCCGCCAACGCCGGCTGCCAGGTGCAGCTGAAGAGCTATGACACCGAAGGTGATCCGCAGAAGGCGACCGGTGTGGCGCCGCAGATCGTCGACGAGGCGTTCATCATCGGCCTGATCGGGCCGGCGTTCTCCGGCGAGACCAAGGCCACCGGCGACGTCTTCAACCAGGCCGGTCTGGTGGCGGCCACCGCGTCGGCCACCAACGTCACCCTGAGCGAGAACGGCTGGCGGACCTTCTTCCGCGGCCTGGCCAACGACGGCGTGCAAGGGCCATCGGTTGCCAACTACCTCAAGAACACGCTGGGCCACAAGAAGGTGTGCGTGGTCGACGACAGCACCGACTACGGCCTCGGTTTGGCCGAAGCCGTGCGTGAAACCCTTGGCCCGGTTGCCGATTCGTCGTGCAACATCTCGGTGAAGAAGGGGGACAAGGAGTTCTCGGCCGCCGTCACCCAGATCAAGGGAGCCGCCCCCGATTCGGTGTTCTACAGCGGCTACTACTCCGAGGCCGCGCCGTTCGTGCAGCAGCTCAAGGACGGTGGCGTGACGGCGACCTTCGTCAGCGCCGACGGCACCAAGGACCAGCAGTTCGTCAACCAGGCGGGTGAATCGTCGAAGGGTGCGTTGCTGTCCTGCCCGTGCGGCCCGGCCACCGGGACGTTCGCCGACGAATACACCAAGAAGTTCAACCAGCCGCCGGGGACGTACAGCACCGAGGGCTATGACCTGGGCACCATCCTGCTCAAGGGAATCGATTCCGGTGCGATCACCCGGCCGGCCCTGCTCGACTTCGTCCGCAAGTACGAGGGCCAGGGCGTGGCCCGCAAGTACCAGTGGACCGACAAGGGTGAGCTGACCACCAATCTGATCTGGATGTACGAAGTCAAGTAATCCGCTGACGAAACGCGTCCGAGACCGTAGCCCGGACTCGGACGCGTTTCGCTTCACATCACGAAGTCAGGAGCCGCCGCCGGATGATCCATCAGTGCGTCGAGCAATCAGCCTGCCTGGCAGCCAACATCAATTTCGACCTGAACGGACTTCAGGACCGATTTCTCCAGTTGACGATCGACGGATTGTCCTGGGGAGCGATCTACGCACTGGTGGCGGTGGGCTACACCCTGGTTTTCGGCGTGCTGCGGCTGATCAACTTCGCGCACTCCGAGATCTTCATGCTCGGCATGTTCGGGGCATACTTCTGCCTCGACGTCGTTCTCGGCTTTACCCCCGGTGGCATGACGTACGACAAGGGCGTGGCACTGACCGTGCTCTATCTCGGTATCGCGATGCTGTTCGCGATGCTGGTCTCGGGATCGGCTGCGGTCGGGCTCGAGTTCATCGCCTACCGGCCGCTGCGCAAGAGGAACGCCCGCTCCCTGACCTTTCTCATCACCGCCATCGGCATGTCTTTCGTGCTGCAGGAATTCGTGCATTTCGTGCTGCCCAAAATCCTGAACGGCTACGGCGGTAGTAACGCCCAGCAGCCGATCAAGCTGGTCCGGCCGACCATCCAGTTCACCCTGTTTGAGGGCACCAAGTTCGAAGCGGTCGTCACCAACGTCACCCTGGTGATCATCGGCGCGGCGTTGGTGATCGCGCTCCTGACCGACATCGCCATCAACCGCACCAAGTTCGGCCGCGGTATCCGGGCGGTCGCCCAGGACCCGACCACCGCGACGCTGATGGGCGTCTCCCGGGAGCGCATCATCATGCGGACCTTCCTCATCGGTGGCCTGCTCGCCGGTGTCGCGGCGCTGCTCTTCACCCTCAAAGTGCCGCAGGGCATCATCTACTCGGGCGGATTCCTGCTCGGTATCAAGGCGTTCTCGGCGGCGGTGCTGGGCGGCATCGGGAATCTTCGCGGTGCCCTGCTCGGCGGGCTGCTGCTGGGAATCATGGAGAACTACGGGCAGGCGGTATTCGGAACGCAGTGGCGTGACGTCGTGGCGTTCGTTCTGCTGGTGCTGGTTCTGCTGTTCCGGCCGACCGGCATACTCGGTGAGAGCCTCGGGAAGGCGCGGGTATGAGCGAGCAACACGGTTCACGGTCCGCCGGGTCACTGACCAAGACGCTGTTGGCCCCCGGCGACGCACTACGTGACTGGTGGTCCACTCTGTCGAGGTCGGCCAAATGGCTTTTCGGGGTGGTGGGTTTCGGGTTGCTGGCCCTGCTGCCGCTGTTCACCCCGAGTTTCCTCAACACCACCGGCATCAGTTTCGGCGGCACCATGGCCCAGTTCGCGATGGTGGCCATCATCGCGATCGGGCTCAACGTCGTCGTCGGGCAGGCCGGCCTCCTCGACCTCGGTTATGTCGGCTTCTACGCCGTCGGCGCCTACACGGTTGCGCTGCTCACCAGCCCCGACAGCCCGTGGAACAAGGTGGGGCCCAACGGGTTCTTCAGCAAGGACTGGGCCTGGTTGTCGTGTGTACCGCTGGCCATGGCCGTCACCGCACTGGCCGGGCTCATCCTCGGAACGCCCACCCTGCGGTTGCGCGGCGATTACCTGGCCATCGTCACCCTGGGATTCGGTGAGATCATCCGGTTGCTCGCCGACAACCTGTCCGACATCACCAACGGTTCGCGTGGGCTCAACCAGGTGGCCTATCCGCGACTGGGGGAGAGCGAGACCCTGCCCAACGGGGTGTTCTCCAGCGGCAACTCAGCCGGTACGGCGAACTACGGCACGTGGTGGTTCTGGCTGGGACTGATCCTGATGGTCGGCATCCTGCTGTTGGTCGGCAACCTGGAACGCAGCCGGGTCGGGCGTGCGTGGGTGGCGGTCCGCGAGGACGAGGACGCCGCAGAGGTGATGGGCGTCAACACCTTCCGGTTCAAGTTGTGGGCTTTCGTGATCGGCGCCGCGATCGGTGGCCTCTCCGGTGCGCTCTACGCCGGCCAGGTTCAGTATGTGGCGCCGCCGACGTTCAACATCATCAACTCGATGCTGTTCCTGTGCGCGGTGGTGCTGGGCGGGCAGGGCAACAAACTCGGCGTCATCTTCGGGGCGTTCGTCGTCGTCTATCTGCCCAACCGGCTGCTTGGGGTTGAGTTCCTCGGGATCAACCTCGGGGATCTGAAGTACCTGTTCTTCGGTCTGGCGCTGGTGGTACTGATGATCTTCCGGCCGCAGGGGCTGTTCCCCGTGCGCCAGCAGCTGCTGACTTATGGCCGATCGGCCCGGGAGTTGTTGCGCGGCAGCACGGAAAAGGAGCCGGTGCGATGAACGAGCCGATGCCCGGCGTGACCGAGAGCGTCGAAGAACTGGCTGGCGTGCACCGCGAGATTCAGGCTGCTGAAGGTGAAACGCTGCTGGAGACACGCGATCTCACCGTCAAGTTCGGTGGCCTGGTCGCCCTGGATTCGGTCAGCTTCAACATCCGCCGCGGGGAGATTCTCGGGCTGATCGGCCCCAACGGTGCGGGCAAGACCACCTGCTTCAACGCGATCACCGGTGTCTACCGGCCGAGCTCGGGATCGGTGATCTTCGACGGCGCCCCGCTGGGCCGGATCAAGCGGCACCAGATCACCCGTCGCGGTATCGCCCGTACGTTCCAGAACATCCGCCTGTTCGGCGAGATGACCGCGTTGGAGAACGTGATGGTGGGAACCGATGCCCGGCACAAGACTTCGGTGCCGGGCGCCCTGGTACGGTCGCCGCGGCATCGGCGCGAGGAACGGTCGGCCATCGAACGTGCCGCGGCGCTGCTGCACTTTGTGGGGATCGCCCACCGGGGCGAGGAGAAGGCCAAGAATCTGCCCTACGGGGACCAGCGCCGTCTCGAGATCGCCCGCGCCCTGGCCACCGAGCCGAAGCTGTTGTGTCTGGACGAGCCGGCGGCGGGATTCAATCCGGCCGAGAAGGCCTCGCTCATCGAGTTGATCCGCAAGATCCGCGACGACGGCTACACCGTGTTGTTGATCGAGCACGACATGCGTCTGGTGATGGGCGTGACCGACCGCATCGTGGTGCTGGAGTTCGGCCGCAAGATCGCCGACGGATTGCCACACGACATCCGCGAGGACCCGAAGGTCATCGCCGCCTACTTGGGGGTACCCGATGACGAACTCGGTTGAGACCAGCCGCCCGGTGCTACTCGAGGTGCGCGACGCGGTGGTGCACTACGGCCGCATCAAGGCGTTGCACGGGGTTTCTCTGGTGGTCCACGAGGGGGAATTGGTCACGCTGCTCGGCTCCAACGGGGCCGGCAAGACCACGATGATGCGGGCGATCTCCGGGCTGCGGCCGCTGACCTCGGGATCGGTCTGGTTCGAAGGCCGTGACATCTCCCGGGTGAAAGCACACCAGCGGGTGATCGACGGGCTGATCCAGGCTCCCGAGGGCCGCGGGGTGTTCCCCGGCATGACCGTGCTGGAGAACCTCGAGATGGGTTGCTACGGACGAAAATTCGACTCGCGTGGGGAGCACGACGAGCGGTTGGACTGGGTGTTCACGACTTTTCCGCGGCTGGCCGAGCGGCGTTCGCAGGTGGGCGGCACCCTGTCCGGTGGGGAGCAGCAGATGCTGGCCATCGGCCGGGCGCTCATGGCCCGGCCCAGGGTGTTGCTGCTCGACGAGCCCTCGATGGGGTTGGCACCGATGGTGATCTCGCAGATCTTCAAGATCATCTCCGAGATCAACGCGCAGGGCACCACGGTGCTGCTGGTGGAACAGAATGCCCAGCAGGCGCTGAGCCGGTCCGACCGTGCCTACATCCTGGAGACGGGTAGCGTCACCCGAACGGGTGACGCGCGGGAACTGTTGGCAGACGACAGCATTCGCGCCGCCTACCTCGGTGTCGCGTAACCGATGGTAGGAAAATCGATCGCGCTGTTCGTTCTGGCAGCGGTGCTGGAGATCGGCGGGGCCTGGCTGGTGTGGCAGGGTGTCCGCGAGCATCGCGGCTGGATGTGGATGGGCGCCGGGGTAATCGCGCTGGGTGCCTACGGGTTCGTCGCCGCATTCCAGCCCGACGCCCATTTCGGCCGTGTCCTGGCCGCCTACGGCGGCGTGTTCATCGCCGGATCGTTGTTGTGGGGCATGGCCGCCGACGGTTTCCGCCCCGACCGCTGGGACGTCACCGGTGCTCTGGTGGCGCTCGTCGGCGTCGGCCTGATCATGTACGCCCCGCGCTGATCCTCAATCGAGATGGGCGCTGTCGTCGTCGAGGTTGTCGCGATTTAGGCCCATCGGCGTGGCGGCCGGAACGTCTCCGGCGGCCACCACCAACCGGGTGATCGGCGTCAGCACCCGGAACAGCGTGGTGATCTCGTCGTCGGTCAGCGCATCCAGCGCACCGAGGGCCAGGGCATCGGTCCGGTCTTCGATCGCCTGTTTGATGTCGCGCCCGGCGTCGGTGAGTTCGCCCTGGGCGTCGAGCCAGCCGCGTGACCGCAATTGTTCGACGTAGCCCGCCCACTGCTCCTCGTCGTAATCGCGGCTGCGCATGATCATCTCGCGCGGCACCCGGCCTGCCGCGGCGTGCAGCACGTTGCTCTGCCTGCCGCTGATTCCTTCGGCGACCAGCACGGCGATGTGGGCGTCGCCCCGTTGCTCGCGCAACTGGGTAACTGCGTGCCAGAGCTTGGCGACCGGGTCCTCCGGCCACGGCAGGGCCCGGTTGGCGGCGTAGAGCGGTCGGCCGTCCAGAGGAGCGGTGCGTGCGGCCTTGGCGGTCAACTCGGCGGCCAATCGAGTGCTGTCCGAGTCGGTCACCCCGGAACGGCGCAGTGCCGCGACGGCCGAGTCCGACCGGACCTGCAAAAGGGTTGCCGGACTTGCCTTGTCCCAGACCGCCGGGAGCGCCTTGGCGACCCTCTCGGTGGTGAAGTTGTAGAACGTTGCGGCGACGACTTCGGCAGGCACGATGCCCAGCGGCGCCGAGCGGGAGGCGAAGTAGCCCATCCAGAAGCCGCGGTAGCCGAGGGCGTCGAGGGCCGCGCGCGGCTCGGGGGCGAAGTAGGTGACCCCGTGGACCGGCTCCAGCCGGTCGAAGAAACGGCGTGCCAATGCGGGAGAGCGACCCATACCGCTAGTTAAGCATCGAGCCCGTCGCCGTTGGTCACCGCCGTGGCGGCCTCATCGATGATGGCGCGCATGGCCCGTTCGGCGGCGTCCTCGTCACGTAGCCGGATGGCCCGGGCCACCTCATCGTGCAACTCGATGGCCGCCGGATTGGGGGTGTGGGGCATGAGGCCGTGTTGGGTGCGCCCGGCCAGGATCTCGGCCACGACGTCGTTGAGAGCGCGAAACATCTCGTTGCCGCTGGCGGCTAGGAGGGTTCGGTGGAAGACTTTGTCCGCCAACAGGTATGCGTCGAGGTCGCCGGAGCGGCCGTGCACCACCATGTCCGAGACCGCAGCGGCCAGGACCCGGCATTGGTCGGGGTTGGCCCGCCGTGCGGCGAGGGCCGCGGCAGCCGGTTCGAATCCTCGACGTAGCTCCGACAATGACGCGAGCAGTGCCGCGCGGTCGCCTGCCTGCAAGCGCCACCGAATCAGTCTGGGGTCGAACACATTCCAATTGCGGGAGGGAAGCACCGTGATCCCGACCCGGCGCCGCGACTCCACCATGCCCATCGATTCCAGCACCCGGATCACCTCGCGCGCGACGCTGCGGGATACCTCATGCTCGACACTGAGTCGGTCCAGGGTTAGCACCTGGTCGGCCGCCAGTTCGCCGGACACGATTCCGGTGCCGAGCGAATTCAGCAGGCTGTCATGCAGCGCGCCGACGTTTGAGGGCATGGACACCGTTACATCCTGTCATATCGTGCAGATCGTGGTTAAAAATCAGATGTATTTGTGACGGTATTGCAAACGTATGATTTTTAGGTCATGATGTGTGACGGCAGACACACATTGTGAGGCGGATGTATGGGTTCACCAGTCGTGGTCATGGGCGTATCGGGATCGGGAAAGTCGACCATCGGCGCCGCGCTGGCGCAGCGGATGCGGGTGCCGTTCGCCGACGCCGATGACTTTCACCCCGCCGCCAACATCGCGAAGATGTCCGCCGGCCATGCCCTCGACGACGCCGACAGATATCCGTGGCTGGAATCGATCGGCGAGTGGCTCGCCAAGCACCATGACGGCGGCGTGATGAGCTGCTCGGCACTCAAACACAAGTACCGCGACCAGTTGCGGCGGCACTGCCCCGACGTCGTGTTCCTGTATCTGAGCGGGTCACCCGAAGTGATCCGCCGACGCCAGGCCAGCCGGCCGGGGCATTTCATGCCGGCTGCTCTGCTGGACTCCCAGTTCGCGACGCTGGAGCCGCTCGGCCCCGACGAGGCCGGTGTCGCCATCGACGTGGATCAGAGCATCGACGCAATCATCGATGAATACATGGCCGAATCCGACAGTGCGACAAAAGAACAGGGGAACCGATGACCTCGGCGCTCACTCACCTCGCGGCCGGCACGGAACTGGTCGAACCGGTCGCGGGCGGCGCGCAACTTGTCTTGGCCGCTCTGGCCGGCATCGCCCTGATCGTCGTGCTGATCACGATCGTCAAACTGCATCCGTTCCTGGCGCTGATCTTCGGCGCGCTGACCGTGGGTATGGCTGCGGGGGAGAACATCAGCGACGTACTCGCCTCGTTCTCCAGCGGCTTCGGTTCCACTGCGGCCAGCGTCGGGATACTGATCGCCCTGGGCGCTATGTTCGCCAAGCTGTTGGCCGACTCCGGGGGAGCGGACGAGATCGTGGACACCATCGTCGGGCACGCATCGCCGCGGGCACTGCCGTGGGCAATGGCGTTGGTGGGCGCGATCATCGGCCTGCCGATGTTCTTCGAGATCGGCCTGGTGTTGCTGATGCCGGTGATCTACCTGGTGGCCCGCCGTTCGCAACTGTCCTTGATCACCGTCGGCATCCCCGCGTTGGCGGGCCTGTCGGCCATGCACGGATTCGTCCCACCACATCCCGGACCCGTCGCCGCGATCTCACTGCTCAACGCCGACCTGGGTGTCACGCTGGCACTGGGTGTCCTGGTGGCGATCCCGACGATCGTGGTGGCGGGCCCGCTGTTCGGTAAGTTGGCTGGGCGCTGGGTCGTCCTCGAGGTACCGGACCGGTTCGACGCGGCGGACCTCGCGGGTGGGGACTCGAACGCCGGTGGCACCACGGGCGCTACGGGACCGGTGACCGCGACGAAGACGCGACCGACGTTCGGCCTCACCATGTTCAGCGTGCTGCTGCCGGTGGCTTTGATGATGGGCAAGGCATTGGTCGACATCTTCGTCGATGACAAATCGCACCTGCTGCGTCAGACGTTCGACATTCTCGGCCAGCCGTTGATGGCGCTGCTGATCGCGGTGGTGGTCGGGATGTTCACCCTCGGTGGCGGCGCGAAGATGACCCGCGATCAGATCGTCAAAACCATTGAGTCGTCGCTTCCTCCGGTGGCCGGGATCATCCTGATCGTGGCGGCCGGCGGTGGGTTCAAGCAGGTCCTGGTCGACACCGGGATCGGCACCCTGCTCGCCGAATGGGCGAAGGGCGCCAACTTGTCAGTGGTATTGCTGGCGTGGGTGCTGGCCGTACTGATCCGGTTGGCGACCGGATCAGCCACCGTGGCCACCATCACCGCGTCGTCACTGATGCTCGGCCTGGTCGAGGGGATGAGCACCGGCGAGGTATCCCTGGTGGTGCTCGCGGTCGGCGCCGGCTCGTTGTTCTTCTCGCACGTCAACGACGCCGGATTCTGGCTCGTGAAGGAGTATTTCGGGATGACCGTCGGCCAGACCATCAAATCCTGGTCGCTGATGGAGACGGCGCTGTCGGTAGCCGGGCTGGTTTTCGTCCTGCTGCTGGGGCTGGTGATCTGACCCGCCAACCCCAGCCCCACGCAACGGGTTTCAGCCTCGTACCACCTGGGTGCCGCCGGCCAGTTCGTCGTGCTTGCCCTGCTTGGTTGGGCTGGAACTGATGGTCACCGCGATCACGATCATCGCGATGATGCCGAGGAAGCCACCCACGAACGGGATGATCGGCAGCAGGGTGAACGCATTGCGGATCGCTGATTCCTTGGCCGTCGGCTTGGGCGCGTTGCCCGCGCCGTGTACCGCCAGCCCGAGCAGCTTCTTGCCCGGTGTCTCACCCGTCGCCACCTCGAGTCCGACGAAGTAGACGAACATCAGCAATCCGCTGAACAGACCGGTGACCCAGTAACTCGACAGCGAATCGGTGAGGAACGACAGGAAGAACGCCACGATCCCGACGATGATCCCGTCGATCACCCTGGCAAGCCAACGGCGGCCCAACCCGCCAGGGGTCTGGGTGCCGTAGGGCGGGGGATAACCACCCGGCACCTGCCCACCGTAGGGCGGTGGGTAACCGCCCGGTTGTCCGTATTGCCCGAATTCCGGTTGATAGTCACCCGTGCTCATGCCACAACGCTACCGATCGAGGCGCTGGTCGAGTTGGGTTCGTGCGAGATCGGCCAGGGCTGCGGAGCGTTCGCGGGCCGCCTCGGCCAGCTCAGGCGCGCGTTCGCGGGCCACGAGCGCCAGTTCGCCGGCGCGGGCCCGGGCGGCGTCGGCCACCTCCGGCCCGTGCTCACGTGCGAGTTGGGCCAACTCGGTGGCCAATTCACTCGCCCGCTCGACCGCCACGTCGGCCAACTCGCGGCCGCGTTCGGCCCCGACCGCCAGGCCGTGTCCGATCTTCTCAGCGATCGCGCTGTCGGCGAGCCCGTCACTACTTGCCGACACACCGGGAACGGCGGCCGCGATGCTGGCCGAGACCTGCTGTGCGGCACGGCGTCCGCGCCAGGCCAGCGACGGTTTGCCCGCGGTGTCGGCGGCCGCGATGATGAGACCGCCAAGCAGGCTCACGTCGGTGAAGAACTCGCGGCGTTGCGCTGCGGCGTGTTGCGGGTCGGAATCCTTCAGGAATGCCTGTGAGCCAATGCTTCTTGGCACCATCGTCACGGCCAGCGCCGCCGCGGTCAGCCGTGGGGCGCGGCCGAGCGCCAGGAGCAGCCCACCTGCCACCTGAACCGCCGCGTTGACGCGTGCCACCGCCTCGGCGTTGTTCGGAACCCCGGGCCCCACCGGACCGGGGAGTGCACTGAGCGCGCCTAGTGTTCGGCGGGTCGTCTCGGTGGACGTGCTCGGATCGCGCAGGGTATCGACACCTCGGGCGATGAAGGTCGCAGACAACATGGGACGGGCGATTCGTCTGATCAACATGAGCTAGGAGTTCCCGTCGCCCGCGACGGCAAACCTATGTGGTCAGGTCACCGGCGCCCGGCCAGCAACACTTCGCTGAGGTGCGTGGTGGTCTGTACGCCGTCGTCATATCCGCCCTGGTCGCCGAGCGCGTTCATGATCGCCAACGTGTAGCGCTGCTCTGGTCCGGCGAATCCGACGCTGTTGACCACCCAGCCGCCCTGCTCGAGTGACCAGCCGTCCTTGTTGCCGGGATTCATCGCCGGTCCAGCGCCCCAGACGCCCCACTGCTGATTGGTGTCCACGTGTTGCAGGGCATCCACGATGCCGGCCGTCTCGGCGGGGGTGAGGCCAGTGAGGGTGTAGTTGATCAACCGGTCCAGATCCTCGGGGGTGGCCTTCTGGAAGCCCCAGTACGGGTAGATCCGGCTGAATCCGCGCTGCGGTTGCAGCCCGGTCAGCCCATAGGCCGGGAAATCGGCGTTGAACGCCTGGTGATCGGAACCGCTGTACCGGGACCACAGGGTGTCGGCGGCGTCATCGTCCGACGAGTGCAGCATGGCCGCCATCAGTGTCCGGTCGGAATCGGTCAGCGTCACGGTGCCGGCGCGTTGTCGCGTCAGCAGGTCGACCACCATGCCGAGTTTGATCGTGGACGCGGTCCATACCTGTTCGCCCGCGTGCGCATTTCGGTAGACGGCGCCCGTGGTGCGGTCTCGCAGCACGTAGCCGACCGTGCCCGGGCGGGAGGTCAGGTAGGCGTCAGCCGCGGCGATGCGCTCGGCAAAGTCGCAATCCGTTCCGGCCGTGCAGGCCGCGTGAGCCGATGGGATGGTGAGGCCGCAGGCGACGACGAGTGCACAAACACAGAACAGGAGGCGACGCATGGGAGTAGCTTCGCAGGCGTGCGTCTCGTTGCCGGCATCGACCGTGGACGATGAACTACGACTGGGAAGAGTTGGGCGGGGGTGTATGGCGCACCCGCCTTCCGTTCTTGGATGTGACGGTCGGGCTGGTCAGCGGCGGTGAACGAGCTCTGTTGGTCGATTCCGGCACCACAATGGCGGAGGCCCGCGGCATCGAGTCCGACGTCGCGGCCCTCACCGGGCAGCAAGTCGGGCATATCGTACTGACGCACAACCACTTTGACCATGTTCTGGGTTGCTCGTGGTTCAGGGACGCTGAAATCCTCTGTGCACCAGAGGTTGCCGACACCTTAGCGTCTGGCCGCGGGCACTTGCGTGCGGACGCGATAGGGCACGGTGCCGATGTCGACGAAGTCGATCAGGCGATCGCGGCGATGCCGGTGTCCACGCACCAGTTGGCCGGCGGTGATATCGATCTCGGTGACCGGACGGTGCGCGTCTGCCGTCCCGGCCGCGGCCACACCAGCCACGATCTCATCGTCACGGTGCCGGACAAACACCCGGTGGTGTTCTGCGGTGATCTCGTCGAACAATCTGGTGACCCGGTCATCGACGGCGACTCCGATCTCGAGGCCTGGCCAGCCACTCTGGATGCGGTGCTGGCCGCGGGCGGACCGGACGGAGTCTTCGTTCCCGGCCACGGCGCGGTGGTCGACGCCCATTTCATCCGGCTGCAGCAGCGCTGGCTCAGTGCCCGGCGCACTTGTTGATCCCCGCCGCCAGATTTAGTTAGCCCATATGCGACGATTCGCCGATGACCGAGGTTGCCGCCCATTTCGTGCAGTCCGAGCAGGACAGATTTCAGCCGACCCGCTTTGCGCAGAGCCACTGGGGTGAGGACCACCTCAACGGTCCTGCGCTGGTCGGGCTGGCGGCACGAGCGCTCGAGTCGGCCTTCGGGCTGCCCGAATTTCTGCCCGCGCGGTTGACGGTCGACCTGTTCAAGGCCGCGCGCGGGCTTCCCACCACCACGAAGGTGGCGTTGGTCCGCGACGGCCGGCGGGTCCGCAACTCCGAATGCGAGCTGGTGCAGGACGGCGTCACCGTGGCGCGGGCGACGTTGGTGCAATATCGGTTGAGCGCACCGCCGCGTGGTGAGGAGTGGACGGCACCCGTCCGGTTCGAACCGCCCACTGCGCTCGACGGGGACCGGACGACGTATATGGGCAGCGACGAGGGTGGTTGGAGTCGCGCCATCGCCGAGCACCAGAATGCGTCGCGCAAACGGTTCATGAACCGCACCGTCACTGTGGTGCAGGGCCAGCCGAACTCGCCGTTCGTGCGGGCGGCGATGGCCGCGGAGGGCACCAGCCTGGTGACCAATCTGGGCACCGCCGGTGTCGGCTACATCAACGGTGACCTGACGGTCGCCCTGTCGCGGTTGCCCGGTGACGAGTGGATCGGCGTGCAGGCGGACTCGCACTGGGCCGCCGATGGTGTGGCGGTAGGTGCGTCGACGCTGTTCGACAGTGCCGGCGCGTTCGGCACCGGCCTCATCACGGCCATCAGCAATCCGGCGGCTCAGATCGATTTCTCCAACGACCCGTTTCCGGAGCGCACGGCGCCGAGGTGACGGGCTGAAGGTTTCCCGGCGGGCGTCTGTGGCAATGCAACAGACATGGCCGAGCTGGACGACGGGTTCGAACGTGTGCTGTTGCAGGAACTCCTATCGGCATATGGACCGTGCGGCCAGGAGGATGAGGTTCGGGAGATCTGCCGACGGGAACTCGAACCGCTCGTCGATGAACTCTCGATCGATGCGGCCGGCAACCTGGTGGGCCTGATCCGCGGCGCCAACCAAGGGGCGACCATCCGGGTGCTGGCCCACATGGATGAACTGTCCATGCTCGTCAAGCGAATCGAGCCGGACGGCACGCTGCGGTTGACGCCGCTGGGCACCATGTACCCGGCCAACTTCGGGCTTGGCCCCGTCGCGATCCTCGGCGACGACGAAACCTTGTGCGGGGTACTCGCATTGGGCTCCGAACACACCACGCAGGAAACCCCACATGTCTGGCAGACCAAGCCCGACCAAGGTGACAAGGCGCTCGATTGGCCAGACGTCTACGTGTTCAGCGGCCTAGAGCCCGAACAGTTGACGAAGGCAGGCATCGGGCCCGGTACCCGCGTGTGCATCGACCGCAGCAAACGTCAGCTCATCGAAGTCGGCGACTACGTCGGCTGCTACTTCATGGACGATCGCGCCGCACTGCTGGCCGTGATACTCCTGGCGCAACGGTTGCGTGACACCGGTCGGCGCCCGGAAGGCGACCTGTACCTGGTATTGACGACCAATGAAGAGGTCGGCGGGGTGGGCGCGGCTCACGCGTGCCGGACGCTGCCCGGAGATCTCACCCTCGCGGTGGAGGTGGGACCGACGGAGGCAGAGTACGACACCACCGTCACCGGCGGGCCGATCGTGGCGTATGGCGACGCGCAATGCGTGTACGACAAGGCCGTTGCCGATCGGCTGTGCGACATCGCCCGGGATCTCGGACATTCACCGCAGGCCGCGGTCCTCGGGGCGTTCGAGTCCGACGCGTCCCACACGAAAGCCTCCGGGCTATCGCCCCAGGCCGGGTTGCTGTGTCTGCCGACCCTCAGCACCCACGGCTACGAGGTGATCTCACGTCGCGCGATCGCTGCGGTGACCGACATCTTGGCGGAGTTCGTGGTCCGATTCTGATCGGCGGGATTTGATTCCTTGTTTCGGCAGCCGGATCGGCGGATAGTTTCGCCGCCCCCGGCGGGATCAGTCGGCGGTGGAATTGAACCTGCTTCCCGGAGGTCTCCCGTGACACGCCAGATCGTGCTCAATGCGTTCGACATGAACTGCGTGGCTCATATCGTCGCCGGTACTTGGCGGCATCCGGACTCTCAGGCGGCCCGCTACAAGGACATCGACTACTGGCTGGACCTGGCCAGGTTGCTCGAGCGCGGTCTGTTCGACGGCCTGTTCATCGCTGATGTGCTCGGTATCTACGACGTCTACGGGGGCGGCCCGGCGGCCGCGTTGCGCGCGGGCGCCCAGGTGCCGGTCAACGATCCGCTGCTGGTGGTGCCCGCAATGGCCACTGTGACAAGCAATCTGGGTTTCGGCATCACCGCGGCCACGTCGTTCGAGCACCCGTACTCGTTCGCCCGCCGGATGTCCACGCTGGACCACCTGACCAAGGGACGGATCGGCTGGAACATCGTCACGGGGTATCTGGAGAGTGCCGCGCGGAACCACGGCCTCGACACCATCACGCCGCATGCCGACCGCTACGACATCGCCGACGAGTACACCGAGGTGCTGTACAAGCTGTGGGAAGGATCTTGGGAGGACGACGCCGTGGGCGCCGCACCCGGTCGCGCTGCCTATGCCGATCCCGCCAAGGTGCACCCGATCGCCCACGACGGCAAGCACTTTCGGGTCCCTGGCATTCACCTGTGCGAGCCCTCGCCGCAGCGGACCCCGGTGCTCTACCAGGCCGGCGCATCGAACCGCGGCCGTCAGTTCGGAGCGGAGAACGCCGAGGTGATCTTCATCGGAGCGCCGACCAAGGACCTGCTGCGCGAGGCGGTGGCCGATATCCGCGGGCGGGCTGCGGCCGCCGGCCGTGATCCGTACGACGTCAAGATCGTGAACGGGCACGTGGTGGTGACCGGCGCGACAGAACAGGCCGCGCAGGCGCGCTACGACGAATTCCGGCGTTACACCGATCCGGAAGGGACGTTGGCCCTGTGGTCGGGATGGCTCGGTACCGACCTGTCACGGTTCGACCTCGACGATCCGGTGGCGGTCACCGACAACGAGTTCCTGAAGTCCTCGGTGGAGACCTTCGGGCAAGGCCAGTGGACGCTGCGTGACTTCATCGACTCGAAATCGATCGACGCCGAGGGCGGCTTCACCGTCGGGTCGCCCACCAAGGTGGCCGACGAGCTGCAGGAGTGGTTCGAGGAGACCGATGTCGACGGTTTCAACCTGACCAACGTGATCACGCCCGGCTCGTTCGTCGATTTCATCGACCATGTGGTGCCGGAGTTACAGCGACGCGGGCTGTACAAGACGGAATATCGGGAAGGCACGTTGCGCGACAAGCTGTTCGGACGTGGCTCGCGGCTGCCCGAATCGCACCGAGCGGCCGGCTACCGGGACCTTGCCCGATCTCTGGTCGGCTGACGTCCAGGCGTCAGCGGCGAAACACCACCCAGCGCATGGCGCTGTACATGAAGAGCGCCTCGCAGCCGCCGGCGACGATCCGGGCCAGGTGGTATTCGACGCCCAAGGCCGCCAGCCCGCTGGAGACCCCGAGGATGAACGCCAGGTAGTTGATCGCCACCGCCACCACGTACACCGTGAGCTGGGGGCCGACGGCGGCGTGCGAGCGGAAGTTCAGCGTCCGGTTCAAGTAGTACGCCAGGCCGAAGGCGCCGGCGTATCCGATGGTGACCGCGACGGGCAGCGGTAACCGGAGCGCGCCGTGGAGGGCGGTCAGGATCGCCAGATCGACGCCGAACGTGAAGGTGTTGATCGCCACGAAGCCGAGAAAGGTCGGGGCCACGACAGAATCGAGCGGCGCCGGTAGGCGCCGGACCACCTGGACGCAGATCCGGTGAAACCGATCGGCCGTCGATACCCGGCCGGGTTCGCTCCGCACCTGGCCACCGTGCCATCGGAAGATGTCAGGACCGTGAGCGCTGAGCGAACTTCACTCGATGCCTAATCCGAGATCTCGACGCCCTTGTAGCTGGTCAGCATCTCGGCGTTGGGCAACGCCATCTGCAGGTAGACATCGATGTGCCGGATCTTGTCGTCGGCGGTGAACTCGTACACCGAGAAGGAGTTGACCACCGACTCGAAATCGCCCATCTTCGTGCGCTCCTCGAGCTCGAGGAAGACCACTCCGGCTACCTCGCTGACTCGCTTGAACAAGCCGTCCCACTGCGAGGCGGTGGCCCAGTTGGTCAGGAAGCCGGTGTACTGGTTCCAATTCATCACCTCTTTGAAGTTGCCGACCCGTTCGAACTCGTCGACGGCGACCAGGTCAGCGAGCGGCGCCCAGCCTTCTACTCCGAACCCGGGTTTCTTGGCGGCGTCCACGAGTTGTTTGGTGGTGACCGCGTACTGCACCGCCGCGCGGCTGCGGCCGGTGTAGTCGTCGACGACGTCGCTGACGTGCTTCAACGAAAAGTCCTCTTCTGTAGCGGGTTCGAGACGGATGGGTCAGGAGTGGACGCCGGCCGATTCCAGGTACTTGTCGACGACCGAGTGGAAGTGCGCGATTACGACTTCTTCCTTGACCAGCGCCATGTGCTTCAGTGCAGTGTTGCGCAATCCGATCTGCTGGCGCGGCATCTGCTCGTAATCCTGTTGCAGCGCTTCGAAATACTTGTAGCTTCCGGCCTCGTCGACGACGATCGGTTCCGCGGTGAAGGCGGCCTTGGCTTCGTCCGGCAACCACATGTAGCTGGCGACGTGCCAGATGCACCGGTTGGGGTCTCCGTCGGGGTGGGGCAGGGACATGATGATGTGCGCTTCGCCGGCGCGGATCGTCATGAAGAAGTTCGGGAACAACACCCAGCCGTGGTTGTCGCTCATCTGTGCGTCGGTGAGTCCGCTGACGTCAAGTCCCATGGCCGTCAAGGTGTCTCGTGTCGCCTTCTGCAGCAGCGTGCGGGCGGTGACGCCGTCGGGGAAACTGAGTGAGCCGTCGTCGCCACGGTGTTCGGCGACGAGTTCGGAGAAGCGGGGGATCACCGCGACGGTGGACGGAAAGGTCTCGGGCAGGTCCATGATGCCGTCGACCTGCTGCTCCGGGGTGGCGCCGACGACATCGAACGGCGCCATCGACACGCTGTGCTGCTCGAAGAACCGGTAGCGGCTCGTGGCGGGATCGATGTTGATCACCCGCAACAACTGCGGATGGATCCCATCGATGTGGTAGCCCTCCTGGAAGGCGTCGAGGACGACCTTCCAGTTGCAGTCGATCGCCTCGGTCACGTCCATCACGGTGACCATCTCGTCGAGGTGGTACGGCGCGAGCATGGCCGCGACCTCCGCGCCGATGAAGTCCGCCAAAGGCGCCGCCTCCGGATCGGGATTGAGAAAGATGAACCCGGCGAAGGTATCGACCGAGACCTCGATCAGCCCATGGGTGTCCTTGTCGATCGGCCCGGCCAGCGCCTCGCGGAGCATGCCCTTGAGTCGGCCGTCCAGGTCGTAGGACCACAGGTGGTACTGGCACAGGAAGCCGCGCTTGGCATTTCCGCGGGCGTCGCGGCACAGCACGTTGCCGCGATGCCGGCAGGCATTGACGAATGCGCGAAGCTTCTCGTCCTTGCCGCGCACGATGAGGTAGGACTGATCGAAGATCTGGTACTGCTTCCAATCGCCCGCCTTGGTTAACTCGTCGACCCGGCCGACCACCTGCCAGACTTTCTTCCAGATCGAATCACGTTCCTGCGTAACGAATTCCGGAGCGATGTACCGACTTGTCGGAATCTCCATCCGATACGCATCGGGAGCGATGTCGTCCAAGGTGGTGGCGTTCTCGACCCAATCTCCGGGGCGTGCTGTCTGCACGGGCGGGACCTCCTCGATCAACATGGCACCCAGTTGTGACTGCGATCACTACTATACATATGCGTATATTCGATACAAGGATGAATATTGGCGGGAGCGAGGAGCCGCGGTTGACGGACGCCGCCACATCGGCTGGCTAACGTTTGACAGGATGGGGCCATGGCCGAACGCTGGACCAAGCAACGCCGCTTGGAGCACACTCGCAACGTCCTGCTGGACGCCGCCGAGGAGGTGTTTGCCCGCAAGGGGTTTGACGGAGCCGCGCTCGAAGACATCGCCGAGGTCGGGGGTTATACGCGTGGTGCCATCTACTCTCATTTCGGGAGCAAGGCCGAGTTGTTCCTCGCGGTGGTCGAACGGCAACGCCAGCAGTTCCTCGACGGGTTCGCCGACGTCATCGCGACGTTTCACCGGCTCGAGGACCTCGATGCGGACGAACTCGGCGACCGCTGGCGGGACCTGGTCGCGGCCGAAGGGCCCGACCGTGCCGTCCTGGGATCCGAGTACACGCTGTTCCTGCTGCGCAACCCCGAGGCGCGCGAGCGGGTGGCCGCACAGCGAGAGGAGACGGTGCGTGCCCTGGCCGACTACATCTCCAAGGGCGCTGCCCGGCTGGGCGGCCATGTGAGCATTCCGGCGGTGGACCTGGCCCGGGTCATCCTGGCTGCCAACGACGGTGTCACACTCAACAGCTTGCTCGACGACCAGGCGGTCTACCGGCCGTTCCTCCGGATGGTGCTGGCCAATATCGTTGTCCCCAAGGGGAACAACTTGTGACGACGTCCGGACATCCCGCGCGCACCGGCGCGCTGATGGCCATGGCCTCGATGCTGTGCGTGCAGATCGGCCTGGCCGTGGCCGTCGGCCTGATCGATCAGGTCGGCGCCGAGGGCGCGGCATGGCTGCGCCTGGCGTGGGCCGGTGTTCTGATGCTGCTGATCGTGCGGCCGCGACCCTCGGCCTTCACCAGATCCGCATTCTGGACGTGCGTCGCACTCGGTTTCGTCACCGCGGGGGTGACCATGCTCTTCATGGCGGCCCTGTCCCGGATCCCACTCGGTACGGCCAGCGCACTGGAATTCCTGGGCCCACTCGGGGTGGCGGTGGCACACGGCAAGGGGCGCAACCGGATCCTGTGGCCCGGGCTCGCGGCCGCCGGTGTCGTCCTGCTCACCGAGCCATGGACCGGCGACGTCGACCTCATCGGTGTGCTGTACGCACTCAGCGCCGCCCTGTGCTGGGCCTGCTACATCCTGCTGACACAGCGGGTCGGCGACGAGGTTGCCGGAATCAAAGGCCTCGGGGTGTCCATGCCGGTCGCAGGCCTGGTCGGGACTGCGGTGGTCGGGCCGTCGGTATTCCCGCAGTTGACGCCGCAGCTCCTGCTGATCGGTGTGGGTTTGGCGATCCTGCTGCCGGTGGTGCCGTTCGCCCTGGAGATGTCGGCGCTGCGCTATCTGAGCACCGCGGCCTTCGGCACGCTGATGGCGCTCGAGCCGGCGTTCGCAATGCTCGTCGGCCTTGTCCTGCTGCACCAGATTCCGGCCCCGGCCGCCGTTGTCGGTATCTGCCTCGTGGTGGCTGCCGGGATCGGCGCCGCGCGCACCGGAGCGCGGACCCCACCGGTCCCTGCCGAAATCGGCTGACGCGGTTACGCTGGCGCCAATGTCACGTGGAATCTTCAATTCCCCAATTGCCCGCTGGTTCAACGCGGCGGCCGTGGGCCTCACCCGAGTTCCGGTGCTGGGCCGATGGATCGGCCACGGCGTGGTGGTCATCCGGTACACCGGTCGCCGGTCGGGCCGCACGTTCGAAACCCCGGTTTCCGTGAAGCGCGACGGCGACCAGGTGACCATCAACGTGATGACGCCCGACAGCAAGACCTGGTGGCGCAACTTCCTGGATGGCGGCGCTCAGCTCACCCTGCTGAACCTGGACGGCAGCGACGTCACAGGACACGCCGTCGCGCACCGTGACAGCCGCGGCAAGGTGGCTGTCACGGTGCAACTCGACGCACCCTGACGTCAGACGTCGATACGCTTGCGCCGGTACACCGTCCCGGCCACGAGCAGCAACAGGCTCACCACCAGGATCGCCGTGGCCAATACGTTGATCTGTGGCGGTACGGCCGCCTTGACCGCCGCGTTGACGTACAACGGATAGGTGACGGTGGAGCCGCTGACGAAGTAAGTGATGATGAAGTCGTCGAGCGACAACGCGAACGACAGCATCGCCGCGGCGACGATGCCCGGGACGATAAGTGGCAGAGTCACTTTGAAGAACGTCCGGGTAGGGCTGGCGCCCAGGTCCATCGAGGCATCCTCAAGGGTCCAGTCGAACCCGCGTACCCGGGCACGCACCGTCATCGCGATGAAGCTGACCTGGAAGGCGATGTGGGCCAGCACGATCGTGGTGTAGCCGGTGGCCCAGCCCAGATCGAGGAACAGGGTCAGGAGCGAGGCGCCCATCACCACCTCAGGGGCGGTCAGCGGCAGCACCAGAAACGTGTCGACGGCTTTCTGGCCGCGGAATCGCTGACGCACCAGGGCGATCGCCACCAACGTGCCCAGCACCAGAGCAACGGCGGTGGACACCGCTGCCACGTTGAGGCTCAACTTCAACGCCTCGGTGAGCGCTGGGTACTTGAACGGGTCGGCCCAGTTGTCGAGGGTGAAGCCCTGCCACGTGTAGTTGAACTTGCCCGCCGGCTTGTTGAACGAGAACAGCACGATCACGAAGATCGGCAGGAAAAGGTACAGCAGCACGAGCCCGGCGACGAGGCGGAGCACCAGGTCGCCCCACCTCGGAGAGCCCTTGACGGACCTGGGCACCGGCTGGTCCAGCGCCTCGGTCATGGCTTGAGTGGTCAAACCAGGTCCTCCGTCCCCAACGCCCGGGTGTAGAGCAGCACGCCCACGAGAATGATGGCCATCAGCACCATGCTCAGCGCAGCGGCGGCGGGATAGTCCTTGACCACCAGGAACTGCTTCTGGATCACGTTGCCGATCATGCTGGTCTGTGTGCTGCCCAGATAGTCGGCGTTGATGAAGTCGCCGACCGCCGGGATGAACACCAGCATGCTGCCCGCCAACACGCCCGGCATCGACAGCGGCAGAATCACTTTGGTGAAGCTGCGCCGGTTGGACGAATACAGGTCCTTGGACGCCTCGATCAGGCGCGGATCGATCTTCTCCAGGCTCACGTACAGCGGCAGGATCATGAAGATGATCCAGTTGTAGACCAGGCCACCGATCACGGCCCAGCTCGTCGAGAGCAGGCGGCCCTCGCTGGGCAGCAGGCCGATCGAGCCGAGTGCACTGACCACCAGACCGTCATCGGCCAGGATCGTCTTCCAGGCGATGGTGCGGATCAGGAAGGTCACGAAAAACGGCAGGATGACCAATCCGAGGATGAGGTTCTTGTACCGGCCGGCCTTGAAGGCGATCACATATGCCAGCGGAAATGCCAGCATCGCGCACACCACGGTCGCCACCAGTGCGTAGCCGAAGGACCGGAGTATCTGATCCTGGTACACGCTGAATGCGTGCGCGTAATTGCCGAAATTCCAATCGAATTCGAGCGTCGGAAGGTACACCGAGCCGCCCGACGTCGAAAGCGAGGTACGCGCCAACGAGATGAACGGCACCACGAAGAAGATCCCGAGGTACACCAATGCCGGCAGGATCATCAGGTACGGAGCGATCTTGCTCCGCTGCCGGCTGCTGGTGGCCACACCCGCCATCGGCGTCAGCCTCCGGTCACTGCGGCGTAGAGAGTGTTGAACTCCTGGGTCTTCTCATCGGACAGGGCCGGCCAGGATTTCAGCTTCGCGAGCATGTCGGCGGGCGGGTTGATCAGCGGGTTGCTCGCGATCTTGGGATCGATCTTGGCGAGCTCGTCGGTCATGTCCGACAGCACGGGTACGAACTGGGTGAACGCGATGAGCTTGGCGTAGTTGGCCCGGTCGTAGACGTAGTCGATCCAGGACTCGGCGGCCTTCTGGTTCTGTGTGGTGTACGGGATCACCATGGTGTCGATGAACCAGTCGCCACCGGTTTCCGGAACGATGAACTTCAGGTCCGGATTGTCCGCCTGCAGCTGCACCACGTCGCCCGAATATGCCTGGGCCACAGCGATGTTGCCGGCCGCGAGGTCATCGGCGTAGTCGTTGCCGGTGAAGCGGCGGATCTGGCCCTTCTCCTTCTGCTCGCGGATGAAATCCACGGCCTTCGTGATGGATTCGGTGGTCGGGTCTTCGACGGAGTTGCCTTGCCACTGCATGATCATGCCGAGCCCGTCCTGCACATCGGACAACAGGCTGACCCGGCCCTTGAAGGCGGGATCCCACAGATCGTCGATCTTGGTGATGTCGCGTCCGGTGGCGGCGCGGTTGTATGCCAGACCGACCATGCCGGTCATGTACGGCGCCGTGTACTTGCGCCCGGGATCGGCCTTCGAGTTGAGCAGGTCCTCGCGCAGGTTCTTCTTGTTCGGGACCCGCGATTCGCGGATCTCGTTGAGCCAGTTGAGTCCGGCCAATCGCACCGCCATGAACTCGGTGGGTACGACGAGGTCGGCGCCGATGTCCTGCTTGCGCGACAACGGTTCCTTCGCCTTGGCGAACCACTGCTCGTTGTCGTTGAAGTCTTCCTTGTAGTCCACCGTCAGGCCGGTCTTGGTCTGGAATCCCGCGACGAATCCGTCCGCCATGTACAGCGGCCAGTTCGAGATGCGGACGGTGCCGGTGGCAGGCGATCCGTCGTCGGGGGCAGCGGAGGTGGTTGGGGCACTGGACTTCTCGCCCGAACTACACGCGGCCAGGACCGAGGGGCCCAGTGCCAGTGCGGCGGCGGCAGCGGCGCCACCGCCCAGGAATCGGCGACGCGACGTGCGGTTCGCAGTCAGCCGGGCGAGCAGTCGGGGATCGAGGTTGTCGGGCATGGGCGACCTTTCGGGGAATTCGGGCGCTTCCGATGGTGAGGGTTGGCGGTTCGAGACTTTCTTAGGGGTTGTCGTCGTCGAGCATCTCTTCGAGGTCCTCCGCGGTGGGGATGTCCGCGGCCGGAAGTACCCGCGAAGCCTCCGGAGACCAGCTGACATGGACCGCGTCGCCCGGACGCAGCAGTGGCAGGTCCTGCTCGGGCCCGACATGGGCGATGATCGTCGAATCGTCCGGCGCGGCAAGGGAAAGCCGTAGCACCGGGCCCTGGAACGTCAGGTCCTTGACGGTAGCGGGCACAGTCGCCACGTCACCTGAGGGCTGCTCGAGCGAGACGCGTACGCGCTCGGGCCGGATCATCAGCGTGGCGTGCCCGCCGGGTTCGATCGTGGTGTCGCCCGGCTTGGCCTTGAGCGTGGTGCCGAGCACGTCGACCTCGACGAAATCCCGGTTGGCCCGGCCCGTCTGCCGGCCCGGCCACAGATTGGCCTGGCCGATGAAGCTGGCGACGAACACCGTTGCCGGACGGTCGTAGATCTCGGTGGGACTGCCGATCTGCTCGACATTGCCGTTGTTCATCACCGCGATCCGGTCGCTCATGGTGAGCGCCTCTTCCTGATCGTGGGTGACGTAGATGAACGTGATGCCGACCTCGCGCTGGATGCGCTTGAGCTCGAACTGCATCGCGTGGCGCAGTTTGAGATCGAGGGCGCCGAGCGGCTCATCGAGCAGGAGTGCGCTGGGGTAGTTGACCAACGCACGGGCCAGCGCGACCCGCTGCTGCTGGCCGCCGGAAAGCTGGCCGGGCTTGCGCTTGGCGAAGTCGGTGAGCCGGACGATCTCCAGCAGCTCGTCGACGCTGCGCTTGATCTCCGTCTTGTCCTTCTTCTGACTGCGCGGCCCGTAGGCGACGTTGTCCCACACCGTCATGTGTGGGAACAGCGCGTAGTGCTGGAAGACGGTGTTGACGTTGCGCTTGTGCGGTGGCACGCGCGAGACATCGACGCCCTCGAGCCGGATGGCGCCCTCGGTGGGGCTTTCGAATCCGGCGATCATGCGCAGCGTGGTGGTCTTCCCGCAGCCCGAGGGGCCGAGCATCGAGAAGAATTCTCCCGATGCGATGGAGAAGTCTGCGTCGGCCACGGCTACGTAGTCGGCGAACCGCTTCGTGACGTGGTCGATCTCGATGACGGGCGCGCCACTGCGTGGCGCGTCGTCCGGTCCCGTCGACTTGTCGACGGCGGTGATATCTGGGCCGGTCAGCGGTCTCCTCCTCCGGTGCAGCCTGGAAGCTGTCGGTAAACAATCGCGGATTACGGCGGCCTTCGCAAGGGATTCCGCAATGAATTAACAATTTTTCAATGGAATCCTTCGTTTGAACCGCCTTGACAGCGCGATTCCATAGCGTCGCGGGCGAACGGCCACGGCGGGGTGTGGTCGGTCCATGGTCCGGAGGGCAGTGACTGGCTGGACACAAGTTTCGCAGTTCAGCGGGTCGTCACGGCGGGAAAACCGGCGACTAGAGGAAGACCGGAGGACTCAGCCCCACTCGTGGTTCATCGCGCGGGACTCCGACAGGGTCTGCACGGACTCGCCGTGGCGGTCCGGCGCGCGCGACACCGCGATGAGGGCCATCGCCAGGGCGGCGGTCACCGCGCCGGCGACGAAGATCGTCACGAAGCTGCCTTCCGTCGGCACCATGCGATGCCCGAGCAACACAGCGACGACGGCCGCCGCCACCGAGCTGCCGATCGTTCGGGCGATCGCGTTCATGCTCGTGGCGATGCCCGTCTCACTGGCGTCCACCTCGCTCACGACCAGTGCGGGCAGCGCACCATAGCCCAAGCTGATGTAGGCATTGGCCAGCACGCCGGCCAGGACGACCTGCCACGGGCGGTCATGCGCCACGGCCAGCATGACGAATCCGGAAATACCCGCGACGGCGGCCACCACCAAGACTCTGCGGGCGCCGTAGCGGTCGATGTACCGGCCGCTGACGAGCGCCACCAGAAATCCGGTGAGCGCTCCGGGGAGCAGGAAGTAGACACTGGCCTGCAGCACGGTCGCCCCGAATCCGTAGCCGGCGGCCTGACGCGACATCTGAACGAACTGGGTGAGGCCGAGGAAGGCGAAGTACAGTCCCATGCCGACCAGGATCGTGGCCAGGTTGGTCAGCAGGATGGGGCGCCGGGCGAGCATCGTGGTCGAGACCAGAGGATCGGCCGCCCGCCGCTCCCACCACCACCAGCCGACCAACACACCGACTCCGACGATCAGAAATCCGATCGTGCCCGGGTGGGTCCAACCCCACGAGTTGCCCTGAGTGATCGCCAGCAGCATCGACGACAGACCGACCGCCAGGCCCGCGGCGCCCAGCCAGTCGATCGCGCCGCCGGCGTCCGGCCTGCGGTTCGGCACGACGGCCAATGCCACCACGATGACGATGGCGGTGAACGCGGTGGTGAGCCAGAAGACGCGGTGATACCCGGCGTCGCCCGACATCAGGAGGCCGGTGACGACGAGGCCGACACCGCCGCCGAAGCCCAGCGTCCCGGACAGCACAGACATCGCGCCGACCAGACGGTCCTCGGCGAGTTCTTCGCGCAGGATCGCGATGCTGATGGGGTAGAGCGCGTACGAGGCGCCCTGCAGAATGCGCGCCGCCACCAGCAGCGGCACCGAAGCAGTGACCGCGGCCAGCACCGAACCTGCCAGCACGACCAGCAACACACCCAGCAGAACACGTTTCTTGCTGTACAGATCGGCGAGCCGGCCGATCAGCGGGGTCGACGCGGCGGCCGCCAGCAGGTTGGCGGTGACGGCCCAGCTGACGGCCACCGAGGAGGTGTTCAGCTGGTGAGCGATGATGCCCAGGATCGGCACCACCGCGGTCTGCAGGATTGCGACGGTGAGAGCCACCAGGCTCAGGCCCGCGATCAGGACGCCGGGGCGACGTGGCATTCCGGGCACGGCAGGGGAGGCGGACCGGTCGGCTTCGGTCCTGGCCACGTGCCGCTCCGATCCATAGGTAGTCTTTGTGTTTCTCGATTATGGCCATGGTGGGGCACCGGCCCGGACACCGGGTCACGGTCGCAATAGGCGAAAGACACTCGGAGTCAGCGCAGCGACGCCAGCACCTGCTCGGTGAAGGCCGACGTGGACGCGTTGCCACCGATGTCGGCGGTGCCCACACCGGCATCGAGGGTCCGCCGGATGGCGTCCTCCATATGACCGGCGGCGACGCCGAGCGCCGGTGACCCTCCGTCCCGACCGGCGAGCCATCGCAGCAGCATGGCGGTGGACAGGATCATCGCGACCGGGTTGGCGATGTCGCGCCCGGCGATGTCGGGCGCCGACCCGTGGGCGGCCTGTGCCATCGCGTGAGTGTGCGAGGCGTTGATCGACGGCGCCATCCCGAGCGAGCCGCTCAACTGGCCGGCGAGATCGGACAGGATGTCACCGAACATGTTCTCGGCCACAATCACATCGAAATCGCGCGGGTGGCTCACCAATCGCGCGGCCAGTGCGTCGATGTGCTCGCCGCGGACTTCCACGTCGGGGTAACTCTTGGCGACCGTCAGGCACGCGTCGCGGAACAGCCCGGTGGTCTTGGCCAGGACGTTGGTCTTGTGCGCGATGGTCACGGACTTGCGGCGGGTGGTCGCCAACTGGAACGCCTGCTGGGCAATCCGTTCACAGGCGCTGCGGGTGAACACGGCGACAGCCAGCGCGACATCAGGGGTGGGCATGAATTCACCTGCGCCGTCGTACATGTTGCGGTCGGCGTAGAAGCCTTCGGTGTTCTCCCGCACGATGACCACGTCAAGATCGGGGCATAGGGCTGCGACGGACGCACTCAGGGTACGGGCGGGCCGGATGTTGGCGAACAGGTTGTAGCGCTTACGGATTGCTCCACCGGGGGACAGCATGCCCCGGAACTGCTGAGGGTATCCGGCGTTGTCGTGGGGGCCGAGGATCCATCCCGGCAGCCCGTCGAGGTCGGCCAGCGTCGGCTCTGGCAGCGGGGTGCCGAACTCACCGATCGCCTCGAGCCCGAACGGCAGTTCGCGCCACTGTACTTCGACCCCGACACCAGCCAAGGCCCGTTCGGCGACCCTGGTCGCCGCGTCCACGATCTCCGGCCCGATACCGTCGCCGAGAAGCACTCCCAGGGTCAGCATGCGTATCCTCCGCTCAGATCGGATGGGTGGCGAACCGCTGCAACAACATTTCCGCGACCTCGGCCGGTTTCTCCTCCGGGAGCCAGTGCGACGCGCCGCGGAGGGTCTCGAAGCGGTACGGACCACTGACGTAATTCGCGGTGTCATAAGCCGGTTTGGCGGTGATCGCGATGTCGCGGTCGCTCCAGACATACAGGGTCGGCACCGTGACCTTCTGGGCGCCGCCCGGGCCCGGGCGGCTCATCGGCATGGCCCGGTACCAATTCAGCGCCGCGGTGAGGGCCCCGGCTTCGGTCATGGCCCGCGCGTCACGTTCGGCCGCCTCCGGCGGTAGCCCGCTGTGGATCAGGGATCTGGCGATGGCCTTGCCTTTGCGGTCGCGGCCGAGCAGGAATCGTTCGGCCAGCCACGGCAGTTGGTTGACGTACATGTACCAGGACGCCAGACCCTGGCGGCTGGTCAGCAGGGACCGCAGGAAGGCTTTCGGGTGCGGTACCGACAGCGCCGACAGCGAGGCCAGCCGCTCGGGCGCGTGCTCGGCCAAGCCCCACGCCACCGCGGCGCCCCAGTCGTGGCCGACGAGATGCACCCGTTCGGCACCGCTGGCATCGATCAGCGCGAGGGTGTCCTTCACCAACTCCGACGCGCGGTAGTCCCGACGACGAGACGGCCGCGCACCGGGCGAGTACCCGCGCTGATTGGGCGCCAGGCATCGGTAACCCTCAGCCGTCAGCAGCGAGATGATCGGCTTCCAGCTGCTGTTCTGCTGCGGGAAACCGTGCAACAGCACGACCACCGGCCCATCGGCAGGGCCGTCGTCGATGACGTCGAACAGGAACTGCCCGCGGCGGTACTGATCCATACGATGCATCATGCCAAGGTCGGCAGCGGTGGCGGATCAGGCATTGTCTTTCGAGGAGATGTTGTTGAGCAGGGTCTGTGCCTGACGGTCGACCATCCCGGTGAGGCCTTGCTGCGACGCGCCGAACAGCAGCGAGTAGCCCACGACATGGGCGTTGGTGGTGACGTTGACCCCATCTCCGGCAATGCCCGCCTTGACCATCAGCAGGCCGGCGACGGCGGTCAGTGCACCGGTGGGCAACTTCAGTAACAACGAGGCCATCGGCACCGCGTATGCGGTGGACGTTCCCTTCATCTTCCGGATGGCCACCGCACCAACAAGGCTCGCGCTCACCAGGCCCAGCAATTCCGCGATCGCGATGTCGGCGCGCGACAGCGAGCCGCCCGTTGTGACGAGACCGAAGGTGTCGGGTCGACATGCGCCGACGATGCCGAAACACACCGCCAGCAGTGCCAGCGCCGCGGTGGCGCCGAGCAGGATATTGCGAAAGCTGCGCAGCCGCATGCTCTCGCTGTCGGATGCGGCGTGTATCGCCTTTACACTGTGCGCCAGCGCTTCTCGGTCGTGGTCGCTCCACTTGGTGCGGCCCATGATCTCCCGGATCGTCGCGACGGATTCGTGGCTGTCGCCGAGCAATTCCTTTCCGGTGCAGACGATCTCGGGGAGCCGGGCGCGGACCACGCCGGGTGTCGCCAGCCGGATCACGGTCGCGTCCACCGCGTGAATTCGGAGCCAGGCGGCCTCCACGGCCGCTCCGTTGAGCACGCCGAGCAGGCAACGCGGAGCATCGATGATTGCCGCGGCTTCCTTGAGCCGGCGCCGCGCGTCGTTGTACCTCGGGTCGTCGTGACAACCGGCCGGGAGTCTGTCGAGTTCCACACGCAGGTCGGCGAGCCGCCCACGGACCACCTCGCGCCACACTGACGATGGCAGCGGTCGCAGCCTGTCCCGAAGTTTCGTCCCGCTGCGCTGACCACGGGCCGAGGTCGACTCAGCGCCGGCGAGGGCCAGCGGCGGGCGGTCGCCCGCAGCGGAGCGCGTCGAGGTCGCCGCAGTCATGTCAGCACCACATACGTCATCGTCATCACCGTCCGGCAGCTGAACTGAGAGGTCGAGCAATCCAAGCTTCGCCGGATCGGCTGCCGTGGACACGAGTAGCGGGCTACCTCAATCTGCCACTCGAATGCAGGTAGCCGGCTACGCGCGACTGGCGTCGACATCTCACCCGACACTGAGCCGGTCTGAACGTCATGCGATCGGAAAGGCGGCGGCAGATGAAGAACTACACCGTGGCGCTGGGGGACACCTTGTTCGGGATCGCTCAGCGCGAATACGGCGACGGCGGTCTCTACCCCGTGATCGCCGCGCAGAATCATCTCAGCAACCCGGGCCTGATCAATATCGGTCAGGAGTTGTTGATTCCATATGTCACCTATCGGCACCTGTTCACCACCGACGACAGCACCGCCGCCCGACAGCAGCTCACCCAGTCCTTCTACGGGACGCAGAGCCCGGTGATCCAACTGGTCTGGGAGGTGGTCAACGGTGTGGCGCAACGCGGAATCCAGCGGGGGACCTGGTTGCTGTTGCCGGACCTGACGAATGTCGGGCACCACACGGTGGTCGCGGGGGAGACCTTCGCGGTGCTGGCCGGGCGCTGGTACGGCGACGATCACCTCGCGGTCGTGATCGCCAACGCGAACAATCTCGACCCGTTCACGGATCCGAGTCCGGGCCAGGTTCTGATCGTTCCCGGCCTCAACCGTCGTCGGCATGTCGCCGGTGACACGCTCGAGTCACTGTGCGTCGAGGAGTACGGCGATCACGATGTGGCGACACGAGTGGCCGTTGCCAGCGCAGCCAATTACCTCAGCCACCCGCATCACCTGTTCTCCGGTCAGGCGGTGTACTTCCCGTCGTGACGACACCGGCGTTGACGAGAGTGCTTGTTTGCCAGGCGAACCCGCTCAGCAGTCCGTGATCTTCCGGTAGCCAAGTTGTGACGGCAACGTGGCGACGGCGGGGCGCCTGACCGGTTGCCGCGCATGGACAGATTGCTGTACCAATTTTCAGGTGGGCGCGGGAAGGATCATCTGAATGACCGGTATTGGGGCAGAGGATGTTCCGGGGCGTTGGCTGACCGCGGCGGAAGTCGCGCGGACGTCGCAGCTGCGCGAGGACCTGGTCGAGCGGTTCCTGCCGGCTGGGCAACCGCAGGAGAACCTCTACGGACGCGAACTCGTATCGGTAGCCCGGTTCGTCAAGGCGCTCACCGATTTGGGAACGCCGAGCGCTGCCGTCGAAGTAGCTGTCGCCGAGCTACGGAACCGCCCGGAAGCGGCGTTCAACGTTGCGCTTCGAGGGGCAGGCACCGGCAGCCGCTGGCCTTTCAGTTCCAGACTGAACGCCGGACCGGTGAGGCGCCCCAGGGCGCGAACGGTGATCGGCGTGACCACCGCTGCCGCGTTGCTCGTCGGCGGCGTCATGGCCGTCACCCTGCCGGGACACGACGACACAGCGTCCAATGCCGCACCGACACGCCACACTCCTGCGAAAGCTGTTCCCGCCGAGGTGGTTACGTCGTCCGTCCGGGACGAGCCGGCCGCCAAGCCCGCCCAGGCGTTTGCCGCGGCGAAACCGGATCCGGTCTGCGCCCAGTGGCAGCGGGTCAGCGCGGGGTATGACGGCAAGCAGCAGGCCTGGGCCACGACGGATCACCGGGTGGCGGCCGTACGTTGGTCGCCCAAGCAGCGATCGGTGACGATGGCGGTGATTCCCGTCATGCGGCAGGAAGCCGCCGAATTGCGCCGTCTGGCAGACGAATCCACCGATCCGCTGCTGGCGGGCCTGCTGCGCGCCCAGTCCCGGTATGTCGACAACTATGCCGCCAAGCTGCCGAAATTCCAGCCCGCAGACCATGCGAGCTGGACCGCCGCAACCGCCATGGACGGTGCGGTGAAAGCGGTGTGCTCAACACCCCGTTGAGCATCTCGTCCCGGTCTCTGGTGGGGCGCTAGGGGATGAGCGCCCCACCAGAAATCGGTTCGGCTACAGCGGAATCCAGGTTCCGAGGAACCAGAAGCCCCAGCCGCGTCCGTCGCCGGCCGGCATCGGGGTGACCCGTTGGCCGTTCCATTCGAACGGCTGGTGATCACGGCGTCCGGCGTCGATGCCGCGCCCGTGCCAGTCGTCGGGGCCGGGACCTCGGTCGTCGCGGTGCTGGCATTGCGGGGCACCGGGTCGGTCGCAGCCCGGGCCTGGATCGGCACTGGCCGTGCCGATCCCGAGGCCCAACAAGCCGGCCATGCCGATTCCTGCCGCCATCGCCGATATGCCCACGGATTTCTTGAAACCCATTGCTCTACTCCGTTTCTGAAAGTGCGACGACGGTGCCGCACGGAGAGCAAAGCTATTTCGCCCGGATGTGTTTGCCCTGTGCCCCTTGTGGGGACGGGCTGTGGGATCGATAACGAATTGAAACCGGACCCACCTACCAGGTCAGGTTGTGCTTCTCGAAGTGGCGGGCCAGCGCCTCCATGTATTCGTCACCATGGAAGGGCCCACGGGCGCCGATCGCCTTTTCCAGGAACGGTCCGTACTCCTCGTCGTTGACGTAGGTAGACCAATGGGTGATCTGGCCTTCGTCATTGGTGTCGATGAAACTGATCGAATAGAAGCCCATCGTCTCGCCGTCGGCTGTGGTGCCCTCCCAGCGGTAGCGCATGACGAGGCCGTTCTCGGCGGGCCAGAACTTGTGGTCAACCGGCTTCCAGTCGGGGAAGACCACCGAGTAGGCCTTGGCTTCAACGGTGGCGGCGACGTCGAAGGAGGTGGCCACGTCCTTGAGCACGAGTTCCTGCCCGGCGACGAAGTACGGCGAGGTGTACACGGCGTCGTCGGTGAATTCCCATTCGTCGTATGTCTCGCCTTCCTGGACCTTCCGCAGCACGTACTTGTCCCGGTAGCTCTCCGCCATCCGGCGGTGCTTGGCGATTCGATCGACCAGATCCATTGCGATCCTTATCCATTGGGGGCACAGCAGGGCCAGGCCGGCGGATCATGTGGCGTGGCGCACACAGTCAATATACAGACCTGTATCAGAGATTCAACAATGGATTTGAATGGATGTGGTGAGCGCCGGCGCGGCCTATGCGCGGGTCAAGAACCCGAGCACGGTCTGCTCGAAGGCCTCTTTGGCCTCGATCATCGCCCAGTGCCCACAGTTGGGGAACACATGCAGCTCGGCATTGGGGATCGTCCGCATGGGGATCAACGCCATGTCCAGCGGGCTGACGCGGTCATCGCGGCCCCAGGTCAGCAGTGTGGGAGCGGCCACCTTGTGCATTTGTGCCCATGGCATCGGCGCATCGGACGCGCGCATGGCGGCCATCATGCCCGCGAACGCCGCTTTGCCGTACATTCGCTTGGCCGCGGCCAGCGTCGCGGGGTCGGTCGCCAGCTCCCACCGTTGTTCGATGAGCTCGTCGGTGACCAGTGCCGGGTCGAACACCATCGAGTTCAGCCAATCGATCAGGCGCTGGCGGGTCGGATCCTCGGTGAACTCCTGCAGTAGCCGGATGCCTTCGCTGGGACCCGGGCTGAATAGGTTGGTTCCGATGCCGCCGATGGTGACGAGCTTGCCGATGCGGTTGGGTTCGCGGATGGCGAAGTTGATGCCCACGCCGCCGCCCATCGAGTTCCCGACGATGTCGACGCGGTCGATGCCCAGAGCGTCAACGAACGGGGCTACCACGCCCTGTGCGGTGACCATCGGGTGGCCGCCGAGGTCATCGGTGACGCCGAATCCCGGGAATTCCAGGATCAGACAACGGAATTGCTGGGCGAAGGTGGGCAGTATGCCCCGGAAATTGCGCCAGCCAGTCACCCCGGGTCCTGAACCGTGCAGAAACAGCAGGGCCGGCCCGTCACCGCTGTCGTAGTACCGCAAGACGCCTGCGGATGTCTCGATCTCCTTGAGTTCCAGCTCGGTCATGCCGACCAACCTACGGGGCGCCTCTTCGGCGGCTCGTCGACAGTCCCGCCCCGCGGAACATCACCTCCCTTCGATCCGCGAGGCGAGGCCGCGGCGGCTTTAGAACGTCGGCACGAACACGCCGTTCATCCAGACGCCCCAGTGCTGCCAGCCCTCATCCCAGACCTGGGGGTTGCCGGCTGCCCACATCGGCGGGGCCGGTGTCGGCGGTGCCCACGCGGGCGGCGAGCCCGGATTGGGTCCCCCTGGGATGGTCATCGCGATCATCGGCTGATGAGGTGCCGGTGCATATGGTGGGGCTGCGCCGGCGGTGCCCGCGCTCACTCCGGCGGCACCAGCCGCAAGCCCACCTGCAATCGCTGCGCCGGCAATGATCTTGGCGATCTTCATAGTTGTAGACCTCCAATCCGTATGCGAATGAATTTCGCCGGATCTACTGGCTAACCGGCGCGGATGGGCCGTAAACCTGATTACGCCCGCGAAAAATTGCGTCGTAGCCGACGATGCGGCTCAACGCCAAAAGTGTTGACGGCGGGTCTGTTCGGCCATCATCGAACGCCCGTCGAATGCCTGGTCCAGTATGCCGATCAGTCGGACTATGTTGTTGCCGTTGGGATCCCGTCCCATCGGCGCTGACCGCGCTCGCCGTGAACCGGCCGGACCATTCCACCGGGAAAATGTCGGATTCGGTTCGTATCATTGGGTAGTAGAGCGGGCGATCCGTGCGCTCCGCCAACACTGGGAAGACCGTGATGTGAGTTCATCGTCGGCACCGTCGTCACGCCCCCGTACCGGCGTGACGACGGACGCTGCCGGCGTCGAGGCCCGTCGCAAGCTGGCGCTGTGGGCATCACTGTGCCTGGTCGTGCCGACCCTGGCGGGTAGCGGGGCTGCACTGGTTCTTGAGCACCACACGGGCCGCGTTGGTCACGAGTCGGCGCTGACGAGTCTGGTCGCGCTGTCGTTGGCCGCGACGATTCTGCTGCACGGTCTGCTTCTCGGGCGCCCACTGACTTTCGCCCATGCGGCCACCGCCGCGGCCGCCCTGGTCCTGGCGACGTTCGCCGTGATGCTCGGGCATCCGGCAGATGCGTGGATCTGTCTCGTCCTGTCCGCTGCGATGTTGATCAGGCCACCGCGGTCGACAGCGCAGCCAAATGCCTTGTCTGCGGTGGCATCTCTGGTTCACAACACCCGGGGCGATCCGCTTGCGCCCTTCGCCATGGCCGCGGGCAAGAGTTACGTGTTCTCCGCGGATGGCACCGCCGCCCTGGCGTATCGAACCATCGCGGGCTTCGCCGTGGCCAGCGGCGATCCAATCGGCGACCAGACCCGCTACCCAGAGGTTGTCGTCGCGTTCGCTGCGCTGTGCCGGGAGCAGGGCTGGCGCATGCTGGTGTTGGGCGCGTCCGAGCGCAGCCTTGCGTTGTGGCGCGACCGCGGGGTGATCGCGACTCCACTGCGCGCCATCCCGATCGGACGTGACGTCGTCGTGCAGGTGAACCAATTCGGTCTGGTGGGCCGTTCCAGACGTAATCTCCGGCAGGCGGTCCAGCGGACCCACAACGTCGGCGTGACGACCGCTGTGATCGCTGAGTCCGACATAGACGATGCGCTCCGGGCCGAGCTGCTCGACGTGATGCGCGCGTCGGGAAAGGCGGCAGGCGCTGAGCGCGGCTTCTCGATGATGCTCGGCGACACCTTGTCCGGCCGCTACCCCGGCGTGTGGCTGGTCTACGGACGGGACCGCGCCGGACGGATACAGGCGTTCCAGCGCTATGCCGGCGCGGGTGGCGGGACCGAACTCAGCCTTGACCTGCCGTGGCGCCGGCAGGGCGCGCCGAACGGGATCGATGAGCGGCTCACCGTGGACATGATCGATTGGGCTCGGTCGCACGGAGGGGAGTGCGTGTCGTTGGCTTTTGCCCCATTCCCCGATCTGTTCGACAGTGGCCGCAGCGACGAGGCGACGGTCCGGGCGCTTCGGGCTCTGGCGCATCTCGGGGATCGGCTGATCAAGCTGGAGTCGCTGTATCGATATGTGCGCAAGTTCGGCGCGATGGCTGGGTGCCGGTACGTGCTACTGCCGATGATCGACGTGGTTCCGGCGGCGGTCGTGCTGTTGATTCTTGAACTCGCGCCCCATCGCAGGGCATCCGCGCGCGGCTGACCAGCACATTTCGGCACAGCATGCGTCGGTATGCTGGTTCGCGATGTGGTCGCGGGTGTTTTCCAGTCTGGGTAGGGTGCGCGTCACCCTGGCCTACGCGGCGGCACTGTTCACGGTGGCGTCGCTGCTCCTGGTGCTGGGGCCCACGATGCAGGACCTGGTGGTCAGCCATCTGAGCACCAACCTGGAGAACCTGGGGCAGGGCCGGCTGGGAACGCTGTTGGGCAGCGCCTTCGTCACGGCCGAGGGATACACGTACCTCCTCCTGCCGGGACTGGTGTGTCTGCTGGCATTGGCTGAGCTGCTCTGGTGCGGCAGGCGCCTGGTCCAGGCCTTCACCCTCGGCCACATCGGCGCCACCTTGATCGTCGCGGCGGGCTTGGCCGCCGCGATCAAGCTCGGCTGGCTACCGATCTCGGTCGCACATGCCAAAGACGTCGGGTTGAGCTACGGCGCCATCGCCGTCCTCGGCACCCTCAGCGCCGCCATCCCGACCCGGTGGCGCCCCGCCTGGATCGGCGGATGGGTGACGATCGCCCTGGTGGTCGCCGTATCGGGAGCAGATTTCACCGCCATCGGCCACGCGATCGCGTTGATCATCGGCATCGCGTTGTCCACCCGATTCCGCTCGGACTCGACCTGGACCCCGGCCAAGCTGGCGCTCCTGGGCGTCGGCGCCGGCTTTGGTCTGCTGCTCCTGGTCGGTGTGGCGCTGCCGGTGGCGCCCGTTGCCCTGCCCGCGGGACTCGCAGTCGCCGTGATTGCCACCTGGGTCTGGCGGCGGCGCGGCGCGTCGAAGGACGGTGAAACGCGCCTGACTACAGTGTCGGCATGACGCTGCACGCCGACGCCGCCCATCCGGATCTGGTTACCGTCGGGGTGCCGACGCACTGGTACAACCTGGCGGCCGAACTGGACCAGCCGGTCCCACCTCACCTGCACCCGGCCACGAAGGAACCGGTCGGTCCGGACGATCTCGCGGCGCTCTTCCCGAGCGGGTTGATCGCGCAGGAAGTATCGACCGAGCCGTACATCGAGATCCCGCAACCGGTGCGTGACATCTACTCGATGTGGCGTCCGTCGCCGCTGATCCGGGCCCGCCGGTTCGAGCGGGCGCTCAACACCGGCGCGCACATCTACGTCAAGTACGAAGGCGTCAGCCCGGTGGGCAGCCACAAGACCAATTCTGCTGTGGCGCAGGCCTATTACAACAGCGTCGACGGTGTCCGGAAGCTGACCACCGAGACGGGTGCCGGACAGTGGGGTAGCGCCCTGTCCTTCGCCGGAGCACAGTTCGGCCTCGAGGTCGAGGTGTGGCAGGTCCGAGCCTCCTACGAGTCGAAGCCCTACCGCGGTCATCTGATTCGCACGTACGGCGGCACCGTGCACTCGAGCCCGTCGAATCTCACCGCGGCGGGTCGCGCGATCCTCGACGCAACTCCGGACACCACCGGCAGCCTCGGGATGGCGGTGAGTGAGGCCGTCGAGGTGGCCGCCGCCAACGCGGACACCCGCTATGCGCTCGGCAGCGTGCTGAACCACGTGGTACTGCACCAGAGCGTGATCGGTCTGGAAGCCGTTGCTCAGCTCGCCGCCGTCGAACCGGACGGCGCCGACGTGGTCTTCGGTTGCGCCGGTGGCGGATCCAATCTCGCGGGCCTGGCATTCCCGTTCCTGCGCGAGAAGATCCATGGCCGGTCGAACCCGAAGGTGGTCGCCGCCGAGCCGGCCGCATGCCCGTCGATCACGCAGGGCGAGTATCGCTACGACCATGGCGACGTGGCGGGCCTGACCCCGCTGCTCAAGATGCACACGCTGGGAATGGACTTCGTGCCCGACCCGATTCATGCGGGTGGGTTGCGCTACCACGGGATGGCACCGGCACTGAGCCACACCGTCGAACTCGGCCTGGTCGAGGGCATCGCCATCGGCCAACACGACGCATTCTCTGCGGGTGTCCTGTTCGCCCGAACCCAGGGCATCGTGCCGGCCCCCGAGGCCACACACGCCATCGCGGCGGCCGCTGCGCATGTGGCCGATGACCCGGCCGAGCAGGTGGTCGTGGTCGGGCTCTCGGGTCATGGTCAACTCGACCTGCCGGCCTACGCGGAATTCCTGGACGGGCGCTTCTGAACCGAGCGGGGCCCGGTCAAATCTGCCAGTCGTTCGCCCCGTCGTTCTGGTTGTAGGTGCCGACGGAGTTCTTGACGACGACGGGATCGCCGCTGCCGAAGTGGTCGAAGAACCATTGCGCGTTGGCCGGGCTGAGGTTGGGGCAGCCGTGGCTCACATTGCGTTTACCCTGAGCACCCACCGACCATGGGGCACTGTGTACGAAAATGCCCGTGTTGCTGAGGCGAACGGCATTCTGGACCTTGAGTTTGTAGCCTTCGGCCGAGTTCACCGGGACGCCGTAGGTTGACGAATCCATGATGATGTCGGCGAACTTCTCCAGTACGTAGTACGTGCCGTTGGGGGTTTCGTAGCCAGGCTTCCCCAGAGAGACGGGAAAGGTCTTTTCCAGGACGCCATTCCGGTGGATCTCCATCTGATGGGTGTCGTCGTCAATGGTGGCCACGAGCGCATCGCCAACCCGGAAACTCGACTTCGTGCCTGCGGCGTCAATGTTCACCACGGTGCCGGACGGCCAGAAATCGATTGGCCGCCAACGCACCTGGCTGTCGCTCATCCAGTAGAACTTTCCGGGCACCGGGGGGTTAGAGGAGATGTGAATCGAATCCTCGGCCAACTGGCGGTCGGCGATCGGCCGCTGGAAGTTGATGTAGATCGGCTTCGCGACGCCAACCGTCGACCCATTGGCCGGATTGAACGTCGGTGGCAGGAATGGTGGCTCTCCACTGAACGGCAATGGGTTCTGTCCGGCCGGGATATCGACGTTGGCTGCCTGACCGAAGGGGTTGAACCAGGGCATCGGCGCCGGATCGAGCTGTGGTGCCGGTTCGACCGGCTGGGGCGGACCTGCCGGCTCGGCCAGGGCCGAAGCTCCGGCGACGGTGGCTGCGGTGACCGTGACGGTCGCCGCGATCGCGGTGATCCACAGGTGCCTGCTGCGGTATTGCACGGGGCCTCCCTCGATGAGGTGTCCTTGGCGACCACGCCCCTTCGGGCGGATGCATGACGTGGCCTCAGTCTACTAGCTACGTACGGGGATAGTAGATCGCGTAGGCCGCACGGACGGTTGCTCGTCGGTGTGGCATTTCGCCGAAAGTAATTGTTTGCCATTGGATTTGTGAAGAATCAGTAAAGCTCTGCGCTGCTTGCGGCCTTCCGGACCTGGGAATACGTAGTTATTCAATACGTGGGTAGTCCGTAGATTTTGTGTGTTCGGTATGAGTTCCGTTTCGCGCGTCGCACCGACTTCTTCAACGAACCTTCACAGAACCCATACCGATCCACCGATGTCGGCGGTGAGGGTGGAGGACATGCCTGACATCGCCAACCTGCCGCGGCTCAGCCGCCGAGGATTCCTCGCGGCAACCGCCGCGCTGAGTGCTACCGCTGTCGCGGGGTGTCAGCGCGACGCCGGCGCCGCATCGACGCGCGGTGAAATCATCGATGCGATCGCCCCGGCCGAGGCTCGTCGCCCGCACAGCGGGCGCACGGTCTCCACCACGCTGACCGCCCAGCGCACGCGGGTGGATCTGGGCGGCACGATTGCCGACACGATCGCCTACAACGACATCGTGCCCGGACCACTGCTGCGAGCGTCGGTCGGCGACGAACTCCAGGTCACGGTCCGCAACCGGCTCGGCCGTTCGACCTCGGTGCACTGGCACGGACTGGCGCTTCGCAACGATATGGACGGCGCGTCGCCGGCCACCCCTGACATTGCCGATGGCCAGGACTTCACCTACCGGTTCTCGGTGCCTCACCCAGGGACGTATTGGGCACATCCGCACACCGGGCTCGACGCGGACACGGGCCTGTATTTCCCGCTGATCGTCGACGACCCGAAGGATCCGGGCCGATATGACGCCGAATGGGTGGTGATGCTCGACGATTGGACCGACGGCGTCGGCCCGAGCCCGGCGCAGATCTATGACAGACTGCGAACGCCGTCGGGAGCTGGGCACGGCATGCCGGGCATGGAGGGTATGCCGGGTATGGACCACGACGCCGCAATGGGGCCGATGGGCGGCCGGGATGGTTCACCCCTCGGCGGCGACGCCGGTGACGTCGACTACCCGTTGTACGTGGTCAATGGACGTAATGCGCAGAACCCCACCAGCTTCCGGGCTCGCCCGGGTCAACGGGTACGGATCCGGCTGATCAATGCCGGGTCCGACACCGCGTTCCGGGTCGCGTTGGCCGGACACCGCATGACCGTCACTCATACCGACGGATTCCCGGTGGTTCCCGGTGAAGTGGACGCGGTGCTGCTCGGGATGGGTGAGCGTTATGACGTGACGATCACGGCGGGGGACGGGGTGTTCCCGCTGGTCGCGGCTGCTGAGGGAAAAGGTGCGTCGACTCGGGCGCTGCTGGTGACCGCCGATGGTTCGACTCCTCCGCCCGACTACGCGCCGGCTGAGCTGCGTGGTCGGCTGGGCACGGTCAGTTCGTTCACCGCCACACCTGAAGCCAGTTTCGACTGGGTGGGCGCTGACACCGAACTCCCCGTGGAGCTGGGCGGCTCCATGGCAACGTATGACTGGACGATCAATGGCCGACCATTCGCGAGCGCGCAGCCCTTGACCGTGCGTGGAGGCCAACGGGTCGCAATGACATTCCGGAACTCGACGATGATGTGGCATCCGATGCATCTGCACGGACACACTTTTCAGGTGCTCGGTGACGACGGACGCCCGGGTGCGCGCAAAGACACCCTTGTCGTGCGCCCCATGCAGCGCCAGCGGGTGATCTTCGCAGCGGACAATCCCGGCTTATGGATGTTGCACTGCCACAACGCTTATCACCAGGAGGCCGGGATGATGACGAGCCTCCACTACACCAGCTGACGTGTCGTGTCGCGCGGGAGTACTACGTACTGGCCTATGCAGTAGGTCCCGACGCGCGTCGAGGCGCCCGCCCGTCCTTTTCGCGAGGTACTCTCGGACCACCGACTGTGGAGGGTGTAGTGCGCGTACGAGGATTCGGCGAACTGGAAGCCGACATCATGGACCGCATCTGGAACCGCGGCGATGCGGCGGTCACGGTGCGCGACGTCTTCGACGAGCTCGCCGAGGAGCGCCGGATCGCCTACACCACGGTGATGTCGACGATGGACAACCTGCATACCAAGGGTTGGCTGGAACGGGACCGCGACGGGCGTGCCTACCGCTACTGGCCGACGCTGAACCGCGAGCAGCACTCGGCCCAGTTGATGCGCGAGGCGTTGGATGGCGGCGGCCGTTCTGATCTGGTGCTCAGCTATTTCATCGAGCAGATCGACCCAGAGGATTCCGATCGGTTGCGTGCCGCGCTACGCACGTTGGCTCGGCGCTCCACCAGGGCGAAAAAGCGGTGAATATCGCCGCGGGCCTGCTGATCTACGGCGGGGTGATGGTGTTGGTGGCGCCGCGACTCCTCGGCACGCTCACTCGCGCCGGAGCGGCCCCGAGGTTCGGCGTCGCGGTCTGGTTGACCGCCATCGTCAGCGTTCTGGCAACCTGGGTCGCGATTCCGTTGCTGGTGATCGGTGACGTGGTGTTCCACAACGGTCAGCGCAGGTCGCTCCTGAACTCTTGCGTGGAGTTGCTCTGCGACATCGCAGCCGGACGCGCCGGTTTCGCGGCGCAGGCGTCGGTCGTGGTCGTCGCGGTCGCGCTGATCGTGGCGGTCGCCGGTTTCGGAATGAAGGCGGTGCGCGCCGTTCGGCGCATGAGCATCCATGCCGACAGCCACGCTCAAGCTGTTCGGCTCGTGGGACGTCCGAGTGGCCAACGGGACGTCTTCGTCGTCGACGCTGATGAGCGGACCGCGTACTGTGTGGCCGGCGCGCCGCCGGCGATCGTGGTCACCACCGGTGCAATCGCTGCACTCGACAGTGACGAGTTGCAAGCGGTCCTGGCCCACGAGCGGGCGCACCTTGACGGGCATCATCCGAGAATCGTGACGGCGCTGCGCGGGTTGGCCCTGGTGTTCCCTCGGGTGAAGCTGATGACCCGAGGTGCTTCCGACGTCGCCAGGCTGCTGGAGATGTGCGCCGACGATTCCGCGGCTCGCCGATTCGGGGAACACACGCTGCTGGCCGGATTGATGACTCTTGCCGGAGCCACGCCTGCACAGGCTCTCGGCGCGGCCGATGTGGCGTTGCTGAACCGCGCCGAGCGACTTGCGCTGCCACCGACACCATGGACCCGGCTGGGAGCGAGGGCAGGTCTCTTCGGGGCCATGACAGTGATCGCTCTCGCTCCGATCACCACATTCGCGCTGGGCGCATCCGGCCTGCTGTGCCGATGACCTAGTGTTCCCGCTCGAACACCACGAGCGTGTCTGCCAGGTTGCCGTCGACGAAGTAGGCCCGGCAGGTGAACGGATCGTGGATCGTGTTGCCCGACTCGGTCTGTGCCTCAACCGTTCCTGAGACGTTCCACACGGTGATGCGGGCATGGTCGACGCCCTTGAGTGGGGCATCGGTGGTCAACGGGAACAGGTCTCGAATATCGGGTTCGAGGTCGCTGAGTGTCGACTGCACGTCGGACAGCCGGGCGGCCTCGGGTGTCATCAGTTTGCCGCGAACGTCAGCTTCGCAGCGGTCCTGAGCCGTCCGTTCCGCAGTGCTCACAACACCAGAGCCGTACGTTTTCACGGCAACCGCTGCGACGGCGCCCACGATGAGTGCACATGCCAAGAGCCATAGCGGGGCACGTCGACCGGTCATGCGCACCTGGTCATTATCGCGTCAATACTCAATGATGCGGGTGACAAAGGGCGTCATCCCCGATTTGCGGACCGGGGAGACCTTGACCGGAACACCGGTCTGCTGGGCCTCGATCATCTGCCCGTTGCCGAGGTAGAGCGCCTCGTGTTGGCCGCCGCCGGGTCCCCAGAACAGGAGATCGCCGCGCTTGGCCTGCGACGGCGGGAGCTGGCGCCCGGCGGTGTACTGATCGCCGGAGTAGCGGGGGAGCAGTACACCGACGCCGGCGAACGCGTAACGGGTGAGGCCGGAGCAATCGAAACCGACCGTGCCGGCGCCGGAGTCCACACCACGGCTGGGCCCGGTCAGGCTTCCGCCTCCCCACGAATACGGGACGCCGAGTTGGGTTCCGGCCCGCCGGATCACGTACTCGACCGCCTGCCTGCCGTACACGCGGTTCCCGCGGAGTACGGGAGCGGCGCCACCGGTGTCGGCGGGTGCGAGACCCAGGCTGCCGAGAAACTTTCGCCCCATGTCGAAGGTCGTCTGTGCGGCAAAAGCGCTTGCCTGCAGCGACGCATTGGCGATGGCCACCGGGTCGCCGGGAGCACCTGCGCTGAGCAGATTGGGGAGGGTGGGGTCCCACTGGCCGGCGTTCGGCTCTGCGTGTGCGATTGGCACTCTCAGCGCGGCGAGCGATGCTGTCGCCAAAACTGCTGTGCGCAAGAGGGTTCGGCGATCCGAGACGGTGGAAGCTTTATGCGGAATGGATGGCACTTCACACGTTTCCTTTCCGCCCTTCGCCGGTCGCGACGCGTCCGGGCGTAACGCATAACTACGTAGTAACTACGTACGTACGTACTCTATATCACAATACTCACGTGAGCCCCACTTGTAACAGAATTACATTTCTGTAATTCGTTGCGGAGATTGCGTTTTGGCAACGGACGCGGATCCAGCGCAGAACAGGTAGCGGAGTACTCGTGGGGGCTGGACCCGGCAGATCTGGCCATGAAGGTGACCCACTGGCGGCCGCTCAGGTGTCGCGGCTACAGCGGTTCGACCCCGGGACGAATGAATTGGTCGACCAGGTCACCGATTTGCGAATCGACAGCCAAGTTCCGCAACCTCAGGGCTGGTAGCCGTCGAGGAATCCGGTGAGCCCGGACGGTTCGTGTGGACCGATGGCGATCTGCTCGACGACGCCGATGCCGGTCCGCTCGCCCATTGTGGCTTTGACGACGTTCTGCAGATGGATCGAGGCGAAGTCGGTCGGGTCGAAGTCCTCGAGGCGGATGGATTCCCGGCCGATCTCGAACTCGCCGTGGTTGGAACCGTGCCCCCAGTGTGGGTGCCAGTAGCCGATCCCGCGCATGCGGAAGGTGAAGAGCTTCTCTATCTCGATGTGGGTCTGGCCTTCGACGGGATCGGTGAACCACAGGTGTGCCCGCCGGATCTCGCGTCGTCCCGGCTCCCACTCGAGTTCATAGCCGAGGTCGTAGCATTCGCGCACACCGACCCGGCTACACGGGGAGGCTCCGGCCGGCAGCGGATCCAGGATCTGGGCCGTCTGCAGCCACCTGCGTCCGTCCTCGTGCTCGTGAAAGGCGTAGTGCGTGAACCGATCTCCGAAATGCAAAGGTGCCCAGAGCCAGAACACCTGGAACGGCATCGGCTGGCGCAGCACCGGCACCTGCTCACCGACCGGCCGGACTCCCCAGGAGCGGTCACGGGTTCCCGGCACCGAACCGGCGTCGACGGCGGTGTCCTCGCCGTCGACGCTGACGGTTCCCGCCCAGCTGCCCCATTGCGTCAGCCGGGTGTGATCGGTGAGCACGATGCCCTCGGCGGTTCGGCGCGTTTGCCGGGGTTCCTCGATCGCCACGGTGGTGGCTCGGAACACCAGGTCGCAACTGATGCCGTGCTCATTCGAGTCGACGATGTAGCGGATGGTGCGCATCGGTTCGACCACCTCGATGCGGAACGGGCCGAGGGTCGCCGACCGGTCCAGCGGCATCGCTCCGGAGGCGAAGATCGAGTGTTCCACACCGTCTTTGACCAGACTGAAGGCCGCGTCGATGACCCCGCGCACGGGGTAGTGACCCATCGCCGCACCGAAGTAGAACTCACCGTCGCGCTGATGACCGTTGAACCAGTAGCGGTCGTAGTGGTTGGGGTCGGCGCTCGCCGGCGTGGCAACCGGCTCGGCCGTGGAATGGATGGGGTAGTCGTCGAACGGCGTGAGCACGGAGTCAGCTTTTGGGCTCGTTGATCTTCACCAGCATCTTGCCGATGTTGGCCCCGTTGAAGAGGCCGTTGAGGGCGTCGATACTGGATTCCAGTCCCTCGTACACGGTTTCGCGGTGCACCAGCAGCCCCTCCTTCTCCCAGCCCTGCAGTGCGGCGAACGCCTCGTCGAAGCGCGCCCACTCTTCGAGGGCGATGAAGCCCTGCATCGTCGAGGCCGTGGCGAGCAGGTTCACGTAATTGGACGGCCCCGGATGCTCGCCGTTCAGATAGCTCGAAATGATGCCGCACATCACCACGCGCGCTTTGTGGGCGAGGTTGGCCAGCACGGCATTCAGAATGTCGCCGCCCACGTTGTCGAAGTAGACGTTGATGCCGCCCGGGCATGCTTCCTTGAGCGCGGCGGTCAGATCGCCGGCCTTGTAGTCGACACAGGCGTCGAAACCGAATTCCTCGACCACGACCCGACATTTCTCGGGGCCGCCCGCGATGCCGACCACCCGGGCACCAGCGATCTTGGCGATCTGACCGGCCACCGACCCGGTGGCGCCCGCGGCTGCCGAGACGACGACGGTCTCGCCGGCCTGCGGATTGCCGACGCCTTTCATCCCGAAGTAGGCCGTCGCGCCCGTCGGCCCGTAGATCGACATCACGGCCAGCGGATCGGTGTAACCGACCACCGGTGTGCTGAACAGGTCGTCGCGGATGATTGCGTAATCCTGCAGGCCGGTCAGGGTGGTCACGAGGTCACCGACCTTGTAGGCGTCACAACGTGTCTCGACGACCTCGCCGATTCCCGCCACGCGCACCACCTCACCCAGCTCGAGGGGCGGCAGGTAGCCGGGCTCTCCGTCCAGCCACGTACGGGCCGCCGCGTCGATACCGACGTAGGTAGTCCGCAGCAGCGCCTCACCATCGGCCGGTACCGGCGCCGGCGTCGTGACCATCTCGGTGTCGTCGGGGGAGACCAGCCCATCCGGGCGACGGCGCAACAGGATCTGGCGGTTCTGGCGGTGCGCGGCGTCAGTCAATTCATGTCTCCCGTAGTCATCGGAATTTTCATATTGATTCTTAGAACTCGCATCGATTAGCGTCAACCCCCGGATCGAGAATGTCCCGCTTGGTAGGAGGATTCCGTTGACCTCCAACGACGTAGCGCCGCGCCGTGGTCGGCCGCCCCGCATCGACAAGAGCGCCATCGTCGCCGCGGTGCGAGAGATCGGTAGCGAGAACGTCACCATGCGGCGGGTAGCCGAGCATCTCGGAGTCAGCCTTCCCGGGCTGTATCACCACGTCAAGAATCAAGACGACCTGCTGCGCCTGGTCACCGAGAGCGCACTCGTGAATTCGCCGCCGCCTCGGTACACCGGCCAGCACTGGGCGACCTGGATGCGCAGTTACGCCTCGTACATCCGAACGGTGCTGGCCTCGGAGCCGGCATTGGTGGAGAAGTTCGTCACGGGCGGGGTACGCGACGAAATGGAGATGGAGTGCAACGGCGATGCGGTCGAGGCGCTCGCCCAGCATGGGTTGGCCCCCGACGACGCGATGGCCGTGTGGGCGGCGGTCAGCGCGATGGCGATCGGTAGCGTCACTGAAGCGCATCGCGAACACCTACACGCCGAAAGCGGGCAGCCGTGGCTGGCGCGGATCTTCAAACTCCTCGCCAAACGTCCCGCTACCGACTATCCAACCCTGCGCGCCATCGCCCAGTCCGGTTATGACCCGTTCAGCGAAGACAGCTTCCAACAACGTATGACGATGTTGCTCAACGGTATTGCGGTGCGGTACGGACTGCCGCCCGAGCCCGCGAGCTAGCTGCCGGGCATTCGGCGGACGACACCGTCGTCGAGCAGTTGCCCGGGATGATCGGCCGAGAGCTTGTGCAGATGCTCGAGCCCAGAGGCCTTCTCCGGGTTCCGTACCGTGCCGTGGACCGTGCGTCCGGCTTCGAGGAGCGACCGGACGATCCAGCTGCCGATGTAGCCACTGGCGCCTGTCACGAGCACCGGCGCGTCCGGGTCGATCGGGGTGCGGGGTGTGCTCATGGATCAAGTGTGCCCTTTCGCCATCGCAGAGCGACAACGCTGGCTCATTGTTGCTGGATATGACTGACGCCGTGGCCGATGTGGGGCACAGTTGCCAATATGAGTAGCCAGAAAGTACCCAAACCCAGTGACCTCCGGTCGGCCGCTCAGTCTGCGGTCGAGACGGCACAATCCGCCGTGGGAGCCGCGCAGGCGGTGGCGAGCGGCGCGATGCGCATTCCGCCGGCGTCGGCTCAAATTGTCGCCCAGCTGCCTGATCTGCTGGAGAATCTCGCCGTGGCGACCGAGCGCCTCAACACCACGATCGATCGCACCGAACGCTATATGGCCATGGCCGACCCGATGTTTCGCACGTTGGACCGCCTCTTGCCGCAACTCGAGGCGTTGATCAACACCGGCAACGATGTATTCCGGATGTTGACCAACATTCCGGGCATCTCCACCTTGGGCCGGATCGCCGGCCGCGGGCGTGACGAGCGGGACTGAGCGGGGCTACACGGTCGATACCGCTTCCTGACGGCGTCGCATGCCCCAGACGCCGACCACCACGGCGCCAATGGCGCTGACGATCGTAAATCTGATCAAGCCGAATTCGGTGATCAGCGGCACTGACAGGGCGGTGAGCAGACCGCCGCCGAACAGCGGCTCGTACAGCAGCTGTTTGTAGCCGTAGTCGTTGGCAGTGCTGCTTTTTCGCGTCGGGTCAACCATGTCGGCCAGCATGAAGCCTGTTGCGACGTTGCCCTGGGACTGCCCGAAGTCGGCGATCCCATGCTCGAACCAGTTCCTCCGGTGGAACATCCGGCCCCACCACACCAGCGCGCACACACTCCACAGCACACCGATGACGGTGAAAATGAGGACGGCCGGCACATTGGAACCCAGCGTTGCCAAGGACATGGTGCCGATCGCGCAGACCAGGAGCGCATCGAGGGCCACCGCGGAAATGCCCTTCACGGCCGCCTTGTCGATGCGTTCGGCGTAGCCGGCCCTGGAAGCCAGCCATTGCACGATGAATCCGCCGACGACGGCGACGGGGAACAGCGGGAACTTGTCGAAGATGTCCGATCCAAAGGCGTGCGCGACGGAGCGCACCGTCCACAGGATCGCCACGGACACCAGCAGCGCCAACGAGATCAAAGCGAACGCGAATGTGGCCCCGTGGATTCCGTCGTCCGGGGTCGCACGCTCATCGCTCGGCGCGACGGGCACGCGGTCGATGTCATAGTCATCCTTCGCAGTGGGGGCGTGCTGCCGCAACACCGTCACTTTCGGGCTACGAATGGCCCAGCGGACCAACGCCGATCCGACAACCACGCCGGTGATCATGCTGATCGTCGCCAGCCCGAGGCCGATGTCGACGAGATCGGGAGACCCGGCGTCGGCGAAAAGCTGCCCCATGCCGGCGATCGTGCCGTGACCGCCCGCGAAGGACATCTCCAACAGTGAGCCGGATTCCATCGGTAGCCCGAACACCGGATGCAGCACTGCCAGCACCGCGAGTCCGCCGAGGGCGAATTGTCCAAGGGACAGAAATGTTCCGAACAGCGCATGGGGCGCTGTCGCCTGCCACAGCTGCCGCACACCGGGCAGCGTCTTACCGATCATGATCGCCGCGAAGACGACGTTGATGAGGAGCCCGGGTAATACCCGCCAGACGTCTTCGACTGCCAGGGGAAACAGCCCGTTGGTTCCGGTCAGCCGACCGAGCACCTGTGGGCCGAGGCCGAGCACCACGAAGCCGGCGATGACGCTGGACGGAATGAACAACGCCCGCAGTGGACGCACATACCGACGGATCAGCCAGCCGACCGCGAACATGGCACCGAGAATCGCGAACGCGAGGCCGACGGTCTGGGCATCGTTCAACCGCTCCCACGACGTAGTCATGACGACATCCTGCAGCACGCGCCCCTCAGGCGCGGGCGCTGGCTACGAGATGCCGAGAACGGCAGCGGTGAAGCGCCAGAGTGTCCGGGTGGCCTCGTCGGCGCTTGGCGTCGGGGCGGCTCGGAGCTGTTGTGCGATGCCGTGGCGCAGGCCGCCGATGACATAGGCGCCGGCGCTGTCGGCATCCAAATCGGTTGGCAGTTCGCCGGTTTGTTGTCCGTGGCGGATGTTTTTGGCGGCGTTGTCGATGAGGTCGTGGATGTAGGCCGCTTCGAGTTCGGTGAGCTGCGGGTCGCCTGCGGTCCGGTTGAGCAGGATCGGTGCCAGCGGATCAGCGAGATGGTAGGAAACGAAGCGGTGCGTACGGTCGCGTTCGCGGGTGGCCCAGTCGCCGTGGGGGAGGTGGCCATCGCCGATCGCGTGGCGCAGTCCGTCGTAGAAGCCGTCATAGATCGCGGCCAGCAGTCCACTTTTCGATCCGAAGTGGTGGTAGAGGGCCCCGGTACTGAGCCCGGTGCGACGAGTCAGCCCGCTGAGTTCGAAGGCGCCGTTGCCGTCGACGAGTTCGGCGCGCGCGGCATCGATCAGTTGTTGACGACCAACCGGGGCGCGTGCCATAGTCCGAACCATAACAGAAGTCAGTTATGTTTCGGTGAGGCGACCATGAGCACTGAAGTGACCTCGTTGGCGGAGTTGACCGGCGACCTCGCCGGTACCTATCGGCGGACCCGCAGCAGCGGGGAGCAGGTCGATCCTTCGGTGGCCGACGCAGACCTGGCCACCGTGCTGCGCGACGGGTACGTGATCCTGCCCGATCTGCTCACTGCCGCCGAGCTCGGCGAGATCCGGGATTCTGTTGGCCCCCTGTTGGATCGGCTGGGCCGCAACGGGTTCGAAGGCCATGCCACCCAGCGGGTGTACAGCGTCTTGAACAAGACCCGTAGTTGTGACCGGATCGCCGACCATCCGCGCGTCCTGGCGCTGCTCGATCGGCTGTTCATGCCGAACTACCTGTTGTCGATGCTGCAGGTCATCAAGATCCTGCCGGGGGAGCAGGCGCAGATGCTGCATACCGACGACGGCTTCTACCCGTTACCCCGACCGCGAAAAGCACTGGGGGCAGCCACGATCTGGGCGATCGATGATTTCACCGCCGACAACGGCGCCACCGACATCATCGCCGGCAGCCACGAGTGGGGCGATCGACAGCCCGAGCCCACCGAACGCGAACCGGTGATCATGAGCGCCGGGTCGTGTGTGTTCTTCCTCGGGACGCTGTGGCACGGCGGCGGTGCCAACCGATCCGCGAACGCCCGGCTGGCGCTGACGGCACAGTATTGCGAACCATGGCTGCGTCCGCAGGAGGCGTTCACCTTGTCGATGACCCGCGACACGGTCCGCGCGGTGTCCGAGGACATCCGTCGCATGTTGGGCTACAGCATTCACCCGCCCTTCATCGGTCAGGTTGACGGCATGCACCCCAAGCGCGTGCTCGAGCCGGAGGGCTGATCACCCTCAGCCTGCGGCCCGCAGGGTGATCTCTGAGATGGCCGCGCGGCTCTGCCCATCGAGGGTGCCCAACTTCGAAATCCACACCACCACATTGGATGTTTTCGTCTGATTGTCGACGGTGATGGTGTTTTCCCCGGGCCGTAACGCCACAGTCGGCGTCAGCTCGGTGGTGTCGGACAGGCTGTTCGGGTGGGCACTGTCGGCCGCGCGAATCTGGACTTCGGTTCCGGTGCTGGGCACATCGATCGTGACCTCGCTCAAGGCCGTCGGTGAGGGGAGTTGAAGTATCAGGCCCACGCCCGCTTTGAATACCGGGAACGGCGCGGCATCTTGGTAGATGTCGGTGGGCCACGATGTGTCCGGTTTACCGTCGATGGCCAGACCTGCCTGATCCGGATGGTCTGGTGAGCCACCGGGGGAGAACACCGTCGCGCTTTGCGGCGTCACGACCGGCCCCGGGCCGCTATGCGGCGGCGAGCCCGAACCGCGCATGAGGAAAATGGACGCCGCAACGATCGTTGCGATCACAGCGAGAATCAACGCGATGCGCACCGGGCGGGACAGAACCGCGCGGCGGCGCTTACCTGGCTTCACACGAGATCTGCGGGTCCCGGTCGAATGATTGACCACCGAATCTGCGAACAGCGTTCGGTCATCCCAGTAGCCGCTGACCTCCACCACGTCCCCGTCGGAGAGTTCGCCCGTGATGGAGTCGCCACGAAGCTCGACCGGCACGACGGTGTGCGCCTGACCGGTCGACTCGTAGCGCTCCACCCGGAACGTCCAGACCTCGTCCCCGCCGTCAGGCCCGGACCGCCGCTTCTGCACCCCCTGGGCAGTGCCGAGGACCGTGAGCATGGCCAACCGCTGGGTTTCTGGTGCGCTCCTCGGCGCGAGGTCGTCGGGGAGCTCCAACGGGGCGGTGTGGACCCCGCCATCGCGCAGGGTTGGCTCCGGATCCAATTCCTGAACGGGCTGTGGTGCGGTCGACACGTTTGTGCTCCCGCTCAGAGCCCGGGCGAAGTCGAGGCACCGCGCGTAGCGCTTGTCGGGTTGCTTGGCCAGCGCCTTCGCCATCACGGCGTCGAGGTGCGCAAGGTCGGGACGCCGCTCGGACAGCCGGGGCGGCGGCGTGTAGAGGTGGTGGCCGGCCAAGACGATGCGATTGGCCTCGTCGAACAGGGGCGCGCCGGTCAGCAGATGGAAGGCGGTCGCGGCCAGGGCGTACTGGTCGGCGCGGCCGTCGAGCGTCTTGCCGGTGAGCTGCTCGGGCGCTACATACGTGACGGTGCCGATGGCCATGTCGGTCTGTGTCAGGCCACTCACGTCGTCGGCTTCCCGGGCGATGCCGAAATCGGTCAGCAGGATGCGTCGCCGGGCACTTCCCGTGGGCGTGGTGATCAGGATGTTCGCCGGTTTGACGTCGCGGTGCAGCAGGTTCCGCTCGTGCGCGACGTCGAGGGCTTCGGCGACGGCCGTCACGATCTCCACCACATCCTGGAGGGGCATCCCGGACGGGTACTGCTCGATCAAGCGGTTGGCGTCGGTGCCGTCGACGTAGTCCATCGAGATCCACAGCCGGCCGTCGAACTCGCCACGGTCGTGCACCCCGACGATGTGCGGATGCCACAGCGCCGCGGCCAACTCGGCCTCTCGATTGAACCGGGCGCGGAACTCCTCGTCGCGCGTGGTGTGCACCGAAAGGATCTTGAGTGCGTCCAGACGGGGAAGTCGAGGGTGCTGGGCGAGATAGACCTCGCCCATGCCACCGGCGCCGAGGAGCCGCTGAATGGTGTACCCGGCAAAGACGTCACCGGCATTGAACGGCATGTTCGAAGCCTACAAACCAGGGCAAATCGAGCGCGAACAGAACCGAGCGGAGTGTTGGGTGGTCAGCGGGAATCGCTCGGGTCTGTGTCCTCGAGGTAGACCAAGCCATTGCCGTCAGGGTCGGTGAAGGAGAACATCGCCGGGATTCCCTCCATCCGGACCAGCTCGGCGTTGTGCAGGGTCACTCCGGACTCACGGACCTTGTCATGGGCTTGTTGAGCATCAGAGGTACCCAGCCGGATCGCGATCGGAATCTGGCTGTCGTGCGGCAGGAGCACCAGGGAAACGGCTGAGCCCGGCGGTACGACCTCGATCATGCGCGCACCCGGCCAGACCTCCATGTCAGTGCGGAGTTCGCATCCCAGCACCTCGGTGTAGAACTTCAGCGCGGCGTCCTGGTCGGAAACCGGAACCGACACACTCAGCACCCTCGTCGTCATCGTCATGTGTAGTAAGACCCCGCCGCGCAGCGATACTCATCGCGTCGCCGCCGCGCCGCCACCTCGACCTTTAGCGGTCATGGCTGAAATCCGCATAACTTTCGTAGGCATTCGCTTTGGCGATAAATATGCGCCGTATATGAATTACCCGTATTTCAGGTAATCACCTGGATGTGCAAGCGATAAATATTCGCGAGCTCTTTCAGATTTGAATTGAGGTGATGAGCCCCGAGCCCAGTCGGGGCCGGACGCAAATTGAGTAGTCGGCTACTCATGTGCCCCAGTGCGTTCCGGCGCATACTTCCGTTGAAAGATTCACGTTGAATCGGGGGAGAAGAACTCGATGGCGCGACTGATGTGGGTGCAACGACAGGACATCGGTCCGTCAGGTCGATCCGGGCACGCGATGGCTTACGACCCGGTTCATGGCCGCACCTTGCTCGCAGGCGGATCGGGCACTGCGGGAACGTCTTTCGAAACCTGGGCCTGGGGTGGAAAGTTCTGGACGCAAATCGGCAGATTCGGGCCCTCAGGGCGCAGCGGAACGACGCTCAGCTACGACGAAGCCCGGCAGCGCACCATTTTGTTCGGGGGGTCAAGCACAGCTGACGGAAACGAGACGTCCGACACCTGGTCGTTCGACGGCGTGGATTGGACGCAGGTCGAAGACATCGGCCCAACCCCGCGCCGTGTTCATGCCACGGCCTACGATTCGGCGCGCAGCCGCATCGTCCTGTTCGGCGGTCTTTCCAAACAGGATCCGGAACATCCGCGGCAGGCACTCGGTGACACGTGGGAGTGGGACGGTGAATCGTGGACCCAGGTGGAGGATGCCGGCCCCTTACCGCGCGGCGCCCACTGCATGGCCTACGACAGTGCCCGGCAGCGCGTCGTCCTCTTCGGCGGAATCGGCACGGACGTAGCCGATGTCTTTGATGACACCTGGGAATGGGACGGTACGAACTGGACGAAGGTCGCGGACACCGGACCGAGTCCACGGGCCGGCGCGGCGATGACGTCGACCGGCGCCACACTGATCCTGCACGGCGGTTCGGGTCCGGACGGGGTGGCGGTCGGGGACACCTGGCAGTGGGCAGCGGGGGACTGGACGAAGCTGCAGGAAATGGGGCCCTCCGCCCGAATCGAGCACGCCATGGCGTTTGATCACCACCGCAACCGAGTCGTGCTGTTCGGCGGTTTGGCGCTCCCGGCGTTGGCCGACACCTGGGAGGCACCGATCGCCGCGCCGGACGATCAGGTCACCTTGGACGTAGAGCCTTCCGACGCACAGGCGGCCGAAACCGCGGTTTTGACAGCGACATTGGCAGAAACCCGGCCTGTCACCACTGTTGTTCTCATCACCGTGGCCACGCCAGGAAATGAGCCACGACCGGTCGGCACAATCGCGATCCCGGCTGGCACGACATCGGCAACGACGGAGATCAGCGTCAGTGCGGTGCTGGCGGCACTCGGCGTGGAGGCTCCGACTGACCTGACCTTCACCACGGACCGGGGCGGGTCCGCAACATTGAGAGTCCTTCCATAGTGAGGAGGCCGCGATGAACAAGGTTGTCGCCACCATCGATCAATGATCGACCGATGTTTATGGCCATGCGTCCCGATGGTGCGCGTGCCTAACTGCCGACCACTCACGCCGGACATGTGACTTGTCCTTGATCGAAAACATCTCTGGTGCAGGAGAATCAGCGCCGCGAATTGAGCATCAGATACTGCGAGGCGGTGCGTTGCGAAACGTCGAGCTTTTGGTGGGAGAAGACGCGGAAGGCGTAGCGACCGGCGGTGGCGACACACTGGAATATCGCGCTGTTGGGACCGCTGCGGCCAGTCGTACCGTCATAGCACCGAGATTGAGGCATCCCGAGCACCGCTGGAATGGGTTTGAACGCCTTGCCGCCGTCGGCGTCCCTGACCAGGGTGTCGACAAACCGACGCGCTGACTCCGCATCTTTGGTCTGGTACACCACGGCCGCGCCTATGACTACGGCATCGACACCGGTGTCGCTGTAGACCTCGCCCATGGATCCGGTATCGCCCTCGTATGCCAAGCCGCCTTGTGGACCGTATACACCTTGGGTGAAGTCCTTCGCGTCGCTTTCCTGATGAAGCGTCGCCGCGTAGAGCCCGTCGGGATCCAGCGGCAGATCGCCCAATTTGGCGGGGTCCGTGGGCGTGAACCCGTCGATGCGCGGCGCTTGCCGGTCCAAGGTAGCCGCCGCCAGATCGGCGGCCCCGTTCAGTGATTCCTGAGAGTTGACGAACTGGTAGAGCACATACGGGCCGTGCGCGGTGTAACTCTCGACGTAGTGTGCTCCGTCGCCGCTATCGAAAGTCGAGCTCAACGCTTCAGGGTGGCGGGGGATCGGGAATGGGGTACGAGTCC
>MSTD01000038.1:0-25765 GCA_001942045.1 Mycolicibacterium porcinum
GACCTCCTCCTCAGGCTCGCCGGTCTATCTCGATCACGCCGCCACCACCCCGATGCACGCCGCTGCCATCGAGGCGATGACCGCTGCGCTGGCCACCGTCGGCAACGCGTCTTCCCTGCACGGCTCCGGTCGCCAGGCCCGCCGGCGGATGGAGGAGGCCCGCGAGACGTTGGCTCGCCTCCTGGGCTGCCGCCCGTCGGAGGTGATCTTCACCGCCGGGGGCACCGAGAGCGACAACCTCGCCGTCAAGGGCATCTACTGGGCCCGCCGCGATGCCGAGCCGGCCCGGCGCCGGATCATCACCACCGCCGTCGAGCACCACGCCGTCCTGGACGCCGTGCAGTGGCTGGTCGACCACGAAGGTGCCGAGGTGACCTGGTTGCCGGTCGACGCCGAGGGGGCTGTCGCACCCGAGTCGCTGCGCGCTGCGCTCGAGGACGGCGCCGGGCCCGCTGACGTGGCCCTGATCAGCATCATGTGGGCCAACAACGAAGTCGGCACGATCATGCCGATCGCCGAGCTGGCCGCCGTCGCTGCCGAGTTCGAGATCCCGATGCACAGTGACGCGATCCAGGCCGTCGGGCAGATCCCGGTCGATTTCGCCGCCGCGGGGCTGGCGGCGATGAGCATCGCCGCGCACAAGTTCGGCGGCCCGATGGGCATCGGTGCGTTGGTACTGCGTCGTGACACCGCGTGCGTGCCGCTGCTGCACGGCGGCGGGCAGGAGCGCGACGTCCGGTCCGGGACACCCGACGTGGCCGGCGCCGTGGCGATGGCCGCGGCCGCCGAAGTGGCCATCGGCGGGCTGGCCGAGCACAGTGCCCGGGTTCAGGCATTGCGGGACCGGTTGATCGACGGCGTGCTGTCCACGATCGAGGACACCCAGCTCAACGGCCCGCGCGGGGCCGGGCGGCTGCCGGCGAACACTCACTTCACTTTCCGCGGTTGCGAAGGAGATTCGCTGCTGATGCTGCTCGACGCCAAGGGTGTCGAATGCTCCACCGGCTCGGCCTGCACCGCGGGTGTGGCGCAGCCGTCGCACGTCCTGATCGCCATGGGCGCCGACCCGGCCACCGCGCGCGGATCACTGCGGTTCTCGTTGGGACACACCAGCACCGATGCCGACGTCGACGCGGTGCTCGACGTGCTGCCCGCAGCCGTCGAGCGAGCCCGGCAGGCGGCACTGGCCAGTGCGGGGAGGACGTTCTCATGAGGGTCCTGGTCGCGATGAGCGGCGGCGTGGATTCCTCGGTGGCCGCCGCCCGGATGGTCGATGCCGGCCACGACGTCGTCGGAGTACACATGGCGCTGTCGTCGGCCCCGGGCACGTTGCGCACCGGATCGCGCGGCTGCTGCTCCAAGGAGGACGCCGGCGATGCCCGCCGGGTCGCCGACATTCTCGACATCCCGTTCTACGTATGGGATTTCGCCGACCGGTTCAAGGACGACGTGATCGACGACTTCGTCGAGTCATACGCCCGCGGCGAGACCCCGAATCCCTGTGTGCGGTGCAATGAGCGGATCAAGTTCTCCGCGCTGGCGGCACGGGCGCTGGCGCTTGGTTTCGATGCGGTGGCCACCGGTCACTACGCCCGACTGGCCGACGGCCGGCTGCGCCGCGCGGTCGACGCCGACAAGGACCAGTCCTATGTGCTGGGTGTGCTGACCGCCGAACAGCTCGCGCATGCGATCTTCCCGATCGGCGACACCCCCAAGCCGCAGATCCGAGCCGAGGCCGCCGAGCGTGGCCTGGCCGTCGCGAAAAAGCCCGACAGTCATGACATCTGCTTCATCCCTTCCGGTGACACCCAGGCATTCCTGGGCGCCCGTATCGGCATCCGGCCCGGAGCGGTGCTCGACAACGACGGCACGGTGCTCGCCGAACACGAAGGCGTACACGGCTTCACGATCGGGCAGCGCAAGGGTCTCGGGATCCCGGGTCCCGGCGCCGACGGCCGGCCGCGCTATGTCACCGCCATCGACGCCGAGACCGGCACGGTGCGGGTCGGACCCCTCGAGGACCTTGAGGTGCGGGAGCTGTTCGGCGACAAGCCGGTGTTCACCAGCGGCACCCCCATCGACGGTCCCGTGGAATGCCAGATTCAGGTGCGCGCGCACGGCGGGATCACCGATGCGGTGGCCGAACTGCGTGACGGTCGACTGGTGGTGTCCCTGCGGGCTCCGCTGCGCGGGGTAGCACCCGGTCAGACCATGGTGCTGTACCGGCCCGACGCCGAGGGCGACGAGGTCATCGCCAGCGCGACCATCGCACGCGCGTGAGCGCCTTCGCAACGGCGACCGGTATCGGATCCTGGCCCGGCACTGACGCGCGGGCCGCTGCCGAAGTCGTCGTCGGTGAACTGCACAACCTGTCGCATCTCGTAGAGCTTCCGGCCCGGGGGATCGGCGCCGACCTGATCGGGCGCGGCGGGGCCATGCTGGTCGACATCGGCATCGACACCGTCCCACGCGGCTACCGCATCGCCGGTCGTCGCACCGCTGCGCTGCGTCGCGCGGTGAGCCTGCTCGGCGAGGACATCGACGCCCTGGAAGAGGCCTGGGAACGCGCCGGGCTGCGGGGTAGTGGCCGCGCGGTCAAGGTGCAGGCGCCCGGCCCGATCACGCTGGCCGCGCAGCTGGAATTGCCCAATGGGCATCGCGCCATCACCGATCACGGTGCGCTGCGCGACCTTTCGGCCTCACTCGCCGAGGGTCTGGCGATCCACCGGGCCGAGGTGGCCCGGCGGCTGGAGACCCCGGTGGTGGTCCAACTCGACGAGCCGTCGTTGCCTGCCGCGCTGGCGGGCCGGCTCTCCGGCGTCACCAGCTTCACCCCGGTTCATCCCGTGGACGAGCCGTTGGCGATGAACCTGATCGATGCGTGTGTGGCGGCGGCCGGCGCCGACGTCGCGCTGCATAGCTGCGCACCCGAACTGCCGTGGAAGGCGTTGTTGCGCAGTGCTGTTCACGCGGTGTCGGTCGACGTCTCGACCCTGACGCCGGCTGATTTGGACGGTGTCGGGGAGTTCGTCGACTCCGGGCGCACGGTGCTGCTCGGTGTGGTGCCCTCGGTGGCGCCCGAGAGCAGGCCGTCGGTCGAAGAGGTCGCCAAGGCGGCGGTGACGCTCACCGACCGGCTCGGGTTCGCGCGGGCCGTGCTGAGAGATCGCATCGGCATCACGCCGTCCTGTGGTCTGGCCGGCGCTACGTCGCAGTGGGCGCGTACCGCTGTGGAGCTCGCCCAGAAGGCCGCCGACGCCTTCGTCGAAGATCCGGACGCCATCTAGGAAAGGCAACCAAAGGGTTGCGCTTGCCGGGGCCGAGTCGTAGGCTGAAGGGCAACTGAAAGGTTGCATATGAGTACTGATCGGATCGAGAAACAAGTTCTGCTCAAGGCGCCTCTGGACCGGGTGTGGCGGGCCATCAGCGACTCCGAGGAATTCGGCCGCTGGTTCGGGGTCCGGTTCGACGGGCCGTTCGTCGCTGGGGAGTCCGTCAACGGGGTGATCACGCCGACCGAGGTCGACGAGGAGGTCGCCGCCATGCAGGAGCCGTATGTGGGTGAGGCCGACGCCTGGCACATCGTGGCGGTCGAGCCGCCGCATCGACTGGCATTCCGCTGGCACCCGTACGCCGTCGAACCCGGCTCCCGTGAGCCGGAGGCGCCCACCACCCTCGTCGAGTTCACCCTGGCCGAGGCCGACGGCGGGGTTCTGCTGCGGATCGTCGAATCGGGATTCGACGCGATTCCCGCCGAGCGGCGGAAGTCGGCGTTCGAGGCCAACAGTCAGGGTTGGGCCCATCAGGCCGAGATGGTGCGCAAGTACCTCGCGCTCGGCGAGCCGGTGTGACGGCCGCCGTCGCCGAGCGCGCACCCTTGTTCGACGCGCTCGGTGATCCGAACCGGCTGCGCATCGTCACCCGGCTCTGCGAGGGCGGCCCGTGTTCGACGGTGCAGCTGACGCAGGTGATTCCGGTGACGCGGCAGGCCGCGACCAAGCATTTGCTGCTGTTGGAGGCGGTGGGTTTGGTGACCAGTGATCGCAAAGGCCGCGAACGCATCTGGCGGATCCAGCCCGAGCCGCTGGTGCAGGCCAGCGACTACCTCACGGCGCTGTCACGGCGCTGGGACAGCGCGATCGACCGGCTGCGGGCCTACGTCGAGGACTGACGCCCCCGCAGCTCCCGGCGCAGGATCTTGCCTGCCGACGACTTGGGGATCGCGTCGATGAATTCGACCTGGCGCACCTTCTTGTAGGGCGCGACCAGGCCGGCCACGAACGCCATCACTTCGTCGGCGCTCAACTCCGACGAAGGCTGTTTGACCACAAAGGCTTTCGGCACTTCCTCGCCGGATTCCCGGTCCTGCACCCCGATCACCGCGGCGTCGGCGATGCCGGGATGGCCCAGCAGCACGGCCTCCAGTTCGGCGGGCGGGACCTGGTAGCCCTTGTACTTGATGAGTTCCTTCAACCGGTCGACGACGTAGACGCAGCCGTTGGCATCGACTTGGGCGAGATCTCCGGTGTGCAGGAATCCGTCGGCATCGATGGTCTCCTTGGTGGCCGCCTCGTTGTTGAGGTAGCCGGCCATCACGTTGGGCCCCTTGAACCACAGCTCGCCGGTCGCGCTCAAACCCTCTGCCGGGATGTCGATTTCACTTCCGGTGTCCGGGTCCACCAGCTTGCTGACTCCGTTGGGGACCGTCCAGCCGCACGAGTCCAGCGGGGCCACCGTGCCGACCGTCGCCAGGCCGCCGTCGTGTGGCGTGATGTGGCTGACCGGGCTCAGCTCGCTCATGCCGTAGCCCTGAGACACCGTGCAGCTCAATCGGTCTGCCACGGCGCGGCCCAGGTCGGCATCCAGTGAGGCCGCGCCGGACAGGACGGCCCGCAGCGAGGACAGGTCGTACGAGTCGACGAGGGGGTGTTTGGCGAGGGCGACGGCCACCGGCGGGGCGATGTAGACGAACGTGCAGCGGTGGGTCGCGATGTTGTCCAGGAACTCGCCGAGATCGAACGACGGCATGATGACCAGCCGGGCGCGGGCGTGCAGGGCGGCGTTGAGCAGCACCGTCATGCCGTAGATGTGGAAGAACGGCAGCACGGCCAACAACCGGTCGTCGGCGGTCAGGCCCTGCAGCGGTCGGATCTGCGCCACGTTGGCCGTCAGGTTGGCGTGGGTCAGCATGACGCCCTTGGGGTTGGCCGTGGTGCCCGAGCTGTACGGCAGTACGGCCAAATGCGTGGCGGGATCGAAGCTCACGTCGGGTGCCGGGCCCTCGGCGCCGAGCCCGTCGCCGTCGAGCACCACCACGTCGCCCTCAGTCAGACCGGCTCCGGTTGCCCCCTCAAGGGCCTGCGGCAGCAGCGCGTTCACCGTGATCAGCAGGCGGGCCTTGGAATCCTTGAGTTGCTTGGTGATGTCACGCGCGGTGAACAACGCGTTGACGGTGGTGGCCGTGGCACCCGCGCGAAGGATCCCGTGGAACGCGATCGCGAAACCAGAACTGTTGGGGGACAACAGCGCCACCACGTCGCCGACCCCGATCCCACGTGCGGCCAACCCGCCGGCGAAGGCGTCGATCCGGCGCACCAGCTCGCCGTAGCTGGTCTCGGTGCCGGACTTGGCGTCCACCAAGGCGATCCGGCCGGCATCGGCTGCCGACATGTCGGCGAACAGGTAGTCGTAGACGCTGGCCGTGGGCAGGTCGACGTCGGGGAATGGGCTGGCGATAGTCATGGCTGCTTCCGATCAGTTCTCGTCGAGTTGTTTGATGAGCCGGCGTGAGGCGACCAGGCGGAACGAGGCGTCGACGAGTTCGCGAACCTCGACCCAATCCACCTTCGCCGCAGTGAAGTCCAAACCGAGCCAGCCGAACGGACCCATGTAGGCCGGGAAGAAGAAACGGCTGTCCTGCTCGAGCGCCCGGCGGTCGCTCTCGTCGACCTTGACCAGCAGCGAATGCGGATAGGGGATCATCTCGCCGCGCCCCTCGGGTTTGACGTTGCCGCCGTACATGGCGAACATCTTCGGGGCGCAGAACACCGGCCGGCCCCACGAGATCTTCTCGAAGGCCTCGGGAAAACCAAGGGCGACGGTGCGCAGTTCGGCCAGGCCCAAGTCGTCGTCGCGGAACATGATCGGGTGCGGCATCCCCTTAGATTAGTGGGACGCGCGGTACCGTCTGCGACCCGCGGCTGACTCCGGTGTCGGGACCCTGGACTAACCTGCGGGGGTGACCTCGAACGACGCTGGAGACGCTGACCTGCGACGACGTTGGCAGGAACTCGCCGAAGAGGTACGGGGGCATCAGTTCCGGTACTACGTCAAAGACGCGCCGATCATCTCCGACGCCGATTTCGACGCGCTGCTGCGGCAATTGCAGGCGCTCGAGGAGGAGCATCCGGAACTGCGCACGCCGGATTCCCCGACCCAACTCGTCGGCGGGGCCGGGTTCGCCACCGAATTCGCCCCGGCCGAGCATCTGGAACGGATGCTGTCCCTGGACAACGTGTTCGATTCCGATGAGCTGTCGGCCTGGGCCGCCCGGATCAAGGGGGAGACGGGCGACGCCGCGCACTTCCTGTGCGAGCTGAAAATCGACGGCGTCGCACTCGCGCTCGTCTACCGCAACGGCAGGCTGGTGCGGGCCGCCACCCGTGGTGACGGCCGCAGCGGTGAGGACGTCACCCTCAACGCCCGCACGATCACGGACATCCCCGAGCAGTTGACGGCCTCCGACGAGTTTCCGGTGCCCGACGTGCTGGAGGTACGCGGTGAGGTGTTCTTCCGGGTGGCTGACTTCGAGGAGCTCAACGCCGGGTTGGTCGCCGAGGGTAAACCCCCGTTCGCCAATCCCCGGAACAGCGCGGCGGGTTCGCTGCGGCAGAAGAACCCCGCGGTCACCGCGCGGCGCAAACTCCGGATGATCTGTCACGGGCTCGGCCACATCGAAAGCTCTGGAGGCTTCCCGTTCAAGTCGCTTCATGACGCCTACCGGGCGCTGGGCCAGTGGGGCCTGCCCGTATCCGCGCACACCACAAAGGTTTCCGGGGTCGCCGCGGTTGCCGAGCGGATCGCCTACTGGGGCGAGCACCGCCACGACGTCGACCATGAGATCGACGGTCTGGTGGTCAAGGTCGACGAGGTGGCACTGCAGCGCCGGCTCGGCTCGACCTCACGCGCCCCGCGCTGGGCGGTGGCCTACAAATACCCGCCGGAAGAGGCCACCACCAAGCTGCTCGACATCCGGGTGAGTGTGGGGCGGACCGGCCGCGTCACCCCGTTCGCGTACATGGAGCCGGTCAAGGTGGCCGGCTCGACCGTAGGCCTGGCCACGCTGCACAACGCGACCGAGGTGCAGCGCAAGGGTGTGCTGATCGGCGACACCGTGGTGATCCGCAAAGCCGGCGACGTCATCCCCGAGGTGCTCGGCCCGGTGGTCGACCTGCGCGACGGATCCGAGCACGCGTTCGTCATGCCGACCAACTGCCCCGAGTGCGGCACCGCGCTGGCCCCGGCCAAAGAAGGCGACGCCGACATCCGGTGCCCCAACACCCGCAGTTGCCCGGCGCAGTTGCGGGAGAGGGTGTTTCACGTGGCCGGTCGCGGCGCGTTCGATATCGAGGGGCTCGGCTACGAGGCGGCCACCGCGCTGCTGCAGGCCGGGGTGATCGCCGACGAAGGCGATTTGTTCACCTTGACGGCCGAGCAGTTGCTCCGCACCGAACTGTTCACCACCAAGGCCGGTGAGCTGTCGGCCAACGGCAAGCGGCTGCTGGCCAATCTGGACAAGGCCAAGGCCCAGCCGCTGTGGCGGGTGCTGGTCGCGTTGTCGATCCGCCACGTGGGCCCCACCGCGGCGCGTGCGCTGGCCACCGAGTTCGCCAGCCTGGACGCCATCATCGCGGCGAGCGAAGAGCGGCTGGCGGCGGTGGAAGGCGTGGGCCCGACCATCGCTGCGGCGGTGGTCGACTGGTTCACCGTCGACTGGCACCGCGCCATCGTCGACAAATGGCGCGCCGCCGGCGTGCGGATGGCCGACGAACGCGATGCCAGCATCGAGCGGACGCTGGAAGGACTGTCGATCGTGGTGACCGGGTCGTTGCCCGGGTTTTCCCGCGATCAGGCCAAGGAGGCCATCATCAGCCGCGGCGGCAAGGCGGCCAGTTCGGTGTCCAAGAAGACCGCCTACGTGGTCGCCGGAGATGCTCCCGGCTCCAAGTACGACAAGGCTGTCGAACTCGGGGTGCCGATCCTCGACGAGGACGGCTTCCGGGCCCTGCTGGCCGATGGCCCGCAACAGCCGGAGTCGGACGAGGCTGCGGCCGAGGAGACCTAGACCCGGCCCCTCAGCGCAGGATCGTGGCGACGATCCCGGCCAGGTAACCCAACCGCGCCACCTCCGAGGGGCGGAAACCCGGACCGCCGGGGCGGCCCAGCACGACCGCGGTGTCGTGGTCGCCCAAGGGCGCGGCGGCCAGCGTGGTGTCCATGTCGCGCCACACCTGCGGCACCCAGTCCGCATTACCGTCGAGCGCGGAGGCTTGCTGCAGCGGCAACCACGGCGCCGACTGCGCCTGGGTTTCGGGCGCGCCGTGGCTCGCGGCGATGCGTTCCACCCCGGTGGCGGTGGACCGGACCACGACGCACCAGCTCACGCGCAGAACCCGCGGCGCTTCCTCGGCGAGCACCCGCAGCCGATCAGCCTTGCCGTGCGCGGCGGCGACGTGGTCGATCAACTCAAGCTCGCGATGCGCCTCAAGCAGCCCGGTATGCGGGCGGATGCTGTCGACGTAGACGCCGGAGAGGTTCTCGGCGGCGGTGATCAAGGTGTCCGGCATGGAGCCCTGAGGCAGGTCGACGACCAGATCGTCGATCGCATAGCCGGTTCCCCGCTCGACCACGTCGAGCGACAGGATGTCGGCGCCGACCGACCCGAGGGCCACGGCAAGTGAGCCGAGGCTGCCTGGTCGGTCCTCCAGCTGGACCCGCAGCAGATACGAAGGCACGCGCATCACCTTTGCACAGCGGGCGCACCGCGGCATGCCGGTGCACGGCCCGGAGCACTGCCGACGAGAGCCCGATTTGGTGCTTTGACTAGGCTGCTTTGTCGTGTCGAAGATCTCCCGAGACGAGGTTGCCCATCTGGCGCGTCTGGCGCGTCTGGCGCTGACCGATGACGAACTGGACAGTTACGCCGGCCAGCTGGATGCCATCCTCGGCCACGTCAGCCAGATTCAGTCCGTCGACGTCACCGGTGTCGAGGCCACAGACAACCCGCTGAAGGACGTCAACGTCAGCCGGCCTGACGTCGTCGAGCCGTGCCTGACGCAGGAGGAAGCGCTGGCCGCCGCGCCGCGTGCCGAAGACGGGCGCTTCGCCGTGCCGCGGATTCTCGGAGAGGGTGAATGACGAGCATGAGTGAGCTGACCCGTCGCGATGCGGCGACCCTGGGCGCCCAGATCGCGGCCAAGGAGGTTTCCTCGACCGAGGTGACGCAGGCCCACCTGGACCAGATCGCCGAGACCGACGACCGCTTCAACGCTTTCCTGCACGTGGCCGCGGATTCCGCGCTGGCCGCGGCGGCCCGGATCGATGCCGCCGTGGCTGCCGGTGAGGCGTTGCCGTCGCCGCTGGCCGGCGTGCCGCTGGCGCTCAAGGACGTCTTCACCGCCACCGACATGCCGACCACCGCCGGGTCCAAGATCCTGGAGGGGTGGCGCGCACCGTACGACGCGACGGTGACCTTGCGACTGCGCGCCGCGGGCATCCCGATCCTGGGCAAGACGAACATGGACGAATTCGCCATGGGATCGTCGACCGAGAATTCCGCCTACGGCCCGACCCGCAACCCGTGGAACACCGAGCGGGTGCCAGGTGGATCGGGCGGTGGCAGCGCTGCGGCGCTGGCCGCCTATCAGGCCCCGTTGGCCATCGGCACCGACACCGGCGGGTCGATCCGTCAGCCGGCCGCGCTCACCGCCACCGTCGGCGTCAAGCCGACCTACGGCACGGTGTCGCGCTATGGCCTGATCGCCTGCGCGTCCTCACTGGACCAGGGTGGCCCCTGTGCCCGTACGGTGCTCGACACCGCGCTGCTGCACCAGGTGATCGCCGGTCACGACCCGCGTGATTCCACCTCGGTCGACGCCGCGGTGCCCGATGTGGTCGGCGCCGCCCGGGCCGGTGCCGCGGGCGACCTCAAGGGCGTGCGGGTCGGCGTGGTCAAGCAGCTGCGCGGTGAGGGATACCAGCCGGGCGTGCTGGAGTCGTTCAACGCCGCGGTCGCTCAACTGACCGCGCTCGGCGCCGAGGTCACCGAGGTCGACTGCCCGCACTTCGACCATGCGATGGACGCCTACTACCTGATCCTGCCGTCGGAGGTGTCCAGCAACCTGGCCCGCTTCGACGCCATGCGGTTCGGGCTGCGGGTCGGCGATGACGGCACCCACAGCGCCGAGGAGGTCATGGCGCTGACCCGGGCCGCCGGGTTCGGGCCGGAGGTCAAGCGCCGGATCATGATCGGCACCTACGCGTTGTCGGCGGGCTATTACGACGCCTACTACAACCAGGCGCAGAAGGTGCGGACACTGATCGCCCGGGACCTTGAGCAGGCGTACCAGAGCGTGGACGTCCTGGTGTCCCCGGCCACGCCGACGACAGCGTTCCGGTTGGGGGAGAAGGTCGACGATCCGCTGGCCATGTACCTGTTCGATCTGTGCACGCTGCCGCTGAACCTGGCCGGGCACTGCGGTATGTCGGTGCCGTCGGGTCTGTCGCCCGACGACGGCCTGCCCGTAGGTCTGCAGATCATGGCGCCGGCCCTGGCCGATGACCGGCTGTACCGCGTGGGCGCGGCCTACGAGGCGGCTCGCGGCCCGTTGCCCAGCGCGTTGTAGACGCCATGCGCTTATGCCCGGCACGGTTGTGCCGGGCGGGGCAAGATGGTGCCCATGCGCATCGGAGTTCTCACCGGCGGCGGTGACTGTCCTGGCCTGAACGCGGTGATCCGGGCGGTGGTGCGTACCTGCGATCAGCGTTACGGGTCGTCAGTGGTCGGATTCCTCGACGGCTGGCGTGGTTTGTTGGAGGATCGCCGCATCCAATTGGCGAACGACGATCGCAACGACCGGCTGCTGGCCAAGGGCGGCACCATCTTGGGCACCGCGCGGGTCAACCCGGACAAGCTGCGCGCCGGCCTGGACCAGATCAAGCAGACGCTCGAGGACAACGGGATCGATGTACTGATCCCGATCGGTGGTGAAGGCACGCTGACCGCCGCCCACTGGTTGTCCGAGGAGAATGTTCCGGTGGTCGGGGTGCCGAAGACCATCGACAACGACATCGACTGCACGGACGTGACTTTCGGCCACGACACGGCTCTGCAGGTGGCGACCGAGGCGATCGACCGATTGCACAGCACCGCCGAATCGCACCAGCGCGTCATGCTGGTCGAGGTGATGGGCCGCCATGCCGGCTGGATCGCGCTGAACGCCGGGATCGCCTCGGGTGCGCACATGACGCTGATCCCCGAGCAGCCCTTCGACGTCGAAGAGGTCTGCCGGCTGGTCAAGAAGCGATTCCAGCACGGGTCGTCACACTTCATCTGCGTGGTGGCCGAGGGAGCGAAGCCGGCCGAGGGCACGATGCAGCTGCGTCAGGGCGGCATGGACGAATTCGGGCACGAGAAATTCACCGGTGTGGCACAGCAATTGGCGCTCGAGGTGGAGAAGCGGATCAAAAAAGATGTGCGGGTCACCGTGCTGGGCCACGTCCAGCGCGGCGGGACCCCGACGGCATACGACCGCGTGCTGGCCACCCGGTTCGGGGTGAACGCGGCCGACGCCGCGCACGCCGGCGAGTTCGGGATGATGGTGTCGTTGCAGGGGCAGGACATCGGCCGGGTGTCACTGGCCGATGCGACTCGCCACCTCAAACTGGTACCGCAGTCCCGGTACGACGACGCCGCAGAGTTCTTCGGATAGGTCACATCGTCTGCCGAGCAGACAGATAAGTACCAGTTTTCAACGGGTTTCGGGTACATGTCCGTCTGCTCGGCGGGGAAATCAGGCGCTCTTGAGCGCTTCGCGGCGCAGCAGCTGCCACATCGACGGCGTGTCCACCGTCGTCGAAATCGTCACGGTCGCGGCCGTTTCAGGCGCTTCGGCCAACTTCAGCAGGTAGTCGGCGAGGTCCGTGCGGGAGGTGAAGGCTCCCACCGGATCGCGCCGGCCGGCAATGTAGTTCGTGACTTCTGGTAGGTCGAACAGGCCGGACGGCCGCACGATCGTCCAGTTCAATCCGCTGCCGGTGACGATGTCCTCCATCCGGCGCATGTCGGCGTAGAGGGTCCTGCCGAAGATGCGGCTGATCACCGGCTGGACCACACGCAGCGCGAACGGGGTATCGGTCCGGCCGGGGTAGTCGGCGATGGCGGTGGAGCTCACGACGGCGAGGCGGGCGACTCCGGTGGCGCGCATTGCGGCAACGATGTTGCCCACGCCGACCGAGTACGTGTCGACGGGATCCATGGTGAACGTGACGCCCAAGGTGGACAGCACCGCGTCGGCGCCCTCGACCACGGTGCTGACCGCCGCGGCGTCGCGCACGTCGGCTTCGGCCACCGTGAGTCCGGCTCCGTTGATGGGGAACTGCTCGGGATGGCGGGTGACCGCCACGACGGTGTGGCCCGCATCGAGGGCCTGGCGGGTGAGCAGACGTCCGGTCGCACCGTTGGCGCCGAAGATGGCGATTCGCATGAAGCCTCCCAGGTAGTCACGATTAGTGACAATCACGCTATATGACAATCACTGAGAGTGCTAGTGTCCGCGTGTGGCTGAGAAACCGATCGGGGTGTCCGCGCTCGACCAGCGCATACCGTTTCTGCTGTCCCAGCTGGGCGCATATATGGCCGACGGGTTCAAGGCCAGGTTGGAACCGCTGGGCCTACATCCCCGGGCCACCGCGGTCCTGCTGGCGCTGGCCACGGCCGACGGGCAGTCGCAGCGTGAGCTGTACGAGCGACTCGGCTTGCACCGCAACGTCATGGTCACGCTGATCGACAGCCTGGAAGCCGAGGGGCTGGTCGAACGGCGGCCGCATCCCGAGGACCGGCGGGCGTTCGCCGTGTCGCTGACCGAACGGGCGCGGCAGCTGATCCCGGCGCTGGACGAGGCCGGGCGTGCGCTTGAGGACGAGGTGACCGCGTCGCTGTCCGACGAAGAACGCGCCGTTCTGCGGCACACGCTGCGGCGGTTGTCGGCCGCAGCGGGTCTGATCCCCGGCGTCCACCCCGGACTGACCTGAAACGCAGCCCCATTAGGATCGACACCATGTCTGTCGCTACCGCTGAACTCGTCGACTACGACGACGTCATCGCCGCCTACGAGCCCGTGATGGGCATGGAGGTGCACGTCGAGCTGTCCACGGCCACCAAGATGTTCTGCGGCTGCGCCAATCGGTTCGGTGCCGAACCCAACACGCTGGTCTGCCCGGTCTGTCTCGGCCTGCCCGGTTCACTTCCGGTGCTCAACGAGGCGGCCGTCGAGGCGGCGATCCGCATCGGCCTCGCGCTCAACTGCGATATCGCACCGTGGGGTCGGTTCGCCCGGAAGAACTACTTCTACCCGGACCAGCCGAAGAACTACCAGATCTCGCAGTACGACGAACCGATCGCGATCAACGGTTACCTCGACGTGCCGCTCGACGACGGCTCCACCTTCCGCGTCGAGATCGAGCGTGCCCACATGGAGGAGGACACCGGAAAGCTGACGCACCTGGGCAGCGACACCGGCCGCATCGCGGGCGCGACCACGTCGCTGGCCGACTTCAACCGGGCCGGCGTTCCGCTGATCGAGATCGTCACCAGGCCCATCGAGGGCACCGGGGCCCGGGCACCGGAGATCGCCCGCGCCTACGTCACCGCACTGCGAGATCTGCTGCGCGGCTTGGGCGTATCGGACGTGCGGATGGACCAGGGGTCGATGCGCTGCGACTCGAACCTGTCCCTGAAGCCGGTCGGCGCGGCCGAGTTCGGCACCCGCACCGAGACCAAGAACGTGAACTCGCTCAAGAGCGTCGAGGTGGCAGTCCGGTACGAAATGCGCCGCCAGGCCGCGGTTCTCAACTCCGGTGGCACGGTCACCCAGGAGACCCGGCATTTCCACGAGGACGGTTACACCTCCCCGGGCCGGAGCAAGGAAACCGCGCAGGATTACCGCTACTTCCCCGAGCCCGACCTTGAGCCGATCGCGCCCAGCGCCGAGCTGGTCGACCGGCTGCGTCAGACCATCCCCGAGCTGCCGTGGTTGGCGCGCAAGCGGATTCAGGAGGAATGGGGCATCTCCGACGAGGTGATGCGCGACCTGGTCAACGCCGGTGCCGTCGAGTTGGTGGCCGCCACCGTCACCCACGGCGCGTCCAGCGAGGCCGCGCGCGCCTGGTGGGGCAACTTCCTGGTGCAGAAGGCGAACGAGTCCGAGATCGAACTCGAGGCGCTGCCCATCACTCCGGCCCAGGTGGCCGCCGTGGTGAAGCTCGTCGATGAGGGCAAGCTGTCCAATAAGCTGGCCCGCCAGGTGATCGAGGGCGTGTTGGCCGGCGAAGGCGAGCCCGAGCAGGTGATGACCGACCGCGGCTTGGCGCTCGTGCGCGACGACTCGGTGATCCAGGCCGCGGTGGACGAGGCACTGGCCGCCAACCCCGATGTCGTGGAGAAGATCCGCGGCGGCAAGGTGGCTGCGGCAGGCGCCATCGTCGGCGCCGTCATGAAAGCCACCAAGGGCTCGGCCGACGCGGCGCGGGTGCGCGAGTTGGTGCTGGCCGCCTGCGGGCAGACCGGATAACCGCCGGTCAGCTCACCGGCCGGCGAACATCGTCATCGCCGCGGCCGCATACTGCTCGAGCCGCTCACGCGGGTAGTTGTCCGGGTCGTGCACGGCCAGCCGGCCGAGCATCTCGGCGAACGACAACAACGTGTGGCCGAGCAGCTCAGGGTCCAGTGCCGCCAGCCGAGGGTCCACCGCGATGCCGGCCTTCGCCATTTGCTCGACCTGCGTGAGGATCTGGCTTCTGGCGTTGCGGACGGCCGCGCGGTAGTCGCGCGGGGCACTGTCGGGCACGGTGAGGATCAGCCGCCAGCGGGTCGGGTTCTCCAGGACACACCGCAGGAAACCGGTGACGGTCGCGGTGTAGGCGTCCGTCGGGCTGCTGACCGACAGATTCTTGGGCAGTGCGCTCAGTACCTGGCTCAGCCCCTGCTGATGCTCGCGGATGAGCAAGGCGGTCACCAGCTCGGCGCGGGTCCGGAACGCGGTATACAGAACAGGTTTGCCCACCCCGCCGGCCTCGGCGACGGCCTCCATCCGCAGTTCGTGCAACGGGCAGTCGTGAAGCACGGTCATCGCCGCGTCCAGCAGTTGCTCGCGCCTTTCCTCGCGCGGTAGCCGCGGGGCATATCTGCGGCGGGGGCGGTCAGGCACCCGGACAATGGTACGTGATAGACGAACCATTTCTAAGGGCACGTTATGAGCCTTGTATTCATATCGTGCCGCCGGCGCCGCCGGGCCCGGTCCGGGTCGCGGGCTCGGCCTACCTCGAAATGCCTTGTGGCTCAGGTGTTGTCAGCGTTGCTGCGCGGGAAGCCGCCGCCCTGCGGGAAGAGCGGGAAGACGACGTCGTCGAAGCTCTCCGCATCTCCGGCAGTACGGTTCACGGTCGCACCCCACACGTTGCCGTCGGGGGAGAGCTGCAGCGCCCACGCGTGCCCGCGCACGTTCTCCCGGACCACCTCCGGATCGCCGGTGACGGCGCCGGTGTCAGGTGCGAGCCGCACCGCGACGGTCTTCTTCGGGTCGACCAGATTGACCAGCACCGTGCCCTCCAGGGCGGCGCACCCCGCGACTCCGGGGCGATCCGGCCACGTCCACACCGTGGACACCTTGGAATCCTTCGTGATCCGCTGCAGCCGATCGGCGCTCGGGGTGCGGTCGGTGACGTAGAGCGAGCCGTCCGCCGCGTCGACGCACATGGCCCCCGCGGCGCCCAGGCCGCTCAGCGCCGTGGTGATCGGGGCCTGGTTGACCGTGGTGGGCTGCTCGATGCGCAGCACCTTGCCGGCCAGCGAGCCGGGGTCGGCGGCCAGTGCCGGATCGCCCGCATCGCCCGTCTGCACCAGCAGAGTGGTCTTGCTGGTGAAGGTGAGGGACCCCATGTTGCCGCTGGCACCCTTGGGGATGCCGGTCAGGATCGGCTTCGGCACGTCGCCGTCGGCGATGCGGATCACCCGGTTGTCGGTCGGTGTGCTGACGTAGGCGTACATCAACCGGTCCTGGCTGTAGGTGGGTGACAGCACGATGTCCATCAGGCCGCCGTCGCCGGACGGATCGACCGGAATCGTCACATTGACCTTCGGCTCGGCCTTCACCGACACCTGCTTGACCGCGCCGGTCAGCCGCTCACCGACCAGGGCGGACTGACTGTCGGGAAGCATGATCAAACCGCTGGTGCTGTCCAGGCAACCCTGCATCACACCCGTGGCCTTGCATTCCTTGGGGAACGGCTTGGCAGGCAGCGGTGGGGGAGGCGGCGGCGTCGTCGTCGGCCCCGGCTCCATCTTCGGTTCAGTGGTGAATGGCTCGGACTGGGCCGCGTCGAAACGGGCGCAGCCCGAACCGACCAGCATCGCGGCGCACAGAACGGCGACCACCCCCGTCATCCGCCGACGCGATTTCATGCCCGCCAGATTACGGATGCCTCGGCAGTGCGCGCCACGTCGGGACCGTACGCCGGGTGCATAGCAGCCCGATACCAGGCAGAAGCGCCGGGGTAAATACCCGGATCGGGCCGACGTTGCACTTACCCTGGCAGCTGTGACCAGTCACTCGCAGGACCCTCAAGCCTGGCAACGACCGGGTTACTCGGACGATTCCGCCAGGCCGGCCGGAGCCAGCCTGGTCGACCCCGAAGACGATCTGCCGTCGTCGACGTACGGCGGGGACTTCGAAACCACCGCGATTCCGCGCTACGACTCCAAATCAGGCGACCAGTCTGCGTTCAGCCTGGTCGGTGACCCTGAGCCGCTGCCCTATGTGCAGCCGGGCGGCCCCGCCCCGATCGGGCCCTTCTCGGCCGAACCGGCCGAGATCGAGCGGGACGAGTTCGTCGACGACCGCATCAAGGCTGCCGGACGCAGAGGCACCCAGGACCTCGGTCTGCTGATCCTGCGCGTGGCCCTCGGCGGGCTGATGATCATCCACGGCCTGCAGAAGGCGTTCGGATGGTGGGGCGGTCCGGGCCTGGACGGATTCAACACCCAACTGGGCGAGATGGGCTTCAAGAACGCCGACATCCTGACCTATGCGGCCACCGGAGGCCAGATCGCCGCCGGTGTCCTGCTGGTTCTGGGGCTGTTCACGCCGATCGCGGCGGCCGGCGCCCTGGCCTACCTGATCAACGGGGTGCTGGCCACCGCGATGGCCGCCCACGAGCAGGCCCGCCTCTCGGAAGTCATCACCGACGGCACCGAATACCGGATGATCGTCGTCGTGGCCGCCGCCGCGATCATCCTGACCGGCCCGGGCCGCTATGGCTTCGACGCCGGTCGCGGCTGGGCCCGACGCCCCTTCGTCGGCTCCTTCGTCGCCTTGTTGCTCGGCGTGGCCGGGGGCATCGCCATCTGGGTGCTGCTCAACGGCGGCAACCCACTCGGCTGACAGCGCTCGATTCTCAGGCGTACGGATTCGGTACGCGGCCGCCGCTCACCTCGGTCAGCAACGGCAATGTCGCGAACGTCACGGCAGGCAGGCGCAGGTCGGTTCCGTCGGTCAGATCGGCGATCGCCCACGACGCCCGATCGAACCGCAGTCCCTTGATATCCCCCCACGACACCGTGCGGCTGCGCGTGAGGGAACGCGCGGTGACGGTCTCGGCATCGGCGGTGGTCCGGTACCGGATGATGGCCGCCGACAACGCAATCGGGATCACCAGCAGCACCGAGAAAACGGTGGGATTGCTCAGCACCAGGGTCAGCAGACCGAGCGTCAGAAAGCCGACTGCCAGGTGCGCCATGGGCGAAATCCGGATGACGACAGGGGCGGTTGCCGATCGTGCACTCACAGCTTCATCCTTGCACCACCTGAATCGCAGGCCCGCCGGCCATCCACCATGTCACGGGCCGCAGGCGAAGCAATTTGACCTTTAACCTGTACGGCAGCTACCGTCGGGTGCTATGCAGACCCCCGGATTGCTCGTAGTAATTGGTTGGCGCGTTGATGCCGCGCTGGCCCTCTGCCGGGCATAGCCAACCGCATCGACGCGCCACCCTCGTACAGCTACCGGCTGACGGGGGTTTTTTATTTGCCCAACAAGCGCGCCGGAACCGTTGAAAAATTGAAGTTTCCGCCAACAGGAATGTGACGCAAACCGTGAAGAGGACATCGTGAGCGCACCGACAACACGACCGCCAGCCCGGTCGGGAACCGCGCCGGCCAACGGCGCAGCCAAGACCAAATCAGAAACGGGTCAGCCCAATCGGGTTGCCCCGGTGCAGCTGACCGGCGCCCAGGCGGTCGTCCGGTCGCTGGAGGAGCTCGGTGTCGACGTCGTCTTCGGCATCCCCGGCGGCGCCGTGCTGCCCGTCTACGATCCGCTGTTCGACTCGCAGAAGCTGCGCCACGTGCTGGTTCGCCACGAGCAGGGCGCCGGCCATGCCGCCAGCGGCTACGCCCACGCCACCGGCAAGGTCGGCGTGATGATGGCCACCTCGGGCCCCGGCGCGACCAACCTGATCACCCCGCTGGCCGACGCCCAGATGGACTCCATCCCCGTCGTGGCCATCACCGGGCAGGTGGGTCGCAGCCTGATCGGCACCGACGCCTTCCAGGAAGCCGACATCACCGGCATGACCATGCCGATCACCAAGCACAACTTCCTGGTGCGCAACGGTGACGACATCGCCCAGGTGATGGCCGAGGCCTTCCACATCGCCCGCTCCGGCCGCCCGGGCGCGGTCCTTGTCGACGTCCCCAAGGACATCCTTCAGGGCCAGTGCACCTTCTCCTGGCCGCCGCAGATGGACCTGCCCGGCTACAAGCCGAACACCAAGCCGCACAGCCGTCAGGTGCGCGAGGCCGCCAAGCTGATCGCCGCGGCGCACAAGCCGGTGCTCTACGTCGGCGGCGGTGTCATCCGTGGTGAGGCCAGCGCCGAACTGCTCGAGCTGGCCGAGCTGACCGGCATCCCGGTCGTCACCACCCTGATGGCCCGCGGCGCGTTCCCCGACAGCCACCCGCAGCACCTGGGGATGCCGGGCATGCACGGCACCGTGGCCGCGGTGGGCGCCCTGCAGAAGAGCGATCTGCTGATCGCTCTGGGCACCCGCTTCGACGACCGGGTCACCGGTCAGCTGTCGTCGTTCGCCCCCGAGGCCAAGGTGATCCACGCCGACATCGACCCCGCCGAGATCGGCAAGAACCGGCACGCCGACGTCCCGATCGTCGGTGACGTCAAGGCCGTCATCACCGACCTCATCGAGGTGCTGCGCCGCGACGGAACCACAAGCGCCGCACTGAAACTGGACAGCTGGTGGGAGTACCTGTCCGGGCTCAAGGCGACCTACCCGCTGAGCTACGGCCCGCAGAGCGACGGCAGCCTGAGCCCCGAGTACGTCATCGAGAAGCTCGGCCAGATCGCCGGACCCGAGGCGGTGTACGTGGCCGGCGTCGGTCAGCACCAGATGTGGGCCGCGCAGTTCGTCAAGTACGAGAACCCGAAGACCTGGCTGAACTCGGGCGGTCTGGGCACCATGGGCTTCGCCGTCCCGGCGGCCATGGGCGCCAAGTTCGCCCGCCCCGAGGCCGAGGTGTGGGCCATCGACGGCGACGGCTGCTTCCAGATGACCAACCAGGAGCTGGCCACCTGCGCCATCGAGGGCGCACCGATCAAGGTGGCGTTGATCAACAACGGCAACCTGGGCATGGTGCGGCAGTGGCAGACGCTGTTCTACGACCAGCGCTACAGCCAGACCGATCTGGCCACGCACTCGCGCCGGATCCCCGACTTCGTCAAGCTGGCCGAGGCGCTCGGCTGCGTCGGGTTGCGCTGCGAGCGGGCCGAGGACGTCGAGGACGTCATCAACCAGGCCCGGGCCATCAACGACCGCCCGGTGGTCATCGACTTCATCGTCGGTGCCGACGCGCAGGTGTGGCCGATGGTCGCCGCCGGCACCAGCAACGACGAGATCATGGCAGCCCGGGACATCCGGCCGCTGTTCGACGAAAACGACGCAGAGGGGCATGCCTGATGAGCAACACCACCCCCACCCACACCCTGTCGGTGCTGGTCGAGGACAAACCCGGTGTGCTCGCCCGGGTGGCCTCACTGTTCTCTCGCCGCGGCTACAACATCCAGTCCCTGGCGGTGGGCGCGACCGAGCAGAAGCACATGTCCCGGATGACGATCGTGGTCAGCGTCGAGGAATCGCCGCTGGAGCAGATCACCAAGCAACTCAACAAGCTGATCAACGTGATCAAGATCGTCGAGCAGGAGGACGACAACTCGGTCTCCCGCGAGCTCGCGCTGATCAAGGTGCGTGCCGACGCATCCAACCGCGGCCAGGTCATCGAAGCAGTGAACCTGTTCCGCGCCAAGGTCGTTGATGTCTCGACCGAGTCCCTGACGGTCGAGGCGACGGGCACCCCGGAGAAGCTGGAGGCCCTGCTGCGGGTCCTGGAGCCGTACGGTATCCGCGAGATCGCACAGTCCGGCATGGTGTCGGTCTCGCGCGGTCCCCGTGGTATCAGCGCAGTGAAGTAAGCACGTCAAGTAGCGTTAGTCGGCTGTAGAGCTAGAAAGAGAAGGAAAATTTCGCATGGCAGTTGAGATGTTTTACGACGCCGACGCGGACCTGTCGATCATCCAGGGTCGCAAGGTCGCCGTCATCGGCTACGGCAGCCAGGGGCACGCGCATTCGCTGTCGCTGCGCGACTCGGGCGTGCAGGTCAAGGTCGGTCTGAAAGAGGGCTCGAAGTCCCGCGTCAAGGTTGAGGAGCAGGGCCTCGAGGTCGACACCCCGGCCGAGGTGGCCAAGTGGGCCGACGTGATCATGGTGCTCGCGCCCGACACCGCGCAGGCCGAGATCTTCAAGAACGACATCGAGCCCAACCTCGAAGACGGCAACGCGCTGTTCTTCGGCCACGGCCTCAACATCCACTTCGGCCTGATCAAGGCCCCGGCCAACGTCACCGTCGGCATGGTCGCCCCCAAGGGTCCCGGCCACCTGGTGCGTCGCCAGTTCGTCGACGGCAAGGGTGTGCCCTGCCTGATCGCCGTCGACCAGGACCCCAAGGGTGAGGGCCAGGCCCTAGCGCTGTCCTACGCCGCCGCCATCGGCGGTGCCCGCGCCGGCGTCATCAAGACCACCTTCAAGGAAGAGACCGAGACCGACCTGTTCGGTGAGCAGGCCGTGCTCTGCGGTGGCACCGAAGAACTGGTCAAGGCCGGCTTCGAGGTCATGGTCGAGGCGGGCTACGCCCCGGAGATGGCGTACTTCGAGGTGCTGCACGAGCTCAAGCTCATCGTCGACCTGATGTACGAGGGCGGCATCGCCCGCATGAACTACTCGGTGTCCGACACCGCGGAGTTCGGCGGCTACCTGTCCGGCCCGCGCGTCATCGACGCCGACACCAAGAAGCGCATGAAGGACATCCTGACCGACATCCAGGACGGCACCTTCGTCAAGCGTCTGGTCGCCAACGTCGAGGGTGGCAACAAGGAGCTCGAGGCGCTGCGCAAGGCCAACGCCGAGCACCCGATCGAGGTCACCGGCAAGAAGCTGCGCGACCTGATGAGCTGGGTCGACCGGCCGATCACCGAAACGGCCTGATTTTCACGCTGACTGGCCAGTTATTGCACGCGATGTTCGAAAAAGCGTGCAGTAACTGGCCTTTCGCGTTCTTCTAGACGATGCGGTAACCCACAGCGGCCAGCGTGCGGGCCACGTTTCTGCCGTCGGCGCTGCTCGGCAGTTTCTCGGTGCTGTCAATCTGCAGGCCCTCGCCGACGACACCGTAGAGCTCGGTCGAGACGGGGTCGTCCGGCTCAGGCGGCTCGATCCGCCCGTCCGGGTAGATGCACTGCGCGCGCATGGCCCACATCGTCTGGGCGGCGGCGACGACGTTGTAGCCGTGCAACGGCGGGCTCACGTGATAGAGCTCCATGTCGCCCACCGCGAAAATCTTCAGGACCGGATCCGTGTGTGGGACGGACCCCACCAACCGCGCGATGCCAGAGTTCACCGGTCAAATCTAAGTGACCCGGGCAGTGCTGCGGCGCAGCAGTTTTCCCGTGAACACCCGTCAGTGCGGAACCGCGACCTGCGGCGGGGTGGTGATCGGCGGGGTGGCCTTCGGAATCTCCGGACTGGTCGGCGGCGTGGTCGGGGCCTCCGTATCGCCGGCGGGGGCTTCCGGCTGACCCGTGATCGTTTCGCCGATCGTCATCTGCGGGATCGTGACGTCTTCTTCAATTTTCTGCATGGGTTTCCCCGAGCCGCATGACACCACGGCGGCCAGCACGATGGCCGCTCCGCAGGTGGCCGCCACCCGCTGCCAGAATCGAGTCGACATCTCGGCACCCCCTCGAGTCGGATTCAAGGTTGACCAAGTCGACTGTAGAACGCCGGCATCCCGCCTTGGCCCCATTGCGCGAATTAAGCGGGGCGCTGACGGTTATGAACTCAGCCGCGCCGCCACACTCACCACCCGCCGGGCCAGGTGGTCCAGCGCGTCGTAGGTGGTGGTGTCGAACTCGTTGATGTTGTCGTGGTTGGCCAGCAGGCTCGCGCCGTAGGGGTTGCCGTCGGCGAACTTGAGGGGCTCCGTGTAGCCCGGCGGCACGATGATCCCGCCCCAATGCATCAGCGTCACGTAGAGCGTCAGCAGCGTGGTCTCCTGCCCACCGTGAGCGGTGTTGGTCGAGGTGAACCCGGCGTAGACCTTGTCGGCGAGCTTGCCCTGTGACCACAGGCCGCCGAGCGAATCGAGAAATGCGCGCAATTGCGATGCGACAGAACCGAACCGGGTGGGGGAGCCGAAGATCACCGCGTCGGCCCAGACGATGTCGTCACCCGTGGCCGTCGGAAGATCTTTGGTGGCTTCGTAATTGGCGGTCCAAGCCGGATTATGGGCGAAGGACTCCGGATCGGCGGTCTCGGCGACGGGCCGCAACCGCACCTCGGCGCCTGCGGTCTCCGCGGTGGCGGTGACGCGCTGGGCCATGTGGGTGCCGTGGCCGGTCGCGGAGTAATAGATGACGGCTACCTTGGGCTGGGTCATGGCGCCAGCTTAGGCAGATCGGTGATGCCGAACTCGCGTTTCAAAACAGTGCGGGCCGCGTAGAACCCGGCCATGCCGTGCACGCCACCTCCCGGCGGGGTGGCCGACGAGCACAGGTAGGCCTTGGGGATCGGCGTGGTCCAGGGGTCGAATCGTGGAGTGGGGCCCAGGAGTGCGCTCGTCATATTGTTGCCGCCCACCCCGATGTCACCACCGACCAGATTGGCATTGTGCTCGTCCATCCGCGACGCGGGCACGCTGCGTACTCCGACCACCAGATCGCGGAAGCCCGGGGCGAACCGTTCGATGATCGCGGTCACGGTTTCGGCCTGGTCCAGGGTGGAGTTGTTGGGTACATGGACGTAGGTCCACAACGGGCGGCGACCGGCGTCATCGACACGGGACGGGTCGGCGAGATGGGGGAGTGCGGCCAGCACCATCGGCCATTCGGCGTGGCGCCCCGCGGCGATCTCGGACTCGGCCAACGCCATCTGGGCGCGGCTACCACCCAGATGCGGCGTCGGCGCCTGCCCCAGACGTGGGTCACGCCAGGGGATTTCGCCGTTCAACACGAAGTCGACCTTCGCCACCCCCGGGCCGTACGAGTAGCGGCTCAATGCCCGGGCGTAGCGGGGTGGCAGCCTCTTGCCGTAGATCGACAGCAGCGCGGTCGGCGCGGTGTCGTAGAGCACCACACCGCTCGGCGGTTCGACCACCTCCTGGCCGAGGATCAGTTCGCCACCGTGGGAGAGCAGATCGGCGATGAGCGCGTTGGGAATGGCCTGGGACCCGCCGATCGGGATGGGCCAGCCGACCGCATGCCCCAGTGTCGCGAGCATCAACCCGGCGCCACCGGAAACCAACGAGGGCATCGTTGAAATCGTATGGGCGGCAACGCCGCTGAACAGTGCCCGGGCATCCTCGCCCGCCAGTGTCCGCCACAGCGGGGTGCCCTGGGCGAGAAGCCGGGGTGCGACGCGGGCGGCCGCGCCCAACGAGGGCGGTATCGATCGCTTGTCGCCGAGGATCAGGCCGACCACGCCGTCACAATCGGCGGCCAGTGGGCCGAGCAGCCGCCGCCAGGAATCGCCGGAGTCCAACTCGGCGCACGTGCGGTCGATGTCGCGGTAGCCGATGGCTGCGGGCCGGTTGAGCAACGGACTGGCGTAGGAGATGTCGGGGACCGCCAGCTCGACCCCGCGAGCCTGCAGGTCGTAGGCCGCGAAGAACGGCGAGGCCAGTGCCAGCGGGTGCACCGCCGAACAGATGTCGTGGCTGACGCCGGGAAACTCCGGGTCGCCCAAGGTACGCGCGCCGCCACCAGCGGTGGGCTGTGCTTCGATGACGCGTACCGACAATCCGGCTCGGGCGCAGATGACGGCGGCGGACAGACCGTTGGGGCCGCTGCCGACGATTGTGACGTCCACGCCCATCAGTACACCGCACGCGGTTCGGCTGTGGTAGAGCGCACACATTAGGCTGTCCGCGTGAGTCTTCCCGTTGTTTTGATTGCCGACAAGCTCGCGGAATCGACCGTCGCCGCACTTGGCGACCAGGTAGAGGTCAGGTGGGTCGACGGTCCGGACCGCGAGAAGCTGCTCGCTGCCGTGCCCGAAGCCGATGCGCTCCTGGTGCGTTCCGCCACCACGGTGGACGCAGAGGTCATCGCCGCGGCCCCCAAACTCAAGATCGTCGCCCGCGCGGGCGTCGGCCTGGACAACGTCGACGTCGACGCCGCCACCGCCCGCGGGGTGCTCGTGGTCAACGCGCCGACCTCCAACATCCACAGTGCCGCCGAGCACGCCCTGGCCCTGCTGCTGGCCACCGCCCGGCAGATCCCCGCGGCCGATGCGACCCTGCGCGAGCACACCTGGAAGCGGTCGTCCTTCTCGGGTGTCGAGATCTTCGACAAGACCGTCGGCGTCGTCGGCCTGGGCCGCATCGGTCAGCTGGTGGCACAGCGCCTGGCCGCCTTCGGCGCGCACATCGTGGCCTACGACCCCTATGTCTCGCAGGCCCGCGCCGCCCAGCTCGGTATCGAGTTGCTGCCGCTGGACGAGCTGCTCGGCCGCGCCGACTTCATCTCGGTGCACCTGCCCAAGACCAAGGAGACCGCCGGCCTGCTCGGCAAGGAGAACCTGGCCAAGACCAAGCCGGGCGTCATCATCGTGAACGCCGCCCGCGGTGGCCTGATCGATGAGCAGGCCCTGGCCGACGCCATCACCAGCGGCCACGTGCGTGCCGCCGGTCTGGACGTCTTCTCGACCGAACCGTGCACCGACAGCCCGCTGTTCGAGCTGCCGCAGGTCGTCGTCACCCCGCACCTGGGGGCCTCGACCGCAGAGGCGCAGGACCGGGCCGGAACCGACGTCGCCGCCAGCGTGAAGCTCGCTCTCGCCGGTGAGTTCGTGCCGGACGCCGTCAACGTC
>MSTD01000038.1:25775-59660 GCA_001942045.1 Mycolicibacterium porcinum
GCCGTCGGCGAAGAGGTGGCGCCGTGGCTCGACCTGGTGCGCAAGCTCGGTCTGCTGGCCGGTGCCCTGTCCGATGCGGCTCCGGTGTCGCTGACCGTGCAGGCGCGTGGCGAGCTGGCGTCGGAAGACGTTGAGATTCTGCGTTTGTCGGCGCTGCGCGGGCTGTTCTCCACGGTGGTCGACGAGCAGGTGACGTTCGTCAACGCGCCGACGCTGGCTGCCGACCGTGGGGTGGCATCCGAGATCAGCACCGCCAGCGAGAGCCCGAACCACCGCAGTGTGGTCGACGTGCGTGTGGTGCACGCCGACGGCAGCGCGGTGAACGTCGCGGGCACGCTGTCCGGGCCGCAGCTGGTGGAGAAGATCGTCCAGATCAACGGGCGCAATTTCGACCTGCGCGCCGAGGGCTACAACCTCATCGTCCACTACAACGATCAGCCGGGTGCCCTGGGCAAGATCGGCACCCTGCTGGGCGGGGCGAACGTCAACATCCTGGCCGCGCAGCTGAGTCAGGACGTCGAAGGTGACAGCGCCATCGTGATGCTGCGCCTGGATACCGATGTGCCCGAAGATGTGCGCTCCGCGATCGCTGCTGCGGTTGACGCCACGACGCTGGAAGTGGTCGACCTGTCATGAAACTCGCGGTAATCGCCGGTGACGGCATCGGTCCCGAGGTCATCGCCGAGGCGCTGAAGGTGCTCGACGCGGTCCTGCCCGGCGTGGACCGCACCGAGTACGACCTGGGTGCACGGCGCTACCACGCGACCGGTGAGACTTTGCCCGAAGGCTTCGTCGACGAGCTCAAGGGCTACGACGCAATCCTGTTGGGCGCCATCGGCGATCCGTCGGTGCCCAGCGGTGTGCTTGAGCGCGGCCTGTTGCTCAACATGCGGTTCGCTTTGGACCATCACGTGAACCTGCGGCCGTCGAAGTTGTTCGCCGGGGTTTCCAGCCCGCTGGCCGGTAACCCGGAGATCGACTTTGTGGTGGTACGCGAGGGCACCGAAGGTCCCTACACCGGTACGGGCGGCGCGATCCGGGTCGACACCCCGCACGAGGTCGCCACCGAGGTGTCCACCAACACGCGGTTCGGTGTGGAGCGCGTGGTGCGTTACGCCTTCGAGAAGGCCCGCACACGGCGCAAGCACCTGACCCTGGTGCACAAGAACAACGTGCTGGCATTCGCCGGCTCGCTGTGGAAGCGCACCGTCGACGAGATCGGCGCGGAGTACCCGGACGTCGAGACGGCGTACCAGCACATCGATGCCGCCACCATCCACATGGTCACCGACCCGGGCCGGTTCGACGTGATCGTCACCGACAACCTGTTCGGCGACATCATCACCGACCTGGCGGCCGCGGTCTCCGGCGGTATCGGGCTGGCCGCCAGCGGCAATATCGATGCGACAGGTACCAACCCGTCGATGTTCGAGCCCGTGCACGGCAGCGCACCCGACATCGCGGGGCAGGGGATCGCCGATCCGACCGCCGCGGTGATGAGCGTGGCGCTGCTGCTGACGCATCTCGGTGAGACCGAGGCCGCGGCGCGCGTCGACAAGGCCGTCGGCGAGCACCTGGCCACGCGCGGCGACGCGAAGCTCTCGACCAGCGAGGTCGGCGAGCGCATCCTGTCGCTGCTGTAGTTTTTCGGCGTCGACTCTGCGGTGAGGGCGGGTGCTACTCGCACTTCTGCGCCCTCATCGCAGCGTCAACGATCGATGGCCCGTGCTAGTCAGCGGCTCAGCGCGTCTGGTGTCCGAGCGTGCACTCAGCGCGTGATTTCCCGCAGTTCGACGCTCTCAGTGCACACTCGGCGGCTGGGCGATGAGTTTGTGAACGCCCACGGGTCGGTATGGGCATGGGACTCATCGAAATCGAACTGTTCGCCACCCTGGACCTCGTCGCGCAAGCGCCCGGCGGCCCTGACGAAGACCCGGAGGGGTTCTCGTTCGGCGGCTGGCAGGCTCCGCTGATCGACGAGGTTTCGGGCCAACAGGTCGGTGCAGCGTACGAGGGTGCCGATGCCCTTCTGCTCGGACGCCGGACGTACGACATCTTCGCCGCGTACTGGCCGCACCAAACCGACGAATTCGGCACGCTGTTCAACAGCATCCCGAAGTACGTGGCGTCCCGCGGCACGCCTGATCTCTCCTGGGCGGGTTCCGAGCAGGTAGGCCCGGATCTTGTCGCCGCGGTGCGGGAGATCCGGGACTGGCACGAACATGTGAAGGTCGTCGGAAGCCTGAATCTGGTCCAGACGCTGCTGCGCGAGAAGCTCTTTGATCGCCTCGACCTGTGGCTGCACCCGATCATGCTGGGAGCCGGGAAGAAAGTGTTCGACGGGGGTTCGGTGCCCACCAATGTCACACTGCTGCAGCCGCCGGTGGCCAGCCCGAACGGGATTGTCTACCTGCAGTACGGCCTTGCCGACGGAATCCCGGGAACGGGGGACATGGGCGAGCGGGATCAGTGAGCTGATTGCTCTTCGGGCAAGCGCTGATCAGCCGGAACCAACGGCACCGCGATCAACGGCAACAACGCACACACCGCGAACGCCGCGGGGTAGCCCGCCACCCCGATCAGCGCACCGAACAACGGCGCCGAACTGGCCGTGGCCAGGTGCTGGCTGGTGTTCTGCGTGCCCAGGGCACGTCCGCTCCAGAACGGGCCGGCGATCTCAGCGATGGCGGTGAACGCCAAACCGTTGTCCGACACCGTGATCACCGAGGCGATCACGATCAGGGCGACGCTGATCGGTGAGCCCAGCCAATCGGTGAGGGCCAGCAGCCCCATCGTCGCTGCCGCGGCCAACGCGATCGTCCGGATGGGCCGCAGCCGTTGCCCGACGACATCGGACCACCGGCCCGCCGCGATCCGCCCTGCCGCACCCAACAATTGGGCGATCGTCACCAGCGTCCCCGCCGACGCCGCCGACCAGCCCCGGTCGCTCATCAACCACACCAGCGTGAACGTCCACACCAAGCCCTGAGGCACCACCAGCAGCACCGACACCGCGTGGATGCGCCACAACACGTTTGAGCCCCGGTACGGGTTGGCCAGATGTTCGGCCGGTGCCTCGTGGCGCGGCGGGCGTGGCGGATCCAGCACGCCCACAGCGCAGATCACCGCTGACAGCACGCACACGATCGCGGGGAACAGCAATGCCGTTGCCACCCCGTGTGATTCGGCCAGACGCGGAATCACCAACGCGCCCAAGCCGACTCCCAGAGGCGTTGCGGTCTGCCGGATTCCCATCGCCAACCCGCGTTGTTCGGGTGGGAACCAGCCGACCACGACCCGCCCGCTCGCCGAATTGCTGCTGGCCGCGGCCATTCCGCCCAGGAGTAGGAAAATGCCGACGGCGACCAGGGAATGGGCGGCGGCCGCGCCGAACGCCGCGGCGGCGGTCAGCGCAGAACCCACCGTCAGCACGATCCGTTCGCCGACCCGGTCCACGATGTACCCCCAGGCGATCAACGTGAGCACCAACCCGAAGCTCGGCATCGACGACAGCAGACCGGCTTTGGCCAGATCCAGGCCGCGCTCGGCGTGCAGGGTGGGGATGAGGAACGCCGCGCCGTTGATGAAGACGTTGGCACAGGTGGTCGCAGTCAGGGCGATCGCCAACATCGACCAACGGCGAAACGTGCTGATGGACGAAACGGGCATGGGTGCATCGTTTCACGGATGTCCCAATATATTGAACTTCTATTCCAATATATGAGACGTGCGGCAGCTCCCTTAGGCTGTGGCGGTGAAGTTGAGGTGGTTGACGGCAACCGTTCTGCTGACGTGTGGACTCGTGACAGCGCCGACCGCGACGGCGGCCGCGCCGAACTGGTCAGGTCTGGATGCGCGTCACTACGACGCGCCGATTCCGGTGGCCGGCACCCTGATCGAGACGGTCTCGCTGGACCCCGCACTGTCGGTACCGGGCGCGGCCAGCGCCTATCGCATCCTCTATTCGACTGTCGATCAACACGATGCGGCCGCACTCAGTACCGCCGCGGTGTTCCTTCCGCACGGTCAGGCCCCGGAGGGTGGCTGGCCGACCATCGCCTGGGCGCACGGCACGGTCGGACTCGGCGACGACTGCGCGCCGTCGGCCCAGCCGCGCAGCGCGCGGGATGCCGAATACCTGACCCATTGGCTCGACCAGGGTTACGCCGTCGTCGGCTCGGACTACGCCGGACTGGGCACTCCGGGACTGATGAGCTACCTCAACAGCGTGGCCACCGCCCACAGCGTCGTCGACTCGGTGATCGCGATGCACCAGATGGACCTGCCGTTGTCGCCGAAATGGGCCATCGTCGGTCAGTCCCAGGGTGGCGGCGCCGCGGTCAACAGTGCGCGCTGGGCCACCGAATTCAGCCGCGGCACCGGCCTGGACTACCGCGGTGTGGTCGCCACCGGGACGCCGTTCAACGTCCAGAGCATCGTCGAACAGTCGGGCCCGGACATGGTGCTGCCGCCGAATCTCGGGCCCGCGGCCAACAGCTACACGGGTTACATCCTCGCCGGGTTACGCGAGGCACGCCCCGATCTCGACGTCGACAGCGTGCTCACCCCGGTCGGGCTGGACGCGGTCAACAAGGCGGAAACGCTGTGCAAGCCCGCACTCGACGAGCAGCTCGCCGGTCTGACGCCGACCGCGTACTTCCGCGCGCCGTTGGCCACCCGCCCCGGCCTCGCCGAAGCTCTCGATGCCTACATGGGAACACCGACCAGCGGGTACGACCGGCCGATCTTTCTCGGCGTCGGCCTCCTGGACCGCGATGTCCCGCCGAACATGTCACAGCAGCTGGCCGATCAGCTGCGCGCCAACGGGCAGGACGTCACACTCAAGGTCTATCCCGACGAGGATCACTCGGGCACCGTGCTGGCCTCGATTCCGGACTCCACACCCTTCCTGGCCGCGGCGTTCGCCGGAGACTGACCGAAGCGGACCGGAGGCGTCGACGCTGGTGGCAAGACGCTGCGCACTACCCTGGTCAAAATGCGCTTAGGTCGAATCGCCAGTCCCGACGGCGTCGCTTTCGTCAGTGTCGAAGGCGACGGCGCCGATGCCGTCTGCAAAGAGATCGCCGAGCATCCGTTCGGTAATCCCAACTTCACCGGACGGAGCTGGCCGCTGGCCGATGTCCGGCTGCTCGCACCCATCCTGGCCAGCAAGGTCGTCTGCATGGGGAAGAACTACGAGGCCCATGCCGCGGAGATGGGCGCGGTAGCTCCCGAGGATCCGGTGATCTTCCTCAAACCCAACACGGCGATCATCGGCCCCAACGTGCCGATCCAACTGCCGGCCGACGCCAATCCCGTTCACCACGAGGGCGAGCTGGCCATCGTCATCGGGCGGCCCTGCAAGGACGTGCCCGCCGCGCGCGCGGCCGAGAACATCCTGGGCTACACCATCGCCAACGACATCTCGGCGCGCGATCAGCAGGCCAAGGACGGTCAGTGGATGCGGGCGAAGGGCCATGACACCTTCTGCCCGGTGGGCCCGTGGATCGTCACCGACCTCGACTCCTCCGACCTGGAGATCCGCACCGAGGTGAACGGCGAAGTGCGACAGCTCAGCCGAACCTCGCTGATGATCCACGACATCGGGGCCATCGTCGAGTGGGTCTCGGCGGTGATGACGCTGCTGCCGGGCGATCTGATCCTCACCGGAACCCCCGAAGGCGTCGGCCCCATCGAAGATGGGGACACCGTCAGCGTCACCGTCGAGGGCATCGGCACCCTCACCAATCCCGTTGTGCGTAAAGGAAAATGATGACCGATTCACATGTCAGGGTGAGGTTCTGCCCGTCGCCGACCGGAACCCCGCACGTCGGGTTGGTGCGCACCGCACTGTTCAACTGGGCGTACGCCCGCCATACCGGTGGCACCTTCGTCTTCCGCATCGAGGACACCGACGCCGCGCGGGACAGTGACGAGAGCTACGCCGCTATCCTCGATGCCCTGCGGTGGCTGGGCCTGGACTGGGACGAGGGGCCCGAGGTCGGCGGTCCGTACGAGCCCTACCGGCAGTCGCAGCGCAGCGAGATCTACCGTGACGTGATCGCGCGCCTGCTGGAGGCCGGCGAGGTCTACGAGGCATATTCGACGCCAGAAGAGGTCGAGGCCCGTCACCACGCGGCAGGCCGGAACCCCAAGCTGGGATACGACAATTTTGATCGCACCCTCACCGACGAGCAGCGCGCGGCGTTCGCGGCCGAGGGGCGTAAGCCTGTGCTGCGCTTGCGGATGCCCGACGAGGACCTCGGCTGGACCGATCTGGTGCGTGGCCCGGTGAGCTTCCCGGCGGGCTCGGTGCCCGATTTCGCGATCACGCGGGCCAACGGAGACCCGTTGTACACCTTGGTCAATCCGGTCGACGACGCGATGATGAAGATCACCCACGTGCTGCGCGGCGAGGACATCATGCCCTCGACGCCGCGTCAGATCGCCCTGTATCGGGCGCTGATGCGGATCGGCGTCGCTGAGCGGGTGCCGGAATTCGCCCATCTGCCAAGCGTTCTCGGCGAGGGCAACAAGAAGCTGTCCAAGCGTGATCCGCAGTCGAATCTGTTCCTGCACCGCGACCGCGGCTTTCTGCCCGAGGGGCTGCTGAACTACCTGGCGCTGCTGGGCTGGGGGATCGCTGACGACCACGACGTGTTCAGCCTCGACGAGATGGTGGCCGCCTTCGACGTGGCCGACGTCAACTCCAACCCGGCGCGGTTCGACCAGAAGAAGGCCGACGCGATCAACGCCGAGCACATCCGGCTGCTCACGCCCGAGGATTTCACCGCACGGCTGCGGGCCTATCTCGATGCGCACGGCCACGACACCGGCCTGGACGACGCCGCGTTCGCCGAAGCCGCCGCGCTGATCCAGACCCGCATCGTCGTGCTCGGCGATGCGTGGGGGCTGCTGAAGTTCTTCGACGACGGCTCCTACGAGATCGACGAGAAGGCCGCCGCCAAGGAACTGCGGGAGGGGGCCGCGCCGGTCCTGGACGCGGCGCTGAGCGCCTTGGAGGGCGTCGACGAGTGGAACACCGCCAACATCGAGGCTGCGCTCAAGGCGGCGCTTCTGGAGGGTCTGGAGCTCAAGCCCCGTAAGGCGTTCGGACCGATCCGGGTCGCTGTCACAGGCGCGACGATCAGCCCGCCGTTGTTCGAGTCGATGGAACTGCTCGGAGCCGACCGCAGCCTGGCGCGGTTGCGGGCCGCCCGGGCCGCGCTCTGACCGGCCGGGCCGAGGGGCCTTGGTAAAGACCACCGAAAATCTTTGGTAGTCTGCTCGTCGGCCCGGAAAGCGAAGCGGGGATGCCCCCGCCGAGCCGATCGGATCGAAAATTGCCCGTGACCTGCGGTGATGGGCAATTAATGGGGTATGGTGTAATTGGCAACACAGCTGATTCTGGTTCAGCCATTCTAGGTTCGAGTCCTGGTACCCCAGCCATCCGGAGCGGTTCAGCCGGATTAGGTGAGTACGACCGCCTAAGCTATGCTGACCATCCGGAAGTTCTAGCCCCCGTCGTCTAGCGGCCTAGGACGCCGCCCTCTCACGGCGGTAGCGTGGGTTCGAATCCCATCGGGGGTACAGAGGTAAAAGCGCCCAGTTCTTACGAACTGGGCGCTTTTGCGTTGTCCGGAACCTGCCCCGGAAGTGGGTTCCCGCGCCGGGTGTCGAACGTCACTCCCACGCCGGGCCCGGCGCGTCCGCCGCGTGCTGAGATTCGCCTCACAGTCGGCGGGTGAGCGCTTCGGCGGCGGCGAGCAGATCGGCGGCCCAGCGGGCGCCGGGCCGCCGGCCCATGCGGTCGATGGGCCCGGACACCGACACCGCGGCGATCACGGCACCGCGCCCGTCGCGCACCGGGGCCGAGACGCTGGCCACACCGGGCTCACGCTCGGCGGCGCTCTGTGCCCACCCACGCTTGCGGACCTCGGCCAGGGTGCGATCGGTGAACTTGGCGGCAGGCAGCACGGCCTGCTGGGTGGCCGGGTCGGCGTAGGCCAGTAGCACTTTGGCTCCCGAGCCGGCCGTCATCGGCAGATGGGTGCCGACCGGAACGGTGTCGCGCAACCCGGCCGGTGGTTCCAATGCCACGACGCAGACCCTGGATTGGCCCTCGCGCCGGTACAGCTGCACGCTCTCGCCTGTGATCTCACGAAGGCGGGGCAGGACCGCGGCCCCGGCCGCCAGGAGCGGATCGTTGACGTGGGAGGCCAATTCGGTCAGTGCCGGGCCCAGGCGCCAGCGCCCGTCGCCATCGCGGGCCAGGAGACGGTGGGTTTCCAGGCCGGCCGCCAGCCGGTGAGCGGTCGCCCGGGGGAGCCCGGTGCGTTCGCAGAGTTCGGCCAGCCCGCAAGGTGACTCGGCCACGGTGTGCAGCACACCCACGGCTTTGTCGAGAACGCCGATGCCGCTATCATTTCTCACAGAGAGATACTAGCGTCTCGCATTGTGAGATGACAGGTGAGATGGCGACAGTAGCTCCCAGCCCTGGCGGACTCTTGATGCAAGCCCGCGTTGCCGTTAATCGAATCGAGAAGTAGCGATGGACCAATCGACACAAACATCCGTGAAGCCGCGCACCCTGGCCGAAAAGGTTTGGGACGACCACGTCGTGGCGCGCGGTGAGGGAGAGGGCGCGGCCAAAGAGCCCGACCTGATCTACATCGACCTGCATCTCGTGCACGAGGTCACCAGCCCGCAGGCGTTCGACGGCCTGCGGTTGGCGGGCCGTCCGGTGCGGCGGCCCGACCTGACGATCGCCACCGAGGACCACAACGTGCCCACGGTCGACATCGACAAGCCGATCGCGGACCCGGTTTCGCGCACCCAGGTCGAGACATTGCGGCGCAACTGCGAGGAATTCGGCATTCGACTGCACCCCATGGGTGATGCCGAACAAGGCATCGTGCACATCATCGGACCGCAGCTGGGACTGACGCAGCCGGGCATGACGGTGGTATGCGGGGACAGCCATACCTCGACGCACGGCGCATTCGGCGCCATCGCGATGGGCATCGGCACCTCCGAGGTCGAACACGTGATGGCCACGCAGACACTGCCGCTCAAGCCGTTCAAGACCATGGCGGTCAACGTCGACGGCGTACTGCCGCCCGGGGTGAGCGCCAAGGACATCATCCTGGCCGTGATCGCCAAGATCGGCACCGGCGGCGGGCAGGGACACGTCATCGAATACCGGGGCAGTGCCATCGAGGCGCTGTCCATGGAAGGCCGGATGACGATCTGCAACATGAGCATCGAGGCCGGTGCTCGCGCCGGCATGGTCGCGCCGGACGAGACCACCTTCGAATTCCTGAAGGGTCGCCCGCACGCACCCAAGGGTGCCGATTGGGACGCCGCCGTCGCCGCCTGGAGCCAGTTGCGTACCGATGAGGGCGCCGAATTCGACACCGAGGTCTACCTCGACGCCGCCACGCTGAGCCCGTTCGTGACGTGGGGCACCAACCCGGGGCAGGGCGTGCCGCTGTCCGCTTCGGTCCCCGATCCGGAGTTGATGGGCGACGACGCCGACCGTCAGGCGGCGGAGAAGGCTTTGGCCTACATGGATCTTCGACCCGGTATGGCCATGCGCGACATCGCCGTGGACACCGTGTTCGTCGGGTCCTGCACCAACGGCCGGATCGAGGACCTGCGGGTGGTCGCCGACGTACTGCGCGATCGCAAGGTCGCCGACGGGGTGCGGATGTTGGTCGTGCCGGGCTCGATGCGGGTCCGGGCCCAGGCCGAATCGGAAGGTCTCGACCAGATATTCACCGCCGCGGGCGCCGAATGGCGTCAGGCGGGCTGCTCGATGTGTCTGGGCATGAACCCCGATCAACTGTCACCGGGGCAGCGCTGCGCCTCGACGTCCAACCGGAATTTCGAAGGCCGACAGGGCAAGGGCGGCCGCACCCACCTGGTGTCGCCAGCCGTCGCGGCGGCCACCGCGGTGCGCGGAAAACTGGCGTCCCCCGCAGATCTGCCTGCCGCGTCCCGCTGAGAGGAACATAAAAATGGAAGCGTTCAACACTCACACCGGCATCGGCGTCCCCCTGCGACGGTCGAATGTCGACACCGATCAGATCATCCCCGCCGTCTATTTGAAGCGGGTTACCCGAACGGGTTTCGAGGACGGATTGTTCGCCGCCTGGCGCTCGGATCCGTCGTTCATTCTGAATCTCCCGCCATTCGACAAAGGCTCGGTGTTGGTCGCGGGGCCCGATTTCGGTACCGGATCTTCACGCGAACATGCCGTCTGGGCGCTCATGGACTATGGCTTCCGGGTGGTTATCTCGTCTCGTTTCGCCGACATTTTCCGCGGCAACGCCGGCAAGGCCGGGCTATTGGCGGCAGAAGTCGCCCAAGACGATGTCGAGCTCTTATGGAAGCTGATCGAGCAGAATCCGGGGCTGGAAATCACTGTGAATCTTCAAGATCGAAATATCGTCGCCGGAACGGTTGTGGTGCCGTTCAGAATTGACGACTACACGGCCTGGCGGCTGCTCGAGGGACTCGACGATATAGGCCTTACGCTGCGGAAACTCTCCTCGATCGAGGACTACGAGGAGCGCAGGCCGGCCTGGAAGCCGCGCACTCTGCCGGCCTGATCGAGGGCCTTGTACGGGTGCTTCGGCACCCGAATTCGCCGCCTGCCAAACCGGTTCTGGACCCAGCCTGGCGGAGTCCAAGTGGGGCAAGCGGATTGCCGGATTGTTCGCTAGCTACGCCTGAAATTGCGCGTGGCTCTTGGAAATCAGTGGTCACAGGGTTTACCGTGTCCTCTAGTCGGTCCAAGGAGGACCACTGGTTTCGGAGGTTTTGGATGAACAAAGCGGAGCTCATCGACGTACTCACAACCAAACTGGGCACCGATCGTCGGCAGGCTACCGCCGCGGTGGAGAACGTTGTGGACACCATCGTCCGCGCGGTGCACAAGGGTGACAGTGTCACGATCACCGGCTTCGGTGTCTTCGAGCAGCGCCGCCGCGCTGCCCGTGTGGCGCGCAACCCGCGTACCGGCGAGACGGTGAAGGTCAAGCCCACCTCGGTGCCGGCTTTCCGTCCGGGCGCTCAGTTCAAGGCGGTTGTCTCTGGGGCGCAGCGTCTCCCGTCTGACGGCCCCGCCGTCAAGCGCGGTGTGACCGCAGGCCCGGCCAAGCGCACCGCTGCCAAGAAGACCGTCGCCAAGAAGGCGCCGGCCAAGAAGGTGGCGGCCAAGAAGGCACCGGCGAAGAAGGCCGCGACCAAGGCGCCCGCGAAGAAGGCCGCGACCAAGGCACCGGCGAAGAAGGCGGCGACCAAGGCACCGGCCAAGAAGGCCGCGACCAAGGCACCCGCGAAGAAGGCGGCGACCAAGGCACCGGCCAAGAAGGCCGCGACCAAGGCGCCCGCCAAGAAGGCCGCGACCAAGGCGAGGGCCGCAAGTAATTACGGTAAAGGCACGTCGTGAGCGGTAAGTGAGCTCACGACGTGTCTTTTCTCGTGTGGATCTAGCCGCCGGCGGGCAGGGGACTACCCAGGTGGTCCGCGGCGACCAGGTGACCGTCTGCCATTGACATCACCCACGTGCTGCCCTTGCGATTTCCCGTGGTCTGGGGGCGGACCTGTGAGCGCGCGCACCACCACGAGACGAGATCGGGAATCACCTTGCCCTGTGTGCAGATCACCGGGGTGCCTGCCCGGGTCGCGAGCTCGAGCACCCGGTTGCGGCCGGCCTTGTGGTCGGAGTTGTATGCCTCTTCGGTCAGCGCCGGCTCATTGTGAATGTCCACCCCGAGTTCCTGGGCCAGAGGCTCCAGGGTCTGGTGGCAGCGCAGCCGATCGGCCGCGTAAAGCGTTGTGGCACCGAATGCCAGTAGTTGGGCGACCAAGGCTTCGGCCTGCGCCCGCCCCTTCTTGTCGAGCGGGCGCTTGCGGTCGTCGCCCTTGAAACGGGATCGCCGCCCGGCCGTTCCGTGCCGGACGATGAGTACCGTCTTGGTGTCCGGCGGCTGTTTTGCGAAGCGGCGCAACACCTTTCGGTCATGCGGGTAGATCAGTTGATCCATCGCCGATTCCACCGGCAGCCAGATCAACTTGTCCACCTCGTCGTTGGGGGTGAAGTCCCCGCCCGTCGCGCGGGCGGCCCAATACCAAACCCGTTTGGTTCCCTGCGGAATGTCATATGCGATCGAGCCGAGCCGACGCCCGAGCAGTGCGGTGTAGCCGGTCTCCTCGTGGACCTCGCGGACTGCGGCCACCGGATCGGTCTCGTCGAACTCGACCTTGCCCTTGGGCAGCGACCAGTCGTCGTAGCGCGGACGGTGGATCACGGCCACCTCGGTCACGGGCGCTCCCGCGGCATCCTCACCGCCGCGCCACAACACGGCGCCGGCTGCGGGCACGAGCTTGTTGCCCGGCTTCGCTGCTGTCGTGCTGTCGTTCGACACCTCAACTCCTGCAGGTCATTCACCGGCCAGGGCCAGGTGGGATCAGGGGTGCCGGTGACGTTCCATCAGCGACACCTGGTGGTCGCGAACGGTCTGCCCTTCCTGGGGCAGTGCCGTCCAGTGACCGTCGTGTCGTAACTCCCAGCACCGGGTGGCCGGATCCATCGCGGACTCGAATACCTCGTTGAGTTGGGCGGTCAGCCTCGGATCCTTGACCTGTGCCATCACTTCGACACGGCGATCGAGATTACGATGCATCATGTCGGCGCTGCCGATCCAGAACTCGTTGATGGCGCGGAAATGAATAATCCGCGAGTGCTCGAGGAAGCGCCCGAGGATCGACCGCACCCTGATGTTGTCCGAATATCCGGGCACCCCCGGGCGGAGGGCGCAGATGCCCCGCACCACGATCTCGACCGGCACGCCGGCCTGTGAGGCCCGGTACAGCGCGTCGATCACCTGCTCGTCGACGAGTGCGTTGGCCTTCAACCGGATTCCGGTCGTGGCACCCTCGTGATGGGCGGCGATCTCGCGGTCGATGCGCTCGATGATGCCCTTACGCACGCCGCGCGGAGCCACCAGCAGGTTGCGGTAGCTGTCCTTGCGCGAGTAGCCGGTCAGTGAATTGAACAGATCCGTGAGGTCGGCGCCGATGTCCGGATCGGCGGTGAGCAACCCCACGTCTTCATACAGCCGCGCGGTTTTCGGGTTGTAGTTGCCGGTGCCGATGTGGCAGTAACGCCGGATGGCCGACCCCTCACGCCGCACCACGAGGCAGGTCTTGCAGTGCGTCTTGAGGCCGATCAGCCCGTAGACCACGTGTACCCCGGCCTGTTCCAGTGCCCGGGCCCACTTGATGTTGGCCTGTTCGTCGAAGCGGGCCTTGATCTCGACGAGTGCGACCACCTGCTTGCCGGCCTCGGCGGCGTCGATGAGTGCGTTGATGATCGGCGAATCGCCCGAGGTGCGGTACAGCGTCTGTTTGATCGCGAGCACGTTGGGGTCGGCAGCGGCCTGCTCGATGAAGCGTTGCACCGTGGTGGAGAACGAGTCATACGGGTGATGCACCAGCACATCCCCGTCGCGCAGGGTGGAGAAAATGCTCTTCGGCGTCTCGCGCTCGCCGAAAGCCGGTGGGGTGGCGGGCACGAACGGCCGGTCTTTGAGTGCGGGCCGGTCCACGTCGTAGATCTGCCACAGGGCCGACAGATCGAGGAGGCCGGGCACCTCGATGACATCGCCTGGCGCCACATCCAGTTCGCGCAACAGCAGTTCGAGCATGCTCTCGGTCATGTCGTCGGACACTTCCAATCGCACCGGCGAGCCGAACCTACGGCGCGCCAGTTCGCGCTCGAGTGCCTGCAGCAGATCCTCGTCGCGATCCTCTTCGACCTCGAAGTCGGCGTTGCGGGTGATCCGGAATGCGTGGTGCTCGACGATCTCCAGACCCGGGAACAACACCGGCAGGAATGCCGCGATGAGTTCCTCCATCGGCAGGAACCGCACCACGGTCGACCCGTCGGCCGGCGCGCTCAACTGCACGAAGCGCCCGACGTTGTCGGGCACCTTGATCCTGGCGAAGTGCTGCCCGCCGTCCTCGGGATGCTTGACCGTGATCGCCAGGTTCAGGCTCAGCCCGCTCACGAACGGGAACGGATGAGCCGGGTCCACCGCCAGCGGGGTGAGCACCGGGAACACCTGCTCGTGGAAGTAGGTGGAGAGCTTGGCGCGTTCGGCTTCGTCGAGCTGGGCCCAGTTGACGATGATGATGCCCTCTTCGGCCAGCGCCGGGCGTACCGAGCTGAGGAACACGTTGGCGTGCCGGTTGGCGATCTGCTGGGTGCGTTCGTTGATGCGGCGCAGCTGTTCGCGTGGAGACAGGCCGTCGGCCGAGCGCACCGACAGTCCCATCTCGTCGCGCCGTTTGAGCCCCGCCACCCGGACCATGTAGAACTCGTCGAGGTTGGACGCGAAGATCGCCAGGAACTTTGCCCGCTCGAGCAACGGCAGCGACGGGTCGGCGGCCAGGGCGAGCACCCGGGCGTTGAAGTCCAACCAACTCAATTCGCGGTTGAGGTAGCGATCCTCGGGCAGCGCGTTGTCCACGGCCGGCGAGGTGGCCGCCGGTGGCGCCTCGGGTGTCGCCGACTCGATAGAGGGCCCCGATGCGGTTGAGGTGGTGTCCCGTTGGGAGTTGTTCGACCGGGTACCTGGCTCGGCTTCGGTGGCTTCGCTCATCTGTCCGATCATTCCCTATGCCCGGGGTGCACGGCTACCTACTGGCGTGCCTGCCGAGGGTGCGGGCGGTGGCGGCTCCGACCCCGAGGCGTCGCGCCGCCTGAAGATCGTCGGGTGTGTCGATGTCGCAGCGCAGACCGGGCCAGGCGCCGGTGAGTTCGATCGCGCCGGAGTGTCGATGGCGCGCAGCCGAATCGGATCCGAAGTGCGGAGCGAGCGAAGTGCCGAACGCGAACAGCGCCGAAGTGCCGGTGCCGTGCCGGTCTCCGACGAAACTGCGTTGATAGCCGCGGGCCAGGGTCAGTGCCTCGGCCAGCTCCTGGGGTTGCAGAGCAGGCAGATCCCCTTGGAGAACAACGATATTGGGTGCGCTGCTGCGCAGCTCGGCCTCGGCCGCGGTGATGGCGTTGTTGAGCGGGTCACGGTGGCCGGGCGGTGTCGGGTCCATCAACACCCCGGCGCCGAGCTGCCTGGCGGCGTCGGCCGCGGTCTCGTCGGGCGTGACGACGGTGACCGGGGCGATGGAGGAGGCGGCGGTGACGGTGTCGACGAGCATCGCCAGCACCACCGCCTCGCGGGTAGGCGCGGAGAAGATGGGCGCCAGCCGGGTTTTGGCGGCCGACAGCCGTTTCACCGCGATCACCAGGGTGACGTCAGCGGCCTGCGTTGCTGCTGCGGCGTTGTCGCTTCGGGAGCCGCTCATGGGTTCATCCTGCCAGCCCTCCCGGCGGAGGCGAGTGGCGCAGCCGCCGGGATAGGGTGAGCGGGTGGTAGAGGCTGCGGTGATGGGTGCCGGTGCGTGGGGGACGGCGCTGGCCAAGGTGCTGGCGGACGCAGGTAATCCGGTGACGATGTGGGCTCGGCGCTCCGAGGTCGCCGACGAGATCAACACCACGCATACCAACAGTCGTTACCTCGGTGACGTCGTCCTGCCTCCGACGATCCGCGCCACCACGGACCCGGCCGAGGCGCTGGCCGGCGCCTGCACGGTGCTGCTCGGAGTTCCGGCGCAGCAGCTGCGGGCGAACCTGGAGGGCTGGAAGCATCTGATCGGCGACGACGTGACGCTGGTCAGCCTGGCCAAGGGGATCGAGCTCGGCTCGCTGATGCGGATGAGCCAGGTCATCGTCCAGGTGACCGGGGCCGATCCGTCGCGGGTCGCGGTGGTGACCGGGCCGAATCTGGCCAGCGAGATCGCCGACGAGCAGCCCGCGGCCACGGTGGTCGCATGCAGCGACTCCGGACGCGCGGTCGCGCTGCAGCGGGCGTTGGCCACCGGATACTTCCGGCCTTATACCAACGCCGACGTGGTGGGCGCCGAGGTGGGCGGGGCCTGCAAGAACGTCATCGCGCTCGCGTGCGGCATGGCGGTCGGAGTCGGGTTGGGAGAGAACACCGTGGCCGCCATCATCACCCGCGGCCTGGCCGAGGTGATGCGGCTGGGGATCGCGCTGGGTGCCACTCCCGCCACGTTGGCCGGGCTGGCCGGCGTCGGAGACCTCGTGGCCACGTGTACCTCCCGGCATTCCCGTAACCGCACCTTCGGTGAGCGACTGGGCAAGGGCGGCACCATGGAATCGGCATTGATCGCCGCGAGCGGGCACGTGGCCGAAGGGGTGGCGTCGTGTGAGTCGGTGCTGGCGCTGGCATCCAGTTACGGTGTCGAGATGCCGCTGACCGACGCCGTGCACCGGGTGTGCCACAAGGGATTGTCGGTTCACGAGGCAGTCGCCGGACTGCTCGGACGTAGCACCAAACCGGAGTAGCGCCCTCCGGACGTGAGGAGGTAGCACCAATGGACGGCTTGTACGGGGATTCCACCCGGAGTGTCAAAGCTGTTGGTGTGGAATCGGTTCCGGGCCAGCCGGTGGCGCCGATCCCGGTGCCCGCGTCGGCGTATCACCTCTCGCCCGACGAAGCCGAGCCGATGGACACCTACGGCCGCAGCTCCAACCCGTCGTGGCGGCAACTCGAATCGGCACTCGCCGAGCTGGAGGGGGCGGCCACCGCGCTGACGTTCGGGTCCGGCATGGCTGCGATCACCTCGGCCCTGCGGGTGCTCGCCAAACCCGGAACCACACTCGTGGTGCCGGCGGACGGCTACTATCAGGTCCGCCGGTACGCCGCCGAATATCTTGCACCACAAGGAATTACGGTGATCGAGGCCGGGGTGTCCGATATCTGCGAGGCTGCCGCTGGCGCCGATGTGGTGCTCGCCGAGACACCGGCCAATCCTGGCCTGGACGTCGTCGACCTGCACCGGCTCGCGATGACCTGCCGCGGGCGCGGCGCCACCCTCGTCGTCGACAACACCACCGCCACCCCGCTGGGTCAGCAACCGCTGTCGCTCGGCGCCGACCTGGTGGTGGCCAGTGCCACCAAATCACTGTCGGGGCACAGCGATCTGGTGGCGGGCTATGTCGCGGGCAGCCAGCCCGAGCTGATGGCCGCCGTGGAGCGGGACCGGCTGCTGGCCGGGCCGATCCTGGGTGCATTCGAGGCCTGGCTGGTGCTACGCAGCCTCGGCAGTGCCGGGTTGCGTTTCGAACGGCAGTGCCAGAACGCGGCGGCACTGGCGTTGATGCTGCGCAACCATCCGGCGGTGCGCTCGGTGCGCTACCCGGGGCTGCCCGCAGATCCGGCACACGAGCTGGCGGCCACCCAGATGAAGCGGTTCGGCGGATTGGTGTCGATCGAGTTGGCCGATGAGGCCGCGGTCCATGCCCTGGTGCAACGCAGCGCGCTACTTATCGCGTCGACCAGCTTCGGCGGAATTCACACCTCGGTCGACCGTCGGGCCCGGTGGGGTGACCCGGTGCCGGCCGGGTTCGCCCGCATATCGGCCGGGATCGAGGACACCGAGGACCTGATCGCCGACGTGGAGCAGGCGCTGGCCGCGTGAAAGACCAGGTCAGGATGCGCCGACAGGCGTCCACCGCCGGGGACGGTAGCCTCTCTAGGTTGTGACAGGCCGCAACCAGACCGGATCCCGTACCCGCGTCGCCGTCGTCTACGGCGGGCGTAGCTCGGAGCACGCGATCTCGTGTGTGTCAGCGGGCAGCATCTTGCGCAACCTCGACCCGGAGCGGTTCGAGGTTGTCGCCGTGGGGATCACCCCCGACGGCTCGTGGATGCTGACCGACGGACGCCCCGAGACCCTGGCGATCACGGATGGTGAGCTGCCCGAGGTCACCGAGACATCGGGCACCGAACTGGCGCTGCCTGCCGCACCCAACCGCAGTGGGCAGCTGCTGGCGCTGAGCAACGGACCCGGTGAGTTGCTGGCCGCCGTCGACGTGGTCTTCCCGGTGCTGCACGGCCCATATGGCGAGGACGGGACCATCCAGGGCCTGCTGGAGCTGGCCGGGATTCCGTATGTCGGCTCCGGCGTGCTGTCCAGTGCCGCCGGGATGGACAAGGAATTCACCAAGAAGCTCCTGGTCGCCGAGGGCCTGCCGATCGGCGACTTCGTGGTGCTGCGTCCGAACGCCCCCACCCTCGATCTGGAGCAGCGGGAACACCTCGGCCTGCCGGTGTTCGTCAAGCCTGCCCGGGGCGGATCCTCGATCGGCGTAAGCCGGGTCGCGGCGTGGGACGAACTGCCCGCGGCGATCGAGCTCGCGCGTCGCCACGACCCGAAGGTCATCGTCGAGGCCGCGGTGCCGGGCCGCGAACTTGAGTGCGGTGTGCTCGAGTTCCCCGACGGCCGGATCGAGGCCAGCACGGTGGGCGAGATCCGGGTGGCCGGGGTGCGTGGACGCGAGGACGGCTTCTACGACTTCGCCACCAAATATCTCGTCGACGCAGCCGAATTGGATGTGCCCGCGAAGGTCGACGATGACGTGTCCGAGGAGGTCCGCCGGCTGGCCGTGCGTGCCTTCAACGCGATCGACTGCCAGGGGCTGGCCCGTGTCGACTTCTTCCTCACCGATGACGGACCGGTGATCAACGAGATCAACACCATGCCCGGATTCACCACCATCTCGATGTTCCCGCGGATGTGGGCGGCCAGCGGCGTCGACTATCCGAGCCTCCTGACCGCGATGGTCGAGACCGCGCTCGCCCGCGGCACCGGCCTGCGCTGAACCTTCCGCGCACGCGATCCTCAGCGCGGCTGACCGGGTGCCGGCTCCTGGGCCGCCATCGTGCGGGCGATCTGACCGGAGATCTGCTGAATGGGTGTCGGCCCCGAGCCGGCCGGCAACGTCAACGCGACGTACACCGGGCGGTCCACCGCGTACCACGTGCTGCGGCCCTGATCACCGGCGTCGTTCCCGCTGCTCGGTACACCGGTGTCACCCACGCGGAACCACTGGACCTCGTCGACCACCTGCAGGGGCGTGCCCACGACGAAATCGGTGGGGCGTTCCAGCCCACAACGCAGAACGACCGGCTCGGTGTCCGGCTCGGCGCGCCACGCGGCGGTGGCAGGCGGCGTCGGATCGACGGTCGGCGCGCGACGGAAATCGCCGAGCTGCTCGGGCAGCGCGTTGAGCAGGTCGTGGCACTGCTGGCTGTCGGCCTGGGGAGCCGGTATCGACGGGATCGCCACGGGCTGCTGCCCGGGGGACTGCTGCCGTGACGCGGCGATACCGAGGACGGTGATCAATACCGAGACCGCGACGACGATCGCCGCGATGAGCAAGGCGCGGGGCGGTCCATCGACGGCGTTCGAGTCAGTCACACCACCAACTCTATGGCCGGCCGGTGTCGGCGATCGGGCAGGTCAAGGTCCGGGTGATTCCGGGGACCTGCTGCACGGCGGGCACCACATCGGACTGCAGCGCCGCCAAGGTGTCGGCACTGATGCGCAACACCACGTCATAGGGCCCGGTCACGTATTCCGCGGACACCACGCCCGGCAGGCCTGCGAGTTGTTTGGCGACGACCTCGGCGCGGCCCACCTCGGTCTGGATCAGCACGTAAGCCTCCACCACCGGCGGTCTCCTCCATCTCGCTGCATAAACTGCTGGCCGCAGGCACCAAACGTACCGCAGGTCGGGTCCGGGTTCAGGACGCGGCAGCCGACCGGCAGGAGGCCACATGACCGGCGAGACCATCGGCACCGATTCCGGTGACGACAACGGCGACACGCTGGCGGGAGCCGGGGAATTCGTTGTCATCGACCGGTTGGTGGCCGGGCGCACACAAGCCGACGCGGTGACCCTGGGCCCAGGCGATGACGCGGCTGTGGTGACGGCGGCGGACGGCCGGGTCGTGGTCTCCACCGACATGCTGGTCGAGGACCGTCATTTCCGGCTGGACTGGTCGACGCCGCACGACATCGGGCGTAAGGCGATTGCCCAGAACGCCGCCGACATCGAAGCGATGGGCGGTCGCAGCACCGCCTTTGTGGTGGGCTTCGGCGCACCGTCGGGTACCTCGGTGGCTGCCGCGGAGGAACTGGCCGACGGCCTCTGGGACGAGGCAGGCCGGCTGGGCGCCAGCATCGCCGGGGGAGATCTGGTCAGCGCACCGCAGTGGGTGATATCGGTCACGGTGCTGGGTGATCTCGGCGGCCGGGAACCGGTGTGTCGCAACGGCGCCCGGGTCGGCGACACGGTGGCGGTGGCGGGCGAGCTCGGTCGATCAGCGGCTGGGTACGCGCTGCTGCACAGTGGCATCCAACGGTTCCCCGAACTGCGGCAGCGGCACCTGACCCCGCAACCGCCCTACGGGCAGGGGGCCCGCGCCGCGGAGGCCGGCGCCACCTCGATGACCGATGTGTCCGATGGTCTGATCGCCGACCTGGGCCACATCGCGTCGGCCTCCGGGGTCGGCATCGACGTGGACCGCACCCTTCTCGGCGGCGATCGGCGCGAGATCGCCGAGGCCGCCGCGGCAGTGGGCGCCGACCCGTGGGAGTGGGTGCTCGGCGGAGGGGAGGACCACGCACTGGCCGCGACCTTCCCCGGCGCTGTTCCGCCCGGATGGCGGGCCATCGGCAGGGTGGTCGACGGGCCGGCGGCGGTGCTCGTCGACGGCGCGCCGTGGGCGGGTAATGCGGGATGGCAGTCGTTCGGCTAGCGGTTCACGCTAGGTTGGTTTTCCGTGACTGCGGACGCGACGAGCAAGACAACCACTGCGGATGCGACGGACGGTTCAACCGGTGCACGTCCGTTGAACGAACTCGTCGATCCCGGCTGGGCGCGCGCCCTCGAGCCGGTCGGAGCGCATGTCGCGCAGATGGGGAAGTTCCTCCGCGACGAACTCGCCGCGGGCAGACGTTATCTGCCCGCAGGTCAAAATGTGCTGCGCGCCTTTACTTTTCCGTTTGATCAGGTGCGTGTGCTGATCGTCGGTCAGGACCCGTATCCGACGCCGGGACATGCCGTCGGCCTCAGTTTCTCGGTGGGTGCCGATGTGCGTCCGCTGCCGCGCAGCCTGTCGAACATCTTCACCGAGTACTGCGAAGACCTGGGTTATCCGCAGCCGGCCAACGGCGACCTCACCCCGTGGGCACAACAAGGCGTAATGCTGCTCAACAGGGTGCTTACGGTGTCGCCGGGCACTCCGGCGTCGCACCGCGGCAAGGGCTGGGAAGCGGTGACCGAGTGCGCGATCCGCGCCCTGGTGGCTCGCGACCAACCGATGGTCGCGGTGCTGTGGGGCCGCGATGCGTCGACGCTGAAACCGCTACTGGCCGAAGGTGACTGCGCGACGATTGAGTCGCCGCATCCGTCGCCGTTGTCGGCGTCGCGGGGATTCTTCGGATCACGTCCGTTCAGCCGGGCCAACGAACTGCTGCAGCAGAAGGGGGCCGGCCCGATCGATTGGCGGCTGCCGTGAGCCGATCAGGGCATGGGGATGCCCGGCGGGGCCGGGATCGCAGGCGGCGCCGGAACTGGCGGGGGTGACGGGATACCCGGCGACGGAATCTGGACGGTCACGTCACCGCCGTCTCCGTTGGATGGACCGGGCATCTCAGCCGGCGGCGAAGCCGGTCCGGGGGACACCGGGGTTTCGATGACGGTCGTCTCGGTGTGGGTCGCCGGACCTTCCGAGGTCACCGGGGCCTCGGTCGTCGAAGGGGTCTCCGAGGTGGTCGTGTCCTCGTTGGAGGCGGTACCGCCACACGCGGTCAGCATCGAGCCGACCGCGACGGCGGCCGCAAACGCATAAAGCGGTGTATGTGATGCGCGACATGGGGTCATGACGGCAGGAGATACCCCGCCGCGACCTCAGGTAAACACGATGGTCGCGCACCCGGTCAGGGGCGCGACGTCAGCCGCGCGAGACCTTGCCGGCCTTGATGCAGGAGGTGCAGGCGTTCACGCGCTGCTTGTTGCCACCCGGACGCGCCACGGCACGCACCGACTGGATGTTCGGATCCCAGCGCCGGCTGGTCCGCCGATGCGAGTGCGACACCGACTTGCCGAAGCCCGGGCCCTTTCCGCAGATATCGCACACGGCAGCCATATCAACAACTCCTCGAATTCAGTCCTTGGGGGTCTGGGCCCGCTCGCCGCAAAACGGCGGGGCTCAGCCCGACAACCTGATCAGAATACCGGGAGGCCAGAGGATCGCCAAAACGGCCCGTGAAGGCGACCCCAGGTTGTCCACAGCCGGCGGTGCTCTGATCAAGTTTGTCGCAGTCAGTCGATAGGCTGGCGCCCACGGCGGTGACTGCGGGGGACGGCCGCGGTATTCGTGGGATCTGATGGGGATTGGGAGGTCCGATGTCGGCTCGGCGGCTGGACGCTTCCGCTTTGCGGGCCTGGGCCCACACTGCCGTCGATGACCTGATCACCCACACCGACGAGATCAACCGGCTCAACGTGTTCCCGGTGGCCGATGCCGACACCGGGACGAACATGCTGTTCACGATGCGTTCGGCTTGGGCTCATGTCGATGCCGAACCGGCGGGCGCGGACATCCCGGCGCTGGCCGGCGCGTTGGCGGCCGGGGCGTTGCAGGGCGCCCGCGGGAACTCCGGGGTGATCCTGTCGCAGATTCTGCTCGGCCTGGCCGAGGTGATCACCAACGCGGCGGCGCAGCGTGACGGCGATCTCTCCGCGGTGGACGCCGCGCTGTTGGGCGCGGGGCTGCGCCATGCCGCAGCCCTGGCCGTCACCTCGATGGGTGAGCCCGTCCCGGGCACGATCGTGTCGGTGTTGGACGCCGCGGCCGAGGCCGCCGAACACTGCGCGGCCGAGGGGGGTGATGTCGTTGATGCGGCTGCCGCCGCCGGCGATGCCGCGTCGGTGGCGCTGGATCGCACCCCGCAGCAACTCGACGTGCTGGCCAACGCCGGTGTGGTCGATTCGGGTGGGCGCGGCCTGCTCGTCCTGCTCGACGCGCTGACGGCGACGCTGATCGGGCATGCGCCCCATCGGCCCGTCTACGCTCCGGCGTCGCCGCAGCTCCCGGTCGCGGGGACGGGCTTGGCCGCCGCCGAGGCGCCGCCGCAGTTCGAGGTCATGTATCTGCTGACCGGATGTGGTGCACTCGCCGTCGAGGGGTTGCGGGCCGCGCTCGAGCAGATGGGCGAATCGGTGGCGATCGCCGCCTCGGGAAACGATCAGTACTCGGTGCATGTTCACGTCGACGATGCCGGGGCCGCAGTCGAGGCTGGGCTCGCGGTCGGGGCACTGAGCCGCATTCAGATCACCGCCCTGACGGTGGCGCCCGGCCTCAAGGCCGCCGGCGGTTGGGCCCGCGAGCGGGCAGTGTTGGCCGTCGTCGACGGGGACGGCGGCGTCGAACTGTTCGCCGGCGAGGGCGCGCACGTGTTGCGTCCCGACGCCGGCGAGCCCATCAGCGCCCAGCAGTTGTTGCGGGCCCTGGTCGACGTGGGCGCGGCCCAGGTCATGCTGCTGCCCAACGGATATGTGGCTGCCGAGGAGCTGGTGGCGGGTTGCACGGCGGCGATCGGGCGGGGCATCGATGTCGTGCCGGTACCGGCCGGGTCGATGGTGCAGGGGCTGGCCGCGCTCGCGGTTCACGACGCGGGCAGACAAGCCGTCGACGACGGGTACACGATGGCGCGGGCGGCTGCGGGAGCCCGGCACGGCGCGGTGCGGATCGCCACCGAAGAGGCGTTGACGTGGGCGGGAAGCTGCAAACCGGGAGACGGCCTTGGCATCGCGGGTGATGAGGTACTGATCGTGGGCTCCGACATCACCGCGGCCGCCGCCGGGTTGATCGATCTGCTGATGGTGGCGGGCGGAGAGCTGATCACGGTGTTGACCGGCGATGGCGTGGACGGCGCCGTGGGCGATGCGCTGCAGGCGCACGTGCATCGTGCGCACCTCGGCGCCGAGTTGGTCACCTATCACACCGGCCACCGCGGCGACGCGCTGCTGATCGGAGTGGAGTAGTGGCAGCGCTCGGCGACCGACTGGACCTGGTGATCGGGGCGCGGTCGGCCAAGCCCCTCGAAGAGCATTTCGGCATCGTCACCGTCAATGATCTGCTGCGGCACTACCCCCGCAAATACAGCGACGGCATGTCGGTGCGCGGTGAAGGTGAGGCCCTCGATTTGGAGGAGGGCGAACATGTCACCTTCATCGAGGTCGTCACCGAGACCAAGGTCGGCGAGATGAAGCCGGGCTTCAGCAAGAAGACGGGCCGACCGATGGCCCGAAAGTGGTTGCGCGTCACCCTCGGTGAGCATCGGCCCGCCGTCACGGCGACGTTCTTCAACGCCGGCTGGATGGTGGACAAGTTGGAGAAGGGCACCCGCCTGATGCTCTCCGGCGAGGTGAAGTACTTCCGCAATACCCTTCAGCTCGAGCATCCGGCCTTTTTGGTGCTGAATCCCCCGCCCGGCAAGCAGATCGGGACCAAGTCGCTCAAGACCATCGCCACGGCGTCGGGGGCCACCGGCGAGGACATGCTGGCCGAGTTCGAGCGGGACTTCTTCCCGATCTATCCGGCCTCGGCCAAGGTGCAGAGCTGGGACATCTACGCATGCGTTCGGCAGACCCTGGACGTTCTGGACCCGGTTCCCGAGCCGCTTCCGGAATCCTTTGTGCGCGAACACAATCTGATGTCCGAAGATCAGGCGCTGCGGGCCATTCACCTGGCTGAGAAATCCGAGGACCGGGACCGGGCCGCCGAGCGACTGACCTACGACGAAGCCATCGGATTGCAGTGGGGGCTGGTGAGCCGGCGCTACAGCGAGCTGAGTGAATCCGGCCCCGCCGCACCGCACGTCGATGACGGGCTGGCGGCGGCGATGCGTACTCGGCTGCCCTTCGAGCTGACCGCGGGGCAATCCGAAGTGCTGGAGGTGATCTCGGACGAGTTGGCCTCGACGCGGCCGATGAACCGGATGCTGCAGGGCGAGGTGGGTTCGGGCAAGACCATCGTGTCGGTGCTGGCGATGCTGCAGATGGTCGATGCGGGCTATCAGTGTGCGCTGCTGGCGCCCACCGAAGTACTTGCCGCCCAACATGCGCGCTCGATCCGTGACGTGCTGGGGCCGCTGGCGATGGCAGGGGAACTCGGTGGCGCCGAGACGGCGACCGGTGTGGCGCTGCTGACCGGGTCGATGACGGCGCCGCAGAAACGTGCCGTGCGTGGCCAAGTGGCCTCGGGCCAGGCCGGCATCGTCGTCGGTACGCACGCGTTGTTGCAGGACGCGGTGGAGTTCCACAACTTGGGCATGGTGGTCGTCGATGAACAGCACCGGTTCGGTGTCGAACAGCGGGACGCGTTGCGGGCCAAGGCTCGTGATGGGCTGACGCCTCACCTTCTGGTGATGACGGCCACGCCGATTCCGCGCACCGTGGCGCTCACGGTGTACGGCGATCTGGAGACCTCGACGCTGCGTGAGCTGCCCCGCGGCCGGCAACCCATCACCACCAACACCATCTTCATCTCGCAGAAGCCGGCCTGGCTGGACCGGGCCTGGGCCCGCATCCGGGAGGAGGTGGGCGCGGGCCGGCAGGCGTACGTGGTCGCCTCGCGTATCGACGAGTCCGACAAGCCGGGCGACAAGAACGACGGGCGCGGCGGGCCGCCGCCGATCACCGTGATCGACCTGTTCGACCGGTTGAGCACGGGCCCACTCGCCGGGTTGCGGCTCGGGCTCATGCACGGCCGGTTGTCCGGTGACGAGAAGGACGCGGTGATGGGCGCGTTCCGGGCCGGGGAGATCGATGTGCTGGTGTGTACCACCGTCATCGAGGTCGGCGTCGATGTGCCCAACTCGACCATGATGGTGGTGATGGACGCCGACCGGTTCGGTATCAGCCAGTTGCATCAGCTGCGCGGCCGGATCGGTCGTGGTCAGCACCCGAGCCTGTGCCTGCTGGCCACCCGGCTACCCGAAACTTCCAAGGCAGGGGAGCGGATCAAGGCCGTGGCTGCCACGCTCGACGGCTTCGCCCTGGCCGACCTCGACCTCGACGAGCGTCGCGAGGGAGATGTGCTGGGCCTCAACCAGTCCGGGCGCACCATCAATCTGCGGTTCCTGTCCCTGCGGGATCACCTCGAAGTGATCCAAGAGGCCCGGGCCTTCTGCGAGCAGCGATACACGCAGAGTCCGCACGATCCCGGAATGGATCTGTTGGCAGCGCAATTCGTGAACACCGACCGCGTCGAGTACCTGGACAAGGCATGACGGGTCGGCGGGTGTGGTGGCTGGCCGCGGCTGTGGTACTCGCGGTGGTGGTCGCCATCCAGGTGACCACCTCGACGGAGAGCTCCGTGCGGTTCGCCGCCCAGGCGCAACCGCCCACCGTCGCCGCCGGGGTGGACCTGTTGGCCGGTGTGCCGGAGATTCCGGTGCGGGTGCGCGGCAACGACTATCGTCGCGCTGCCTTCGGTGAGTCCTGGGACGACGACAACAGCGCGCCCGGCGGGCACAACGGGTGCGACACCCGGAACGACATCCTCAACCGCGACCTGGTCGACAAGACTTTCGTCGCGATCAAGCGGTGCCCGGCGGCGGTGGCGACCGGGACACTGCACGATCCGTACACGAACGCGGTGGTGTCGTTCGTCCGTGGCAATCAGACCGGTGCCGCGGTGCAGATCGACCACATCGTGCCGCTGGCGTTGGCCTGGGACCTGGGGGCGCGTGGCTGGCCCGACGATCTGCGGCTGCGGTTCGCCAACGACCCGGCCAACCTGCTCGCGGTCGCCGGTAAACCCAACCAGGACAAGGGCGATCAGGAGCCGGCTCACTGGATGCCGCCCAACCGGGCGTTCTGGTGCCAATACGCGGTGCAGTTCGTCGAGGTGTTGCGCGGCTATTCGCTCCCGGTCGACGCCGCATCGGCCGGAATTCTGCGCGAAGCCGCCGGGACGTGCCCGACGGGCTAGCCGCGGGACTTCCGCCCGCCGTCAGCTGTTCTCATGGCGCGGTCCAGCAGGTATGGGCTGTGCGCGTTGACCAGCAGCAGATCCGGCTCGCTGGTGCTCCAGAGTTCGCCCAGCCGTTGATGGTTGGCCCGCACCTGGTGGCGGTCGAAGGCGACGGCACGTTCGGGGGCGGTGAGCGTCCGCGGCGCAGTGCGACTGCCGTCGACCTGCCCGTGATGGTAGAACGCATCCCCGGCGTGCAGGATCCAACGATCTCCGGTGTCCACTGCGACAGCGGCATGGCCGCGGGTGTGCCCGGGCAGCGGAATCAGTACGATCCCCGGCGAGATCTCGGTGAGTTGCTTGGCGCCGGGGAAATCGCGCCAGGCTTCCCCGGCGGCGGGGTGGTGCTCGACGAGTACCGGGCCGTGAGAGCGTTGCGCCCGGCGGTAGCGCTGCTTCTCCACGAATGTCGCGGGGTGAGCGGCGGCGAATGATTCGTCGGCGGTGAGATGCACTCTGGCCCAAGGGAAGTCAGCCAGGCCGCCGGCGTGATCGGCATCGAAGTGGGTGAGGACGATGTCGCGGACCTCCCGCGGATCATGCCCGAGTTCGCGGATCTGGTTGATCGCGGTTTCGGCGGGGTCGTAGACCGGGCGTACGAGGAACCGCGCGGCACCGAAACGTAGTCCGGGTGCCGCGATGTCGCGCAGGCCGAAGCCCGAGTCGACCAGGGCCAGGCCGTGGTCGGTTTCGATCAGCAACACGTGGCAGACCAGCCCTCCCGGGGTTGCGGGTGGCCGCATGGTGCCGCAGTTGAGGTGATGGACCTTCATCGCGGGCTACAGCTCGACCGGCGCGGTGTTGACGAGGAGCGGGTCCGGCGTGCTGGACATGGCCCGTAACCCGCGCAGGCCCCGGAGCACCCGCGGCCAGTTGCGCGGGTCGCGCAGATTGAGCTCGGCGAGCAGTTGGCCGAACATCGACAGGGTGTCGAAGTAGATCCGCTCGGTGACCAGATTCTCGTCCTGGTCGAAGATGAAGTAGGCCGTCATCCTGGTCCGGTGCCGGCCGCCGGTCGGAGGGATGGCTCCGAGTGGGCCCAAATGTGTTCCGGTCAGCCAGAATTCGACGATGACGGCGTCGGCGCTGTGGCGTAGAGCGATGATCTCGTGGTCCTGGTCGGGAAATGCGACGCGGGTGTCGTGGTAGTACCCGCGGACCTGTGCGTCGCCGTCGTGCACGGTGAGGGTGGGGATGATCTCGTAGTGCGGGTGGGGGAAGGTGGCCAGCACGTCGTCCCAGTCCTGCCGGACCTCGTCGTGGAAGTGGTCGAGGACGAGTTTCTCGCGAGCCTGCAACACCTCGACGGGTGGCATGCGTAGACGGTCGGGCATCGTGTGCTCCTGTACGGGAAGCTATTCCCACGGGGTGGATTTATCGTTAAAATAACCCCACGGTGTGGGAATAGCAATGGTTGAGGAACAATGCCAGTCATGACCGGTGCGGTGAACAGGCGAACTGACGGTGCACCGCGTCGCGGTAGGCCACCCAAGGCACAGGCTCAGTTGACCCGGGCGGCGATCCGCGATGCCGCCCTCGCGGTGATCGACCGCGAGGGGATCGCGGCGGTGAGTATGCGCTCCGTCGGCCGGGTGTTGGGCGTCGACGCCAAGAGCCTCTATCACTACGTCGAGGGCAAGGACGACCTGCTCGACGCGGTCGCCGAACACATCCTCGAACAGCTTCGGATCCCGTCGGCCACCGGCGATTTCGGCGCCGACCTGCGCAACCTGGGACATGAGTTCCGTCGTGTCACGCTGGCCCATCCCGAGGCCGCGACCCTCGTGCTGACCCGGCAGTTGTCATCGATGTCCGGACTGGCGCCGATCGAGGCCGTACTCACCGTGCTGCGTCGGACCGGCATTTCGGCGGGGGAGTCCGTGCACTTGCTGCGGACCTTGCTTGCCGCGCTGATCGGCACTCTGTTGCGCGAGGTGTCTGCCGGGCCGACGTTCGGCGCCGGTACCGTCGCCGGGGTCGCCGAGCGCCGGAAGACGCTGGAGGCGTCGGGCCTGGCCGAGGTGACGGCCGCGGCGCCGTACCTCGCTCGGTTCGATCGGGACGACGAGTTCGAGGCCACGCTCGATTTCATCGTGGACCTGGTCGGGTGCCGCGCGGCAGCCGCCGGATCTACAGATCGAGCACCCAGTTCTGGCCGTTGAGGTCGTGGCCGAAACTGTGGTGACGTTCCTCGTCGACGAGCCGGAAACCGAAGTCCTGGTATATCTTTCGCGCAGCGACGAGAACGTCGTTGGTCCACAGGGTGACCTGGCGATAGCCGGCTTCGCGCGCGAATCTCAGGCATTCTCCGACCAGGCGCGTGCCCAGTCCGAGCCCACGTGCGCGTGGGGCGACCAACAGAATGCGTAGTTTCGCCACGGTCGGCTCAGCGGATGCCATACAGAAGATGCACCCGGCGCGCTCGCCGTCGACTTCGGCGATCCAGCCCGCCTCCCGGGCCGGGTCATGGGTTTCGGCATAGTCCGCCACGATCCGGGCGACGAGCGTCTCGAAGTCGGTGTTCCAACCGAACTGCTGGTCGTAGACCTCACCGTGAGCCAGCACCACCCAGCCCAGATCTCCGGGACGGTCGGCACGTCGCAGCACCACGCGCCTCTGGTCGACGTCCTGCGACATCGCTGGACCTCCGGATCGAACGCTACTGACACACTCGTTTCAGTAGCGGTAGGCTATCAACGTGGCCGTGGACACGACAACCCCGTCAGCCCGGAAAATCGAACTCCTCGAGGCCGCATATCGCTACGTACTCGCGCACGGTCTCAGTGATTTGTCACTGCGCCCACTGGCGGCGGCAATCGGGACCAGCCCGCGCGTTCTGCTGTTCCTGTTCGGCAGCAAGGACGGTTTGGTGCGTGCGCTACTGGCGCGAGCCCGTGCCGACGAACTCGTGCTCCTTGCGCGCCTCCGGGACGGCGCCGACACCTGCGACGTCGGGTTGGCCACGGCAGTTGAGAAGGTCTGGAATTGGCTTGTCGCCGTGGAACATCGGCCGCTGCTGACGCTGTGGACGGAGGCTTACGCGCGGTCACTCGTCGAACCGGACGGGGCGTGGGCGGGCTTCGCCCGCGAAACCGTCGAGGACTGGCTCGTCGTCTTGGCGAAATCCCAACCGGCGCAAGAGAAGAACAACGACGCCGACGCCGCTGCCCGGACGCTGGCGCTGGCGACGTTACGTGGGGCGCTGCTCGACGTGCTGGCCACCGGCGACACCGAGCGCGTCACCGCAGCGGTCCATTTGCACGTCGAGCAGCTGCGCGGCTCTTAGCCCGTGAAGGTCGCCGGGTCCGGCCGGAACCGGGTGCCGTCGTCGAGGCCGTTGAGGCTCTCCATCTGCTCGGCGGTCAGTTCGAAGCCGAATACGTCGAGATTGGACGCGATCCGCTCGGGGTTCGTCGAGCGGGAGATCACACTGTTGCCCAGCTGGATGCTCCACCGGATCAACACCTGCGCCGGGGTCTTGCCGTGCGCCTCGGCGATGGCGGTGACCACCGGGTTGTCCAGCAGGTTGCCGACGCCGAGCGGGCTGTAGGCCTGCGTGACGACGTTGTACTTGGCATTGGCCTCGCGCCAGGCACTCTGGTTGAGCAACGGATGCAGTTCGATCTGGTTCACCGCGGGGGCGACGAAGGTCAGGTCGACGATCGTCGACAGGTTGTCCGGGCTGAAGTTGGACACGCCGGTCGAGCGGGCCAGCCCCTCCTGCTTCAGCGCCATCAGCCCACCCCAGCTGTCGACGTACTTGCTGATGTCGTCGCCGGGCCAATGGATCAGGTACAGGTCCACGTAGTCCAGGCCGAGGCGTTCCAGGCTGGCGCGCCCGGCGTTCTGGGACGACTGGAATCCGTGATCGGCGATGGCCAGCTTGGTCGTCACTGAGATGTCTTCGCGCGGAATTCCCGATGCTGCGATGGCGCGGCCGACGCCGGCCTCGTTGTCATAGGCGGCGGCGGTGTCGATCAGGCGGTGACCGGCCTCCAGCGCCGCCGACACCACGCGCTCCGCTTCGGAATCCGAGAGCCCGCCGACGCCGATTCCGACGGCCGGGATCGTACGGTCGTCGTTGAGCTTGACGGTGGGAATCGCAGCCCCGTCCGAGGAGGTCATGGCACCTATCCTGTGAAGTTGAAGGTTCGAGGATCGGGTCCCAGGCGGGTATCCGTCTCCAACGTGGCAATGGCCGACATGTCGGACTCATCGAGATCGAAGTCGAACACGTCGAAATTACTCACAATCCGCGCTGGGTTCACCGACTTGGGGATGACGATATTACCCAGGTGGATATGCCACCTAATCAGTACCTGGGCGGGGGTTTTACCGTGCCGCTCGGCGATGCCGGTGATGACCGGATCGGAGAGCAGAGACCCCTGGCCCAGCGGGCTCCACGCCTCGGTGGCGATCCCCAACCTGGCGTGTACCTCGCGAAGCTCGTGTTGCGGCAGCAACGGATGCAGTTCGACCTGATTGACCGCGGGGACGATGCCGGTGGAATCGATGAGAACGGTCAGGTGCTCGGGCTCGAAGTTGCTCACCCCGATGGACCGGACCCGGCCCTGGTCGTGCAGATGAGCGAACGCTTTGAACGTGTCGACGTAGGCGTTGTTGGCCGGCACCGGCCAGTGGATCAGATACAGGTCGAGGTAGTCGACGCCGAGCCGGTCCAGGCTCGCGTCGAACGCGGCCAGCGTCGAGTCATATCCCTGTTCGCTGTTCCACAGTTTGGTCACCAGGAACACGTCCTCGCGGGGGACGCCGGATTCGACCAGGCCGCGGCCGGTCTCGACCTCGTTCTGGTAGGCGGCGGCGGTGTCGATGTGCCGATACCCCGCCTGCAGGGCCGCGCTCACGGCGCGCACGGTGTCCTCGGCAGGGGTCTGCCAAACCCCCAACCCGACTTGCGGTATCGAATTACCGTCGTTGAGCGTGACACGAGGACTCACAGAGGGAGCAGCCATGACGGAAAGTCTGCCAGGCGGGCAGGCAAGAGGTGGATCAGACGGTCATCGCCGGGATCCGGTCAAACAGGCTCTGCTCGAGCGGGCGACGGGGTTCACCCTGGCCGCGATCCCGCGGATCTCGGATCGGACGAAGCGGCTGCTCCTGGGCGGGCGTTCGGTGGTCGTCGACGGAAACACCCTGGACACCACGCTGCAGTTCACCCTGGCCGCCCAACACGCGGCCGGAGTGGGCGGCTTGGTCGCCGATTACAGTCCGGAGTCCGGTGTCGCTGTCTCGCGGGCCGCGCTGCAGGTGACGGCGGGCATGCTCAAGGCCCGAATCCGTGCCGATGTGACCGAGATTTCGATTCCCGGCCCGGCCGGGCCGATGCCGGCGCGACGGTATGTCCCCGATGGCACCGGGGCGCCGGCGATTCCGGCACTGCTGCTGTACTTCCACGGTGGCGGGTTCGTGATCGGTGGCCTCGACACCCATGACGGCCTGTGCCGGCTGATCTGCCGGGACGGCGGAATTCAGGTGATCTCCGTCGACTACCGGCTCGCGCCTGAGCACAAGGCGCCGGCTGCGGTCGACGATGCCTATGCCGCCTACCGCTGGGCGCTCGACCACGCCGCCGGCCTGGGTGCGACGCGGATCGTGGTCGGCGGGGACAGTGCGGGCGGCAACCTGGCCGCCGTGGTGGCTCAGCAGGCCCGCGACTCCGAACTGCCGCTGCCCGCCCTGCAGCTGCTGCTCTATCCGGTCACCGACTTTTCGAGTGAGACTCGATCCAAGACGCTGTTCGCAGACGGGTATTTCCTGGGGAAACGCGACATGGACTGGTTTGCCGGGCACTACCTCGACGGCGCCGAGGTCTCGGCCGAGGACCCGCTGGTGTCCCCGTTGCTCAGCGAGGATCTCTCCGGCCTGCCGCCTGCGCTGGTGGTCACAGCCGGTTTCGATCCGTTGCGGGACGAGGGCAACCGCTACGCCAGGGCCATGCGCGACGCCGGGGTGGTGGTGGACCTCCGGGAAGAGCGTTCGATGATCCACGCGTTCGCCAACTTCTTTCCGCTGGGCGGGGGCAGTGCCACCGCAACGGGCGCAATGGTCTCGGCGCTGCGGGCGCATCTCAGCCACGCCGAAAGTTGACCCGTCGACGCCGGTACTCTTGTCGGCGTGGCCAAACCGAAGAAGACCGCGAAGTACGACCTCAAGGCGGCCGACCGCAAGCGCAACCTGTTCATTCAGATCGGCCTGACAGCCATCGTGGTGCTATTCGCCGTCGGCCTGGTGCTCTACATCGTGACGACCGGCCACAAGCGTCCGGCGGCCGGGGAAGCCCGGGCCGTGCACGTCGCGGCGCCCAACGTGATCACCAAAGAGGGCACCTCCGAGCCCAAGGTGACGCTGAGCCTCTTCGAGGATTTCCTCTGCCCCGCGTGCGGTCACGTGGAGCAACAGTTCGGCCCGACCATCAACAAGCTCATCGACTCCGGCGCGGTAGCCGTCGACTACCACATGGTGGCGATCCTGGACAAGGCCGGCAACGGCTACTCGTCGCGGGCCGGTGGTGCCGCGTACTGCGTCGCCGATGAGTCGGTCGATGCGTTCCGCCGATTCCACACCGCGCTCTTCACCCCGGGGATCCAGCCGCAGGAGGGGGGCGGTGTCTACCCCGACAACGCCCGGATCATCGAGCTGGCTCGCCAGGCCGGCGCCGCCGGTGAGGTGCCCGACTGCATCACCAAGGGCCGCTACGTGGAGATGGTGCAGGGCATGGCCGCGGCCGGTGGGATCAACTCGACACCGACCATTCGGTTCAACGGCGAGGACTTCGACCTGACCACGCCCGATGCGCTGATCGCGAAGGTCAAGGAGATCGTCGGCGACCTGCCCGCGTTGAAGGGCCCGGCTCCCGGCCCCGGTGCTCCCGCAGCCC
>MSTD01000039.1 GCA_001942045.1 Mycolicibacterium porcinum
CATTGGGGGCCACCGCCTCCGCCACCTCCGGGGCATTGGGGCCCGCCGCCGCCCGGACATTGGCGCTGAGAGTCTGAAAGAACTGAGGCCCTGCTCGAAACATCGAGCAGGGCCTCAGCTTTGCCTTTGAGAGGCAAGAACTACTTCATCTGGAACTTGGGCGCGCGCTTCTCCTTGAAGGCCAGCGGGCCCTCCTTGGCGTCCTGGGACAGGAACACCGGGATGCCGTTGGCGGTGTCGGGCTTGAACGCGTCGTTCTCGTGCATGCCCTCGGTCTCGCGGATCGTCTTGAGGATGGCCTGCACGGCCAGCGGACCGTTGTTGTTGATCACCTCGGCGATCTCCAGGGCCTTCTCCAATGCGGTGCCGTCCGGGACGACGTGCCCGATCAGGCCGTACTCGAGCGCCTGGGCGGCGGTGATGTGCCGTCCGGTCAGCAGCATGTCGCACGCGATGGTGTACGGAATCTGGCGCACGAGGCGCACTGCCGAACCGCCCATCGGGTACAGGCTCCACTTGGCCTCGGAGATGCCGAACTTGGCGCTCTCGCCGGCGACGCGGATGTCGGTTCCCTGCAGGATCTCGGTGCCGCCGGCGATGGCCGGGCCCTCGACCGCGGCGATCAGCGGCTTGGTCAGGCGGCGGCCCTTGAGCAGACCGTCGATGCGCGACGGGTCGTAGCTGCCGTCCTTGAATGAATCGCCCGGCGGCTTCTTCGCGGCGCCTTTGAGGTCCATGCCCGCGCAGAAGTACCCGCCCGCACCGGTCAGGATGCAGGTGCGGATCTCCGGATCGTTGTCGACGCGGTCCCAGGCCTCGACCATGATCGAGAGCATCTCGGTCGAAAGCGCATTGCGCGCCTCGGGCCGGTTCAGCGTCAGGATCAGGGTGTGTCCGCGCTGCTCAATGAGGGCGTCGGGCCCTTTGTCGGTATCGCTCACGGGTGCCAGCTCCTATGCAATTTCAACCCAGACTTGTCTCGAAATGTAACACGTTCTAGTTTAGGTTCTGTGGCCCTGAATATTGCCGATCTTGCCGAGCACGCCATCGACGCTGTGCCTGACCGTGTCGCGCTGATTTGTGGCGACGAACAGCTGACCTATGCGCAGTTGGAGGAGAAGGCCAACCGCCTCGCCCACTATCTGATCTCGCAAGGCGTCAAGAAGGACGACAAGGTCGGCCTGTATTGCCGCAACCGCATCGAGATCGTGATCGGGATGCTGGGCATCGTGAAGGCCGGCGCGATCCTGGTCAACGTCAACTTCCGGTACGTCGAAGGCGAGCTGAAGTACCTGTTCGAGAACTCGGACATGGTCGCGCTCATCCACGAGCGCCGCTACGCCGACCGCGTCGCCAACGTGCTGCCCGAGACGCCGTTGGTCAAGACCGTTCTCGTCGTGGAGGACGGCTCCGATGATGATTACCAGCGCTACGGCGGCGTCGAGTTCTACTCGGCCATCGCCGACAGCTCACCCGAGCGTGACTTCGGCCCACGCAGCGAAGACGACATCTACCTGCTCTACACCGGTGGCACCACCGGATTCCCCAAGGGCGTCATGTGGCGTCACGAGGACATCTACCGAGTGCTGTTCGGCGGCACCGACTTCGCCACGGGTGAGCCCGTCGCCGACGAATACGACCTGTCCAAGCAGGCCGTGGCCAACCCGCCGATGATCCGGCTGCCCATCCCGCCGATGATCCACGGCGCGACCCAGTCGGCCACCTGGATGTCGTTGTTCTCCGGCCAGACCGTAGTGCTGGCACCGGAATTCAACGCCGACGAGGTGTGGCAGTTGATCCACGACCACAAGGTCAATCTGCTGTTCTTCACCGGTGACGCGATGGCCCGGCCGCTGCTCGACTCGCTGCTCGCCGCGCAGGCTGCGGGTAAGGAACACGACCTGTCGAGCCTGTTCCTGCTCGCCAGCACCGCCGCCCTGTTCTCCACCAGTCTCAAGGAGAAGTTCCTGGAGCTGCTGCCCAACCGGATCATCACTGACTCGATCGGCTCGTCGGAGACCGGCTTTGGCGGCACCAGCATCGTGGCCAAGGGGCAGAGCCACACCGGTGGCCCGCGCGTCACGATCGATAAGACCACCAAGGTCCTCGACGAGGACGGCAACGAAGTGGTCCCGGGCTCGGGCGTGCGCGGCATCATCGCCAAGTGCGGCCACATCCCGGTCGGCTACTTCAAGGACGAGAAGAAGACCGCCGAGACCTTCCGCACCTACAACGGGATTCGCTATGCCATCCCGGGTGACTACGCCGAGGTGGAGGCCGACGGCAGCGTGACCATGCTCGGCCGCGGCTCGGTGTCGATCAACTCCGGTGGCGAGAAGATCTACCCCGAAGAGGTCGAGGCCGCGCTCAAGGGACACCCCGACGTGTTCGACGCGCTCGTGGTCGGTGTGCCCGACGAGCGCTTCGGCCAGCACGTCGCCGCCGTCGTGCAGCCGCGGGAAGGAGCCCGCCCGACCCTGGCCGAGCTCGATGCCCACGTCCGTACCGAGATCGCCGGCTACAAGGTGCCGCGCAGCCTGTGGCTGGTCGACGAGGTCAAGCGGTCCCCGGCGGGCAAGCCCGACTACCGATGGGCGAAGGACACCACCGAGGAGCGTGCGGCCGATGACGTGCACGCCAATCACGTTGGAGCAAAGCAATGAAGACTGAACTCTGCGAGAAGTTCGGGATCGAATACCCGATCTTCGTCTTCACCCCGTCGGAGAAGGTGGCCGCCGCGGTCAGCAAGGCCGGCGGTCTGGGCGTGCTGGGCTGCGTGCGGTTCAACGACGCTGACGACCTCGAAGAGGTCCTGCAGTGGATGGACGCCAACACCGGCGGTAAGCCCTACGGCGTCGACGTGGTGATGCCGGCCAAGATCCCGACCGAGGGCACGGCCGTCGACATCAACAAGCTGATCCCGCAGAGCCACCGCGACTTTGTCGCGAAAACCCTTGCCGATCTTGGTGTTCCGCCGCTGCCGGAGGACGAGGAACGCAACGAGGGTGTGCTGGGCTGGCTGCACTCGGTGGCCCGCAGCCACGTCGAGGTTGCGCTCAAGCACCCGATCAAGCTGATCGCCAACGCGCTGGGCTCGCCGCCCAACGACGTCATCGAACAGGCACACGCCGCGGGTGTCCCGGTCGCGGCCCTGGCCGGAAGCGCCAAGCACGCGCTGCGCCACGTCGAGAACGGTGTGGACATCGTCGTCGCCCAGGGGCATGAGGCCGGTGGGCACACCGGTGAGATCGGGTCGATGGTGCTGTGGCCGGAAATCGTTGATGCACTGGACGGTAAGGCCCCGGTGCTGGCCGCCGGCGGTATCGGCACCGGCAAGCAGGTGGCCGCCGCCTTGGCGCTGGGTGCCTCGGGTGTGTGGATGGGCTCGGCGTTCCTGACCTCGCAGGAGTACGACCTGGGTCACCGCCTGCCGGGCGGGACTTCCACGATCCAGGAGGCGCTGCTCAAGGCGACCACCGCGGATACCGTGCGCCGCAAGATCTACACCGGCAAGCCGGCTCGACTGCTCAAGACCAAGTGGACCGACGCCTGGGACGCCCCGGACGCACCCGAGCCGCTGCCGATGCCGCTGCAGAACATTCTGGTCAGCGAGGCACATCAGCGGATGAACGAGTCGGACAACCCCGACACCGTGTCCATGCCGGTCGGACAGATCGTGGGCCGGATGAACGAGATCCGCCCCGTCGCCGACATCATCGCCGAACTGGTCTCCGGTTTCGAGGCGGCCACCAAGCGCCTGGACGGTATCGCCGAGAGCTGAGTCTCTTCGAGCTCCATTGCCTGTCCACCCGTATGACGCTGCGGTGAGCAGGAATTCACTGGGCTGATCGACACGCGGCCGATAGGCCATCGACACGTACGGCCGCGTGACCGTCAGTGCGTATCGCGGTTCGGCAGCAGTGTCTCGTGTGCCGAAGACGTTGCGGCGCGGAACAATACCGCGATCAAGGCGAGCGCACCGATGGCGACCACGGGGATGGTCCACAGCCTTCGCGTGGTGAGGGCCGAGCCGCAATTGTCCACGTACTCCTGCCCCGCGGCGCCGGCCTGAACGAGGTGCGCGGAATACCCCGAGCCACACGGGATCTGCATCCCGAACTGATCGAAGTCGTCGAGATAGACCGGCAGGCTCAGCAGATAGAGCCCGATGCCGAGCACGACTGCCCCGGCCAGGCCGATATAGACGGCGCGAAAACTCACCGTTCCCCCTTCATGTCATACATACGTCGGTGAACAACAACACCGGCCACGAGACGATCGCTCCCAAGAAGGACACCACCGCATCGAGACCGCCCATCGATCGCAGATGGTCGGTGTGGGTGCCGGACCAGACGGTGCCGATCAACAGATACGGCACACCGAGCACCACAGCTATCACGATCAGTTCGCCGAGGGCGACCCGGTAGGCCAGCAACCTTCGCAACCTGGCAAGCACACGCCCCCCGTCCGGCCTCGATGGCCTCTATGTTAATACCCATTCTCTGCCGAACAACCATTTTGACCCGGCTGTTCGGTCCGTTAGTGTGACGGAATGGCGCGCATCTCGCCCCGGTCGATCGACAGTGGTGCCAATGGTGTGCGACGCCGCCCGAAAGACCGAAAGGCCCAGATAGCGCGGGCCTCGGCGGAGTCGTTCAGTGCCCTGGGATATCACGGCGTGAGCATGGAGGCCATCGCATCGCGCGTCGGTATCTCCGCGGCCGCGTTGTACCGGCACTATTCGAGCAAGTATGAATTGTTTCGCGACGCCGTGCTCAACCTCAGCCAGCAACTTGTCGATGGGACGGCGTTCGCGGACGAGCCCGACGGGGACCCGCGGGAGCAGTTGCGCCGGATCGTCGCCGCGCTGAGCGACACCGCGTTGGTGAACCGGGAATCCGGTGGCCTGTACCGCTGGGAGGCCCGCTATCTGCGCGGCGACGACCAGAGCACGCTGGACGCGCAGGTGCGCACGGTGCACCGCCGGATCCACCGCCCGCTCATGGAGCTACGGCCCGAGCTGGGCTCGCGGGCCCGCTGGACCCTGTCGACCGCGGTCCTCGGCGTCATCGGCAGCGTCGTCGACCATCGATCCAAACTGCCTGCCGGTCAGATCCGCACCCTGCTAGCCGAGATCTGCGACACCATACTGGCCGCCGAACTGCCCGAGTTTCCGAACCCGACCGCCCCGGTGCCGGCAACCCAGGCAGCCGCGAACACCACGAAATACGAAGCACTGCTGACCGAATCGATGCGACTGTTCAATGAGAACGGCTACCGCGACACCACGATGGAGGACATCGCCGCCGCGGTCGGAATGCCTGCCTCGGGGATCTATCGCTACTTCTCCGGCAAATCCGACATCCTGGCCGCCGGGTTCCGCCGCGCCGCCGACCGGCTGTCAGCGGACATGTCGGACGTGCTCGGCGCGACCGACGATCCCGAACAGGCGCTGGGCGCCCTCATCGATGGCTACGTGGCCAGATCCTTCGACCGGCCCGAGCTGGACTACGTCTACTACACCGAACGCCTGAACATGACGCCCGCCGACCAGAAGATCCTCCGCGACCTGCAGCGCGCGGCCGTGGAATCGTGGGTCGAGGTCGTGATGCCGGTGCGCCCGGAATGGAGCGCGGCTCAAGCGCGTTTCGCGGTCCACGCCGCGATGGCCTTGGTGATCGACTTGGGCCGGCTCATGAACTACCAGAATTCCGAGCAGGCCCGAGCCGTCGTCGCCGTCATGATCGATCTGACCCTGTTGGGCCGCTACCGGTTACGGACGGCGTTGCCGGCCAGGTAGGCCACGTAGCCGAGCGTGCCGATCTTCGCCAGCTTGCGGGTCTTGGGCAGCAGCAGGCCCAGCCCGATCGCCGTCTCGATGCCGCCGTTGGTGTAGATGTGCTTCTGCGTGTCCTTGGGGAACGCCGGCTTGGTGATCGACTCAAACAGCTGCGGCTTCACGAAATGTGAGACGCCCGCGCCGACGACGCCGAGGCCGACGATCTTGGCCAGCGTGGAGTTATTGCCCTCTGCCATGGGTGATCCTCTCTGATCAGGCAAATGTGTAGTCGCTCAACGGGAATCGTGAGGCTTCGGCGACGGCCCGGCGGGTCGTCATCGGCCGGAGCAGCGTTGCCTCGCCGCTCGGATTGAAATAGTACGACCGTGCCGATGCGCAGTTTCCGAGGGTGAACAACGAGTCGCCCAACAACTCCGTCATCCGGTCCAGATACCGGCTGTTGGCCTGCTCGGTGACCTCGAACGTCGTCGCGTGCCGGCGCTTGACTTCGCCGAACAACCGGTCCATCAGCCGCATCTGGTACTCCATCGTGTTGAAGAAGTTCAGACCAAGGAATGCGTACGGGCTGGCCAGGCTCAGATAGTTCGGGAAGTAGGGCATCGACACCCCCTGGTAGGCCTGGAAGCGGGTCTCCCGCCACCACTTACCGAGGTTGCGGCCGTCGCGCCCGATCACCTCGATAGCCGGGAAGTTGGCGTCCCACAAATCGAACCCGGTGGCCAGCACCAAGGTGTCGATGGTGGTTTTGGTGCCGTCGGCGTTGACGATGCCGTCCGATTCGATGCGTTCGATGCCGTCGGCCTGCAGGTGCACATGCGGCTTGGTGAAGGCCCGGTAATAGCCGTTGGAGAATGTCGGGCGTTTGCAGCCGAAGTCGTAATCCGGGGTCAGCTTGCGGCGCAACTCCGGATCGCGGATCGAGGCGAACCGGTGCAGCTTGGCCAGATCTGCCGCGGCGATGTTGAACCGGCGGAAGTACCGGTGCTTGAGCACGGCGGTATCGACCATGAACGCGTAGATGGCGTCGGTGACGGCCCGGATCGCCCGTTGGGTCGCCGGCACGCGGGCGAACAACGCCTTGACCCGTGCGGGGAACTTGAGGTCGATCTTGGGCACGACCCAGATCGGGGTGCGTTGGTAGACGGTGAGGTCCGCGGCGGTGCGGGCCAGTTCGGGGATGAGCTGCACGGCTGTGGCGCCCGTGCCGATGATCGCGATCCGGCGGCCGTCGGGCCGGTAGCCGTCATCCCAGTCGGTGGTGTGGATGACCTGGCCGGCGAAGTCCCCGATGCCGGGGATGTCAGGGGTGTGCGGCTGGGACAGGAAGCCGGTGGCGGTGAACAGGAACTGCGCGGTGAGCGCATCACCGCCGGCCAGGGCGACCCGCCAGCGCGCGGACTCCTCATCCCAGCGGGCCCCTTCGACAGTCGTGTTGAACCGGATGTGGCGGCGCACGTCGTACTTGTCGGCGACGTCGTCGGCGTACTGCTTGATCTCGGTACCGGTGGAGAACAGTCGTGACCAGTTCGGATTCGGCTCGAAAAAGTACGAGTAGGTCGTGGTGGGCACGTCCACGGCCAGGCCGGGGTAGTGGTTGACGTACCAGGTGCCGCCGAGGTCATCCTCGCGATCGAGGATCACGAAGTTCTCGATGCCCAGCCGCTCGAGCTGGATGGCGGCGCCGATGCCGGCGAAGCCGGCGCCGACGATGACCGCGTCGTAGTCCCCCGGGCTCATGCTGCAGACAGTACCGCAGGTACTGGGTACTTTGTCGAGAGGTGTGCTGCACCCTGCGGAGTAGGCATGATGCCGTCATGGCGAAGTCGTTCACCCTGGTGCAGTTGCGTTACTTCATGGCAGTCGCGCGGCACGAGAACATGCGGGCGGCGGCGCACGAGCTCAACGTGACCCAGTCGACGTTGTCGGCGGCCATCCACCAATTGGAGCGCGAAGTCGGCGTCGAACTCTTTCAGCGGCTGTCGAGCCGTGGCCTCCGTCTGACGGTGGAGGGGCGCCGGTTGCTCGTCGGCGCCAGGTCGTTCCTCGAGGATGCCGACCAGCTTTATCACTCGGTCCGCGCGGAACGGGAAGAACTGGTCGGCGATTTGGTGGTGGGTGTCTACTCGCCGATCGCGCCCTTCCATGCGCCGAACATCCTGACCGCGATGGAGCAACGCCACCCGGGGATCAATCTGACCTTCTTGGAAGGCGATCAGGAGATGCTGATGCGCGCGCTCACCGACGGGACGTGCGAAATCGCCGTGATGTACGACCTCGGCGTCGGTAACGAGTTCGACTATCGGGTGCTGGAACGAATCCCACCGCACATCGTGGTGTCGGCCGATCATCCCCGAGCGGCCCATCCTGACGTTCCGGTGCACCTGCGGGACTTCGAGGACGAGCCCTTCATCCTGCTGGACCTCAAGCACACTCGGGAGTACTACCTCGATATGTTCAAGCGCCTCGGTCTCCGGCCGCGGATCAGGCACTTTGTCGCCGGCTACGAAACCGTCCGGTCCTACGTGGGGTTGGGCCACGGCTACTCGATCCTGAACCGGCGGCTCGTGCACGACATGACCTATGCCGGGGCGCGGGTGGTGCCGCTCGAAATGGCCGACGACCTGCCCGCGATCGAGGTGGTCCTGGTCAGGCTCCAGGGCGCCCGGCCGACCCGCAAATCCCTGGCCTTCGAGGAGGTGTGCATGGATTTGCACGCACGTACCGAAGATCAGGCATGATCGATTTTCTCGATTGGTCTGTGCAATCTTTTTCGTTGGACTTGTGTGAGGCCGATCACCATGCTGAACAGGCAGCAGCGATCCTCCAACGATCTGAGAGCCCTCATGACGATGACAGACCCCCAACGAGTCGTGGGCACCATCCCGGCGCCGCAGCCGACCGACAAACAACCCAGCTCGGGCATGCAGAAGCGGGTCCTGGCGGGCGGCGGAATCGGACAGTTCATCGAGTTCTACGACTTCACGCTCTACGGGCTGTCCGCGGTCACCCTCGCGAAGTTGTTCTTCCCCGGCGGCAGCACACTGGCCGGTCTGCTCGCCACGTTCGCCACGTTCGGGGTGGCCTTCTTCGTCCGGCCCCTGGGCGGATTGTTCTTCGGGGCGCTCGGTGACCGGATCGGTCGTCGCAAGGTTCTCTTCATCACGCTACTGGCGATCGGCCTCGCCACCGCCATGATCGGACTCCTGCCGACCTACGCGAGCATCGGCATCGCCGCGCCGATTCTCCTGGTGGTGTGTCGCCTGATCCAGGGATTCTCAGCCGGTGGCGAGTCGGTGGGCGCTCCCGCGTTCGTGTTCGAGCACGCACCCTTGGAGCGGCGCGGCTTCTGGCTCAACATCACCATCGCAGCAACCGCACTGCCCTCGGTGGTCGGCGGAACCCTGATCCTCGTGCTGTCCTCGACCATGCCATCGGAGGCCTTCCTGTCCTACGGCTGGCGGATCCCGTTCCTGCTCGCGTTGCCACTGGCCATCTTCGGGGTGTGGATCCGTACCAAGACCGAGGAATCCGAGGCCTTCAAGCAGGTGCTGGCCAAGCATGAGCACGACGAATACAGCCCGATCCGGGAGGCATTCCGGGAAAACAAGGTTCGTATGGCACAGGTCATCTTCGTGATGGGGCTGACCGCCATGGGCTTCTACTTTCTGTCGGGTTACTTCGTCTCCTACGTCCAGACCTCCGGGAATCTGAGCCGCGAGCAGTCCCTGCTCGTGAACGCGGTCGCCATGGCGTTTTACGCCCTGTTGCTCCCGATCGGCGGGATCATCGGTGACCGGGTGGGCCGCAAGCCGATGCTGATCGCCGGATCTGCTGCACTGGCTGTGCTTTCCGTCCCCTGCTTCATGCTGGTGACCAGTGGTTCGCTGCCGTTGGCGATGGTCGGGCAGCTGCTGTTCGTGGTCCCGCTGTGTATCTACGGCGGCGGGTGCTACACGTTCTTCGTCGAGGTGTTCACCACCGCAACACGTTTCACCTCCGCAGCGATCAGCTACAACGTTGCCTACGCGCTGTTCGGCGGCACCGCACCCTTCATCGGCACGATGCTGGTGTCCACGACCGAGATGAGCTCCGCGCCGGGCTATTACATGGCGGCAGCCGCGGTGATCGTGCTGCTCCTGCTGGTGTTCACCCGCGTGCCGGAGACCCGACGCCGCATCGGCTGACCGCAGACCTGTTCGAAATTTTCGTTGATACCAAGGAGATTCACCATGGGAGCCACCGAGTTCCTCACCGACTTCCATCACGTCGCCACCTTCGGCGCCACCGACAACAACGGCGTCGACCGGCAGGCCGCGACCCCCGAGGACAAGCTGAGCCGCGACTGGTTCGCCGCGTTCGCGGCCGACCGCGGTTGGGAGCTTCGCGTGGACGGCATCGGCAACATGTTCGCGCTCGTCGAATTCGTGCCGGGGGCGCCCTACATCCTCGTCGGATCACACCTGGACTCGCAGCCTCTCGGCGGCCGGTTCGACGGGGCCTACGGCGTGATCGCGGCGCTGCACGCGGCCGAGCGCGTCGCCCAGAGGGTGGCCGAGCACGGCGTCGGTGTCCAGTACAACCTCGGTGTCGTCAACTGGTTCAACGAGGAGGGCGGCCGGTTCGCCCCGTCGATCATGGGTTCCTCGGTGTTCGCCGGTCTCATGTCCGAGGACGAGATGCTCGACGTGCGTGACCTTTCCGGCGTCTCGGTGGCCGAGGCCCTGGCGGCCATCGGATACCGCGGCAAAGACCCGCGCCCCGAGGTCGCGGGATACGCCGAGATCCACATCGAGCAGGGCCGCATCCTGGAACGTGAGGGCGTCACGCTGGGGGCGGTGGACTACTCGTGGTACACCCAGAAGTTGGACATCGAGGTACTCGGCGAACAGTCGCACACCGGCGCCACGGCCATGGCCGACCGCCACGACGCTCTGGTGGCTGCGAGCAAGGTCGTCCTGCTCGTGCATGACGTCACGCAGCAGTTCGAGGACGAGGCCATCGTCTCGTCGGTCGGGCGGTTCACCGTCGAACCCAACTCGCCGATCGTGGTGGCGCGGCGCGTACACCTGGTCGCCGACCTGCGCTCGGCCTCGCCCGAGATCGTGGCCGCGGCTCGCGCCAGCCTGCTCGCCGACATCGCCGAGATCGCTCGCGATCACGACATCCGAATCAACGTCCGGGACTTCGACATCCGTGACATCCAGCGCTACCCGCAATCCGGCATCGAGCTCGCCGAGAAGGTGGCCGCCGATCTCGGGCTGAGCGTGCGGCCGATCCGCACCATGGCCGGCCATGATTCGGTGGCGATGAACCGCATCGTGCCGACGGTGATGATGTTCATCCCCTCGGTGGACGGTGTGAGCCACTGCGAGCGGGAGTTCAGCACCGACGACGACATGGCCGCCGGCGTGGACGCCTTGACGGGCGTGGCGTGGGAGATGGTGCGCGGGGCCCTTCCGCCCGAAGCGGACGCCTGATGGACACCGTCATCGTGACGCCGCTGGCATACCTGAATGCCACTGATGCGGTGAAAGCCTTTCGGCGGCTCGAACTCTCGCCGCTCGACGTGCTCGAGGCGCAGATCGAGCAGATCGAGACCCACAACGGCGACACGGCCACCGGCATCAACGCCTTCACCGAGACCCTGTTCGACGACGCCAGGGCACAGGCCCGCCGGGCCGCCGATATGTACGCCCGATGTGCGGCCACCGGTCAGGAGCCGCCGCCGCTGCTGGGCGTCACGGTGGCGACCAAGGAGAAACACGGAATCGCCGGGTTGCGGCTCGAACAGGGCCTGGCCGCGCACGGCGGACGCATCGCCCAGCACGACCACCCGGTCGTCGAACGGATCAAGGCGGCCGGCGGCATCATTCACGCGCGCACCACGAGTCCGGAGTTCAGCTGCGCCACCGTCACCCACTCGCCGATGTGGGGCGTCACCCGCAACCCGTGGAACCGTGAGACCTCGCCCGGCGGCTCGTCGGGCGGCGCAGGGGCGGCGCTGGCCGCCGGATTCACCACGCTGGCAACGGCATCCGACATCGCCGGGTCCACGCGCATTCCCGCGGGATTCACCGGCACCGTCGGTTACAAGGCCCCGTACGGCCGAATCCCCGGGCTGCCGCCGCTGGCGGCGGACTGGTATCGCGGGGACGGGCCGATGGGCCGGACCTTCGCCGACGTGGCGCTGCTGAGTTCGGTGATGTCGGGGCAGCACTCCGTCGACCACGCATCGTGGGGTGCGCACGGCGAGCCGGTGGCCGTGGGTGGCGGCGTGCGTGGACTGCGAATCGGCCTGAGTATCCGGCTCGGAGATTTTCCGGTCGCCGACGTGGTCGCGGCGAACACGCACGCCGTGGCGGCCGCCCTGCAGCAGGTCGGGGCCGAGATCGTCGACGTCGAGCTGCCCTGGACCACGGCGATGATCCGCGAGACGATCTTCGCGCACTTCGGCCACATCCTCGGACCGGCCATGGCGCGTGAGACGGTCGGAACCGAAGCCGAGCTGGCCGGCTATACCCGGCAATTCATCCGCGACGCTGCCATTGCGGCACAGCGCTATTCGTTGGTGGACTCGCTGGCCATGGACGCCCGGATCCGCGCCGATCTGGCGACCGCCATGCAGGGGATCGACGTGCTGCTGTGCCCGACCTCGGCCGTGACGTCGCTACGGGCCGACGGCGAATACCTCGACGGTCTCGACACGCCGTTCGGGCACCGCGAGCACTATTGGGAAGGGCACCTCACCAGTCCGTTCAATGTGGCCAATCATTGCGCGGTGCTGTCGGTGCCGAGTGGTCTGTCCGACGAGAACGTGCCGACGGGCGTGCAGGTGGTGAGCCACCCCCACGACGAAGCGATGGCCTTCCGCGTCGCACACGCCGTCGAGAGCCTGGTCGGGTTCGATGGCAGACCCGCGTTGAGCGCGGGCGCCTGACCCGTCAGCGGGGGTTCAGCCAGCGCTGCGGATCGCATTCCAGGCTCGCGCGGTCCCAACCGGCCAGGTCGGCCGCGGCCGCATACGTGGACTGCAGGAACTCCATCAGCGCCCGGTCGGGATCGGCCGACATCCGCACCGCCTCGTACGGCAGCAGGAACTGCCGGAAGTCCTTGCTGTAGTACGCGGCGTCAGGGGCGACGGGGTAGTCGGCGAATCCGTCCGGTTCGGGATAGGCGTACGCGTAGAACGCCCCCTCCTCGCCGCCACCCGGCCAGAAACCGCAACTGCTCAACTCGTGCGAATACCCTTCCACCATCACGCCATTGGGGCAATTGGGTGCACCGCCCGGGTGCTCGGGTGCGGGCCGTCCGGAGAATCTGGTGCAGGCCATGTCGAACGAGCCCCAGAAGAAATGCACCGGACTGGCCTTGCCGATGAAATACGCCCGGAAGTCGCTGATCACCCGGTGCGCCTGTATCAACTGGCGCCAGAACAGATTGGCGGCATGCGGATCGTAAGATGCATGTTGGTGGTCCTCGGCGAACGGAATCGCCGGGTCAACTTCGTTGGGTCGGGCGTGGATTCGCACTTCGATGCCCAATTGCTCCAATGCGGCAAGGGTTTCGGCGTAGAACTGCGCGACCGACTTGGCCGCGAGAGTTACAGAGCCCCGTGCGCCGTCACTGGTCCGGATGGCAAGCACGTGGTCGATGAAATCGAACTCCATGTCGAACAACCGGTCTCGGTAGGGAATCGATGACGTCGTCAGCCCGCGCGGGCTGACGTACAGCGTCACCTCCCACCAGTGGTTGAGCAATGGGGAGTACGTCAGGCGAATCTTGCCGACGATCTGCGTCCACATGTGCAGGGTGTCACGGGTGGGTTCCCAGTCCGATACGCGCAGGGCGGGCCAGGGGTTGTCGGTGGGAGTGCTCATGGACAGGTGCCTGCCTTCCCGCCGCACCACCGCTCGGGATGCGGCACCGCGAGCATAGCGTCGCGCCGGTCGGTTCACCGGCGGAAAGGCAGTACTGGTGGGCCGTCAGAACAGCTTCGCGAGCACCTCGCCGGCCTCGGCGTCCTCCACGCAGGGAGTGATGTCCATCGTGAGGAACTCACCCCACTCGGCGGCCACCTGGAACATGGCTGTCGCATCATCGGACTCGGCCACTGCGAAGCCCTCCCCGTTCATGCCCCACCAGCGGCCCAGCATGGTGACACCCGCCGGCGGCTGTCCGCCGGTCTCCTTGAACTTCTCGATTCCGTCCCGGTACTTGCCCGGGATCTGGCTCCAGTGCACGAGAAACTTCATGGTGTTCTCCTTCTGGTGATGCGGGCCGGGACCGGCTCCGCGGCGATGACGGTGAAGGGGGTCTCCACCGGGAAGTCGTCGCGCAAGGACGTCGCCGAGACCTCGCGCACGATCGTCGCCAGGGCTAAGGTGGCCTCCAGCATGGCGAAGTGATCGCCCACGCAGGACCGCGGACCGCCGCCGAAAGGCAGGTACTGCCAACGATTTCGGCCCGCCGAGCGTTCGGGGCTGAACCGGTCCGGGTCGAAGGTCAGCGGATCGTCCCACAGGGCCGGATCACGGTGCATGACATAGAAATTGACCATTGCCATCGTGCCGGGCTCGGCACGGTAGCCGTCGACGGTGATCTCCTCGTTGAGCATCCGCGGTGTGCCTGCCCCCGGCGGGCACAGCCGCAACGCTTCGTGCAGCACCCGCACGGTGTGCTCCAAGTGCGGCACATCCTCGGGCGTCAGCATGCGGTCGCCCAGCGCCGTGACTTCGTCGTACAGGCGGGACTGCAGCTCGGGATCGCGGCCCAGCGCCCACAGTGAATAACACAGCGTGGTCGAGGTGGTGTCATGCCCGGCGAGCATGAAAAGCACCAATTCATCGGAGATCTCGTCGTCGGTCAACTGCCGGCCGGTGTCTGGGTCACGAGCCTCGATCAGCGCGCGCACCAGCGGCGCATCCCGGTCGGGATCGGCGCGCACCGCGGCGAGGATCTCGGCGGCGAGCCGATGCAGGCGGGCGTTGGCCGCCCTGGCGCGGCGTTGGCCACAGGTGGGCACCCACTGCGGGAAGTTGACCGGCCGCACCGACCGATCGGAGATCCAGGACAGCGCGGTACGCAGTGCGGGGCCGACGTCGTCGGCGTTCTCGTCGAGATCCACGCCGAACACCGAGCGGCCCAGCGCCCGCAGCGTGAGGGCCCGGCATGCGACATCCAGATCGACTGTTGCGCCGTCATTCCAGCTGTCGGCGATCGTATGCGCAGCGGCGGCCATGTGCCCCGCGTACCGCGGCACGCTCTGCTTGGTGAACATCGGCTGCAGCGTGCGCCGCCGCGGCAGCCAGCGTTCGTGCGGCAGGTTCAGCAGGTTGCCGCCCATCAGCCGGCGCAGGTCGACCATGTTGCGGGCACCGCCGCGATCGGCGACCGAATCGCGGCGGCCCAGCACGTCGCGTGCTCCCTGCGGGGACGTGACCAGCAGGACCGGCGGGATCAGCCATCGCGGGCCGAGCACCATCCGGCTGACCGGCCCGCCGGCGTCGCGGAGCCGCTGGTGTCCTTCGATGAAGGACCGCATCGCCTTGATCGTCTGTCGGTAGGGCAGGGGATTGCGCGGTGCGAGCGGCAGGGTGGCTGTGGCGGCCCGCGTATCGATCTCGACCATGTGTCGAGTGTCTGACCGGGCGCTCTGGGCGGCCTAGAGTAGCGCGTTACTCTATTTTGCCGGTGCGGGGATTCTTACTGGTAGCGATGCATGTCACCGAGCGGTCTCCGCGTTGCCAGGAGTCCGCGGTCGGGTACAGGACGAACAGCTGGATGCCGGATTCCGAGTTGGCGTTCGGCGCGTACCGGGTGAGGGCCGGCGCGCACTTGTCGGCGTACTTGACCACCGCGGCGTCGCCTGGGAAGTCCCCGTCGGGCAGCGGCAGCACCGCGAACACCTCACCCTTGTGCGGCTGATCGCAACTCACCGTCTTGACGTACAGCACGCGGCTGCTGTCGGGGATCTCGGTCAGGCAATCGCCCGAGCGGATCTGGCTGGCCTCGGTGGCGCCGCGGTCCCGGGCGAGGTAGAACACCGCGCCGGCGGCGACCACGATCGCCACCAACACCACGACACCCAGCAGCACCCACTTGCGCGCCGGGGATTTCTTCGGCAGAGCCGAGAACTGGTCAGAACCGGTGGAATACGGCTGCGGAGGCGGGGGCGGGTAGTTGTGGCCGTGCGGGCCAGGACCGGGCGGGTAGGTCATGGTTCGACGATATCGACTGCCCGCAACGCCGCATCGACCGCAAGGGCAGGGACGTCCAGACGCTTGGATCCCAGGTCGTGGCGGGCACCTTCGACGACGACGAGCTCGGTCGGTCCACTCACCAGCGCCGCAGCCGCGGTGAGCTCCTCGATCGTGCCGAACGGATCGGACGTGCCGTGGGTGAACATCGTGGGCACCGTGATGCGGGGCAGGTGCTCGGTGCGGGCGCGTTCGGGCTTGCCCGGCGGATGCAGCGGGTAGGAGAACAGCGTCAACACGTCCGGGCCCGCGCCGTCCGCCGTCACCATCGACGTCATCCGGCCGCCGTAGGAATGCCCGCCCGCGATCACCGGACCATCGGCCAAGGTGCGGGCCAGCGCGATCGCCTCGACGATCCCGTCCTGGTCACCGGCCGCCGATCCCGACGGCGGTCCCTTCGGCCTGCGGCGGCGGTACGGCAGGTTGTAGCGGATGGCCAGCCAGCCGCGGGCAGCCCACTCGTCGCACAGCTTGACCAGCATGGCCGAGTCGCGGTTGCCGCCCGCCCCGTGAGTGAGGACGACGACGCCCTGCGCCGGACTGTCGGGTTCATGCGCGACGCCCGCGATCGCCTCGAGGTTCATGACTGCAACCGGAACAGCGCGTTCACCGGACCGTGGCCGTGGCCCAGCGGATAGTTGGCCCGAATGCATTCGGTCACCCAGGCTTTGCCGAACTCGACCGCCTGCGGCACTGAATAACCATGTGCCAGAGCACAAGCCGTCGCCGCGGCGAGGGTGTCTCCGGCGCCGTGGTCATTGCCGGTGTCGACCCGCGGCGCGGCGAACTCGTGGAATTCCGTGCCGTCGAACAGCAGGTCCGGGCTGGCCGACGACGAGCGCAGGTGCCCGCCTTTGACCAGTGCCCACTGCGGGCCGAGAGCATGCAGCGCGCGGGCCGCGTCTCGCTGCGAGGCCTCGTCGACGACCTCGATGTCCACCAGCAGCCGCACCTCGTCGAGGTTCGGGGTGACCAGTGTGGCCAGCGGGAACAGTTCGGTGCGCAGCGCCTCGAGGGCACTGTGATGTAGCAGCGGATCGCCGTGCATCGATGCGCACACCGGATCGACGACCAGCGGCACGGTTCCGGCCAGCCCCTCGGCCCGCCAGGTCTCGGCGATCGTGGTGATGATCTCCGAGGAGGCCAGCATGCCGGTCTTGGCGGCCTGGATGCCGATGTCGGAGGTCACCGCCGAGATCTGACCCGCTACGACGTCGAGCGGGATCTCGTGGAAACCCTTGACGCCGACGGAGTTCTGCACGGTCACGGCGGTGATCGCGACACAGCCGTGCAGGCCGAGCATCGCGAAGGTCCGCATGTCGGCCTGGATCCCGGCGCCACCGCCGGAGTCGGATCCGGCGATGGTCATCACCCGCAGCGGGGTGTCACCCGCGGGCGGCAACGGCAAGTAGTTCACGTCGTCAAGGGTAGGTATATGCGGTTGCCGTGGTCGGCGAACTCCTGGGACTTTTCGGCCATGCCCTGTTCGATCTCGGTGGCGACACCGTCGGGATAGGCGTCGCGGATGTCCTGCGTGATGCGCATCGAGCAGAACTTCGGCCCGCACATCGAGCAGAAGTGCGCGGTCTTGGCCGGCTCGGCGGGCAGCGTCTCGTCGTGAAACTCGCGCGCGGTGTCGGGATCCAGCGACAACGCGAACTGATCGTGCCAGCGGAACTCGAAGCGCGCCTTCGAGAGTGCGTCGTCACGCTGCTGCGCGCGGGGATGCCCCTTGGCCAGGTCGGCGGCGTGTGCGGCGATCTTGTAGGCGATCACCCCGTCCTTGACGTCCTTGCGGTCGGGCAGGCCCAGGTGCTCCTTGGGCGTGACGTAACACAGCATCGCGGTGCCGGCCTGGGCGATGATCGCCGCGCCGATCGCGCTGGTGATGTGGTCGTAGGCCGGGGCGATGTCGGTGGCCAGCGGGCCGAGCGTGTAGAACGGCGCCTCTTCGCAGACCTCCTCTTCGAGCTTGACGTTCTCGACGATCTTGTGCATCGGAACATGGCCCGGCCCTTCGATCATCACCTGCACGCCATGGGATTTCGCGATCTTCGTCAGCTCGCCCAGGGTGCGCAGCTCGGCGAACTGGGCCTCGTCGTTGGCGTCGGCGATCGACCCGGGCCGCAGGCCGTCGCCGAGTGAGAACGTGACGTCGTAGCGGGCCAGGATCTCGCAGAGTTCCTCGAAGTGGGTGTACAAGAACGATTCGGTGTGGTGTGCCAGGCACCAGGCCGCCATGATCGACCCGCCGCGGGACACGATGCCGGTGACCCGCTTGACGGTCAGCGGGATGTAGCGCAGCAGCACCCCGGCGTGCACCGTCATGTAGTCGACGCCCTGCTCGCACTGCTCGATCACGGTGTCGCGGTACATCTCCCACGTCAGCTTGGTGGGGTCGCCGTTGACCTTCTCCAGCGCCTGGTAGATCGGGACGGTGCCGACCGGGACGGGGGAGTTGCGCAGGATCCACTCCCGCGTCTGGTGGATGTCCTTGCCGGTGGACAGGTCCATGATGGTGTCGGCACCCCAGCGGGTGGCCCACACCATCTTGTCGACCTCCTCGCCGATCGAGGAGGTGACGGCCGAATTGCCGATATTGGCATTGACTTTCACGCCGAACGCCTTGCCGATGATCATCGGCTCGGCCTCGGGGTGGTTGTGGTTGGCCGGGATCACCGCCCGTCCCCGGGCCACCTCGTCACGCACCAGCTCAGGTGAAACACCTTCGCGTCCAGCGATGTACGCCATCTCGGCGGTGATCTCGCCGGCGCGGGCGCGCTGCAGCTGGGTGCCGCGGTCACGGATCACGTTGGGGCGTGGCGGAAGACCCGCGGTCAGATCGATCACCGCATCGTCGTCGGTGTACGGGCCGGAGGTGTCGTACAGGTCGAGGTGTTCACCGTTGGTGAGGTTCACCCGGCGGAACGGCACCCGCATGCCGTCGATCTCGCGATAGACCTTGGTGCTTCCGGTGATCGGACCGGTGGTCACGGAAGGGTCGACAAAAAGGTCGGTCATGAGAATCTCCCTACGCCGGCATTACCCGGTCAGGTTCGTACGGTCGACGGGCGTACCCGTCCTCTCAGCGCGCTCGTGCGCACTCCCGCGTGTGTGGTTTGCAGGCCCCAACCTAGCGCAGATGTACTCCGCTGGGTAGTAACGGTCATGTTTTCGTGTGGCCGGGCCGTACTTGGGACCCTTGAGAGCACTTACGCCGCGGATTACTGCCACCAGGTGACTGCAACCCGACACTTAGAGCATGTCTAATCGATGTGAATAGTGTTGCGGCCCAATGGGTGGCCTGGCTTGTCGCCCGACGGGCCCTATTCGCGCGACTCGACACGGGCGCGGCTGTACACCGGCAAACACCGGCCTACGACGTCGCCGTTTTCGACTCCAGGGTGGCGGATCGCGTGGTTTGGCGACCCTCGGGTCGAAATCGGCGCGGCCGAGGAGGGCCTCAGATTGCTCACACATGATTTGTATAGCTAATATATGTGTTTTGAACATGTTGGGCCCAGCCGGTCCTTTGATTGCGACTAGAGCGAAGACGGTATGACGACAGAGATGACGAACGCGGCCGGCGACGTCGACGCCGCCCAGGCCGAGACCGCCGACCGGCGCAAACGCATGGATCACGACCACCCCTTCTACAAGTGGGTCGTGCTGTCCAACACCACGTTGGGCATCCTGCTGGCCTCGATCAACGCCTCGATCGTGCTGATCTCGCTGCCGGCGATCTTCCGCGGCATCGGCCTGAACCCACTGGCTCCCGGCAACGTCAGCTACCTGCTGTGGATGCTGATGGGCTACCTCGTGGTGACCGCGGTGCTCGTCGTCCCGTTCGGACGGCTCGGCGATATGTACGGCCGGGTGAAGATCTACAACCTCGGCTTCGTCGTCTTCACCGTGGCCGCGATCGCGCTGTCCTTCGACCCGTTCCAACTCGGCGGCGGCGCGATCTGGCTGATCGGCTGGCGCGTGATCCAGGGCGTCGGCGGCGCCATGCTGATGGCCTCGTCGTCGGCCATCCTCACCGACGCCTTCCCGGCCAACCAGCGCGGAATGGCGCTGGGCACCAACATGGTGGCCGCCGTCGCCGGATCCTTCCTCGGCCTGCTGATCGGCGGCTTCCTGTCCGAGTGGCACTGGAAGGCGGTCTTCTGGGTGGGCGTGCCCATCGGCGTCATCGGCACCATCTGGAGCTACCGCTCGCTGAAAGAACTCGGGGTCCGCACCGCCGGGCGGCTCGACTGGGCCGGCACACTCACCTTCGGGCTGGGCCTGACGGTGCTGCTGATCGGCATCACCTACGGCATCCAGCCCTACGGCGACTCCACCACCGGCTGGACCAGCCCGTGGGTCCTCGGCTCCATCGCGATCGGCCTGCTGTTGCTCGTGGCGTTCTGCGTCGTCGAACTCAAGGTGTCGTCGCCGATGGTCGACATCCGGCTGTTCAAATCGGCCGCGTTCGGCATGGGCAACCTCGCCGGGCTGATGTCGTCGGTGGGCCGCGGCGGGCTGCAGTTCATGCTCATCATCTGGCTGCAGGGCATCTGGCTGCCGCTGCACGGCTACAGCTTCGAGTCCACCCCGCTGTGGGCCGGCATCTACCTGTTGCCGGTCACCATCGGGTTCCTGGTCGCCGCGCCGATCGCCGGGTCGCTGTCGGACCGCATCGGCGCGCGGCCGCTGACCGTCGGCGGCATGCTGCTGATGGCGGCCACCTTCGTGGCGCTTCTGATGATTCCGGTCAACTTCGACTACTGGGTTTTCGCGATCCTGGTGTTCCTCAACGGTCTGGGCGGCGGCATCTTCACCGCGCCCAACACGGCGGCGATCATGTCGAGCGTGCCGGCCGACCAGCGCGGCGCGGCCTCCGGTGTGCGGTCCACCTTCTTCAACGCAGGCAACTCGCTGTCGATCGGCATCTTCTTCTCGCTGATGATCGTCGGGCTGGCCCACACGTTGCCCGCGGCGTTGACGACGGGCCTGACGCAGCAAGGGGTTTCGGCCTCGGTGGCCAATGACGTGGCGAATCTGCCCCCGGTCGGCAGCCTGTTCGCGGCATTCCTCGGCTACAACCCGATGGCCGAACTGCTCGCGCCCTACGATGCGCTGCATCAGCCGGGGGTGAACGCCGACGTGATCACCGGGCAGACGTTCTTCCCGCAATTGATCACCGAACCGTTCCACTCCGGCCTGACCGTGGTGTTCACCGCAGCCGCGGTGATGATGGTGATCGGTGCGGTGGCGTCGATGTTCAGCGCGGGCCGCTATGGCACGGAGGCCGGCGCCGACAACGAGGCCTGAGGGAGCCTGTCAGCAAACGACTTTTCATCGCCGGCCGTGGAATACTCACCGCCATGGTCGTGCACAATCTGGCCGCAGCCGGCGACGCCGCGTATTCCGTGGGCTATCTTCTCGGTGGGCTGCTGATCCCCGGGTTGGGGCTGTTGCTGCTCATCCTGGGCCTGGTTCGGCGTTCGTCATCCCGGTCGCAGCCGAGCGGCCCGCCCGGGTACCCGCCGGGCCCCTATCCGCAACCCGGTTACCCCCAGGGCTATCCGCAACCCGGCTACCCACAGCCGGGGTATCCGCCGGCGGGTTACCCCCAACAGCCCGGTTACCCGCCGGCCTACGGCGCGCCGCCCAAGAAGCGCGGCACGGTGATGATCGTGATCGGTGTGGTGCTGATGGTGCTCGGCCTGTTGGGATTGGCCGGGCGGATGGCGTCGCGCACGTCGGAGCCGAGCTCGAGGTCGGGCGGCTCTGGCGGCCTGGCGGTGGGGGATTGCATCACCGGCGATCAGTACGTCGCGGCCGACATGAACCCCACCCCGGTCAGCTGCAGCGACGCGAAGTCCGTCTACGCGTTGGCTTCCAAAGGGGACAGATCCGCCACATGCCCGGACGGCAAACGGGACGACTCGGACTACGCCGTGCTCATGAACGAGTCGCGCATCTACTGCTTCATCCTGGATGTCGAGGAGGGCGAGTGCTTCGACATCGACGAGACGAGCAGGCTCGTCGCCCCGGTGGCATGCTCCGACCCCAACGCCGTCACGAAAATCGTCAAACGGGTCGACGGATCAACGGACACCGCCGTGTGTGAGTCCGGCGCGCGGGCGGTGGCCTTCCCCGAGCCGGCGCGCGTCTACTGCGCGGAGGCGCCGTCGTAGCCGACCTAGACTCGGGCGGGTGACCACCACACAGCGCCGCGGGTTCAACGACGCCATCACGAGCTTCTGGAGTTTCGCCGCACCGGCTTACGACCAGGGCTGCCTCCAGCGGTGGGTGTACCGGCCTGCCCAGGACGAGGTGATTGCGCAGTTGCAGCAGCGCGGCGCCCGCACGATCGCCGATATCGCCTGCGGTACCGGCATCATGGCCGACCGCATCCAGCGCGAACTGCAACCCGACGAGGTGTACGGCCTGGACATGTCCGACGGCATGCTCGCCCAGGCACGCAAGCGTTCCGACCAGGTGCGGTGGAAGTCGGCTCCGGCCGAGGAGCTGCCCTTCCAAGACGGTTTCCTGGACGCCGTGGTGACCACATCGGCGTTCCACTTCTTCGACCAGCCCGCGGCACTCGCGGAGTTCTATCGGGTGCTGGTGCCCGGGGGAATGGTGGCGGTGACGACGATGAGCCCCCGTCGGACCTTCCTGCCGTTGCACGCGCTGTCCGCCGACCTGGGTGCACCCGCGCACAGCCCCACCGAGAAGGAGATGCGCGCGCTGTTCGAGACGGCCGGATTCACCGTCGCCGAACAGCACCGGGTACGCCGACCGGTGTGGACGCCGATCTCCGACGTCATCACGGTGGGCGTCAAACCCGCATGACCGAGAACGACGACAGCCCACTCCAGATTCGCGGCTCGGTGCAACTGCGTCGCGACCGCTGTGCCACCTCGACCGCCGACCAGCGGCTGCTGGACCGGCGCGGACCGACCGATTGGGTGCACACCGATCCCTGGCGAGTCATGCGCATCCAGGGCGAGTTCGTCGACGGATTCGATGCCCTCGCTGAAATGCCCAGGGCCGTCACCGTTTTCGGATCCGCCAGGACGCAACCGCATTCGCCCGAATACCGCTTGGGCGAGGAACTGGGCATCGCGCTGGTGCGAGCGGGCTACGCGGTGATCACCGGTGGCGGCCCGGGCTCGATGGAGGCGGCCAACCGCGGGGCCAGCGAGTCCGGTGGCTACTCCGTCGGACTCGGTATCGAACTGCCCTTCGAGCAGCGCCTCAACCACTGGGTCGACCTCGGCATCAACTTCCGCTACTTCTTCGTCCGCAAAACCATGTTCGTCAAATACGCGCAGGCATTCGTGTGTCTGCCGGGCGGATTCGGCACCCTCGACGAGCTGTTCGAGGCGCTGACGCTGGTGCAGACCCACAAGGTCACCGAGTTCCCGATCATCCTGCTCGGTGTCGACTACTGGTCGGGCCTGATCGACTGGATCCGCAACACGGTGCTGCCCGGCGGCAAGATCGATGAATCCGACCTCGCCCTCATCCACTGCACCGACAGCGTGGCCGAAGCCGTGGATCTCATCACCGCGTCGGCGGACTAGCGGCCGCCCATGCGTTGATTCTGCAGCCAGGCCACGGCTCACTCGCACGTTCCCGCCGTGACCGCGGAGTCAACGCGGTTGGGGGCTCACGCCAACTCGACCACGACCGGAGCGTGATCGCTGGGTGCGGTGGTGCCCTTCTTGGGACGGCGCTCATCCTTCACGATCTCGGCGCCGGTGACGCGCGACGCCAGCCCGGGGGAGCCGAGGATGAAATCGATGCGCATGCCGCGCCGCTTCTGGAAGGCCAGCTGCGTGTAATCCCAGTAGGTGTAGATGCCCGGCCCTTCCGTGAAAGGCCGCACCACATCGGTGAATTGGGCATCGTGCATGGCCCGGAAGGCGGCGCGCTCAGGTTCGGACACATGCGTACTGCCGTTGAACGCGGCCATGTCCCACACGTCCTCGTCCTTGGGGGCGATGTTCCAATCCCCGACCAGCGCGATCGGCTGCTCCGGATCCTCCTTCAACCATCCGGCGGCGGTATCCCGCAGCGCGGCAAGCCAATCCAGCTTGTAGGCGTAATGCGGATCGGCCAGCGTGCGGCCGTTGGGCACGTACAGGCTCCAGACCCGTACCCCGCCGCAGGTCGCTCCCAGCGCGCGGGCCTCCGCGACGGCCTCTTCCTCCGGCTTGCTGCTCCAGGTCGGCTGGCCGTCGAACCCGATCTCGACGTCGTCGAGCCCGACCCGCGAGGCGATGGCCACACCGTTCCACTGGTTGAGCCCGATGTGGGCCACCTCGTAGCCCAGCGCCGCGAACGGCATCATCGGGAACTGCGCGTCGGTGCACTTGGTTTCCTGCATGGCCAGCACGTCGACGTCGGCCCGCTCCAGCCAGTCGACCACGCGGTCGGCTCGGGTGCGGATCGAATTGACGTTCCAGGTGGCCAGGCGCATGGGATTAGAGGTTACGGTCAGCGCGAACCGAGGACATCCTCGGCCGCGACATAACGGGTCTGGTGATGCAGCCGGAAACCCAGTGCGGTGTACAGCGCGATGGCCGCGTGATTGTCGACTTCCACCTGGACGTAGGCCCGCCGCGCGCCGGCCTCGGCGCCCCAGCGCAGCAGCGCCTCGCATACCGCCCGGGCCTGCCCCTGCCTGCGGTGGGCGGGGGACACGCGGACCGACGAGATGCCCAGCCAGGGCGTCCCGTCCGGGGTACTCGTCACCGCGCCCCGGCCGACCGCGCGACCGGGCACCATCGCGAAGGTCACCTGCCCGTCGACGACCGCGGTGAGGACGTCCACGGGGACGTCGCGTTCATAGAGGCGCAGCCACTCCGCATCCGGCTGTCGCGCCAGGGTGACGTCTCCGGGGGCGGCCGAGGTAGGGAGCTCGCGCACCATCACCCGGGCCGGTTTGATGCCCGGGGTGCGGATCGGCAGCAGCCGCTCGGGCAGGGCCAGCCAGGTCGGCAGGCCGCGTTCGCGGTACCAGTCGCGCACCGCGGACAGATCGGCGATCTGTGCCGACTTGCCCAGCGGAATCGCCGAATTGGCGCGGCTGGTGACACCGTGCCCGGCGCGCAACAGCCAACCGCCCAACCATTGCTGTTCGACACCCGGCCAGGCCAGCGCCGCCGCATGTTCGAGCGCGCGAATCTCCGAGGCACGCACCGGGGCATGGGACAGCTCACGCACGCTCACGATGTCGGCAGGTGCGACGTCGATGAGCTGGCCGTCCTTGGCGCGGATCAGCACCGTCGGCTCGACGCGCTCCAGATGGCCGATGACGTCGGTCATCGGTTTCGCCGACCCGGCGGGCAGCCGGTAACGCAGGCTGACCCGGGACCCGAGCGCGGGTAGCTCAGACATCGGTGACCGGCATCAGTGACCGAACGGGTCGGGAACCTCGCCCGGCATCCACGTCAGGCCGGGCACGCCCCAGCCGTTGCGCTTGACGGTCTTCTTGGCCGCCCGCGCGTACCGGCCCACGAGCCGGTCGATGTAGAGGAATCCGTCGAGGTGCCCGGTCTCGTGCTGCAGCATCCGGGCAAACAAGTCTGTGCCCTCCAGAGTGACCGGTGAACCGTCGGCATCCAGGCCGGTGACCCTCGCCCAGTCGGCCCGGCCGGTCGGGAAATTCTCGCCCGGCACGGACAGGCAGCCTTCCTCGTCGTCGTCGGGGTCGGGCATCGTCTCGGGAACCTCGGAGGTCTCCAGCACCGGGTTGATGACGACCCCGCGCTTACGGGTGCGGCTGTTCCGTGTCTCGGCGCAGTCGTAGACGAACAGCCGCTTGCTCACGCCGATCTGGTTGGCCGCCAAGCCAACCCCGTTCGCGGCGTCCATGGTCTCGAACATGTCCTGGATGAGTTGGGGCAGATCCGCGGGCAGCGAGCCGTCCGGGCCGACGGGCACCGGCTCGGTCGGTGTGTGCAGAACGGGATCTCCGACGATGCAAATCGGTACGACGGCCATGGGGGAAGCTTAAAGTGGCAATGCTTCTCACCCGACTCGCGGGTTTATGTGTCAGCCGGACCCAGCAAGCCGTGGTTGAATAATCGCCGAACCACAGCGATGTCATTTCTCAAGTGTCGGAAGGGTCCAGGGAGCGATATGGACGGCGCCATGGCGCGGACTGAGCAATCCGGGGACGACTCTGATCTGAGTGATGGGCTCACCCGGCGCGAGCACGATATTTTGGCGTTCGAACGCCAATGGTGGAAGTACGCCGGCAGCAAGGAAGACGCGATCAAAGAGCTGTTCTCCATGTCGGCGACGCGTTACTACCAGGTGCTCAACGCTCTGGTCGACCGCCCCGAGGCGCTGGCCGCCGATCCCATGCTGGTCAAGCGCCTGCGCCGGATGCGGGCCAGCCGGCAGAAGGCCCGGGCCGCGCGACGGCTCGGCTTCGATATCACTACCTAGAGGTCACGCAATGTGGGATCGGGCGGTTCGCTCGATACAGTGGTGGCGATGAATCAGCGAGACTCCTCCGGGCTGCCCCTGCGCGCCATGGTCATGGTGCTGTTGTTCCTCGGGGTCGTGTTCCTGCTGGTCGGTTTCCAGGCGCTCGGTTCCGACGACGACTCTTCGGATCAGTCGTCGTCCGTGACCACGACCACCTCGACGACCACCACGAAGACCTCGGCAAAGGCCGAACCCGCACCAGAGGCCAAGGCCGACGTGCGCGTCTACAACGTTTCCGACGTCGCCGGTGCGGCCGAGACCACGGCCAACCGGCTGCGCGAGGCTCGCTGGAATGTGACCGAGACCGGCAACCTGTCGATGGAAGGTGTCACCGGCACCACCGTGTTCTTCGGTGAGACCGCGGGCGAGAAGGAAGCTGCCGAAGCCGTGGGCAAGGCGATCCAGGCGCCCGTCGAACCGCGACGTGCGGAACTTCTCGAGCAACCACCGGGCGTGATCGTAGTAGTCACCGGCTAGGCTTTGGGCCATGCTGAAGCCCGTCAGTGTTGCCATGCTGTTCGCTGCCCCCGTTGTCGCGCTGAGCGCCTGCAGTCCGCCCGGACAGGTGCCGTCCGACACGCCCGGTACCACCCCGGCGATCTGGACCGGATCGCCGTCGCCGTCGGCCGCTCCCGGTGAGGGCGGCGGGCACGGTGCACCGGCCACCAGCGGCGGCGAGACCCTCACCGCGGAGCTGAAGACCGCAGACGGCACCTCCGTGGCAACCGCCGACTTCCAGTTCGCCGACGGCTTCGCCACCGTCACCGTCGAGACCACCGCTCCGGGCAAGTTGGCTCCGGGATTCCACGGTCTGCACATCCACTCTGTCGGCAAGTGCGAGGCCAACTCGGTGGCCCCCACCGGCGGTGCGCCCGGCGACTTCAACTCGGCCGGCGGCCATTTCCAGGTCTCCGGACACAGCGGTCACCCGTCCAGCGGCGACCTGAGCTCGTTGCAGATCCGCGCTGACGGCTCGGGCAAGCTGGTCACCACCACCGACGCGTTCACCGCGGCGGACCTGCTCGGCGGAGCCAAGACCGCCATCATCATTCACGAGAAGTCGGACAACTTCGCCAACATCCCGCCGGAGAAGTACCAGCAGGTCATCGGCGGTGCACCCGGCCCCGACCAGGCGACCTTGGCCACCGGCGACGCCGGCAGTCGGGTGGCATGCGGTGTTATCGGCGCCGGCTGACAGCCGTATCGATTTCGCCGGGTCGCCCCGGCCCACTGTCGGCGTCGAATGGGAGTTCGCTCTCGTCGACGCCGACACCCGTGATCTGAGCAACGGCGCCGCCGAGGTGATCGCCGAAGTCGGCGAGAGCCCGCACGTGCACAAGGAGTTGCTGCGCAACACCATCGAGATCGTCACCGGTATCTGTGAGAACACCGGTGAGGCGATGGACGACCTGCGCAGCACCCTTGGGCCCGTACGCAAGATCGTCCACGACCGCGGCATGGAGCTGTTCTGCGCGGGCACCCATCCCTTCGCGAAGTGGTCGGCGCAGCAGCTCACCGACGCGCCGCGGTATGCCGAGCTGATCAAGCGCACCCAGTGGTGGGGTCGCCAGATGCTGATCTGGGGCGTGCACGTGCACGTCGGGATCTCCTCGGCGCACAAGGTGATGCCGATCATCTCCTCGCTGCTGAACCAGTACCCGCACCTGCTGGCACTGTCGGCGTCCTCACCGTTCTGGGACGGTGAGGACACCGGGTATGCGAGCAACCGCGCGATGATGTTCCAGCAGTTACCCACCGCGGGTTTGCCGTTCCAATTCCAGACCTGGCCGGAGTTCGAGGGCTTCGTCCACGATCAGAAGAAGACCGGCATCATCGATCACCTCAACGAGATTCGTTGGGACATCAGGCCGTCACCGCACCTGGGCACGGTCGAGGTGCGGATCTTCGACGGGGTGTCCAACGTGCGCGAGCTCGGGGCACTCGTGGCGCTGACCCACTGTCTGATCGTCGACCTGGACCGCAGGCTCGATGCGGGCGAGCAATTGCCGACCATGCCGCCCTGGCACGTGCAGGAGAACAAGTGGCGTGCCGCGCGCTACGGCCTGGACGCCGTGATCATCCTGGACGCGGACAGCAACGAGCGGTTGGTCACCGAAGACCTCGATGATCTGCTGAATCACCTTGAACCGGTAGCCAAGTCACTGGGATGCTCCGACGAGCTCGCCGCGGTCACCGACATCTACCGCGGCGGCGGTTCGTATCAGCGGCAGCGCCGGGTGGCAGAGGAGAACGACGGCGACCTCCGCGAAGTCGTCGATGCCCTGGTCGGCGAACTCCAGCTGTAATCTCACGCCAACCGGATGTCGGCGCCGTAGCTGGGAGCTTTGTCACCGATTCGGGGATGAATTGCCTTGTAGTGCACCGAGACATACGGCCAGGCCTGCATGGCGCTGACCCCGTCCAGGCCCCGGATGCTCTCGTCGAGCACCGTGAGCAGGTCCTCGCCACGGGCCGTCACCACCTCGGCCAGCACATCCCAACGGCCTGCGGTCAGTGCCACGTACGACACCGTCTCAACCCGGGTCAGTGCCTCGGCCACCTTCTGCGCGCCGGCCCGGCCATCCGTGCGGAGCGCCACCCAGCTGCTGTACCGGTAGCCGAGCCGCAGCGGGTTGGCGATGCACATCACCCGCGCCGCGCCCGTCTCCACCATCCGGTTGTACCGAACCCGAATAGTGGTCTCGGACAAGCCCAGCGCAGAAGCGAAGTCGCGGAAGGCGGCGCGGCCGTCGACGGCGAGGCGGGTCAGGATCGCGCGGTCGATGTCGTCGAGCGGGCGCGGGCGCACCGCGCCGTCGGCGAGCACACCCGACAGTCGGGCCTGCTGGTAATGCAGCCGAAGGTACGGCAGCAGTTCGACCGAACGGACCCCGGGCAGCGTCGCGATCGTGCCGAACGCGACGTCGTGCAGTTCACGGGCGTCGGTGCAAACCAGTTCCAGGACCACGCCGTACGGTCCCGTCGTCGCCGTCACGTAATCGGCTTCGGGGACCCGCGCGAGCTCCGCGGCGAGCTCGACCGGGGTGCGCGTTCCGTCGACGGTGAGCAGAGCCAGTCCCAGCGAACCGAATCCGAGCACCGCGGGATCGGTGATGGCGGCGATGGTCATGTAGCCCTCGCTCAACAGCCGCGAAACCCGGCGGCGCGCAGCCTTTTCCGTGACATCGGCACGACGGGCCAGCTCCGCGTAAGGAATACGGCCATCGGCCTGCAGCAGTTCGATCAGCTGGCGGTCGACCCCGTCAAGATCGGTGTAGCCCGGGTCGGACAGCAGCGTGCGGGTTCCCTCAAGCTCCGCTGACGGTGGCATCACCCGAGGTTACCGGCTGCCGGTGCTTGCCAACCCCATAGGCGAGGACGATCCTGGCGACATGACGGTCTCACCGATGTTTCCTCTCGAAGTGGCCATGCTGCCCGGCCAGGAACTGCCGCTACGGATTTTCGAACCGCGCTACGTGGCGATGGTGGGCGACTGTATGGCCATGTCAGAGCCGTCTTTCGGAGTGGTGCTGATCTCGGCCGGACGCGAGGTGGGCGGCGGTGACCGTCGGTGCGACGTCGGGGCGAGGGCCAAGATCGTGGACTGCCAGGAGTTCGGTGTGGGCAAGTACCGGCTGCTCTGCGTGATGGGCGAGCGCATCCGGGTGTTGCGCTGGCTCGACGATGATCCGTATCCGCGCGCCGAGATCGAGCTCTGGCCCGACGAACCCGACGGTCAGGCCGACGCCGCCCGCATCCGCGATGTCGAAGACCGGATGGTGGCACTGCTCGACCGGATCGGGGAGGCTCGCGGCACGCCGATCCGCAGCCGCGAGATCGTAGAGTCGGCCGGCGTCGACCCGGAGAACCACTTGTACGCCTTGGCCGCTCGGTTGCCGATCGGGCAGGCCGACCGCTACTCGCTGCTGGCCGCACCGTCGGAAGCCGCCCGCGTCGAGGTGCTCAGCGAGGCCGTGGACACCGTCACCGCGATGGTGGAGTTTCAGCTTTCGGAGTGAGCACGGTGCTTGGGACGGCGCTGCTGTCCCTAGCCGGGCGAATTGGTGTGCCAGGCCCGGTGTGATGTGTTGTGCCGGGCACTGTGGCGAATGTGCAGGTTTTTCCGGCAGATTCGACGATCCGTCGGCAGAAGCTGCACGCTCGTCACAGGAGCCGGCACCCCATATATCACCAGGTCGGTGCGGACACCTTCGACGAATTCGGTCCCGAACGAAGTTCGTGTGCCGAGTCCCGGTGTGATGTGTTGTGCCGGGCACTGTGACGAACGTGCAGGTTTTTCCGGCAGATTCGACGATCCGCCGGCACAAGCTACACGCTCGTCACAGGAGCCGGCACCCCATATATCACCACGGTTCGGTGAGGACACCTTCGACGAATTCGGTGGCCATGGTGCCCTCGGTGATGTCGGCCGGCATGGCGCGGTGGTAGCGGGCCATCAGGTCGTCGGAAGGCAGGGCGGCCACGTCCCAGCAGTGCTCACCGAGCCAATCCGGCACATAGGGGCGATCTTCGATGAACCAAAGCTGTTCCGGATCCGGCATGTCGTCCTCGGCTTCGGCGGCCTCCGCCCGCATCTTTGCGATTTGCTCACGGCGGCGGGCCAGGTGATCTTCGGAGAAGAATCCGGCGCTGAACGCCTCGACCCCGATCCGGCTGTCCCGCGCCGACAGTTCGGTGATGCGCTCGAACAGCAGGTCCTGCGCTTCGGCGGGCAGATAGGGCAGCAGGCCTTCGACCGACCACGCCGTCGGCTGGGTCGCGTCGAAACCCGCATCCCGCAATGCCTTCGGCCAATCCTGGCGCAGGTCGACCGGGACGGCGACATGCCGGGCCTTGGCCGTCACCCGGTGCGCCGCGAGGACCTCCTCCTTGAACCGCAGCACCTGCGGTTGGTCGATCTCGAACACCACGCTGTCGTGGATCCAAGGCAACCGCCAGGCCCGGGCGTCCAGGCCGGCCGCCAGAATCACCGACTGCCGGATACCCGCCGCGCCCGCCGCGAGGAAGAACTCGTCGAACCATTTGGTGCGGGACGCGGCGTAGTTACCGATGGCGCGAATCCGCTGAGCCATCGCGCCGGTGGGCGGACGCCAGCCCCGCGCGGCCGCGGCGTCGAGAAACATCTGCGCGTACGGGTCGGTGAACAGCGGAGTATCGGATGCGGTCTCGTTGGCTCGGGCCATCGCCACCCCGAGCGCGGTAGCGCCCACGCTCTCGGTGATATCCCAGCTGTCGTCGTCAGTTCTGGCCATTGCTTTCAGTCTCCCCGAACTCGGCCATCTCGTCTCGGGTCAGCAAGTTCTCGCGGTTGCGCTGCTCACGGTAGGCCAGCTGCCCGACGCGGTTGGCGATCACCGGCGCCGTGATCAACGTGAACAGGCCGGTGAGGATCACCATGCCGATATCGGCGTGGCCCCACAGCCGGATCGCCGCGCCGGACAGCACCAGCAGCAACCCGAGCACCTGGGGCTTGGTCGCCGAATGCATCCGCGACATGGTGTCGCCGAACCGCACGATGCCGATCGCGGCCGTCAGGGCCAGCGTCGACCCGGCCAGGATCAAGACCGCGGTGACGATGTCGAGCAGATTCATGGCGCCCGCTTCCGCCGCGGTTCACCGGTATCGGGCACGCGGAACCGCGCCACGCTCACCGAACCGACGAAGCTGATCAACGCCAACGCCGTCAGGCTGTATGTCACGGTGGTGTCCTGGCTGTACGCGGCCCAGGTTCCGATACCGCACAGTGTGACGGCCACCAGGGTGTCCAATGCGACCAGCCGATCCAGGGTGCTCGGCCCGGCCAGCAGCCGAAACATCGTGATCGCCGCGGCGGCAGTCAACATCACCGCGGCAATCGTCCACACGGTGCTCATGCGCGATCCGCCTTCGCTTCTCGCTGGGTGCTCATGCGCGGTCCGCCTTCGCTTCTCGCTGGGTGCTCATGCGCGGTCCGCCTCCTTGTTCGCCGCGGGGCGCCAATCGGACTCGCGCTCGAAAGCCCGCACCAAAAGCCGCTGCAGGGTGGTGATCTGACTGTGGAACCGGTCGATCGCCTTCTCGGAACCGACGTCGACGACGTGTACGTAGATCAGCCGTCGGGTCTGATCAATCTCCAGCACGATGGTGCCCGGGGTCAGGTTGATGATGTTGACCCCGAGGGCCAGCACCAGATCCGACTTGATCGCCAGATGCGCCCGCAGCACCGCGTTGACCGGCAGCGGCCCCGGCCGCACGGCCAGCCACGCCATCTGGAACGACGACATCACCAGCCAGACGCTGACCTGAATGACCAACCGCGCCAACGACAGCAGATGGACCCGCCCCTCCACCGGCACGGCGGGCAGCGGCAGCAACACCGTGATCAGCACGGCGATCGCCAGGCCCGACAGGATGTTCGCTGCCGAGATACTGCCCCACAACAGCACCCACACGAGCATCAACCAGCACAGGATCCAGGCCCGAAGCAGCAGCCACCTCATCGCTGATCACCCCCGAGCACCGCCGAGATGTACTGTCCACGATCCAGCACCTCGGCCGCGGCGCGCTCGCTGTAGGAGAAGATCGGTCCGGCCGCCACCGTCAACGCCAGCCCGACTGCGATCAGGGCGCCTGTCGGAGCCAACATTCCCACCGGCATGCGGCCCACGCTGTCGCGATCGGCGAACTGGATGTCCTCGATGTCGTCGAGCAGCACCGACGGTGCCGCCGCGGCCAGATGGCCTTCGGGTGCGTCGGCGCGGGCCCGCCAGAACGCCTTCGTCCACACGCGGGCCACCACGTACAGCGTCAGCAGGCTCGTCACCACACTGCCGGTGACCAGGATCCAGGCCAGCACCGAACCGTTCGCGGCGCCCGCCTCCAGCAGCGCCACCTTGCCGATGAAGCCCGAGAAGGGCGGGATACCACCGAGGTTCAGCGCGGGCACCACGAACACGAACGCCAGCACCGGGCTGGCCGCGGCCAGCCCGCCGAGCCGTTGCAGCGTCGACGCTCCGGCCTGCCGCTCAATCAGACCGACGACCAGGAACAGCGTCGTCTGCACCACGATGTGGTGAGCCACGTAGTAGATCGCGCCGGACATGCCGAGCTGGTTGGCCAGTGCCACACCGAACACCATGTAGCCGATGTGGCTGACGAGGGTGAAGGACAACAGCCGCTTGATGTCGCTCTGGGCGATCGCACCGAGGATGCCGATGATCATGGTGAGCAGGCCCGCCACCAGCAGCACGTTGTCCAGCCCGCCGCCGGGGAACAGCAGCGAATGCGCCCGGATGATCGCGTACACACCGACTTTCGTCAGCAGGCCGGCGAACACCGCGGTGACCGGCGCCGGCGCGGTGGGGTAGGAGTCGGGCAGCCACGCCGACAGCGGGAACACCGCGGCCTTGATGCCGAACGCCACCAGCAGCACCGCGAACAGCGCGGTGCGGGTGCCGGACGGAATGTCGTCGAGACGCAACGCCAACTCGGCCATGTTCAGCGTCCCGGTCGCGGCGTACACCAGCGCGATGCCGATCAGGAAGATCAACGACGACACCATCGACACCAGCACGTAGGCGATGCCGGCCCGGACGCGGTCCTCGCTGGCACCGATGGTCAACAGCACGAAGCTGGCTGCCAGCAGCACCTCGAAGCCGACGAAAAGGTTGAACAGATCACCCGCCAGGAACGCGGTGCACACACCGGCCGACAACACCAGATAGGTGGGCAGGAAGATCGACGTCGGCTGGCGTTCGTCGCCGTCGCGGATACCCTGCCCGATGGCGTACGCGACCACCGCGAGCAACACGATGGCCGACACCACGAGCATGAGCGCCGAAAGCCGGTCCACCACCAGGGTGATGCCCAGCGGCCCCATGCCGGGCACGCTCTGGCCCCAACCGCCGACGTGCAGCACGAGCGTGCCGTCCCGATCGGCCAGGTATACCAGCGCCGCGCACACCGCGACGACGGCGCTCAGTGCGATTTGGGTGATGACCCGCTGCAGCCGGGGACGGCGCCCGGCCACCAGCGTTGCCGCCGCGGCCAGCGCCGGGATCAGCACGGGCAGCGGGATCAGGGCCTGCGCGATCACTTCGACCCCTCGAATCCCGGTAGCGCATCGAGTTCGTCGGGCGCATCGGTGTCGCGGTTGGGGTCGGGCTGCGGAATGATTTCTTCCTCCGGGGCCGACTGCTGCGACACCCGGGTGTCCTCGGGATCGTTGCTGACCTCTTCGACCGTGGTGAGGCGATACGAGCGGTAGGCCAGGGCCAGCACGAACGCCGCCAGCCCCATGCTGATGACGATCGCGGTGAGGATCATGCCCTGGGCCAGCGGATCGGCGTCCGTGGTGGCGCCGTTGCTGGTGCGCCCGCGGATCGGCGGATTACCCGACCTGCCGCCGACCGTGAGGATCAACAGGTTGACGGCATTGCCGATCAGCAACAGCCCCAACAACATCCGGGTCAGGTTGCGTTCGAGCAGCAGGTACGCGCCCGCGCTGGTGAGGCCGCCGATGATGATCAGCGGGACCAGGAATGTCGTCATCGGGCGATCTCCGTATCCACGCGGGCGCCGAGGCTGCGCAAGATGTCGAGCACCAAACCGACAACGATGAGATACACCCCCAGATCGAAGAACAACGCGGTCACCATCTTGACCGAGCCGAGCACCGGCACGTCGAACTGCAGGACGGCCGAGGACAGTGCGGGCGCGCCCAACAGGATCGAGGCGACCGCCGTTCCGGCCGACAGGCCGAGTCCGGTGCCGAGGATCTTGCCCGCGTCCAGCGGCAGCGTCTCGCCCAGCTCATAGCGGCCACCGGCCAGGTACCGCAGCACGAGCGCCAGGCCCGCGGTCAACCCGCCGGCGAAACCGCCGCCGGGGGTGTTGTGGCCGGCGAAGAAGAAGTACGCCGAGAGCACCATGATGAGCGGGAAGATGACGCGGGTCGCGACTTCGAGCACCAGGGAGCGGTGTCGCGGGTCGCGCAGCTCGCTGCCGCGCAACCAGGTGACGTCGCCGACGGCGGGGCTGTACGCCCCGATCGGGCCGATGTCGGGCTGACCGACTGCGTTACCGCCGACCGCAGAGCTCACCCGCGGCGCGGCACCGAACCGCCGGTGCCGGAACACCAGCGACGCCACGCCCGTCGCGGCCACCAGCAACACCATGACCTCGCCCATGGTGTCCCAGGCGCGGATGTCGACCAGCAACACGTTCACCGCGTTCGCGCCGTGCCCGCGGTAATAGGCGGCGTCCGGGATCAGCTCGGCGATACCCACCCCGTTGCGTGCGGCCATCGCGAACACCGCGAGTGTCGTCACCGCGGCACCCACCGCCAGCGCCAGCGCGGCGCGCGGCAGCCGGTGCCGGCTGATGTTGGTGGCGTCGGCCTCGGCCGGCAGGATCCGCAGCACCAGCACGAAGATCACCAAAACCAGTGTCTCGACCAGGAATTGGGTCAATGCCAGATCGGGGGCGCCGTGGAAGGCGAAGATCGCGCCGCAGCCGTAGCCGGTCACCCCGACCAGCAGCACCGCGGCCAGGCGGTTGCGCATCACCGTCGCGCCGATCGCGGCGGCCAGCATCAGGAACCCGATCACCACCTGCAGCGGGGAATCCCACAGCTGAAAATCTGGGCGGTCCCGGGCACCCAGCGCCAGCATCACGATGGGCAGCACCACCAGCGTCGACAGAATCACCGACTGGGTGGCCGGCAGCGAGCCGCGCTGCGTCCCACCCGTCAGCCGCACCGACGTGATGTCCAGGCCGCGGATCACCGCGTCGTACATGCGGTCGGCATTCCCCAACGGCTGATAGGCAAAGCGGGTGCGGGGCAACCGGTTCCGTCCGAAGAACACCGCGGTACCGACGGCGAGCACGACCACCGAGAGCAGCAGTGGCAAGCCGAACCCGTGCCACAGGGCCAGGTGGTAGCCCGACCCGCCCGGCATCGTGTTGGCGTATTCGTCGAGCACCGAGTCCATTCCCGCGGGCCACAGCCCAAAGCCCAGGCCCGCGGCGGCCAGCGCTGCCGGCGCGGTGAGGAAAGTCGTTGACGGATGGTGCATCTCAACGACGCGGGTGCTCGGCTGCGGCAGCCCTTTGTCGGCGAACGCGCCCCACATGAAGCGCAGGCTGTAGATGGTGGTGAACACCGAACCCACCACGATGCCGGTCAGTACCCACGGAGCCGCGGAGCCGAGAGCCGGGCTGTGCAGCACGGTCTCGAGGTCGGCCTCCTTGGCGACGAAGCCGAAGAACGGTGGCAGCGCGGCCATGCTCGCGGTGGCACACGCGGCGATGATCAGCAGTGGCTTGCATTGGCGGCCCAACCCGGCGAGGCGGCGGATGTCGCGGGTACCGGTGGTGTGGTCGATGATGCCGACCACCATGAACAGCGCGGCCTTGAACATCGCGTGCGCACACAGCATCGCCAGCCCGGCCAGCATCATGTCGCTGCCGCCGGTGCCCACCATCACGGTGATCAGGCCCAGCTGGCTGACCGTGCCGAACGCCAGGATCAGCTTCAGGTCATACTCACGGACGGCGCGCCAACCGGCCAGCAGCATCGTCAGCAACCCGAGTCCGACGACCATCGGCCGCCACAGCGGAGTTTCGGCGAAGCCGGGCGCCATCCGCGCCACCAGATAGACACCGGCTTTGACCATCGCCGCGGCGTGCAGATAGGCGCTGACGGGCGTGGGCGCGGCCATCGCGCCGGGCAGCCAGAAGTGCATCGGCACGATCGCCGATTTGGACAGCGCGCCGATGAGGATCAGCGCTATCCCGATCGCGGCCGCGGTGCCGCCTGGGGGAGAGGCGATCAATTCCGAGAGCAGATAGGTGCCGGACAGGTGGCCCAGAACGATGATGCCGACCAGCATCGCCAACCCGCCGAACGTCGTCACCAGCAGCGCCTGGGTGGCCGCCCGCCGGCTGGTCGCGCGCTCGGCATAGTGGCCGACCAGCAGGAACGACAACACCGTGGTGGTTTCCCAGAAGATGTAGAGCACCAGCATGTTGTCGCTGACCACCAGGCCGAACATGGAGCCGGAGAAGGCCACGAGCTCGGCCGCGAAGCTGGGCAGCCGCTTCTCGATCTTCCCGTCGTGGTGGTGGAAGTACTCGCCGCAGTAGAAGAGCACGAGTGCGCCGATGGCCAGCACGAGCACACTCATGATTGCCGCGAGCGAGTCGAACCGCAGCGTGATGTCCATCGACAGCTCGTGCACCCACGGGATGCTCACGGTCGGGACGCGGTCGTGGCTCGGCCAGTTCAAACCGACCCAGACCAGGGAGACGAGCGGCACCAGGGCCAGGGGATAGAACGCTCGCCGCCCCCATTTGGCCACCAGAAGGGGCGCCAGCGCGGTGGCGACCGCGTGGGCGAGCAGAACGGCGAGCATGGCACTCCGATCGGGTTGGGGTCGGGGTGTCGGCTACCGATGAGCGCTTGCGCGAAGAGCACCGGCATGAGTGGCTATGGCATTGGGTTAACACGCAGTCTACGGGGCGGCCCATCGCTAGCATCGGTTGATGGCCACGGGCGAGGTCGTGGTGGTCGGTGCAGGGCCGACCGGATTGATGCTGGCCTGCGAGCTCGCGCTCGGCGGGACACAGGTCACGGTTCTGGAGGAACGCACCTCCACGCCGAACATCACCCGGGCCTTCGCGGTGCATGCCAGGACCCTCGAACTGCTCGACGGGCGCGGCCTGGCCGATGAGTTGTTGAGCCGCGGAGTCGAGGTGCACGAGGTGGCTCCGCCCGGCGGCGCCACGCTGAACCTGCGGGAGCTGCCGACCCGGTTCGGCATGGTGCTGATCGTTCCGCAGAGCGGCACCGAGCACGTGCTCGAAGCGCGTGCCGCGGAACTGGGCGTGCGGGTGCGTCGCGGTGCCGAGGTGGTCGGGCTGCGTCAAGACGGTGAGTCCGTCAGCGTGGGGTTGACGGGTGGGGAGACCCTGAGCGCGGAGTACGTCGTCGGCTGCGACGGCGCCCACAGCACGGTGCGGAAGCTGGTCGGCATCGACTTCGTCGGCAAACAGTACGAGACCCACATCCTGCTGGCCGACGTCCGGCTCGCCTCGCCGCCCGAGGAGACACTGTTCGCCCGGACCGGGACCGAGGGCGTGGTGCTGTTCGTGCCGTTCGGCGACGGCTGGTTCCGGGCGATCGCGTGGGACCGGCTGCGCGAACAGGCGCCACTCGACGAGCCCGTGACGCTCGACGAGATGCGCGACGCCTTCCGCCGAATCGCCGGCGACGACTACGGCATGAGCGAAATGCGGTGGAGTTCGCGCTTCCTCAGCGAGCGACGCCAGGCCCGGCGCTACCGGTCCGGGCGGGTTTTCCTGGCCGGCGACGCCGCGCACGTGCATTCCCCGCTGGGCGGGCAGGGCATGAACACCGGGCTCGGCGACGCGTTCAACCTCGGCTGGAAGCTGGCCCTGGCGGTCAACGGGCAGGCGCCGTCGTGGCTGCTGGACAGCTACGAACGCGAGCGCCACCCCGTCGGCGCCGGGGTACTGCAGTTGACCGACACGTTCAACCAGATCGTGCTGAGTTCGGCGGCGTCGCGCCGGCTTCGGGTGCTCGCCTTGGGCACGGTCCTGCGCATACCCCGCGCCCGACGCTTCGTCGCCGAACGCCTCAGCGGCATCGGGATCGCCTATCCGCGATCGAAGGACGAGGACTGGTTGGTGGGACGCCGCATGGCCGATGTGGACTGCGGCGGGACGCGACTGTACGAACTGCTGCGCGCCGGCAAGTTCGTGCTCGTCACCGCGGAGGCGGTGGACGTCGGCGACTGCGACGTGGTGCAGGCGATCGACAACCGGCCCGAACTGCCCGACGCGGTGCTGGTCCGGCCCGACGGCTACGTGGCGTGGGCCAGTGAGCGGTTGCCGCACGCGGCGGAGGTGCGGGCGGCGATCACGCATTGGATGTCCGCTGCGGGGTAGGCATCTCAGAAGTACCGCAGCCAGACGTACGCCCAGGCCAGGACGGTACTGAGCGCGGTGACCACGAGGCCGTAGCGGGTGAACCGCCAGAAGCTGATCGGATGTCCGGCCCGCTTGGCGATGCCGATCGCCACCACATTCGCACTGGCCGCGATGGCGGTGCCGTTGCCGCTGAAACAGGCGCCGAGCGCAAACGCCCACCACAACGCCTGGCCCGTCTGCGCTTCCGGGGCCTGGGCCACCATGTCCTCCACCACCGGCGTCATCGTCGCGGTGTAGGGAATGTTGTCGACGAATGCGCCGACGATCGCCGACCCGAACAGCAGGGCCGTCGCCGCCCCGAACCAGTTGTCGCCGAACGCCGATTCGGCCACCGATCCGAGCGCGCCGATGACGCCGGTGTGGACCAGTCCGGCCACCATGACGAACAGGCCCATGAAGAACACCAGGGTCGGCCACTCGACCTCGGGCAGCACCTCGGCCACATCGATGTCGGTGACCAGCAGCATCGCCCCCGCGCCCAGCAGCGCGACGATCGACGGCGCCACGTGCAACACCGAATGCAGTGCGAACCCGACGATCACCACGTTGAGCACCAGAAGGGAGCGCAGCAGCAGGCGCTTGTCCTTGATCGCGCGGCGTTCCTGCAGGGCCATCACCTCGTCGATGTGCACCGTGTCGGCCCGCAGGTCGGCACGGAACAGCACCCGAGTGAACACGACGAACAACGCGAAGATGATGACCACGATCGGCGCCATGTGGATCAGGAAGTCGTTGAAGGTCAGGCCGGCGCGGCTGCCGATGATGATGTTCGGCGGATCGCCGATCAGGGTCGCAGCGCCGCCGATGTTGGAGGCCAGCACTTCGGCGATCAGATAGGGCTGGGGCGGGATCCGCAGTCGGTCGCAGATCACCAGGGTCACCGGGGCGATCAGCAGAATGATGGTGACGTTGTCGAGCACCGGCGAGGCGAATGCGGTGATCGCCATCAACATGACCATCAGCCGGAACGGATTGCCGCGGGAGCGTTTCGCGGCCCAGATCGCGAGGAAATCGAAGAGCCCGGTCTGCTTGATGACACCGACGATCACCATCATCCCGAGCAACAGGAAGATGACGTTCCAGTCGATGCCCTGATGCTCGGAGTGGAATACCTCGGCGCCGGGGATCAATCCGAGCAGGGCCATCAGGCCGGCGGCGACCAGGACGGTCTTGACCTTGTCGGCTCGCTCGGTGGCGATGAACCAGAAGGCGACGACGAAGATCGTCAGCGCCAGGTATGGGGCGAGCACTAGCTGAGCGGGTCAGTCGCCGGGACCGGCGACCGCGAGGCTGGTCAACAGCCGTTCGAGCGTGACCGCCCCGGTGAGCCGTCCGCTTCGGTCGACGACGGCGATCAGCGGGCTGCGCTTGTTGGCCATCACTGTGGCGATCTCCAACAACGTCGCGTCGGGCGTCACGGTCGCCGGCTTGGTCGCGGGCCCCGGCAGGCAGTCACCGACCGTGAGTTTGCCCGGGCCGTGCCAGAACAAGTCGGCGTGGATCTCGTCGACGGTGCGGACCAATGCCGGATCGTCTTGGTAGGACTCGGGAATCGCCAATCGCAGCACCTGCGTTCCCGGCAGCACCGCCACCGGCCGGTCGTCGTCATCGACCACCACCAGGCCCGGGAGCCGGTTGACCACCATCAGCTGGACGGCCTTCGAAACAGGGTCGTCGATCCGCACGGTCGGCAGGTGGGCGGCGATTTCGTGTGCCTGCATGAGCTCGTTCCAATGCGTCGCTAGTGTCATCGTCCTCGTTCTCCGATCATTTCGGGACGGCTCGGCTCCGGCGGTGGCTGCCAGTGTGGGTGACACGCCGGTCGGTGACCATTGGGGCTGACACCCATTCCGCGGGGGTTGTTGCCTGTATGGACAAGAGCCCGGTTCGCGGGTCACGCTGGTGAGGTGAAACCGGCGCGCACCCCGGCGGCCGCGTTGTTCCGCCGGGTGTTCCTGATCAACGGGTTGATCTTCACGTTGGGCACCCTGATCCTCGCGCTGTCGCCGGCCTCGGTGTCTTCACGGATAAAACTCACCGAAATCCCAGTTTTGGTCATAGGTTTGGCGATTATCCTGACTGCCAACGCGCTACTCCTGAGATCGAGTCTTGCCCCACTGGATCGGCTCGCCGCGTCAATGCGGCGGGTCGATCCGCCCAAGCGCAGCGACCGCGTCGACGACCGTGGCAGCGGCGATCTGCAGCACCTGATCGAGTCGTTCAACGCCATGCTCGATCGGCTGGAGACCGAACGGACCACCGCCAGCGCGTCCGCGTTGGCGGCGCAGGAGAACGAACGACAGCGCATCGCACGGGAATTGCACGACGAGATCGGTCAGACGCTCACCGTCGCGCTGCTCACGCTCAAGCGTGCGGTCGACCGGTCTCCGGCGTCGATTCAGGCCGAATTGGCCGACGCGCAGGAGATCGTGCGATCCAGTCTCGACGAGGTCCGCGATATCGCCCGGCGGCTGCGCCCGGACGCGTTGGAGGACCTCGGCCTGCACAGCGCGCTCAACGCGTTGTGCAACGACTTCGCGCAAGCATCCGGTATCGCGGTGGTCAAACACATTGCACCGCAATCGGACCGGTTGAAGCCGGACATCGAGCTGGTGTGCTACCGGATCGCCCAGGAGAGCCTGACGAATGTGGCCCGGCATTCCGGAGCGAGTAAGGTGTGGCTCGATCTACACACCGGCGCAACGGAATTGACGCTGCGGATCGCCGATGACGGGCGTGGCGGTGTTGATGCCGAGGGTGCGGGGATCAACGGGATGCGCGAGCGCGCCCTGCTGGTGAACGCCACCCTGGCGATCACCTCACCGCAAGACGGCGGCACCGAAGTGCGGCTGGTGATTCCGATGCGAGGCACGTGAATGTCCGCCCGGATCCTGCTCGCCGACGATCACGCGCTGGTTCGCAGCGGGCTGCGGATGATCATCGATGCCGAATCCGATCTGCAGGTGGTGGCCGAGGCCGCCGACGGGTACGAGGCGCTGAGCGCTCTGGATACGACGCCGGTGGACCTGGCCATCCTCGACATCGCGATGCCGCGGATGACGGGGTTGCAGGCCGCGCGGGAGATCAACCGGACTCATCCCACCGTGCGGATCCTGATCTTGTCGATGTACGACAACGAGCAGTACTTTTTCGAGGCGCTCAAGGCCGGGGCATCGGGTTATGTGCTGAAGTCCGTGGCCGACCGCGACCTGTTGGAGGCCTGTCGTGCGACCATGCGCGGCGAGCCGTTCCTATACGCCGGCGCGGTGACGGCACTGATCCGCGACTATCTGCACCGGTCGCGTCAGGGCGGCGAATTGCCGGACACCATCCTGACGCCGCGGGAGGAAGAGGTGCTCAAGCTGATCGCCGAGGGCTACTCGACCCGGGAGATCGCCGCGACGCTGACCATCAGCGCCAAGACCGTGGATCGTCACCGCACCAACATTCTGGCCAAACTCGGCCTGCGGGACCGGCTGGCGCTGACCCGCTACGCGATCCGTGCGGGGCTCATCGAACCGTGAGCCCAGATCGGGATGGCATGTGACGCAACGCCGATTCCCCAGCCCATGACCGGCCAGACCGGCCAGAAGTACCAGCCGCCACCGCCGAGTCCGACGGCCAGCCAGATGCCGAGCATCAGCAGCACACCGGCGAGGTAGGCGGCCAGGTGGATCCGGACGCTCAACCGGGCGGCCCGCTGTTGAGCGGCGCGACGCCGGGGGGCGTGACGCCGTAGGCGGTTGACGGGCAGGTCGGCCGTCAGTTGACGGAGTTCGCTGGTGGTCTGCGCTCGGAAGGTCGACTGCAGCCGATCCTCGTATTCGGGCATGGCCAGGTAGCCCTGGGTGAGGGCCTGGCCGAGGTCGTCGGCGGTGCGTTCACGCTCCCGGTCGCCGGCGCGGGTGGTTTCAACGGTGTGTAGGGCGGTGTCGGCCATCTCAACTCCCGTGAATCTAGTCAGTGACAAGTTGAAGCATGTCACCAGAACTTGTCGGCGTCAAGATATGGCTGGTGCTGCTTCCTGTTCGGCCAGGTCGCGCAGGGTGATCAGCTGTTTTCGCATCATCACCACGTCACCAGCGGCCATCACCCACCCGATTACTCGCGGGCCGTCGAACCGAACTCGTACGTGTAATCGGGTGGCATCGAGCTCGTCACGTACGGCGTAGGTCACCGCGACCTTGCCGGACTGCAGCGTGATGTGCTTGTCGTCGACGAACGAGTGCAGGGTGAAGATCTGCATGAAGCGTTGGCCTCGGTGGAGTTGGGCCAGCTCCGGGTTTCGGGTGCGCGGGCTGCTCCGGCCGAAGTTGTCGAGCAGGTCGTAGCTGTAGGGCGCGATGCGCAGTTGGCAGAGCCAGCCGAACACGGTCGACCGCGGCGCGTCGATGCTGATCGCCCGGTCGGCTGATAACGCGGCGTCGGGGGTAATGGCGTCGCACGGCAAGGTGGCGTCGCGCTCTTGGGCGGTGGCGCCCCAGTTCAGGATCACGTCAGCACGTCCGGACGCGGGCGTAGTTGTCCGGCAATGCGTTTCAGTACCTGGCGCACCGCCACGGCGTGGCCGCCCGAGCCGATCACCAGAGCGCGGTAGATCTTGCCGTGGATGCCCGGAAAGGCGGCCCAGGTTTGCGAGCGCACCTGGGTGCGGTGCGGGCCGAGGTCGTCGAGCTCGAAGATCCACTCGTAGATCGAGAACGGGTGGCGGCCCTTGAGGGCGAGGCGTTGGCGTGGCGTGCACTCGCCGATCGCGAATCCGAACGGGGCACGTGGATCGGCGGGGTCGCCACACATCGTGCGCAGGACGGCGGCCCATGTCGTGGCAGCGTCGGCGTCGACAGTTATGGCATGCTCATCGATATAGGGTAAACGTTCCATATAGAAGGACTGTACTAGATCATGGCGCCTCCGCGGAAGCATGAAACTGACGCGATCTTGGATGCGACGCGGGCGTTGGTGCTCGCCGAAGGGCCAAGGGCGGCAAGCGTTGCGGCGATTGCCAAGGTCAGCGGGGCTCCGGCCGGCACGCTGTATCACCGGTTCGGCAATCGCAATGGGGTGCTGACGGCGGCTTGGCTGCGGGCGCTGGAGAGGTTTCAATCCCGCGCGATGGCGGCGACGGGGGAGGACGCCGTGGCGGGTGCGGTGGCGATGGGTGTCGCTGCCGTCGACTTCGCGCGTTCAGTTCCCGACGATGCCCGCCTGCTGCTGACCATCCGGCCCAGTGACCTGCTCGACGGTGCTCCCGATGCCGAGTTCACCGCGACGCTGGCGGAGATGAACGCCCCGTTGGTGGAACGGTTGCGCGAGCTGGCTCGAGGAATTCTCGGGGATGACGACCCACGCTCGATGGACGCGATGTCGCGCGCCGTCGTCGACCTGCCCTATGCCGTGGTGCGCCGCCACGCCAATGACGCCGAGCTGCCGGCCTGGATGGAGGAAGACCTGGCCGACGCGATCCGGAGGTTGTTGGTTCGGTGACTTGCCTTCGCCCTGGTGATGTCCTGTGCCAGACCCTGTGACGAACGTGCAGGCTTTTCCGATGATTTCGCGATTTCGTCGGAAGAAGCTGCACGCTCGTCACAGTGCGCCGTAACGGACACGACCCGGTTAGGGTTTGGACGCCGACACTCTCAGCGCGGGGGCATCTGGCCGTCGATATTGCTGCCCCCGTGGTGGTCGGTGTTGACGTAGTCGGTGGCCGCAGCCCTGAGTTTGACCGCGAGGTCGGTCGAGATCAGGTGCATCTTCCCGGCCGCTTCGCGACGCGATGCTTCTGCCGACTGCAGCGCCATCGCGGTTGCAAAGCACACCAGACCGTGGCTTTGGAAGACATGGGCCGATGCGCCGTCGGGCGCCGATTTGGCCATTTCGATCTGGGATGCCGCTTTTTCTTGCGGCACCGACTTCAAGCGGATGTCTTCGGATACTTTCAGGGCGGGTTGTGTCATGTTGGTGCCTCACGTGTCGGCGACAGAATGAAATCATCTCGGTGGCGGGGGACCAAAGCCGCCACCGGGGATTTCGGCTGTGGATGTCAATGCGTCGTAGTCATGCGTAACTTTGTCGATCTGAGCTGCGTTCGCTTTGCCTTCGTGGAACGTGTTCTCTACTCGGTCCATTGCGAACGGTACGGTTGCCATTACTGACGCAGCTTCGAAAGCTAAGGACGCGGCCGGTCCGCCAGGTCCCCAGAACTTTAATGCGATCGCTGCTGGAATGCATAGGGCGAGCGCCGTCTGGCGTTTCGATACAAAGTCGCGTGCTTTTTGGACCTGGTCGGCCTCTGTGGAGAGCACCGCTTGGATCGCACGGTCGTAACTTGCCATATTGCTCGCACGGTCTTGCTGTTCGGTAGTCCGTGCACCGTAAGCATCCGATGCATCGCCCTGCCAGTCAGGCGGTGGCGCAGCGGTGCCAAGTGTCTGATGGGCGCCGTCGAATTGATCGGCACCTCGGCCGAATCGTTCGCCGTCTTCCGGCCTGCCAAAACCCAGCGTATTGCTTGCGATTGTCAGCATGATCAAGCCGCCGTTGATGATCGGCGTACTTGCGGCAGCGGCATACTTGGCCGGGCCGACTGACGCGAGGGTTTGCATTATTCCGGTGAAGTCGCTGGCAATGCCAGCCATCGACCACGGAACGCTGGAACTCGCCCCGGCGACGTGATCAGCGGCGCCGCCAACGTAGTTACCACCCATGTAGACCGCATTCACGATATTCAAGGTGCCCATGGGATGTTCCGTTTCGCTGATGGCGCCGTGGACCGTGCCCCAACGCCGTGATCGACGGGTTAGCTCGGAAGACTCTAACACCGCGACTTTGCCCTGGAACGCACCAAAAATGTGCATCGAGCACGACGCCTGGTCCGATCAGCGCTTGGCGTTTGGGCTTCCACCTGTCTGCATCGCGTGGATCCGGTCGAGCGCGCGTCCGTCGGTGAGCTCGTCGCGTTTTTCAGGGTGGTGCCAGTAGAACCGCATCAACTCGATGAGGGCAGTGCCTTTCGGGGTGTAGCTGCCCGGCGAGTCCATCGTGAGTATCGAACCGTCCTGCATGGTGATGACCATGGGGGGCCAGAAGCGTTCCTCGGTGGGGAGCTTGTCTGTCACCGAGGCAATGTCGTCCCACTCTCCTGAGTTCAAACAACCAAGGTTGACAAACTTGAACTTCTCCGCAGTGAGCAGCATGTAGCTCGTACCCCCTTGCCGCTTGAATACGAACCAGAACCATCCGGCAACCAGTCCGGTGGCGCCGAAGGCGATGGGGAAGATTTGGCCGACTCCCTCGGGTAGTGGTAGGTAGAGCCAGCCACACATCCATGCGATCACCATCGATAAACCGGATAGTGCTAGGGCGGCGTTAGACCTCCGCTGACTCGCCTCTACGCGGCTGTCCGGGCGTAATACCGTGCCCAAATCGTTGAGTTTCGCGTCGATCGCCGCATTTTTCGATCTCGCCAACTGGGTAGCGATCAACAGCCAGGTAAGAACAAATCCAAGCGCGATCACGGCGGTGATGAACTGTAGGTGTCTGATTGCGTTGAATGCCCAAATGCCACATACCACCGCGAGAATGACATTGAGCGTGATGCCGAATCGTCTGCTGAAATTTTCCATCTCGCCCCTCGTCCGCCCCGATCATGTGTGGGTATGGTCTGGCCTATGGATGATACGGCCGACGCCTCCCGGGTTGTCGCGGCCAGTCGCGAGATTGCCGCGCCCGCAGAGGTCATCTTTGAGCTGATCGCCGACCCTTCACAGCAGCCTCGTTGGGATGGCAATGAGAACCTGGCCAAGGCGTCGCCCGGGCAGCGGGTCCGTGCGGTCGGGGATGTGTTCGTCATGACGATCAGCCAGGGCGGAGACCGCGAGAACCACGTCGAGGAGTTCGAAGAGGGTCGGCGTATCGCCTGGCGGCCGTCCGAAGTTGGTAAAGAGCCGCCAGGGCACCTGTGGCGCTGGGAGCTGAAACCGTTGGGCGACAATCGAACCCTCGTCACCCACACCTATGACTGGTCGCAGCTCACGGATGAGAAGCGGTTGGTCCGCGCACGCGCGACCACCGCGGACAAGCTACAGGGGTCGATTGATCGGTTGGCGGCGATCGCTGAGTAGCTATCAGCCACACCTGTCTCAGCAATCACGGCGCAGCGAGCGGGTGTCGTTGTGCCCGCCTGTTAGCGACAATCGAGCGACAATCGCCACATGCGTATCGTGAGCACCGTTGGTCGCTCGCCAGGTGTGAACTTGCGCCTCTCTAATGCAAATCAGCCACGTACGTAACGGATTTCGGGTTGCCCACTTACGAGCGACTGTGTCGCTGATATGCGGGCACTGGACTGGTGGTGCTGCCGGGGTCTCAGATGTACAGGAGTCGGGTGTGACCGGCAGTTGTGAGGGCGGTGTTGCACAGGTGGCTGAGGAGGCGATATCGCTCGATTGTCGCGCATAGGCGGGCAGCGCGAGTCGTTTCCGCGGAGCCGTGCCGGTGGGGCTGGTGTGACTCGCGCACGGATACTGGCCAGGTCGGACAGTGCGAGAGTGCCTAGTCTGGCAGGGCCACTCACGGCCGGCCAGCCAACTCACCGCCCGGCGGCGAACTCCCGCAACGATTCCACCTGCGCCGCATCCAGCGACGGCCGCACGGTCTCACGCGCTTTGGCCACATCAGCGGCAGTCACATCGGCGGCATCGATCGACCGGCGCATCGCCGTCAACGCGGCCTCGCGCAGCAGCGCCACACAATCGGCCGCGCTGTAGCCGTCCAACTCAGCGGCCAGGCCGTCGAGATCGACGTCGGAGGCCAGCGGAATGGATTTTCCTGCGGTACGGAGGATTTCGCGACGCGCATCGGCATCGGGCGGCTCGACGAACACCAGCTTCTCCAACCGGCCCGGCCGGAGCAGTGCGGGGTCGATGAGGTCGGGGCGGTTGGTCGCCCCCAGCACGACGACGTCGTTCATGGGTTCGATGCCGTCGAGCTCGGTCAGCAGGGACGCCACCACGCGATCGGTCACGCCGGAATCGAAGCTCTGTCCGCGTCGCGGGGCCAGCGCGTCGATCTCGTCGAGGAACACCAGTGACGGCGCCGAGTCGCGGGCTCGGGCGAACAGCTCGCGCACCGCTTTCTCGGAAGAGCCGACCCATTTGTCCATCAGCTCAGCACCTTTGACGGCATGTACGGAAAGTCGTCCCGAACTGGCCAGGGCCCGCACCAGGAAGGTCTTGCCGCACCCGGGTGGGCCGTACAGCAACACACCGCGCGGTGGCTGCACGCCGAGCCGCTGGAACGTATCGGGGTGCTGCAACGGCCACAACACCGCTTCGGTCAGCGCTTGTTTGGTCTCGACCATGTCGCCGACATCGTCGAGGGTCACCGAGCCGACCGACACCTCCTCGGCGGCCGACCTCGATAAGGGCCGGATCACGGTCAGGGCCCCGGTCAGATCCTCCTGCCACAACACCGGCTCATTACCGTCGGCACTGGCCCGCGACGCGGCCCGCAGGGCACCTTCGCGGACCAGGGCGGCCAGGTCGGCCACCACGAAACCTGGTGTGCGGTCTGCGATCTGGCCCAGATCCAGCTCGGCCGCCGGAACGCCGCGCAGCAGCACCTCCAGCAGGGCCTTGCGGGTGGCGGCATCGGGCAGGGTAAGGGCGAGCTCGCGGTCACACAGATCCGGCGCCCGAAGCCGGGAGTCCACGCCGATGGGCACCGCCGACGTGGCGATGAATGCCACGCCGCGGGTGGCCACGGCCTCCCGAAGTTCAGCGATGATCAGGGCCGCCACCGGTTCAGGGGTGCGGTCAGCGGCAGTCGCCGGTAACAAGGCGTCGACGTCGGAGATCAGCAGCACCCCACCGCCGTCGCGCACCGAGGCCACCGCGTCGGACACCCGGCTCAACCGGTCGTCGGCGGCAAGCGCCCCCACTTCCGGACCGTCGAGTTCCACCAACCGTCGCTCGGCACACACCGTGCGCACCATGGTGGCCTTGCCGACGCCGGCCGGCCCCGTGACCAGGACACCGAGATTCGGTGTGGCGCCAAGGGTTTCGAGGAGCTGAGGCTCATCGAGGGAAAGCTTGAGCCATTCGGTCAGCTTCCCGGCCTGGGTATGGGAGCCCTTGAGGTCGTCGAAGCTCACCGCCGGCTCGGCCCGTGCGGGGCTGATCGTATGGGCGCCAGTGGAGTCCGACGTGCTCGGCTCGAGCCCGGATCCCCACGACACCACCGAATTGGGTTGAATGCTCACGGGTCCGGCCGGATCGACGCCGGTCACCGTGAGCAGCTCGGAGGTCCAGGTGATGCCCACCGACGACGCCAGCGCTGCGGTGGCGGCCGACGTCGAGGTGCCCGGCCCGAGATCGCGGGGCAGCAACGACACCGTGTCGCCGACCGTCATCACCTTGCCCAGCAGGGCTTGCCGCAGCGTCGCCGACGAGATCGAGTCGGTTGCCAGCTTGGAACCGGAAACGGTCACCGCCCTGGCGCCGTACACCGTCACCGGCGCCACGATCACCGTGGCGGTTTCCCGTACCCCGGCGTTGGACAACGTGACGTCGTCGAGCAGGGCGGTTCCGGTCGGGGTGCCACTGGGCGCGACGCCGACGACGGCGGCGGTGGTGCGAGAACCCGTCAACGAGACCGCGTCCCATTCGCGGAGTCCCAGCGCGGCGATCGCCTCCGGGTGCAGGCGGACCACCCCGCGACGGGAGTCGAGTGCGGAGGTGTTGAGCCGGGCGGTCAGGCGCAGATGCCCGAGCGCATGATCCTCATCAACCTCGAGCTGCGACATGTCAGCGGCCCGGCTTCCGCAGCCCCAGCCGCGCCATCGACCGCCGGTGCGGCTGGGCCCGGCGAATCGCACGCCGCGTCGCACGGCGCTGTTGCGGTTTGTCGTCCCACGATTCGGGGTGGCTGGCCACCCACTTCTTGGTGCGGACCGCGAACGGAATGTGAATCACGTAGGCCACGATGATCACCATGATGACGATGTAGCCGTAGAACACGGACGCTGCCACGCCGATCGCGACCAGTGCCAGCAGGGGCGCCACCATGTTCGGGGGCACCGAGAAGGTGTGGATCTTGCGCATCGGAATCCGGCTGACCACCAGCAGCGAGACACCGATCATCCAGATCGACACCGCCCACTCGCTGGTCCACCAGCCCTCGCCGAACTGCATCTTGGCGGCCAGCAGGCCGATCGCTCCGATGGCACCCGCCGGGGCGGGCATCCCGACGAAGTACTCCTTCTCGTACGCGGGCTGATCCACGTCGAGCAGCGCGTTGAACCGGGCGAGCCGCAACACGATGCACACCGCGTACAGCAGCACCACGATCCACCCGATCCGCGACTGCGAGAGCAGCGTGCCGTAGACGATGAATGCCGGTGCCACACCGAAATTCACCGCGTCGGCCAGCGAGTCGATCTCCTCGCCCATCTTCGAGGTGGCGTTGAGCATCCGGGCCACCCGGCCGTCGAGCGCATCGAGGATCGCCGCGACCGCCAGAAACGCCATGGACTCGGTGGGCCGGCCGTCGAGCGCCATCTTGACTGCCGACAAGCCCAGGCAGATCGCGGCCACCGTCATCGCACTCGGCAGCATCCGCACGGAGAACGGCGGCGGCTTCATGCGGCCCTTGATCAACGACGGGGGCCTCATGCGCGGCTTGATCATGGCAACTCCGCCAGGACGGTTTCTCCGGCCAGCGTCCGCTGGCCCCGGGTGACGAGCAATTTCGAACCAGCGGGCAGATACGTGTCCAGCCGGGAGCCGAACCGGATCAACCCGTAGGTCTCGCCGATGTCGAGCTTGTCGCCGACGTGCGCGTTGCACACGATGCGCCGCGCGATGAGCCCGGCGATCTGCACGGCGATCACCTCGGCGCCTTCGGGGGTGCGGATGACGACGCTGTTGCGTTCGTTGTGCTCACTCGCCGCCTCGAGCTCAGCCGAGTGGAAGCGTCCGGGACGGTGCTGTACGGCCACCACGTCACCGCCGATCGGGGCTCGTTGCACATGTGCGTCGAGCACCGACAGGAAGATGCTGATCCGTGGCCGCGGCGTCGCGGGCAGGCCCAGCTCAGCCGGCGGAACCGCGTCCTCGATCAGGCAAACCAGCCCGTCGGCCGGGGCGACCACCACGCCGGGGCGCGTTGGGGCCACCCGGGGCGGGTGGCGGAAGAACGCCGCGTTCGCCCCAGCGGCCAGCAGGCCGGCCCGGCGCAGCCAGCGGTGCTTGCGGCCCAGAGCCGCTACGGCGAGGCTGGCGCCGACGAACGGGAGGCCCGCCGAGTGCATCGGCGGAACACTGGATCGCACCAGGGCCACAAGGCGTTCTGGTCCGGACTGGAGGTCGGGGCGTCTGGCCATCGGGAGGATTCTACGTGCGGGTGGCGTCGGGAATGTGCGTCAGGATTGCTAGGTCAGGTCCCAGACCGGAACCGTCGACCCGGCCGGCAGCTCGCTGATGTCCTCGGCGATCTCCAACAGGCAGTTCGCCGAGGCCAACCAGCGCAGATGATGCGACGCCGGAGGACCGTAGCTGCTCACCGAATCCCCGGTCAGCACACCTCGCCGGAACTGCCGCTTTCCGCGCGGCGAGGTCAGATCCTCGGTCAGCCGGGCGCTGCGCCGCGGCCGGTCCGGTGCGGCGTGGCCCATCGCGGACCGCAGCGGCGACCGGACGAACACCTCGAAGGAGACCAAGGCGCTGACGGGGTTGCCGGGAAGGGTGATGATCGGGACACCGTTGACGGTGCCCGCACCCTGCGGCATGCCGGGCTGCATCGCCACCTTCACGAATTCCACCTGATCCGACAACGAGTCCTTGACGACCTCGTAGGCGCCCGCGCTGACGCCCCCGGTGGTGATGATCAGATCGGCGTCGGTGGCGTGGGCGGCCAGCGCGGCGCGGAAGGCGTCGACGTCGTCGGCCGACATCGGGGCGATGGTGGCCTGCGCGCCGGCATCGCGGACCGCCGCAGCCAGCATCACCGCATTCGACTCATAAATCTGTCCCGGCTGCAGCTCGGTGCCCGGAGCCACCAACTCGGTGCCGGTGGACATCACGATCACGCGTAGCGGCGGCAGCACGGGCAGAGTGGCCAGCCCCAGTGCCGCGGCCAGGCCGAGCGCGGAGGGGGTGATCACCTGACCGGCCTGCAGCACGGTGGTGCCCGCCGTGACGTCCTCGCCGGCCCGGCGCACGTGCTGACCGGGCCGGGCGGCCGCGCGGATCGTCACCGTGTCCGTCGCACCGTCGGTGGCCTCGACCGGAACCACCGCGGTGGCGCCCGACGGAAGCGGGGCCCCGGTCATGATGCGGTGCGCGGTACCGGGCGCCAGCGTCAGCAGATCGGTGCGGCCCGCCGGGATGTCCTCGGCGACTGGCAACCGCACCGGGGCGTCCTCGGTGGCCGATGCGACATCGTCGGCGACGACGGCATAGCCATCCATCGCCGAGTTGTCGAAGCCGGGCAGCGACAACGGGGCCACCACGTCGGCCGCCAACACCAAACCGAGCGTGTCGTTCAACGGAAGGTCCTGCGGTGCACGGGCTTTGATCAACCCGGCGACGACCTTCTGGTGTTCTTCGACGGTCCGCATCATCACACCGGGAAGCTGACGCCGGTGAGCTCTTCGGACACCGTCCAGAGCCGGCGCTGCAGCTCCTCGTCATGCGACTGCTTGCTGGATTTCACGAGCTTGGGATAGCCGACCATTTCGCGGAATCCGTCGGGGCCGTAGTACTGGCCGCCGCGCACGTCGGGATCGGTGGCGGCACGCAGCGTGGCCAGCGCCCCCTTGGCCGGGCTGTTGGTGAACAGGGCGGCGAGCTGGTTGTAGCCGGGCAGACCGGTGCCCGGGATGTGGCGCATGAGTTCGGTGTTCGACAGGCCGGGGTGGGCGGCGACCGCGATCGTCGGCTCGTTCTTGGCGGCCAGCCGGCGCTGCAGCTCATAGGTGAACAACAGATTCGACAACTTGGACTGCCCGTAGGCGGCGACCCGGTTGTAGCTGCGCTCCCACTGCAGATCGTCGAAGTGAATGGCGGCCTGAATGCGGTGCGCGACGCTGGCGACCGCGACCACACGCGACCCGTCGACTGGGAGCAGGTGATCCAGCAGCAGACCGGTAAGCGCGAACGCCCCCAGATGATTGGTGCCGAACTGCAGCTCGAACCCGTCCACGGTGGTCTGCTTGGGCGGATACATCACCCCGGCGTTGTTGATCAGCAGGTCGATCCGCGGATACGCGGCCTTGAGTTCGTCGGCGCCGGCGCGGACCGAATCCAGCGAACCCACGTCCAGCTGCTGCAGCTTGAGGTCGGCCTTGGGCACGGCGGCGGTGATCCGATCCACGGCCTGGCGGCCCTTGTCCAGATTGCGGACCGCGACGACGACGTGCGCGCCCTTGGCGGAGAGCACACGCGCGGTCTCATAGCCCAGACCGGTGTTGGAGCCGGTGACGATCGCGATCCGGCCGGACTGATCGGGGACGTCGGCCTCGGTCCACTTCGAATTGGCGCTCATGGGTGTTGAACATACGGAACGCAGGTGCTGGACGGCACCCCGGCGCCATAGCAGGGTGGGGGCATGCGCAATCTGCTGGCAGTCCTGCTCACCGTATTGCTGTGCATCACCGGTTGTTCGTCGAAGGACGGTGCCGCAGATCCGTTGTCTGCGTGGAACGACACGGCGGCGAAGGATTCAATCACCCAATTCGTCGAGAAGGTCACCACCGCGGACACGCCTGATTTTGTCGCTCCCGAGGACCGAGTCGCGGTATTCGACAACGACGGCACATTGTGGGCCGAGGCGCCGTTGCCGTTCCAGGCGGCCTTCGTCATCGACGAACTCAAACGCCGGGCACCGCAGGAGCCGGCGCTGGCCGCCGACCCCATGGTGCAAGCGGCGCTCAAGGGCGATGTCGCGACTCTGCTCGCGGGCGACCGGCATGAGGGGCTGCTTCGGGTGCTGGCGCTCACCCACACCGGGATGACCACCGACGAGTTCAACCAACGGGTAACCGACTGGATGGCGACCGCGCGGCATCCGCGATTCGACAAGCCCTACGACCAGCTGACCTACGAGCCGCAACAACAGCTCCTGAACTATCTGCGGGACAACGGGTTCCGCACTTACATCGTCTCCGGTGGCGGGGCCGATTTCATGCGGGTGTTCTCGCAGCGGGTCTACGGGATCCCGCCCGAGCAGGTGGTCGGCTCCACCGGCACCACCAAATACGAACTCCGCGACGGCAAGCCCGTGCTCGTCAAGACCCTGGATTACGTGTTCGTCGACGACAAGACCGGTAAGCCATCGGGGATCCACGAATTCATCGGCCGGCGACCGATCCTGGCGGTCGGCAACAGTGACGGTGATCAGGCGATGCTGGAGTACACCACGATCGACAACCCACGACCCAGCCTGGGCGTGCTGATCCACCACACCGACGCCGACCGCGAATACGCCTACGACGCCCACCCGCCGTCTTCGGGAAAGCTGGTCACCGCGCTGCAGGCCGCCGAACCGAACGGATGGACCGTCGTCGACATGAAGAACGACTGGAAGTCGGTGTTCTCCCAGTGAAACTGGTGGACCCGGCCCAGCGGCCCAGCCGTAAGGCACCACTGGTCTGGGCGTTGAGCGCGGCGATCCCGTGGGCCGTGCTGGCCTTCGCCCAGGTGGTCTGGCTCGCGATCGACTCCCGGCTGCCGTGGCTGCATGTGGCGGCCGCGGCCGTCACGGTCCTGGGCGCGGTGCTGTTCATCGTCGTGGTTCCGATGTGGCGCTACCGCGTACACCGGTGGGACATCAACATCGGATCAGGGACCCCGGCGGTGTACACCCGCACCGGATGGCTGGTGCAGGAGCGTCGCATCGCGCCGATCTCTCGCGTGCAGACCGTGGACACCTACCGGGGCCCGCTGGATCGGCTGTTCGGGCTGGCCAACGTGACCGTGACGACGGCATCCTCGGCCGGGGCGGTGCGGATCGTGGCGCTCGACGACGATGTCGCCGAGCGGGTGGTGGCCCAGCTGACCGACATCGCGGCGATCGGCGAACAGGACGCCACGTGACGACGCCGGCGCTTGAGCCACAGTGGCAGCGGCTCAGCCCGCGGATGCTCCTGGTCCACCCGGTACACGAAGTCCTGCAACAGATTCCGTTGCTGATCGGTGCGGTGGTGCTGGGCTCGGCGACCGGCAACCAGGGCTGGACGATCGCCGCCATCGGACTGACCATCGCCGTCGGCCTGGCGCGGTGGTTCACCACCAGCTACCGCATCGAACCCGACGAGGTGCAACTGCGCACCGGTTTGTTGCAGCGCAAGGTGCTCTCGGTACCGCGCAACCGGATCCGGTCGGTATCCACCGACGCCCGGCTGCTGCACCGCATGCTGGGGCTGACCGTGCTGCGGATCAGCACCGGTCAGGAAGCCAAGGGCGACACCGAGTTCGCCCTCGACGCGGTCGAGGCGGAGCAGGTGCCCAGGCTGCGGGCGATTCTGCTGGCCGACGCCGTACCCGTCGCCGATGCGCCGGCAGGCCGTGAGCTGGCCCGCTGGCAGCCGTCCTGGCTGCGCTACAGCCCGCTGAGTTTGACGGGTCTGGCCATGATCGCCGCTGCGGCCGGAGTGATCTACCAAGCCGGAGTGGGTGCGGCACTGCGGGACTCGGAGTTGGCCCAGTCCGGGATCGCGGTGGCCGAGCGGCTGGGCGTGCTGGCCAGTGTGGTGGTCGGCGCCGTGGTGGTGTTGGTGGCCTCGGTGGTGCTCTCGGTGCTGCGGTCCTTGCTGACCTACGGAAATCTGGTGCTGCGCAGAGATTCTGACGTGTTGCATCTGCAGCACGGTCTGCTGCGGCTGCGCGAGCACACCTACGACATGCGGCGGATGCGCGGCGGCACGCTGCGTGAGCCGCTGCTGGTGCGGGCCTTCGGCGGCGCCCGCCTCGATGCGGTGATGACCGGCGTCGGTGGCGAGGGAGAGGCCTCGCTGCTGTTGCCTCCGTGTCCGGCGGTGACCGCGCAGACCGTGCTGGCGGAGTTGATCGACAACCCGGGCGCGGTGGTCGCCCCGCTGGTGTCGCATGGGCCGGCGGCGGTGCGGCGGCGTTGGACCCGTGCCCTGGCGCTACTGGTGCTGGTGGCCGTGCTGCTTCTCGTCGTCGGGGTGCCGGTATGGGCGTGGGTGCTCTGGGCGCTGTTGCTCGGATGCGCGTGTCTGCTGGCCGCTGACCGGGCCCGGTCCCTCGGCCATCTGGTGCGCGACGGCTGGCTGGTGGCCCGGGCCGGAAGCCTCGAGCGCCGTCGTGACCACCTGGACGCCGCCGGGATCATCGGTTGGACGGTGCGCCAGACGTTCTTTCAGCGTCGCGCCGGGGTGGCCACCCTGATCGCCGCGACGGCCGCGGGGGAGAAGCGCTACCAGGTGCTGGATGTCCCGGCCGAACACGCCTGGTCGGTGGCGGTGGCCGCCACGCCGTGGGTGGCCGACAACGGATGGGCATCCGGCCGGGCAGGCCCCGAGTTGCGCTGAATTCGCGGGCGTTTACTGTCGCTGCATGGCTATCGGTGGAGTGCTGTTCGACATCGATGGTGTGCTGGTGACCTCCTGGCAGCCCATCGACGGCGCGGCTCAGACGCTGCGGGTGCTGGCGGACAACGAGATCGCCCGGTCCTACCTGACCAATACCACCACCCGCACCCGCGCCCAGATCGCCGACCTGCTGACCGCGGCCGGAATGGACGTCGCCGCCGACGAAGTCATCACCGCCGCGGCGCTGACCGCCGAGTACGTGCGCGACCGCTATCCCGGTGCCCGATGTTTCCTGGTCAACAGCGGTCAGATCGGTGAGGACATGCCCGGCGTCGACGTCGTCTACTCCAGCGACTTCACCGGACCCGCCGCCCCGGAAACTCCCGATGTGGTGCTGCTCGGCGGGGCCGGGTCGGAGTACAACCACCTCACCCTCAGCTGGGTGTACGACTGGATGGCCCAGGGCGTGCCCGTCGTCGCCATGCACCGCAGCACCGCGTGGAACACCACCGACGGATTACGCGTCGACACCGGCATGTACCTGGCCGGCATGGAGGAGACCTCGGGTCGCAAGGCCACGGCCGTCGGCAAGCCCGCGCCGGAAGGGTTCCTGGCCGCCGCCAATCGCCTCGGCGTCGACCCCGAAGAGATGTACATGATCGGCGACGACCTCAACAACGACGTGCTGGCCGCCCAGGTGGTGGGGATGGCCGGGGTGCTGGTGCGTACCGGCAAGTTCCGCCAGGCCACGTTGGACCGTTGGGCCGCAGACGAATTCGCGATGCAGCCCAACTATGTCATCGACTCGGTCGCGGACTTGCCCGAGCTGTTGGGGCTATAGGGCCTGCGCCGTTTGTCGTCGCGCCGTTTTCTGATATGGAGATCGTTTTGTCAAGGGGCAGGGTGAAGCGGCGGCCACGACCGTCGCCGTGGCCGCCGCTTCGTTGACCAGGTTGGGATGTGCAGGGTTGTCGAGCGTGTCGTATCGACGCGTGCCAAGTCTGATATACGCGGGTTCTTGGTTACCGCAGGACGGGACTTTCGAGTCGGAGTGGTCCGCTTCTCTACCAATTGCGAGCGTAATAGTGTTACAGGACAACACTATTGCTCGTAGAAAACCCGCGGGTCACTCCAAGACGCTTTGTCGACAAAACCTCAGCTACTGCCACCTGGACAGTTGTGGAAGGTCAGTCCGTCAGGACTGCCAGTGACCAGCACCAGCCGGCCAGCTCCCGGGCGATCGCCGTGTTGGCGACCACCGCGGGTTTCTTGCGTTCATCAAACCGTGCCCAGCGGCGGTGCAGGCGCTGATTGCCGGAGTGGCCGCGCGCGCGG
>MSTD01000040.1 GCA_001942045.1 Mycolicibacterium porcinum
GATCCGCACCGCTACGGGCGCGTGGACGACGACGGCACGGTGTGGCTGATCAACGGCTCCGGTGAACGGGTCATCGGCTCGTGGCAGGCCGGCGACACCGAATCGGCGTTCGCCCACTTCGGCCGGCGCTTCGATGATCTGCACACCGAGGTGGCGCTCCTGGAACGCCGGCTGTCGTCCGGCACCGGCGATGCCCGCAAGATCAAGTCGGCAGCCGCCGCACTGGCCGAAAGTCTGCCCACCGCAGCAGTTCTCGGCGACGTCGATTCGTTGAGCACCCGGCTGTCGGCCATCCTCGAACATGCCGACGAGGCCGCCAAGACCGAGCGGGCCCAGCGTGACGAGCACCGCGCCGCGCAGACCGCGCGCAAGGAGGCGCTGGCCGCCGAGGCCGAGGATCTGGCCGCGAACTCCACGCAGTGGAAGGCCGCCGGTGACCGCTTGCGCGAGATCCTCGACGAGTGGCGCACCATCACCGGGTTGGACCGCAAGCTCGACGACGCGCTGTGGAAGCGTTACTCGACCGCCCGCGAGACGTTCAATCGTCGCCGCGGCTCTCACTTCGCCGAACTCGACCGCGGCCGTGCCGGTGCTCGCCAGCTCAAGGAGTCGCTGTGCGAGCGGGCCGAGCAACTGTCCTCCTCGACCGAATGGGGCGCCACCGCGGCGGCCTTCCGTGACCTGCTGACCGAGTGGAAGGCCGCGGGGCGCGCCGCCAAGGACGTCGACGACGCGCTGTGGCACCGGTTCAAAGCCGCCCAGGACACGTTCTTCGGAGCCCGCAACGCGGCGAACGCCGAGCGTGACGCCGAGTTCAAGGCCAATGCCGCCGCCAAGGAGGCGCTGCTGGCCGAGGCCGAGAAGATCGACACCACCGATCTGGATGCCGCCCGCGCGGCGTTGCGGACCATCGGCGACAAGTGGGACGCGATCGGCAAGGTTCCCCGGGAACGCGCGGCCGACCTGGAACGACGACTGCGCGCCATCGAGAAGAAGGTTCGCGACGCTCCGGCCGGCGGCGTCGATCCCGAGGCCCAGGCGCGGGCCGATCAGTTCCGCTCACGTGCCGAACAGTTCGAGCGGCAAGCGGAGAAGGCCGAGGCGGCCGGGCGCGCCAAGGATGCGGCCGAGGCCAGGGCCAGCGCCGAGCAGTGGCGGCAGTGGGCCGACGCGGCGGCTGCCGCGCTCGGAGAGCGCAGCTAGGCCTGATCCGGCTGATCGCCGGTGGAGTCGGTGGGATCCGGCTTCGTGACGTCGGTTTTCTTCGTCCCGCCGGGCTCGGGGATCTCGAGCACGCCGCGCTGCTGATGCTGCGCGGCCTGGCGACGCCGGTCCTCTTCGGCGGCCAACTGCAGCGCGGTGCGCGACCACACCACCCGCGCCCAGTGGAAGGTGAGCACGATCACCGCCAGCCAGCCGACGATCAGTCCGATGCCGGGGCCGGGATGATCCACCGCGGTCTGGCGTGACCACACGGCGAGCATGCCGAGCGCACTGGCCACCGCGGATCCCGCCAGGGCCACCCAGGCGAGCGCCCAGCGGCGGGTGATCAGGGCCAGCGTCGAGAAGCCGACCGAGAACACCAGCGCCAGCCACGTGAAGACCCGTGACGGCAGTGAGATGCCGTCGGCCACGGCCGTGGCATCACCGACGAGGACGTCGAATCCCTTGCTGGAACCGGTGTGCGGCAACACGAACGACAGCAGCACCACGAACACCAGGATCGCGACGACCATCGCCCGCGGACCCGAGTCGAACTCGCGGGTGACCTTGCGTTCGACAGCGGCGAGATCGTCCTTGAACGGCTCGAAGTCGCTTTCCTTGCTCAACAGCCACATCCTCCTGATGACGGCGGGGTCTCCGGCGCGCCGATCCGCGGCAACCCCAGGCCGACGCCGGTCCTGGGACGCTGCCCGGCCGCGTGGGCGTCGCCGGCGCGGGTGCGCCGATGCGTGGCCAGCGGGGCGTCGGCGATCAGATGATGCGGCGCGGCCCCGGTCACCGTGGTGGTCACGATGTCGCCGGGCCGAATGCTCTCGGCGTCGGGCCCGGGGCTGAAGTGCACCAGCCTGCCGTCGCGGGCCCGGCCCGACATGCGGGCGGTCGCCGCATCTTTGCGCCCCTCGCCCGTCGCGACCAGCAGTTCGACCGTCCGCCCGATCTGAGCCTGGTTCTCCTGCAGGGAGATTCGCTCCTGCAGGTCGATCAGCCGCTGATAGCGTTCGGTGACAACGGCTTTCGGCAACTGGTCGGGCATGTCGGCGGCCGGGGTGCCGGGGCGGATCGAGTACTGGAAGGTGAACGCGCTGGCGAATCGCGATCGTTCGACCACGTCCAGGGTGGCCTGGAAGTCTTCTTCGGTCTCCCCCGGGAATCCGACGATGAGGTCGGTGGTGATCGCGGCGTCCGGGATCGCGGCCCGGACTTTGTCGATAATGCCCAGGTAGCGCTCGGCCCGGTACGAGCGGCGCATCGCCTTGAGGATGCGGTCCGAACCGGACTGCAGCGGCATGTGGAGCGTCGGGCACACGTTGGGGGTCTGCGCCATCGCCTCGATCACGTCGTCGGTGAACTCGGCCGGGTGCGGTGAGGTGAACCGGACCCGCTCCAGCCCGTCGATGTCACCGCAGGCGCGCAGCAGCTTGGCGAACGCGCTGCGGTCGCGCGGCACATCGGGGTCGGCGAACGAGACACCGTAAGCGTTGACGTTCTGCCCGAGCAAGGTCACCTCGAGCACGCCCTGGTCCGCCAGGGTCTGCACCTCGGCCAGGATGTCGCCGGGCCGGCGGTCGACCTCTTTGCCTCGCAGCGAGGGCACGATGCAGAACGTGCAGGTGTTGTTGCAGCCCACGGAGATCGACACCCAGGCCGCGTAGGCGGATTCGCGCGTCGCGGGCAGTGTGGACGGAAACTCCTGCAGCGCCTCGACGATCTCGACCTGGGCGGTGCGGTTGTGCCGGGCCCGCTCCAGCAGCACGGGCAAGGACCCGATGTTGTGGGTGCCGAAGACCACATCGACCCACGGCGCGCGGCGCAACACCGAGTCGCGATCCTTCTGCGCCAGGCAACCGCCGACCGCGATCTGCATGTTCGGGTCGGCCTGCTTGCGCGGGGCCAGGTGGCTGAGATTGCCGTACAACTTGTTGTCGGCGTTCTCGCGCACCGCACAGGTGTTGAACACCACGATGTCGGCGTCGGAGCCCTCTTCGGCCCGCTGATAACCGGCGTCCTCCAGCAGACCCGACAGCCGCTCGGAATCATGCACGTTCATCTGGCAGCCGTAGGTACGGACCTGATAGGTGCGCACGGCACGCTCGGCCGGGGGGGCCGCGTCCCGGTTCACCATCGTCGTCACGGCCTCAATGGTACGGAGGCGCCCAAAACGTTAACGCGGCGGATTCACGAGATCCGGGCAGGCCGGACGTTCCCTGGGTAAGGTCACCTGCCATGGGGAGCCCCGGCGAACAGCCGCAGGTCGATGACGCAGCAGCAGAAGATGTGCCGATGATCTCACTCGCGGGGGTCAACAAACACTTCGGACCCCTGCACGTACTCAACGACATCAATCTCGACGTGGGCCGTGGCGAGGTGGTGGTGGTGCTGGGCCCGTCGGGTTCGGGCAAGTCGACGCTGTGCCGCACGATCAACCGGCTGGAGACCATCGACTCCGGCAGCATCTCGATCGACGGCCAGGCGCTGCCTGCCGAGGGACGCAAGCTGGCGCAGTTGCGTTCGGATGTCGGCATGGTGTTCCAGTCCTTCAACCTGTTCGCGCACAAGACGATCCTGGAGAACGTCACGCTCGCCCCGGTGAAGGTGCGTCGGAAGTCCAAGGCCGAAGCCCGGGAGAAGGCGATGGCCCTGCTGGACCGCGTCGGGGTGGCCAATCAGGCCGACAAGTACCCGGCCCAGCTGTCCGGCGGCCAGCAGCAACGCGTCGCCATCGCCCGCTCGCTGGCGATGAACCCGAAGGTCATGCTCTTCGACGAACCCACCAGCGCCTTGGACCCCGAGATGATCAACGAGGTGCTGGCCGTGATGACCTCGTTGGCCGGCGAGGGCATGACGATGGTGGTGATCACCCACGAGATGGGCTTCGCCCGCCGGGCGTCGCACCGCGTGGTGTTCATGTCCGACGGCGCCATCGTCGAGGACGCCCCGCCTGCCGAGTTCTTCGAGAATCCGAAATCCGACCGCGCCAAAGATTTTCTCGGCAAGATCCTTCACCACTGACGCTCCGCACTGACGCTGCACCCGAAAGGAACCCGAACATGCCCTCCGTGCCGTTCAAGTTGGTCGGAACCCTCGCGCTCGCGATCGCCCTTCCCTTCGCCGCGACGGCCTGTGGCGGCGGCGGTGGCGACTCCAGCAAGATCGTCATCGGCACCAAATACGACCAGCCCGGGCTCGGACTGAAGAAGCCCGACGGTTCCCTGTCCGGATTCGACGTCGACGTGGCCAAGTATGTGGCCAACGAACTCGGCTACTCCGAGGACAAGATCGAATGGAAGGAAGCCCCCTCGCCGCAGCGCGAGACGCTGATCCAGAACGGGCAGGTCGAGTACATCGTCGGCACCTACTCGATCACGGATGCTCGCAAGGAGAAGGTCGACTTCGCCGGACCGTACCTGCTCACCGGGCAGAGCCTGCTGGTCCGCGCGGACAACACCGACATCACCGGGGCAGCGTCGTTGGAGAACAACAAGAAGCTGTGCTCGGTTTCGGGGTCGACCCCGGCGCAGCGGATCAAGGACGAATACCCGAAGGTCCAGCTGCAGCAGTACGACACGTACACGCTGTGTCTGGATGCCCTCAAGAGCGGGGCCGTGGACGCGCTGACCACCGATGAGGTGATCCTGGCCGGCTACGCCGCACAGAGCCCGGGCACGTTCAAGATCGCCGGTGAACCCTTCTCCGAGGAGCGCTACGGCATCGGCCTGAAGAAGGGCGACACCGAGCTGCGCAACAAGATCAACGCCGCGCTCGAGAAGATGGAGTCCAGCGGCGCCTGGAAGGAAGCGTTCGAGCGCAACCTCGGACCGGCCGGTATCGCTACCCCGACACCGCCCGCCGTCGACCGCAACTGATCCGGAGACAGCGCACCGACCGTGGAGATATTCGACGCATACCGCGACCAGATATTCGCGGCGTTCTGGACCACGATCCAGCTGACGGTGTACTCCGCGATCGGTGCGCTGATCCTGGGCACGGTGCTGGCCGCCATGCGGCTGGCACCGGTGCCGGTGCTCAACTGGCTCGGCGCCGCGTACGTCAACATCATCCGCAACACTCCGCTGACCCTGATCATCGTGTTCTGCGCGCTCGGGGTCGGGCAGACCCTGCGGATCACCCTCGTCGACCCGCATTCACCGACATCCATCGCCGACAGCAACTTTCGCCTGGCCGTACTCGGATTGACGATCTATACCGCGTCTTTCGTGTGCGAGACGGTGCGCTCCGGGGTCAACACGGTTCCGATGGGGCAGGCCGAGGCTGCCCGGTCTCTGGGCCTGACATTCGGTCAGAACCTGAGATTGATCCTGCTGCCGCAGGCTTTTCGCGCGGTGATCATCCCGCTCGGATCGGTGTTGATCGCATTGACGAAGAACACCACGATCGCGTCCGCGATCGGCGTGGCGGAAGCGGCGCTGTTGATGAAGGAGATGATCGAGTCGACTGCCGCGGTGCTCACTGTCGGTGCCATCATGGCCGCCGGGTTCATCCTGCTGACATTGCCCCTGGGGTTGCTGTTCGGGTGGTTGGGTAAGCGCCTGGCGGTGGCACGGTAATGAGCGCATCGGTCCTGTTCGACGCCCCTGGTCCACGGGCGCGGGTACGCAACAACGTCCTGACGGTGCTCACCGCAGTCGCAGCGGTGGCACTGATCGCCTTCGTGCTGTTCCGGTTGTGGGAGAAGGATCAACTCCAGCCCGAGAAGTGGAAACCGTTCCTCACCTCAGATCTGTGGATCACCTACGTGCTTCCCGGCATACAGGGAACGTTGACCGCGGCGGTGATATCGATCGTTCTGGCCCTGGCGTTGGGCATGGTGCTCGGCGTGGGCCGGCTGGCGCCCGTTGCTCCGATCCGGTGGATCTGCGCGGTCATCGTGGAGTTCTTCCGCGCGGTGCCGGTGCTGATCATGATGCTGTTCGCGTTCTTCCTCTACGGCATGTACGACGTGTTCCCGTCCAAGGACATCGCGCTGGCCGGCGTGGTGACCGGACTGACGCTCTACAACGGCGCGGTGATCGCCGAAATCGTGCGAGCCGGTGTCCATTCCCTGCCCCGTGGCCAGCAGGAGGCCGCGTGGTCGCTCGGGATGACGTGGACACAAACCATGCGACTGATCCTGTTGCCGCAGGCGATCACCGCGATGCTGCCGGTGCTGGTTTCACAGCTGGTCGTGGTGCTCAAGGACACGGCGATCGGCTACCAGATCACGTTCGTGGAGATGGTCCGTCAAGGTACGAACATCGGGTCGGCCTACGCCAACATCCTGCCCGCCCTGATCGTCATCGCGATCTTGATGATCAGCGTCAACATGGCATTGTCGTCGCTGGCCACCAGGATTGAGCAGCGCCTGCGTCGTTCCAGCCGCGGCCCTGCCCCGCTGGAGGCCGAGGCCGTCGAGCAGGAAGGCGCCCCGGGCGCGCAGGTCTTGCACACGCAACGGGATTGAGCGGCTCAGGCCAGCCGGTATGCGCCCGACGCGATCGCCTGTCGGACCTGGTCTGCGGTTGCCGCGGCGTCGAGCATGGTGTTGTCGATGACGTGGGCCTCCAACTCTTCAAGTTGGCTGAATGCCTCGTGCAGGCCGGTGATGGCGGTGGGGTCCTTGAGGTCATCACCACTGCGGGTGCGCGCCCGCTGCAATGACGTGTCGAGCGCGGGCCGAAGCACGATGTAGGACAACGCAAATCCGGCTTCGGTGGCCATCTGCCGGAACGGCGACAAGAACCAGGGCCCGACTATTCCGTCGACGACGACATCGAATCCGCCCTGGGCATAGACCGTCACCGCCGCCACGATCGCGCCGATGACCACTTCGTTCTGGCGTTGCGCCTCAGGCAGATACGGCGCGATGTAGCCGGCCCGAATGGCGCGGTAGAACTGGTCGGTGGTCATGTGCACGGTCGGCGCGGATGCCGTGCTCGCGATAATCTCGGCCACTGTTGTCTTGCCCGAGGCCGGCGGTCCGGACAAGATGATCACGTCTGCGGGCACTGATCAGACCCGACGCCGCTCGCGCTCACCGGCCAGCTCGACACTGACGACATCGAAGGCCATCGACTGGTTGTAGCCGCGGCGGGCCAGCATGCCGACCAGCCGGCGAGTCACCTTCACGTCACCGTCATCGTCGTCGAGCCGTTCACGGCGCAGCTTGTCACGCACCAACTGCTCGGCCCGTTGCCGCTCGGCCGCGGGGTCCAGGTCGGCCAACGCGGCATCGATGACGTCGTTGTCGACGCCCTTCTTGCGAAGCTCGACAGCCAAGGCGCGCTTGCCTTTTCCCGCATTGGCGTGCCGGGACCGCACCCATTGTTCGGCGAAGTCCTCATCATCGATCAGCCCGACCTCGGCGAGCCGGTCGAGCACCTTGGCGCTGAGATCCTCTTCGTAACCTCGTTTGATGAGCTGCTCGGTCAATTCGGCGCGGGTGCGGGCCCGCACGGTGAGCAGACGCAGGCAGACGTTCTTGGCCTGCTCCTCGCGTTTGCGAGGATCCTGCGCCTGCTCCCCCTCGGGCTGACCCGACGGCTCAGAAGTCAACCGGGGCGGGAAGGACGTCATCAGCCTTCGCCTCGGCCGTCACGACAGCACCGATACCGAGCTTTTCCTTGATCTTCTTCTCGATCTCGTTGGCGACGTCGACGTTCTCCAGCAGGAACTTACGGGCGTTCTCCTTGCCCTGCCCCAGCTGCTCACCCTCATAGGTGAACCAGGATCCGGACTTACGGATGAACCCGTGCTCGACACCCATGTCGATGAGCGAGCCTTCGCGGCTGATGCCCTGGCCGTACAGGATGTCGAATTCGGCCTGCTTGAACGGCGGCGACACCTTGTTCTTGACGACCTTGACGCGGGTGCGGTTACCGACCGCGTCGGTGCCGTCCTTGAGCGTCTCGATGCGACGGACATCCAGGCGGACCGAAGCGTAGAACTTCAAAGCCTTACCGCCCGTGGTGGTTTCGGGAGATCCGAACATCACACCGATCTTCTCGCGGAGCTGGTTGATGAAGATCGCGGTGGTGCCCGAGTTGTTCAGCGCACCGGTCATCTTGCGCAGCGCCTGGCTCATCAGGCGGGCCTGCAGACCGACGTGGCTGTCACCCATCTCGCCCTCGATCTCGGCACGCGGCACCAGGGCCGCCACCGAGTCGATCACCAGGATGTCCAGCGCGCCCGAGCGCACCAGCATGTCGGCGATCTCCAGCGCCTGCTCACCGGTGTCCGGCTGGCTCACCAGCAGGGAATCGGTGTCGACGCCGAGCTTCTTGGCGTATTCGGGATCCAGGGCGTGCTCGGCGTCGATGAACGCCGCGATGCCGCCGGCGGCCTGCGCGTTGGCCACCGCGTGCAGCGCCACCGTGGTCTTACCCGAGGATTCCGGGCCGTAGATCTCGACCACGCGGCCGCGCGGCAGGCCGCCGATGCCGAGGGCCACGTCCAGGGAGATCGAACCGGTGGGGATCACCGAGATCGGCTGGCGCACCTCCTCGCCGAGGCGCATCACCGAGCCTTTACCGAAGTTCTTGTCGATCTGGGCCATCGCCAGTTCGAGCGCTTTTTCGCGATCAGGGGCCTGCTGCGCCATGGTGGTGCCTCTCCAAGTAGTCGTGTTGACCGGTGTTCCGATCGGTTGGCCGTGACGCTAGGCCAGGGCACCGACAAATCGGTCGAACACCGCCCACACTAGACGAACATCTGTTCGATTCAAGTGGACACGCCGGAGATGGCTGGGTCAGCGACGCCAGTTCGGGAAGTTGTCGAGATCCCGCAAAGTCATGACGAACCCGAAGGCGCCGACGGCGACGGCCAGGAAGTATCCGAGGGCGGCCTGCCAGCCGCTCAGCGTTGACGCGACCAGCCAGCACAGCAGAACTGCTGCGATCACCAGCAGAACACCGTAGAGGGGTGTTCGCATCGGATGGTCACCGAGACCCATGACTCCGGTATACGCCGAAAACGTGCGCAGGGGAAGCGGTGCGCTCACCGCCGAATCACCACTGGTCGCGTGGGACGTCGAAGTCCGCGCACAGTGCCCGCCACACATTGCGCGGCTCCTCGCCGTCCTCGATGGCCTGGGCGGCCGTGCGGCCGTCGAGGGCGGTGAGAACGTGGTCTACGAGCAGCGAACGGCCCCGCATCGTGCCGAACTGGCCGTCTACGAGCTCGTGGAATTCCGTCAACCGCACGACGCTCAACCTACCCAGTGCCGGCATAGGCGTCATGGCACACCCGTACCGGATCTGCCACCTCGGCCGCCGAGGCGCCGGCGCGCTGGGCGGCCGCGCGGTACGCGGGTGAACCGAGCACGGTGCCGACGGCCGCCGTCAACGCCTCGCCCGAAAGTGGCCGCACCAGCTGCCCACTGCCCTGGCGCACAACGCGATTGGCGATCTCCCACTGATCGCCGCCCCCGGGCACCACCACCATCGGCACGCCGGCCAACAATGCCTTGGATACGAACCCGTGCCCACCGCCGCAGATCACCAGGTCGGCATGCGACAACAGCTCGTCCTGGCGGCCCAGGCCCACCGCCGCCCACGGGGGCACCTCGACGTCGGCGCCGCCCAGTCGCGACACCACCACGCGAGCACCGTCGGGCAGCGTGTCGCCCGGACGCAGCGACTCGAGGACCAGTTCGGCCATCCCCTGCGTCCCGGTGGTCGCGGTGGACGGCGCCACCATCACCACGGGCCCTGATCCCGGTGGCACAGTCAGCACCGCGTCGGTGGGTTCGAAGTGCAGTGGACCCACCACGACTGCCTCGGCCGGCCAGTCCGGGCGCGGCACCTCCAATGCGGGCAGGGTGGCTATCAGGCGCCGCTCCGGGCCGGGGTCGACCGCCGGGAGGCCGATGTCGGCCCGTACCGCGGCGCGCTGGGCCAGTCCGGCGCGCCATGACCGTGCGGTCAGCGCGCGCATCACGGTGTCGCGCAGTCGTCCCGGCAGTCCGACGCCGGGGGCCAGCCCGCTGCCGATCGGCGGCAGTCCCTTCGACGGCAGGTACAGGGGATGTGGGTTGAGTTCGACCCACGGCAGCCCGAGGAGCTCAGCGGCCAGCCCGCCGCACGCGGTGATGACGTCGGAGACCACGAGATCCGGCCGCAGCTCCTGCAGCACCGGGACGTTGAGCTGCGCCATCCGCCCGGCGCGCTGGTGGATCTTGGCCCCCGCATCGGCGTCGTCGTCGGCATCGGTGGCATCGAGGCCGACGAGCTCGACGGCCTGCACTCCGGCCGCCCGCGCGGTGTCCAGCCATTCCACGCCGGTCAACAAGGTCGGGACATCCCCCGCGGCCAGGAACTTCAGGCACAACGCCAAGGCCGGGAAAGCATGTCCGGGGTCAGGTCCGGCGACGACAGCTACGCGCACCGGGCTACCTTGCCACAGCATCCCACCACTAGGCTGCGGGCATGGCTGACCAATCCACCACCGCTGCTGCGTCCCAGACCAGCACGGTCGAGACTTTCCTCAACGCGTTGCAGGAGCAGGACTTCGACACAGCCGAGAGCGCGCTGGCGCAGAACCTGGTGTACCAGAACGTCGGTTTTCCGACCATTTACGGTCGTAACCGCGCGATGAAGCTGTTCCGCTCGATGCCGGGCCGGATGGATTTCGAGGTGAAGATCCACCGGATCGCGGCCGACGGTGCGGCCGTGCTGACCGAGCGCACCGATGCACTGGTGTTCGGCCCGCTGCGCCTGCAGTTCTGGGTGTGCGGCGTGTTCGAGGTGCACGAGGGCCGAATCACGCTGTGGCGCGACTACTTCGACATGTTCGACATGCTCAAGGCGACGGTGCGCGGCCTGGTCGGTGTGGTCGTGCCGTCGCTGCGGCCGTCGCTGTAGCCCGACTCAGGCGCGGCGCAGCTGGCCGAGTTCGTCGAACGCCTGCGCCCAGCCGATCAGGCGGTCGGTGGCGCCGGTCAACTCGCTGCGGTACTGCTGCTGCGCCAGCGGAGATGCCGCGGCCTGGCCGCTGTTCACCGCCGACACCAGTTGTGCTGCGGCGGTGACCATCTCGTTGTACTGCCGCACGCCCTGCCCGAGTTGGGCGGTGAAGGCGTTGATGGTGGGCACCAGATGCTGACGCGACTGTGGGGCGTTGCTGATCGCCCGCTCCATCGAGACCACCTCGGTGGCGGTGGCCGCCATCGTCCGTGCCGTCTGGTTGGCCACCGCGTTCAGTTCACGCAGTTCGTCGGCCGGAAGCATCCGGCCGCGCTCCAGCACGCCGAGCAACGAGAACATGCCCCGTTCGGAGGCCATCAGCGCCGCCATGGGTTGGCGCGCCGCCGAACCCCACGGCGGCAACCGGCGGCCCGAGACGGGTCGCTGCGCCGGAAGCGGTTCCGCCCGCAGCCACCGGTAGCGCAGCCAGAACAGCGTGGCCGGGAAGGCCGCGCCGGCGGCGAGCGCTCCGCTGATGATCAGGCCCCAGACCGGTGTGCTCCATGACGCCAGCAGCGCCGTCACGAGCACCCAGAACACGCTGGACAGGGTGAAGAACACCCCGAAGCGCAGTGCCCACCGCCGCTTGCGCAGCAGCTTCGCGCGCGGATCCGCGGCGGCACTGAGCTTTTCGGTCAGCGCACCGGACAGATCGGCCGCGGTGTCGATAGCCCGCTGTGCCAGCGATCTCCAGGCGTCCGGTCGACCGGTCTTGGTAGCCATGATCTAAGACACTCGAATCGCTATTGGCCGAGCGGGTTTTCGGGGGTGGCCTGAGTCTGGTTGGTGGCCGGGGAGGCCGGCGTGGCCGGGGACGCGTCGCCGCTGGGGAGGGCGTCACCGCGCATCGAGGCACGGATCTGCTCCAACCGGGAGTGGCCGGCCATCTGGACGCTGGCCTGCTGGACCTCCATCATGCGGCCCTGAACCGAGTTCTGCGCGAGCTCGGCCTGGCCGATCGCGTTGGCGTAGCGGCGCTCGATCTTGTCGCGGACCTCGTCGAGGCTCGGGGTGTTGCCGGGCGCGGCGACCTCGCTCATCGATCGGAGCGAGGCGCTGACCTGCTCCTGCATCTTGGCCTGCTCCAACTGGGACAGCAGCTTGGTGCGCTCGGCGATCTTCTGCTGCAGCATCATCGCGTTCTGTTCGACGGCCTTCTTGGCCTGCGCGGCGGCCTGCAGGGCCTGATCGTGCAGACCCTTGAGGTCCTCGACGCTCTGCTCGGCGGTGACCAGCTGGGCCGCGAACGCCTCCGCGGCGTTGTTGTACTCGGTGGCCTTGGCCGCGTCACCGGCGGCCGTGGCCTGATCGGCGAGTGTCAGCGCCTGACGGACGTTGACCTGCAGCTTCTCGATGTCGGCCAGCTGGCGGCTGAGCCGCATCTCCAGCTGGCGCTGGTTGCCGATCACCTGGGCGGCCTGCTGGGTGAGGGCCTGATGCTGACGCTGCGCGTCCTCGATGGCCTGCTGGATCTGCACCTTCGGATCGGCGTATTCGTCCACCTTGGAGCTGAACAGCGCCATGAGGTACTTCCACGCCTTGACGAACGGATTGGCCATTGGTTCGTTCCGCCTTATCTGTCGGGCTTGTCCGGCTCAGAGATCAAGCCAGTGCTCGGGTCCTACTGCTTTCAGGTTGCCGCAATTCCTCTGCTGCCAACTTATCGGTTCCGGACAGGCAGCCACAGCCCCGTGCGCTGTTCGCGTGGGTGTTTTGCGAAAATTCGCACCGCGGGCACGAGCAGCGCAATCAGACCGGTGTCGGCGCGCCGTCCACCGATCAGGCGACGGCCATCGACACGGCGTGTGGAATGACCACCTTGGTGGCCGCGTCGATGTGGGCGACGTTGGCGGTCAGATCGATGCGGTCGGCGTGCTCACGCTCGGCCAGGTTCTCCCCCGCATCGGTGAGTACCCGCGACAGCGGCACGTCCAGGGCGTCGCAAATGGCGCTGAGCAGTTCGCTGGAGGCTTCCTTACGGCCGCGCTCCACCTCGGAGAGGTACCCGAGGCTCACGCGGGCAGCGTCGGAGACTTCGCGCAAGGTGCGCCCCTGCTCGGTGCGGGCGTTACGCAGTACGTCGCCGATCACCTCGCGCAGCAATGTCGTCATCGCGCTCTCCTTCGCCTCGCCTGCCACAGGTTCGCTATCAGACCAACGCCGCCGGTCACCACAAGGTTCCCGAGCGGAACGATCAGGAAGATTTCGGTTACTGGTTCTCGACCAGGAAGCGCAACCGGGCGATCGCCTCGTCGACGGCGGCGCGACGGATGTCCCAGCGTGAGCCGGACAACGACAGCTCGACGACATCGGTGTCGACGGGCCCGGCCAGGCCGATGAACACGGTCCCCACCGGGTGTCCGCCGTGCGGTTCCGGCCCGGCCACGCCGGTCAGGCCGACGCCCCAGGTGGCCGCGCACCGCTGCCGGGCCCCGACGGCCAGCGCCCGTGCGGTAGGAGCCGAGACCGGACCGACCGCGTCGAGCACCTGAGGGGCCACTCCGGCCAGCCAGATCTTGGTGTCCTCGTTGTACGTCACCAGGCCGCCCTGCAGAACAGCGCTGGCCCCGGACACTCCGGCCAGTGTCGCCGCGAGCAGTCCGCCGGTGAGCGACTCGGCAGTGGCGACGCTCTGCGAGCGCACCGTCAGGTCGGCGACCAGGGCCCTGGCGTCGTCAGTGAGCAGCGGATCGTCCACGCGAGTCCCTGATCGCGGATATGACGTAGTCGGCACCGGTGAGCATGGTGAGCACCACGGCGGCCCACATGATCACCCAGGCCACGTTGAGCCAGATGTCGGGCCACGCGTGCAGCGGCAGGATGAACAGCCCGATGGCCACGGCTTGCACCAATGTCTTGAGCTTGCCGCCGCGGCTGGCCGGGATCACACCGTGGCGCAGCACCGCGAACCGCAGCACCGTGATGCCGATCTCACGGACCAGCACCACCGCGGTGATCCACCACGGCAGATCGTGCAGCATCGACAGACCGATCAGCGCCGCCCCGATCAGCGCCTTGTCGGCGATCGGATCGGCCAGGGTGCCGAACTCGGTGATCATGCCGTAGCTGCGCGCCAAGGCCCCGTCGAGGTGGTCGGTGATCACCGCGACCGCGAACACCGTGAAAGCGGCGATCCGCCAGCCAGTTTCATGACCGTCGCCGGCGAACAGAAATACGAGGAATACCGGAACGAGCACCATTCGTACCCCGGTGAGCACGTTGGCGAGGTTGGCCACGCGCGCACGCGGGACCACCGGATCTGTGGAAGGTTGGCCCGGCACCGCAACAGAATATCGGTTGCCGGAACGGATACTCTTGCGCCTGTGAACGCAGGCAGCGTCGAGTCGCGCAAACACCCTGTGGTGCGCCGGGCCCGCACGTCGGATGTCCCGGCAATCAAGAACTTGGTCGATGTCTATGCGGGCAAGATCCTGCTGGAGAAGAACCTGGTGACGCTGTATGAGGCGGTGCAGGAGTTCTGGGTCGCCGAACTCGACGGTGAGTTGGTCGGCTGCGGCGCGCTCCACGTGCTGTGGGCCGATCTCGGCGAGGTGCGCACCGTTGCCGTGCATCCCGATGTCCGCGGCACCGGCGTCGGCCATCAATTGGTCGAGCAATTGCTCGACGTCGCCCGCGACCTACACCTGCGACGGATATTCGTGCTGACTTTCGAGGTCGACTTCTTCGGCAAGCACGGTTTCGAGGAGATCGACGGCACCCCGGTGACCGCCGAGGTGTACGAGGAGATGTGCCGCTCATACGACACCGGCGTGGCGGAGTTCCTCGACCTGTCGTACGTCAAACCCAACACCTTGGGCAATACGCGGATGTTGTTGACGCTCTGAAACTGCATCGGTTCAAGGGGGGATTGTGCGGACATCGACAGCGGTGCTGCCGAAAAGCTTGGCGCTGACCGTCATCGGGCTATCGGTCGTGACCGGCACGACCGGCTGCGGCCTCATCCAGGACCTCACCGGGCACCGATCCGCCGTGGAGGCGATCGCCGGCCAGTTGAAATCGATGCCGGGCATTTCCGCGGTCCACGTCGACTACACCAACAACATCAGCAGCGGCGAGCTCATCCGCCTCAAGGCCGAAGTGGCCTCCTCGGCAACACCGGAGCAAGCCGGCGCGGCGGCCCGGACGTTCGTCGAACAGGGCCTGCGCCGGGGCCTGGACCGCGCCAACTCCGCTGAACTGGCGCTGACCTACCCGCTCGGCCTGACCCGGCCCAACTACTACCTGCGCAGCGACTCCAGCGCGAACGTCACCGTGGAGCGCGGATGGGATGCGACGTTGGTCGCCGACACCGTCGGCACCTGGTTGGACGCCGCCCGCTCGCCGATCGTCGAATCGGTGCTGACGACCCCGACCTGGGGCGAGACCGATTCCTTCGACACCACGGTGGCCTTGCGCCCGGAGGCGACCGCCGCGCAGGCCGAGTCGCTACATCAACAGCTGCCGGGCCTGAGTGACGCGGCCTGGGAGATCAACCCGTTCGACGAGCCCAACACGCGGCCCAACACCTTCCGCACCAATCCCGGACCGCCGACGGCGAAAGTTCTGACGCTGTGGCAGCAAGTCAGCGACGCCGTTGCCCCGTACGGCCATGTGACCGGCGTGAGCAACGGTCCCGGGCAACTCGTCCCGGGAATCTCGGTGGAACTCGATCTGCCCACCGGTCGCGGCGCCGAACCTGACCAGCAGCGCATCGCGCACGCCGTGGCCGCGCTGCTGAACCAGTTCGGTCAGCCGGTGACGCTGGAAGCGCATGCCGGTGCGGGTCCGATCGAGGTGCAGATCGGCGGCTGTTTCCAGCATGAGCCCCAACACCGACGGCTCCCCCTCGAACTGGAGCTCGCGGCCCAGTACGAGAAGTGCTGATCAGAACTCGTCGTCCTCTTCGGCCTCACCACCGACAGCGTCCGAGCCGCCGCGGATCAGCATCAGCGTGCCGGCCAACTCATCAGGCTTGACGAGCACCTCACGCGCCTTGGAGCCCTCCGACGGGCCGACGATGCCGCGGGTCTCCATGAGATCCATGAGCCTGCCGGCCTTGGCGAAGCCGACCCGCAGCTTGCGCTGCAGCATCGAGGTGGAGCCGAACTGCGAGGACACCACGAGCTCGACCGCCTGCAGGAAGACGTCCATGTCATCGCCGATGTCGGGGTCGACGTCTTTCTTCTCACCGGCCTTGACCGCGGTGACCCCCTCGACGAACTCCGGTTCGGCCTGGGACTTGGTGGCCTCGACGACGGCGTGGATCTCCTCGTCGGTGATGAACGCGCCCTGCATACGCAACGGCTTGTTGGCACCCATCGGGAGGAACAGGCCGTCGCCCATGCCGATCAGCTTCTCGGCGCCGGGCTGGTCCAGGATGACACGGCTGTCGGTGAGCGACGACGTCGCGAACGCCAGCCTCGACGGCACGTTGGTCTTGATCAGACCGGTCACGACGTCCACCGACGGCCGCTGGGTGGCGAGCACCAGGTGGATACCTGCTGCGCGGGCCTTCTGGGTGATCCGCACGATGGCGTCCTCGACGTCACGCGGCGCGGTCATCATGAGGTCGGCGAGCTCGTCGACGATGGCCAGGATGTAGGGGTACGGCTTGTAGACCCGCTCGCTGCCCAGCGGCGTGGTGATCTCACCGGAGCGCACCTTCTCGTTGAACACGTCGATGTGACGTACCCGGGACGCCTTCATGTCCTGGTACCGCTGCTCCATCTCTTCGACCAGCCAGGCCAGCGCGGCCGCGGCCTTCTTGGGCTCGGTGATGATCGGAGTGATGAGATGCGGAATACCTTCGTACGGCGTGAGTTCCACCATCTTCGGGTCGATCAGGATCATCCTGACCTCTTCCGGAGTGGCCCGCGCCAGCAACGACACCAGCATCGAGTTGACGAAGCTGGACTTACCGGAGCCGGTGGAACCGGCCACCAGCAGGTGCGGCATCTTGGCCAGGTTGGCCGAGACGAAGTCGCCCTCGATGTCCTTGCCGAGACCGATCACCAGCGGGTGGTGATCGCGGCGCGTCGAGGGCGCGGTGAGCACATCGGACAGCCGGACCATCTCGCGGTCGGTGTTGGGCACCTCGATGCCCACAGCCGACTTGCCGGGAATGGGAGCCAGCATGCGGACGCTCTCGGTGGCCACCGCGTATGCGATATTGCGGTGCAGCGCAGTGATTTTCTCGACCTTGACGCCTGGGCCGAGCTCGACCTCGTAGCGGGTGACGGTCGGGCCGCGCGTGCAGCCGGTGACGGCCGCGTCGACCTTGAACTGCTCCAGCACCGAGGTGATGGCGTCGGTCATCTGATCGTTGGCGGCGGTGCGCAGTTTGGGCGGGTCGCCGGCGATCAGCAGATCCAGGGAGGGCAAGGTGTAGGGCCCCTCGACCACCCGGTCCATCACCAGGGTGTCGTCGGTCTTGGGCTTGCTCTCGGCCTTCTTACGGCGCGGCTTGACCGCGGGCTCGGGGATGGTGGGCGCGTCCTCGGACAGCGGGTAGTTGTCCATCGGGGTGCCCGCCGGAGCCTTCGGCGCCTCGATGGCCGCGGTGGGCCAGGCCTGGGCGTCGCCGCGCGAGGCGTCGTCGTCGTAGTAGCCGTCGGACAGGTCGTCGTAGCCGTCGTCCTCGTCGGCGTAATCCCCGTCGTACTCGTCGTCGTAGTCGTCGTAGTCGTCGCGGAACGCCCGGGTGCTGAACATGGCCCGCAGCGTCGAGGGCACTTCGCGGATGGTCGTCCCCGTCACCAACAACAGGCCGAACAGCACGCCCATGAACAGCAGCGGTGCGGCGATCCATTCGGTCAGCCCGTCCGCCAACGGTCCGCCGATGGCGAAGCCGATGAATCCGGCGGCGTGCTGACGTGCGATCGGATCCTGCGGTGAACCCGACCACAGGTGCCACAGGCCGAGCATCGGCAGCGCGATCATGGCCGATCCCAGGATCAGCCGGGGGCGGGATTCCGGATCGGGTTCGGTGCGCATCAAGATGACGGCGACGGCGCCCAGTACGACGGGCACCAGGACGACCGGGCCTCCGATGAGGGTGCGCACCGCGGTGTCGATCCATTGCCCCACCGGGCCGGCGGCATGGAACCAGGAGCTGGCAGCCACGACGACGGCGATGCCGAGCAGGGCGAGCGCCAGGCCGTCGCGGCGGTGCCCGGGTTCGATATCGCGGGCCCGACCCACCGAGCGGGCGGTCGATCCGGCGCCCTTGGCCAGCATCAGCCAGCCGGCGCGGGCGCCCTGGCCGAGTTTCTGGCCGGCGACGGATACGGGTGAGTGCGCCGGCTTGCGGGCGGGCTTGCGCCGGGGCGCAGCCGGGCGTCCCTGGCGACCCGAGCGGGCCGGCGCCTGACGCCGCGAACCGCCCCGTGAGCTGGCGTTCGACCTGCTCGAACGCGCTCCGGATCGGCCGGCGGTCTTGTTAGCCATGACCGCAAGCCTAGTCGCATATGCCCCACAATCACCATCTGCCACACGGGTCACAAGACGGTATCGAATGACACTTAGCCATACTCATCGAATTCGCCCCCGGATCGCCTAAGGTGGACACTCGTCCAGTTTCGGCACTCATCGAGGAGTTCTACACCTATGCCTGTTGTCGTCGTCGCCACCATGAAGGCCAAGCCCGAGTCCGTCGACGCCGTGCGCGAGGCCTGCACCAACGCCGTCGCGGCCGTCCACGACGAGCCAGGGTGCCAGCTGTATTCGCTGCATGAGGCCGACGGCACCTTTGTGTTCGTCGAGCAGTGGGCCGACGCCGACGCACTCAAGACCCACAGCACCGCACCGGCGATCGGAACCCTGTTCGGCTCGATCGGCGAACTCCTCGACGGCGCCCCCGATATCAAAATGTTGCAGCCCGTGGTCGCGGGTGACCCTGCCAAGGGCCAGCTGCGCGCGTAGTGTCCACCGCCGCTCCCCTGGCCGGGAAGGTCGCATTCATCACTGGCGCCGCGCGCGGCCAGGGGCGGGCCGAGGCCCTACGACTGGCCGCCGACGGGGCCGACATCATCGCGATCGACCTGTGCGCCCAGATCGAATCGGTGCCCTATCCGCTGGCCACCCCCGAAGACCTGGCCGCCACGGTCAAACTGGTCGAGGAGGCCGGCGCCCGCATCGTCGCGCAGCAGGCCGATGTCCGCGATGAGCAGGCCCTGCAGGCAGCGCTGCGAACCGGCGTCGAGCAGCTCGGCCGGCTCGACATTGTCGTCGCCAATGCCGGGATCGCCCCGATGCAATCGGGCGCCGACGGCTGGCGTGACGTGATCGACGTCAATCTGACCGGCGTGCACCACACCGTCGAGGCGGCGATCCCGATCATGGTCGAGCAGGGCGAGGGCGGATCGATCGTGTTGATCAGCTCAGCAGCCGGATTGATCGGTGTGGGCGGCGGTGACCGCGGCTCGCTGGGCTACACCGCGGCCAAGCACGGCGTGGTCGGATTGATGCGGGCGTACGCGAACTTCCTTGCGCCGCACAGTATTCGGGTAAACACGATCCACCCCACCGGGGTGGACACCCCGATGATCAACAATGAGTTCACCCGAGGCTGGCTCAAACACATCGCCGAGGAGCTCAACGCTCCGACTGATTTCAGCAATGCCCTTCCGGTGCAGGTCGTTCAGGCCGAGGATGTCGCGAACGCGGTGGCCTGGCTCGTGTCGGATCAGGCGCGCTACGTCACCGGCGTGACACTTCCGGTGGATGCTGGCATCGTCAACAAGCGATGAACGAACCCGTCGCCGCAACCGCGATCGGCCCGATGGTGCTGGCCGCCGTCGAACAGTACGAGCCGGTAGGGCGTCGGCTGGTCGACGATGACCTGGCCCGCGCGTTCCTGCCGTCCGGGCTGCGCGCGTTCGTTCAGGCCACTCGCTGGTCTGTCCCCCGCAGGCTTCTGATCCGGGCCACCGAACGTTCGGGCCCGGGCCTGTGGGCCAATCTGACCTGCCGCAAGCGCTATATCGGCGACAAGCTCACGCAAGCGCTGCCGGACGTCGACGCCGTCGTGATCCTCGGCGCCGGACTGGACACCAAGGGTTACCGGCTCGCCCGGCACAGCGCGGTCCCGGTGTTCGAGGTGGACCTGCCGGTCAACATCGAACGCAAGCGCTCGGTGGTGCGCAGCGCATTGGGAGCCGTACCGGACTCGGTGCACCTGGTTCCGGTGGATTTCGAACACGACGACCTGGCCGCTGAACTCGCCAGGCACGGGCATCGCCGGGAACACCGCACGTTCTTCATCTGGGAGGGCGTGACGCAGTACCTGAGCGCCGAAGGGGTCGCTTCGACGTTCGAGTTCCTCAGCTCCGCAGCGCCCGGGAGCCGGTTGGCGTTCACCTATGTCCGCAGCGATTTCATCGACGGCACCAACAGGTACGGGGCGGAATCCCTGTATCGGCGGTTCCGGGTCCGTAGCCAGTTGTGGCAGTTCGGCCTGGACCCCGACCGAGTGGCGGCGTTCGTCGAGCCCTACGGCTGGCAGCTTGTCGAGCAAGCGGGGCCGGATTACCTCGCCGAGCACTACATTTCGCCGGCCGGCCGGAATCTGACGGCATCTCAGGTGGAATGGACCGCCTACGCCGAAAAGCGTTAGCAGGCAACCAATGCGTCGAGTTCGGCGGCGTCGACGCCGGCCAGTCTTCGGTGCATGGCCTTGGCGATACGACCGGCCTGAAGCTTGGCCCGCTCGGCATATGGACCGGCGAACAGTTCGTCGACGGTGTCGGTCCACAGGGTGAGCCACCGCACGAAATGCCGCGCGGACAGCGGATGTCGGGCGTGCAGTTCGCGATGCACGATCAGGGCGCTGCCCTGGTAGAGCCCGGCGCGGAACAGCACCGTCTCCCAGAAGTCGCACATGACGGGCAGATGGGAGCGCAGACCCTTCGCCCGCAGCTCGGCGAACGGTTCTGCGAGCACGGGATCGGACAGCGCCTTGCCGTAGAAGCGCCATAGCAACAGCTCGACATCGTCGTGGCCGGACAGATCTACAGCCATCGGACAGGTCCCTTCCGGGCTGGTCGCACGTCGCCCTAGTTTTTACAATATTGACTTGTATAAACTCTAGCCATGATCAACGCGATCGGGAAGCGCCGAATCGACGTGCTGAGCACGTTGAAGGCCTCGGCCACACCGATGACCACCGCGCAGATCGCCGCCCGCCTCGAAGTGCACACCAACACCGTGCGGTTTCACCTGGAGCATCTCGAGGAGACCGGACAGGTCGAACGTGTCCAACCTCATCACCGCACCCCGGGCCGGCCGCCCCAGCTGTACCAAGCGGTGCGCCGCATGGATCCGACCGGGCCGACCCACTACCGGTTGCTCGCCGAGATCCTCGCCAACGGACTGGCCGCCGAGGACGATCCGTCGGCCAGAGCGCGGGAAATGGGCCGCTCCTGGGGGCGCACGATGCCACGGCGGACCGTGGACTCCCCCGACTCGGCCGTCAATGCCCTGGTGGAAATGCTCGACGACGTCGGCTTCGCGCCGGACCCACCGAACGATGACCAACTGCGGTTGCGCCACTGCCCCTTTCTCGACCTGGCCCAGAGGAGTGCCGCGGTGGTGTGCCCGATCCACCTCGGGCTGATGCAGGGAGCGTTGGAGGCGTGGCAGGCGCCAGTTGCCGTGGAACGGCTCGACGCATTCGTCGAACCGGATCTGTGCGTGGCTCACCTGAGCCCGAGAGGAGATGCATGATGACTGCCGGCCCGGCTGTCGCGATCGCGGTCACCTTCTGCTGGCTGGGCATGGTGCTGGCGATCTCGTTCATCGAGGCACCGCTGAAGTTCCGGGCGCCCGGCGTGACCCTGCAGATCGGTCTCGGCATCGGGCGCAGGGTTTTCCGCGCACTGAACTCGGTCGAAACCGTCTTCGCGGCGATCATTCTCGTGATCCTGGTGGCGCAACGCCCGCCGACGGTCATCGTCGCGGCCTTCGCAACAGCCATCGTGGCTCTGGCCGTGCAACTGATCGCGGTGCGGCCCAAGTTGACTCAGCGTTCCGACGCCGTGCTGGCAATGGCCCCGGGCGAAGAGGCCGCAGGCCGCTCACACGCGCACTACTACTACGTCGGCTTCGAGCTCATCAAGGTGATCGGCCTGCTCACCGGCGGGACCCTGCTACTGGCCGGCTGATTCCAGGCTCGGTGTTTTCACCTGAACCACAACACCGTTCGCGTAGGGCCGGTTCTGGTCACTCGGGTTGGTCTCAGGAAGGATCAGACGCCATCCCTGGTACGGGTCCTTGTCCCCAGCCACCAGAAAGCCGCCTCTGGCGTCCGGGCCTGCGAGTTCATCAGCGCTGCGAATGCGACTGCCGGCGAACAGGTCTGGCGCCTGCGTGCGGGCCGCCGGGTCCGAAGCCACCCGCCCGAGCCATGAGACGATCACATCGTGCACGTACGCCGCATGCGCGTCGGGTAGCCGTGCGTCGATCAGAATCGCGGTCTCGGCGTCCGGAAATCCGGCCGGGTACACGTCGCACAGAACACCGCCCCGCATCACCCGCTCGTAGAAGCGACGCGCCAGGAGCGGGAAGGCGAACTTCGTAGCGCCAAATTGGAATGCGAGGTACACCGCCACGAATATCGTGTACAGGACCATGTTCTGGTGGTCGCGGTTGGCAAACGCGTAAGCGACAATGCCGATGAAGAACACCGCCGCAACGGCCATCATTATCAACATCGCGCGCATCGCGTACGGATACTCCACCGCGCGCTTGACCTCATCCACCGAGTTGAGCGGAGGAATCGGACGGCGACGCTCGAACGGCACGTGTGGCGTGGGGCGGTTCACCGATCCAATCTAACCGCACCGACGGAGCAGTCAGCGCACCAATCCGACTAGATCTCGATGACGGTGGGGACGATCATCGGCTGACGGCGGTAGGTCTCACCCACCCACTTGCCCACGGTGCGCCGCACCGCCTGAGCGATGCGGGTCGGGTCCGTGATGTTGTCGGCGGCAAGGCTTTCCAGCTCGCGCTCGACATTGCGGGCCACCGGCTCCAGCGCCTTCGGATCCTCGGAGAACCCGCGGGAATGCAGATGGGCAGGGCCGGCGGGCTTGCCGGTCTCGCGGTGGATGACCACCGTCACCGCCACGAAACCCGAAGACAGGATGAGACGTTCGCCGAGCGTCGCGTCACCGACGTCCCCGGTGATCAGCCCGTCGACGAACATCTTGCCGACGGTCACCGCACCGGCAATCGAGGCCTTCCCGGCCACCAGGTCCACACTCACACCGTTCTCGGCCAGCACGATGTTCTCGGGCGGTACGCCCGTGCTGGCGGCCAGTGCCGCGTTCGCCCGCAGATGACGCCAGGTGCCGTGCACCGGCATCACGTTGCGGGGACGTACCCCGTTGTAGAGGAACAGCAGCTCACCCGCGTAGGCGTGGCCGGAAACATGTACGCGCGCTTGGGCATTGGTGACCACGCGGGCGCCGATCTTGGCCAGTGCGTCGATGACCCCGTAGACCGCTTCCTCGTTGCCCGGGATCAGTGACGAGGACAGGATGATCAGGTCACCGGAGGTCAGCGTGATGCTGCGATGCTCACCGCGAGACATCCGCGACAGCGCCGCCATCGGCTCGCCCTGGGTGCCGGTGGTGATCAGCACGACCTTCTCCGGCGGCATCATCTCGGCCGCCCCGATGTCGAGGATGTCGGCGTCGGTGACCCGCAGGTGGCCGAGCTCGCGGGCGATACCCATGTTGCGCACCATCGAACGGCCGACGAATGAGACCCGCCGGCCCAGCGCCACCGCGGCGTCGATGATCTGTTGCACGCGGTCGACGTTGGAGGCGAAGCAGGCCACGATCACCCGGCCCTCGGCGCCGCGGATCAGCCGGTGCAGAGTCGGGCCGACCTCGCTCTCGGACGGGCTGACGCCCGGGTGCTCGGAATTGGTCGAGTCACACAGGAACAGGTCGACGCCGGCATCACCGAGCCGCGACATACCGGGCAGGTCGGTCGGGCGGCCGTCGAGCGGCTGTTGGTCGAGCTTGATGTCCCCGGTGTGCAGCACGGTGCCTGCGCCGGTGTGGATCGCCACGGCCAGGCATCCCGGGATCGAGTGGTTGACTGCGAAGTACTCACATTCGAAGACACCGTGCTGGCTGCTCTGCCGCTCGGCAACCTCGACGCACACCGGCTTGATGCGGTGCTCGCGGCACTTCTCCCGGATCAGGGCGATGGTGAATTTCGAGCCGACGACGGGAATGTCGGGGCGCAGCTTGAGCAGGAACGGAATCGCGCCGATGTGGTCCTCATGGGCGTGGGTGACGACGAGTGCTTCGACATCCTCGAGCCGGTGCTCGACGTGCCGCAGATCCGGCAGGATCAGGTCGACCCCGGGTTCGTCGTGTCCGGGGAAGAGCACCCCGCAGTCCACGATGAGCAATCTGCCCAGGTGCTCGAAGACCGTCATGTTGCGGCCGATTTCGCTGATTCCGCCCAGCGCGGTAACTCGCAGACCACCGGGGGCCAGTGGCTTGGGGGGTGCGAGCTCGGCGGTCACTATCGCAACACCGCAGCCGCGCGCATGTCGGCGGCCAGCGCCTCGATCTCGGCCGGGGATGCCGGGATCTGCGGCAGCCGCGGCAGGCCGGCATCGAATCCCTGCAACCGCAGGCCTTCCTTGGACATGGTCACCCCGCCGAGGTGGGCCTGGGCGCGGGCCAGCGGCGCCAGCGACACGTTGATCTTGCGGGCCGTGGCGATGTCGCCAGAGTTGAACGCGGTCAACATGTCTCGCAACTGACCGGCGGCCAGATGGCCCCACACGCTGACGAAGCCGACCGCGCCCATGGCCAACCAGGGCAGGTTCAGCGTGTCGTCACCGGAGTAGTACGCGAGACCGGTCTCGGCGAGGATCTGGCCACCACCGTGCAGGTCGCCCTTGGCGTCCTTGACGCCCACGATGTTGGGATGCGTCGCCAATGCGCGGATGGTCTCCCAGGCGATCGGAATCGAAGACCTCGGCGGGATGTCGTAGAGCAGGTTCGGTAGCGCGGTGGCATCGGCGACGGCGGTGAAGTGCGCCAGCAGGCCGGCCTGCGGGGGCCGTGAGTAGTACGGCGTCACCACGAGCAGGCCGTGCGCCCCCTCGGCGGCGCTGGCCTTGGCCAGATGCACGCTGTGGGCGGTGTCGTAGCTGCCCGCGCCGGCGATGATCCGGGCCCGGTCCCCCACTGCCTCCAGCACCGTGCGCAGCAGCGCGAGCTTCTCGGCATCGGTGGTGGTCGGCGACTCGCCGGTGGTGCCCGAGAGCACCAGGCCGTCGCAGCCAGCGTCGACCAGGCGATTGGCCAGGTGAGCCGCGGCATCGAGATCAAGCGAGCCGTCGGGCTTGAACGGCGTCACCATTGCGGTCAACACCGTGCCCAACTGCGCTGTTACGTCGATTCCGCTCGTACTCACGCGCCAAGATTACCCCGGGCCAATCGGACCTCTGTCGCTGTGTTGACCGGCGACTCCGTCAAGCCTCCGTCGCCAATGGGGAGGTTGCCACCTCACTACCATCCGCCAGCGTCGAAATCTCGAAATCGGAGAACACCGCCGGCGCCGCCTCGACGAGCTCACGCAGGCAGGCGATCGCCAGCCGGCGGATCTCCACGTCGGCGTGTTCACTGGCCCGCATCGCGATGAAATGGCGCCAGGCGCGGTAGTTGCCGGTGACCACGATGCGGGTCTCGGTGGCGTTGGGCAGCACCGCCCGGGCGGCCTGTCTGGCCTGCTTGCGACGCAGGACGGCGTTGGGCTGGTCGGCGAACTTCGCTTCCAGGCGGGCCAGCAGTTCGGTGTAGGTGGCCCGACTGGCGTCGGCCGCCGCGGCGAAGATCTCCACCAGTTCCGGGTCGTCCTCGAACCCCGGCGGGACCACCACCTCGGCGTCGTTCTCGGGCACGTAGCGCTGCGACAGCTGCGAGTAGGAGAAGTGCCGGTGCCGGATCAGCTCATGGGTGGCCGAGCGGGAGATGCCGGTGATGTAGAAGGACACCGAGGCGTGTTCGAGCACCGAGAAGTGTCCGACATCGATGATGTGACGGATGTAGCTCGCGTTGGTCGCCGTCTTGGGATTGGGCTTCGACCAACTCTGGTAACAGGCCCGGCCGGCGAACTCGGTGAGCGCGGGCCCACCGTCGGCGTCGGTGCTCCACGGCACGTCAGGCGGCGCCTGGAATTCCGTCTTGGCGATCAGCTGCACGCGCAGCGGCGCGATCTCGGCCACCCGCTCACCCTACTGTCGAGCGTTCGACGCGCCGAACCGATGTGCTCATCGGTAGAGCGTCGCGACCCACGGCTGGGTGCAGAACTGCTGTGCCGCGGTCGCCGGATCGACACCGGCGGCTCTCATCGCGGCGGTGCGGGTGGCCAGGGCACCTGGCGGATAGTCGGCGTCGCCGAGGGTGCAGTCGGTGCTCCCGTTGCGGATCCATTGACGGGTGTCCTCCGGGCGCTTCGGCCATTCCGGAACCTGCACGTCGAGTACGACGGCTTCGGCGAGGGTGTCGGCGTCCCATCGGTACAGGGTGACGCTTCCCGCGCCGGCGCCGGAATGCGCGTAGTTGCCGAAGAATCCTTCGGGCGTTCGGTAGAACTGCCGAAATCCGAACAAGTCGCCGGCCCGCACGAAGTGGGGCGGCTGTCCGGTCGGCCGCCACACCGCCATGGGTTCACCACCGGTTCCGCCGCGCCCGGTGACCACCAACAGGACCGGGTTGCCGCTCTGGTCGATGTCCTGCAGCAGCGGCGCCACCCCGGTCTGACCCACCTCATCGGTGGGCTCGCGGAACTCCTGGACGGTGGTGTCGCCGCTGCGGACCTTGAATGTCCACGCCGGGTCGCTGGACACGGTGACGGTCGAATGATCATCGAGAGCAAGTGCGCAACGGATGTTTTGGGCAGCCAACGCCGGTTCGAACGAAATCGGCACGGTGGCGCAGGCCGGCAGTGCCTGTGGTTCTGCCGAGCTCGTGACGACCGGGGTGACGGACGGCGCTTCGGCTGCGGGACGCTCTGGCGTGCATCCGCCGACAAACAGGGTTACGGCGACCGCGGCTATCCAACCCCGACGAAATCGCGCCGACAAACATCCCCCGCTCGGCACCGTCAGATCGTATTACCGGGTAGGCACCCCTCGGCGCGCCATTTTCCACTGAAAACGGCGACGGTTCAGCCGAACCGGAGTGATCGCGTTCCTACACTCGGCTGATGTTCCGCGTCGTCTCGGTCGCACCGGCACACCACGCAGGTTCGCAGTGCTGATCGGTGTGGCCGCCGCACTGCTGGCGTGTGTCGGCTACGGCACGGCGTCCGTGCTGCAGTCGTATGCCGCGGGACGTTCGACTGCGACGGGGGCCGGTGCCGCAGACACCGGCCCCACCCTGCGGTCGACGATCGGCGCGATGCTCGCACCGATCTTCATCGCGGGTATGGCGCTGGACCTTCTGGGCTTCGTGGGCAGCCTGGTCTCGGCTCGGTTGATTCCACTGTTCCTGTCGCAGACGATCATCAGCGCCAATCTCGTCGTGACCGCGGTGTTGAGCATGCTCGTTCTCCACGTCCGGCTGCACCGGCGCGACTGGACCGCAATCGCCATAGTTCTTGTGGCGCTGTGCATTCTGGGGGCCACTGCGGGACGTCTGGGCGATCGCGACCCGGGCGCGGTGATGCACTGGGGTGTGCTGGTGGTGTCGGGGATCATCCTGGGCCTGGGCGCCGCACTGGTCCGGCTACTCGGGAAGAACGCCGCCGTGCCGGCCGGCCTGATCGCCGGCGTGCTCTACGGGGCGATGGCGGTGGCGATTCGGCTCGTCGACGGTCTCGATCCCCTGGACCTTCGTGTGCTGATCGCTGACCCGGCGACGTGGGCCGTGGTGCTCGCCGGTCTCGGCGGCTTCTACCTGTTCACCGTCGCCCTGCAGGTCGGGTCGGTGAACGGGGTGGCAGCGGCTTTGGTGGTCGGCGAGACGGTGGTGCCCGGCATCGTCGGCGTGGCGCTGCTGGGTGATGTCTCGCGGCCGGGGTACGGCCCGCTGGTGGTCATCGCCTTCGTCGCGGCCGTCGGCGGCGCCGTCGCGCTCGCCGTTTCCAGTGCTGCCGAGTACGAGCGGACCAAGTCCACGTCCTGATGACTCAAAGTTTGACGGCCCGGCTGTGACTCGAAGACTCAAAGTCAAGTGGTTAGTGCAACGTCGGGCTATGCCGCTTGGTTGATGAGGTCGTCGAGGCGTTGAGCTCAAGGTCGGCTTACACGATTGCAACCCTCGACCACGTCGCACCGAACGCTCGCATGTACTTCTTGAAGTCGAGCCTGGATGCGGTGGTTGTAACGGCGCCAAGTAGCCGCTTCGGCACCCACACGTTGCTCGCTAGACTACGACGATATCCGTCATCGCAACCAGGGGGAAATAGCGGATGTCAGATCGACTGGCGGTCGCCCCTGACGGATTGCACGCTTCATCAGCAGCATTGAACGAACAAGCAGGTCAGCTAACGGGCGCGAGTTGCACGACGCCTACTGGCACAAAGCCCTCCAGCATTGGCGCTGCAAGATTCGCTGCGTCTGTTGCAGCGTTCAGCCAGGCATACGCAGGCCGTCTCAGCGGACACGGACAGTCCGTAATCGTCGCGGCGCGCAGCTACACCAGTGCCGACAACGATGGGGCTTCCCAAATTGGAGCAGTGCCGATATGAGCGCTTGGACCGAACTGCTTCGAAAGCCCGCAACCTCCGCCGGAGCATCGACAGGTCCTGCCGCGGGAACACCCAGAAGGTCAGACATCGAGGGGTGGATCGACGCGATCAACGACCTGTCCTCATTCGCGTATGCGTACGGAGCAGCAGCCGCAAAGGTGGAAATGGCGGCCGACGCACACGTCCAGCAACTTGCAATGCCCGGGGGATCCGAATGGGAAGGTACGGCCGCCGACACCGCGCAGGAGACCTGCTACGCAGATCGCAAAGTTGTTTACGGCGCAGCCGATTTAATGCGTGAGATGCAGAAGGTCGCAAATCAGGGTGCCGGTGACATCACGTTGGCAGCGAACTTAGCTCTCGACGCGATCGCCGAAGCGGAAGCCGACGACTTCCGGGTTGGCGACGATCTGGCGGTTGCCGACCGGCGCCGTTACACCGCCGAACAAACGGGCGTGTATGAAGCCCGCAAGACCAAGGCCGAGCAACACCACACCTACATAACGATGCGAGCACGCGCACTTGCGTCCGAAGACGCCAATGTCGGCGCAAAACTCGAAGCGGCGGCCACCGCACTGGACAGTGTGGTTCCGACGGATTGGGCGGCGCATACGGGTGGGACCGTCCAAGCCGTCGAGTTCAAGCAAGGGCCGCAGGGAGAAGCCGAGTCCGAAGCCAATCGCCGACAAAACCAGATCGACGCGTTCAAGCAAGTATTCGGTCGCGAGCCCAGTTCGGCGGCTGATTGGACAACCGCTGCTGCCCTCGACCCTCACAGCTATGGCCCAATGTCCCAGGGCATTCCGCCAGAAATCCGCGTCGTCAAGATTCGACCGGTTCCAGGGCAGGGGGTGGTCCGCAGCTCGCAATGGATCGAGCAACGCGATGTGACTAGCGGCCCAGGGAAGCGCGATTTCGGAAACAACAGGGGCCCTGACGCAAACTTCGATCCGGAAGATTCGAAGGTCACGACCTACGTTGACTACGAAAATGGCCTCGTTGTGATTCGACAGAATCCTTCTGTCGAACTCAATCCTGACGGTGGGCCCGGTCAGGTCGCAATCCGCGCCCCAGAAGGAAGTGTGACGCAAACCAGCGATGGTGCCGTTCGCATCCGCTATGACGCAGCGAACCCGTTCGCACCGGACGTCGCGAAAGATCCGCCGTGGCCCGCGGCGGACCATGCCTGGACAGTAAATGGAGATCTGGTATTCACACCCGGGTCCGACGGTGTCCGGGTCGACGGCACACGTACTGATTACCCGTCCATGGAGATCTACCAAGACCTACCGAACGGCACTACGCATACGGTGCTCATCGATCCAGCGGACTCGGGAAGATCCTGGGGCCCTATCGCCAATCTTCCGTACCACCACGACGTAGGAATGGGTGGAAGCGCCTTCGCCCCCTTCGACTCTGGCGGATGGAATCCGAAATATGACGTGCGCGTTCCACTGCCACCCACAGATTTCGGCTCCGTAGATAATCCCCCGTCTGTGCTCAAATCCGAGGCACCGACCAGACCTACACAAGTATGATTCGAGAGGAATTATCGATCTGTGCCAACACTCGCACGGCTGGCTGACCTCGATGCCCGCGCATGGTCGACGGCCACATGGACAGCACCGTTCATCACGCAATTGGTCTTGGGTGTGGTGTTCACCATCTGGTGGTTATTGGGCAAGCAACTCTTCGAGTTGCACGGTCTCGCACTATTCTTGGCCATCGCGGTGATCGTCACGCTCGCAGCGGTGTTGACAACCGTTTCGCTCCTCATATCACCGTCGTCCCGTGCTCATGGCCTCGCCATCAGCGTCGCGGGGTCCTCCGCCGTTGTCCTCCTGGGTGGAATGCTCTATGGCTTCTGGGTAATCCGGTGGTGAATGATGCCGCGGGTACCCCGGCGAATGGCCGCTACGGCCCAATCGGCTTTGCGTCAGCGATGGCGAGCATCCTCGTCGTGGATTTCGTGACATGGATCTTCCTTCCCTGGATAGTCGTAGCGATCTTTTTCCTCGTGCCCTTCTTCGTGATCGTCTTGGCTGCGTCCGCGGCCCTTGCGCGGCGGCCTGGCAAGGTGAGCCAGGCCGCCCGCGGGGTATTTATCGGCACCCTGTCCGGACCGCTGTCGGTGCTTGTTTTCGTCCCCGCCTTTCTCCTAGCGGGAACGATAGGAGCGTTCTAACTCTCACGAATGCCAACAGCACCGCCCGATCGAACCAACGGAACGTCAGTCGACAGTCAAGCGCGGATTCGGACCCGCCACAATGTTCTGCACGGTGCCACGCGGAAAACCGGTAACTGCTTCCATCTCTCGATAGCTGTACCCGCGTAGCTTCGCCGACCGGATCGAGTCATAAGGCCGACCGTCACTGAAATCGCTGCCTGGGTGCTGAATCTGATTGCCCCCAAAGTCGAATCATTTGTCGTTACTGACGTTGTCGATTCAGCCATTGCCTCCTTCATCCTGAGAGACCCGTGCCCGTTCGGCGTATTGCGGTGCCAGCGCCTCCATCTGGTCGATCACCAACTTGATGGCGGCCGGTTGCTTGTCGGGCGGGTACTTGTACTTCACCAGCAGGCGCTTGATCGACGACCGCAGCTTGGCCCGCACATCGTCCCGCACGGTCCAGTCGGTCTTGGTGTCCCGTTGCATCACCGCGACCAGTTCCCGCGCGATCTGGGCGAGCACGTCCTCGCCCTGGAACTCCACCGCCGACTCGTTGTCGGCGACGGCGTCATAGAAGGCCAGCTCATCATGCGACAGCGGCGGGGTGAACCGCTGTCCACGGTTGCCTTCCGCAGCAACTTCTTTCGCCATCGCGATCAGCTCGGCGATCACCTCAGCGGAGGTCAGTTGCTGGTTGGTGTACTTACGCATCAGCTCGCCCACCCGGTCGGAGAATGACCGTTGGCGCACCAGGTTGTTCTTGGTCGCCACGCCCATCTCCTCGGTGATCAACGCCCGCAGCGCCTCGATCGCCAGGTGCGCGTTGTCAGAGCGCTTCACCTTGGCCTCGAACTCGGGCGTCAGGTCCGACAGTGACGGCTTGGACAGCCCGGCCGCCTCGTAGATGTCGACGATCCCGCCGGCAGCAGTTGATTCGTCCACCAGCACCGACAGCAGACGCTTGATGTCCTCGGGGATCGGCTTGCCTTCGGCCTGGCGCTGCTGCGCGTCGAGCTTGCCCATCACCACACGGACCTGCTCGTAGAACTTGAAGGTCTGGCGGAGTTCATCGAGCGTCTGGTTGCCGGCACACAACGACCAGGCCCTGGCCAGCTGGCTCGACAGGGTGCGGAACCGGTCGCCCAGCGTCGGCTCGGTCTGATTTCCCTCGGTCCGCGGATCCCGCAGTTTTCCAGCAAGATTGACGGCCGTCTGCAACCAGCCGACCTGCGGCGCTTTGACGCGCCAATCGTACATCGCGCACAGCGCGTCGAGCTGGTCGATGAGAGTCGTTGTCAGCGAGACGGCTTCGTCGACGTCCCTCCCGATGGGCTTCTCGGCACGATCGGTCTCGGTGTACTCAGCGAGCGCCTCTGCGAGATTGTCGACCAGCGGCGCATACGCGACCAGCAACCCGGACGGCTTGCCACGGAAGGTGCGATTGACGCGCGCCAAGGTCTGCATCAGCAAAGCACCCTTGAGGGGTCGGTCCAAGTACAGCGTGTGCAGCGGCGGTGCATCAAACCCGGTGAGCATCATGTCCTTGACGATGACGATCTGAAGTTTGTCATCTGCATCGCGCAGCCGCCTCTGGATGGCCTTGTTCTGGCCTTCGCGGCGAACATGTTTGGCGATCAGCTCCGGGTCGTGCGCAGACCCGGAGTAGACCACCTTGATGACCCCCTCCGTCTCGGCCTCGTCGTGCCAATCGGGGCGGAGCTTGATGATCTCCTCGTAGAGGCGGGCGCAGATCTCGCGGGTCGCACCGACGATGAAGGCTTTGCCGGGTGACTCGATGAACGGACGCATGGCTTCTGAGCGGGCATCCCAGTGCGTAACGATGTCGTCGGCGAGGTTGGCGAGCCGCTCGGGGGCCCCATAGATGGCGTTGATGACGGCGACGGACTTTTCGATCTGCGCGCGTTCCACGTCATCGAGGCCTAATGTGGCCTCATCGACGGCGTGATCGAGATCGTCTTCGTTGAAGTCTGTCGCCCAGCCGACTTTCGCCAGCCGTGGCTCGAAAAATACCGGCACCGTGGCGTTGTCGTTGACGGCGCGCGTCAGGTCGTAGACATCGATGTTGGGGCCGAATACGTCTCGGGTGTTGCGATCGACCTCGGAGATGGGGGTTCCGGTGAACGCGATGAACACCGCGTTGGGCAGGGCGTCCCGGATATGCCGGGCGTACCCGTCGAGATCGTCGTAGTGGCTTCGGTGCGCTTCGTCGACGATGACGATGATGTTGCGCCGGTCGGAAAGTAGCGGGTGATCGGCGCCAGATTCCCGTTCCTGCTTGGTCAGGCCGAACTTCTGCAGGGTGGTGAAGTAGATGCCGCCGGTGGCGCGGTTGGCGAGCTCGTCACGCAGTTCGGCGCGTTTGGTCACCTTGATCGGTGATTCCGCCAGAAGCCGCGACCGATTGAACGTCTCGTACAGCTGGGAGTCGAGTTCCTTGCGGTCGGTGACGACGACGATCGTCGGGTTCTTGAGTTTGGCCTGCTGAGCGACGAGGTGGGCGTAGAGCTCCATTTCCATCGATTTGCCCGAGCCCTGGGTGTGCCAGACCACGCCGGCTTTGCCGTTGGTCTCGGCGGCCTGGACGGTGGAGCCGACGGCCTTGGTGACGGCGAAGTACTGGTGGGGCTTGGCGATTCGCTTGGTCAGGCCGTCACCGTCTTCATCGAAGGCGGTGAAGTTGCGCAGCAGTTGCAGAAAGCGCTCGGTGTTGAACAGACCGTCGATGAGCGTTTCCATCTCAATCGGCACATTCTCGTCGACCGCGAGATCGCCGGCGGTGACCAGCTTTCCGTCGTCATCGACATTCCACGGGGCAAAGTGCTCCAGCGGGGTGAACGGCGTGCCGTACCGGGCAGTGATGCCGTCGCTGGCCACGGTGAGCACCGCGAAGCGGAACGCCATCGGGAACTCCCGCAGATACGTCTGCAGCTGCGCGTGCGCTTTCGCGACGTCGGCGTGTCGGGCGCCGGCCTGTTTGAGCTCGAAGATGGCGACCGGCATGCCGTTGAGGTAGAGCACGATGTCGAAGCGGCGGTGCTTCTCCGGCGTGCGCACCGTAACCTGCTGTACCGCAAGGAATTCGTTCTCGTCGGGCTGGTGGCTGATCAGCCGGATCGTCGGGTTCTGCTCGATACCGTCGGAGTCGATGTAGCTGATGCCACGGTAGCCGCCGACCAAATACTGGTGCAGTCGGTAGTTTTCGGCGAGGGCATCCTGGGATTGCGGTTGCAGGATCGCGGCTCGGGCCTGGTCCAGGTACTCCCCCGGCACTCCGGGGTTGAATTCGCGCAGCTTGGCGAGCAGGCGCTCGGGCAGCACGATGTCGGCCCAGGATTCCCGGCCGCCGTCGGTACCCGGGGCAATCTCGGTGCCGGTCATGGTGACCCACTCGTGTTCGCCGAGGGTGTCGAGAGCGACCTGCTCCCAATCGGCTTCGCTGAATCCTGTCATCGGGTGTCTCCTTCGCGTGCCGCGCTGTCGAGTTCGGCTTCGAGTTCTTCGACGGTGGGAAGAGCTGTTTCGAGCTCGGCGGGCAGGCTCGCGGTGATGGCCGTTTTCCATTCCGCGACGCCGATGGGCGCGGTGTATCCGCGCAGCGCGTACTCGGCGACGACGTTGTTCTTCGTCTTGCACAGGACCAGCCCGATGGTGTGCTTGTCGTCGGGGTGACGGAGCAGGTCATCGACGGCGGCCATATACATGCCGAGTTGCCCGAGGTAGCTGGGGTCGAAATCGCCGACCTTGAGTTCGATCACCACGTAGCAGCGCAGTCTCAGGTGGTAGAACAGCAGGTCGGCGTAGAAGTCAGCGTCGCCGATTTCCAAGTGGACTTGGCGCCCGACGAAGGCAAACCCCTGCCCCAGTTCCAGCAGGAACTTCTCGACGTGGGCGGTCAGCGCGCTTTCCAGGTCGTGCTCGCGGCGAATGTCGGAGATGCCGACGAAGTCGAACAGGTAGGGGTCGCGGGTAGCTTGCTGGGCGAGGTCGGAGTCTGCCGGGGGCAGGGTGCGGGCGAAGTTGGTGACGGCCTGGCCGGCCCGCCGGTAGAGCTGGGTGTCGATGTGGTGGACCAGTACATCGCGGCTCCAGCCCTGCTCGACGGCCGCTTGTGCGTACCATAGCCGCAGTTCAGGCGTATCGAGCTTGTCCAGCAATACCATGTGCTGACGCCACGGCAATTGTGCAGCGCTGCGCTGCACAATTGCGATGTCCGGCCAGGCCGCGGCGAAAGCCCGCATGTACTTGAGGTTGCGCGGCGAAAATCCCTTGGCGTCGGGGAAACGGTCCCGCAGGTCAGCTGACAGTCTGTCGATGACGCGGGCGCCCCAGCCTTCGGCGTCCTGTCGGGCCAGGATTTCGTTCCCGACGGCCCAGTAGGTCCTCACCAGCTCCTGGTTGGCTGCTGCGACGGCGCGCTGCCGTCCGCCCTGGACATGGTCTGCGACGGCGTCGAGCAGCTCGGGATACCAGCTGGGCGCAACGGGCTTTCCCGCAGTCGCCGGAATGCGAACTCGATCGCCACCATGGCCCTCGTCTACATTCACGCTGTTCCCCCATCCATGGACGGCGATGGTCTAGCCGCGATAAGACAAGAGCCCCAATGCGCCACCCCCGGACTCCAACTTTGACACAGCTCTGACAGGTCTTCGCCAGTGTCAGAGATGTGTCCGAGTTCCATCACAACGCCTCCGCCACCAGATTCTCAGCGTCCTTAACCGGCAGCTTGCCGGACATCAGGAGAGGAAGGAGTTCGTCGCGGATACGAGCAACCGTCGCCGATTCGCTCAGGACCGACTGCTGCAGGGCGTCGAGCGTGTCGAGCTCCTCACCGAGTTTGCTTTGCGCTCCCCTCGCCGGCACGACGAGGGTCAAGCCGCCGAGCAAGTCTCGGCGCAACTCGGTTTGCCCTGTACTTCCTTCTGCGAGCGCCTCGATCGCACTCTGCAAACGAACAAGAGCAAACCCAGCGCAGACCGGGTCCACGACAGCATCATCGAATCGCACGATCGTGATGTGCGAGTCGACCGTTGCCTCAGCTGTGTTCGTCCAACGAGCAACTCGACCCAGAGTCCCTGCCCCCGTTGAATTCACCAGAACATCGTTCTTACGAAGTAGGCGATCCATGCGGGTCGACAGAGGTGTCATCAATCGGGCAGGCGTTAACGACACCCGCTGATCCCGCACGCACTTCTGGTTCAGAACAGTCATGCCATCACGCTCGACATACTTCGGGCTTACGCCTCGACTCAGCAATACGGCAGCATCTGCCACCCGAATCTCAAGGCCGTCGTGTGCAGCGTGGAAGAATCTCGCATTCGCTAGATCCCGCGCCAAACTCACCACCCGCTCGTTCGCGGCGATCTTGTCGTCGAGGGCACCGAGCACATCTGCAATCGCCCGCTGATGGCTGATATCAGGAAGCTCAATTTCCATTGAGCGCTGGTCAGTCAGGCTGACATACGGGGCCATATCAGTCTGTCCCTTGAGTACATCGAGCTGCCTTGCGAAATCGGCAGAAACCATCACGTAACGAAGAAACCGCTGGTCGACCACGCGAGGATCTAGGGAACGCCAGAAGGTCGTCTGTGGTGAGCAAACGAAATCTGGCGAACGCGCAGGCGCTACCGCGACGCGGCCCACGGTCCCTTTGTGAGACAGAATCACATCACCGGGTGCACCGATACCTTTCCGGATGCGCTCCCTGGCTGTCGCATTGATTCGTCCCGCGTTGGCAAAGTCGATCACACCGCTTGACATGTCTGCGGCGCGAATAAAGGGAACTCCGTCCGACACGAACTCGTCAGGGCGCGGCCGGTACTCACCGTGATTTCCGTCCTCCACCAACAGCACACCATCAGATACCAGGTCTCGCACCTTTTGCCGAGTCATGCCAGTCGCTCCAACTGCTTCCGCACAACCTTCTCCAGCCGCGCCGACTCATCGAACGCTTCCAGAAGCTCCTTATTCAACCGCGCAATCTTCTCGTCAAGCGGCTCACCGTCATCCTCGACCTCGGCCGCACCTACATACCGCCCAGGGGTCAGCGTGTAATCAGCAGCTTTTATCTCCGCCAGCGTCGCCGACTTGCAGAATCCCGGAACATCCTCGTAGGTAACCTTTTTCGCTGCGGCCGACTTCGATCCGCGCCAGGCGTGATAGGTATCGCCAATCCGCACGATGTCCTCGTTGGAAAGTGCACGCTCGGCGCGGTCCACCATGTAGCCCAGCTCGCGGGCATCGATGAACAGCACCTGCCCGGCCCGGTCGATGGAACCCTGTTTGCCCGCAGACTTGTCCTTAGCGAAGAACCACAAACACACCGGAATGCCGGTACTGCGGAACAGCTGGGTCGGCAGCGCGATCATGCACGACACCAGATCGGCCTCGACGATCTGCGCGCGAATATCGCCTTCCCCGTTGGAATTCGATGACATCGAGCCGTTGGCCATCACCACACCGGCTTTGCCACCCGGCTTGAGCTTGGACAGGATGTGCTGAATCCAGGCGTAGTTGGCGTTGTTGGCCGGCGGTACGCCGAACCGCCAGCGCGGGTCTTCCTCGTTGCGAGACCAGTCCTTGATGTTGAACGGCGGATTGGCCATCACATAGTCCATCTGGACATCGGCGTGCTGGTCGCGGGCGAACGTGTCCCCCCACCGCGCGCCCAGGCCCTTGTTGTCGATGCCGTGGATGGCAAGGTTCATCTTGGCCATCCGCCAGGTTTCTTCGATGCTCTCCTGGCCATAGATGGCAATGTCTTTCGTGTCGCCGTCGTGTTCGGCGATGAACTTCTCGGTCTGCACGAACATGCCGCCCGACCCGCAGCACGGGTCGTACACCCGGCCCTTCGACGGTTCCAGCACCTCGACGATCACCTTGACCACGCTGGGCGGGGTGAAGAACTCACCGCCCCGTTTCCCTTCGGCCCGAGCGAAATTGCCGAGGAAATACTCGTAGACCTCACCCATCAGGTCCCGCGCCTTGTGTTCCCCCTGCCGGCTGAACCGTGCGCTGTTGAACAGGTCGATCAGCTCACCGAGCCGGCGTTGATCGATGTTGTCCCGGTTGTACAGACGTGGCAGCGTGCCCTGCAGTGTCGGATTGGCCTTCATCACCGCGTCCATGGCCTCGTCGATCAGCTGGCCGATGTTCTTGGCTACCTCACCGCCGGCGGCCTGCTGCCCTTTGGCGTTCTCCGCCAAGAACTTCCAGCGGGCAGCCGATGGCACCACGAACACGTTGTAGCCGTGGTATTCCTCGGGATCGTCGATCAGGTCCGCGATCTGCGACTCGTCCATGCCGTCGGCCTTGAGTTCGGCCTCGATGGTCTCGCGCCGCTCATCGAACGCATCGGACACATACTTGAGGAACACCAGCCCCAGGATCACGTCCTTGTACTGGCTGGCCGACAGCGAGCCGCGCAGTTTGTCGGCGGCCTTCCAGAGCGTGTCTTTGAGCTCCTTCATGGTTGACGGCGCCTGCGGCTCTTGTTTCTTACGGGGAGGCATCGGTGTGCCCTTCCTATCTCCGGGCCGCGGCGATGCCGGGCGTGGTGGGTGGCGCGTCGAGAGTCAGGGCGCCGGCGGCAACCCCGTCAATCAACGCCGATTTCAGATCGAGTGCGGCTTGAACGCGGCGGCGTGCTTGATGTTCGTAGTCAAGGGCGCGCTGCAATGCCGACTCCAGGAGGGAAGTTTCGTCACGGCCCAGGACCGGCACGCTCCAGGTTTTCCATTCGCTTCCGGCCGAGGCCCGTTCGTTGATGATGGTGGCCAACACCAGGGGGCCGACTTCGGCGGATTCAGCCAACCGGAGGATCCGCGCCGGGGAGGCGACCATGGCTCCCCCCACCGCATCAACCCACGCGCGCGGCCGCGGTTTCTCGACAAAGATCACGTCGCCGGGTTCGGTCCGCACCGCGTGCGGATACTTCCGAGCGGCGTCGAACGGATCCAGGGCAATGGGACCTACCAGCTCCTCCGGCAGTACTCGGACCGTGCCCTCCGGAGAGCCGTCAGCCGGGTCGATACGACGCCCCCTCCGAACAGTAAGTCGCTTGTGCGCGTGCAACTCCCCCAGTGAGCGGTGTTGCAGCTGGATATTGCTTTGCGCTGGCTCCACCAAAACATCGAGCGGAGCCAGCGGTGTCGTCGTCACCAACGTGGCGCGATGAACCGCGTCAACATGGGTGGCCGTGTCGGCACCGCCCAGCCGCACGGCACGCACACCCCGGGGAACCACCGGCCCACCAGCACGCATCTTCGATGACGCCATGCGCCGGGCGTAGCGAAACGCCCGGTTCTCGCTCTGCGCCAAGGCACCCGCGATATCCGCCGCCAAGTCGGTCAACTCGATCTCATCGACGGCCCCCAGATCGGCGACCCAGGGCATCTCGGCGTTCGCCCCACCAAGGCACACCCACACCGCAAGGGCCTGGCGGTGGGCCTCACGCCACAGCCCCCGCGGTAGCCGGAGCGCCGCGACCAGGTTGTCGACCCGCAAGGCGTCGGCGCGGCGCCGCTGCAAGGTGCCGGCGAGTTCATCAGCCAGCGTGGCGGCGGGCCCAACCAGCACCGCCACATCTCCGGTCTCGAGCCCGAGTACCACCTCGTCCACCTGGTCGAGCGTTTCCACTGCACCCAAGCCGACCAATGACATCGCTGAAACACGTTTTCCCACAGTCGTTTCACGCACATCGATGCCGCGGATCAACGCACGACGACGCAAGGCGCGGTCGGAGGTCATGATGGCGGCGTCGCACGCCTCGGCCACATCGAGCGCGGTGACCGACCCCTCGGCACGTAGCACCACCCGGTCCTGTTCGAGATGAACAGTGGCGGCCTCGACAATGCAGCGCAACAAGGCGACGCCCAACGAGGTCAGCTCGCGCAGTCCCAAATCGCGCTTGAGGCGGCCGGTCTCCACGCGCACCAGCGCATCGCCCGGGCCGAGCGAGGCCTCCACCAGATCATCGACATAGGCCAGTACGGCATCCGAGACTTGCAGCCCACGAATCTCCGAGGCGATCACGGTGTCGTCGGGGTCGAACTCGTCAGCTGCCCGAACTCGATCAGCTTGCGAAGTGCCCTCAAGGTCGGCCCCGGTGAGTACGTGCCAGCACAACAGCGTGACCACGTCTTCCAACTGCACACCCTCGGGCACCGCGATCGCCGGCGCGTCATAGCCGTGCTCGGCGTTGTTACCCCGGCCTGTGCGCGTCAGCCAGTCCACAATCTCGTCCTGGTCGAACCGCGCGACCCCGTCCACCGTTTCCACCGGTTCGGGAAACGGAAGCGACACGCCACGGACTATGGGCCGCTTTCGCCACATGCTCACCACCGGTCGGCGTACCTTGGCAAGGTCGGCCACGTCCTGCAACGTCAGGGTGCTCACGGGCCTCCTTCCACGGGTTCTCCCCAAACGTAAACCCGGGCGCGTTCTGCAGCAACATGTTTTTCTGATAAGCCCCCTTATCAGTGATTTCAATTGCTTACTATGCCGCTCAGGATCATTCTGCGTACATACGGCTCCGCATCCCGCGGCAGGCCCCAACGCAGGAGATGAGACATGACCAACGAAACCCCTCTGGCCTTCTTCACCGACGACCTCACCGCAGTCGAAGTCGAACGACTCACGGTGCGGGACAAGGATGTTGTCCGAGAAGCACAACGCTGGACGTCCGGTGAACGTGGCCCCGTCGTCGACGACGACGCCGCGCTCGCCGGCGCCGACCTGAGCGCCTTCGTCACCGAGGCCATCAAGATCGGCTCGCATGCGCTGTCCGCTGTCGGGCAGGCGCAGGACGCGAAGGCACTGCAGCAGATGCTCAAGGATGTCGGCGACAAGGCAGCGGATTCCACTGCCCAGCTGAAGGAGAGCACACAGCAAGCCACCAAGGCCGCGTCGGATGCCATGACGAAGGCCGCCAACGACGCCAAGAAGGCGATCGTCGAGGCCGATGCCACCAGCCGCAAGGAGTTCACCCAGGCCGTCGCCGCCGCGAAGAAGGACGTCGCCGCCGAACTGCAGAAGATCTTCGGCGGCGACAACCCCGAGCTGATGGGCAAACTCCAGCCCATCCTCGACAAGTTCGGCACCACCATCGACACCACGTTGAAGGCCGGTACCACTGAGCTCATCACCAAGGCGGCCAAGCAGTTCGACCCGAGCGACCCGACCTCGCCGATGGCCAAGCACACCGCTGAGCTCGACGCGCAGCAGAAGAGGCTCACCACCCTGATCACCGAGAATCACCAGGTCCTGACTCAGAAGGTTGAGGATTTAACCAACGCGATGAAGATCCAGGAGGCCAAGGCCAACCTCGCGAAGGTCACGCCGATCAAGGGCGATGCCTTCGAGAACCAGCTGAACACCGTGCTCGCATCGATCGCGACCGGACTCGGAGACGAGTACACCGACACGCGCGCGACGGTCGGTGAGGTCCCGCGGTCGAAGAAGGGTGACGGCGTGCTCACGGTGAACGGCGGCGCGGCCCGTGTCGTCATCGAGATGACGGATTCGCCCCGCGATCGGTGGACCGAATACTTCGACGAGGCGGAACGCAACCGTCAAGCCGGTGCTTCGCTCGGCGTGGTCCGCAAGGCCGAACAGAACGGCGGTCAGTCCATCCGCGTCCTCGGCCCCCGGCGGATCGTGTTCGCTTTCGATCCCGCATCGGACGACCCGGAGCTGGTGCGCACCGTGGTGATGCTGTTGCGCACCAGCGCGCTCGCAGCAGCCTCGCGCACCGGGTCCCACCAGATCGCCACCGCCGAAGAGAAGGTCTCCGAGGCGCTGGACCAGCTGACCAAGCTCGACGAGGTGAAGAAGGCAGCCGGCTCGATCCAGAAGAACGCGACGAAGATCGAAAGCAGCTGCACGGTGATCAATTCCGGTATCCACCGCCTACTCTCCGACGCCCTGGCTGCCCTCGCTGACGCCTCGGCTGAGTCCCCGGACAGCCCGCCGGCCGTCGCGTCCTGACCGGACTTGTCGGCCCCTTCCTCTTTACTGTCCTGTTCCCCGGACGCCGGGCGGCGGGTTCACAGCTTGGACCCTGTCCCGCTACCCGGCCCACCCACCTGAAAAGGAAGGTCTATCGATGCTACGCAAAAGGAATGCCCTGACCCTGCTGATGCTCGGCGTAGCGCTCACGCTTGCGGGCTGCGTATCACCGGACCGGGTTTCGACGAATCCTGCCGAGACACCGACGTGGGATGCCGGGTTGACGTCGTCCTCGACACCATCGCCGGCCGCATTGCCGCCCACCGCAGCCGATTTCGTGATCGGCGTGGTTGTCACCGAGCAGAAGTGCTTCGGCTCGGCCGGCTGCATCTATCACTACACGGTCAACCCGCAGTACCTCAGTGCAAAACCGTTGCCGGACAAGACGACCGTGATCTTCAAGGTCACCGGTGGCGATCAGGATCAGATCGGGAACTTCACCATCGACGGAGACGGCACCGCCACCTTCGACCGCGAGACGGTGATCGACGGCCCCGAGGGCGCCGACCTGCAAGCCACCGTCACCCAGGTCCTGCCCGGGCGCTGAGACGTGCCCCACCCAGACCGACGAATTGGTCGCTGATCGAGGGGCAGCGGCCAATTCGTCCGCATCAGTCCCCCGATCGGTGGACCCGAAATTCGTCCCGCGGTGGACCGATCCGCCGACAGACACCGGGCATTACGTGCAGGACGCTCGATGCGACAACACCCTCGACACCCCTGCGGCGAAATGTATCTCCGCAATTTCGAATGGAAGTGATCATGAGAGGAGCCACCGTGCATTACGAGATTCTGGATCTGGTCCGAGAACGAGCGAACGAGAAAGACTGGGACCTGATCTTCGACAGCGGACCGAATGCGGAGTACCGCACCATGGTGTGGGAACACCCTCTGCTCAGCGCATCCGGTGTGGCCACCGAACTGGAGATCGGGTTCAGCCCGGACGGTCGCATCGTCTTCTCTGAGCGGCGGCTCGGCGGCGTCGCCCACAAGCGCATCAAGCCGGGGAATGCCTTCGCCTCGACCGATCTGTGCCTGGCGGCGCTGCAGATGATCTGATCCGGAACCGACCGGACCCAAACCGAACGATCCGCCTCCACACCGAGAAGTTTGCTGGCATTCTTTTTCAACTATGGGCGACTTTGGGTTGGCCGGGACCTGGCTCCTGCTCGCGGTGGTCATTGTGGGCGCGGTGGGCCTGGCTGTCGGCAGCGTGTTGCTGGCCAGCCGGGTGATCGCGCGTGATACACGGCCGGAGCACAACTCGGTGTTGTCACCGTTCCTGACCGTCGTCGGCCTGGTCTACGGTGCCCTGCTCGGATTTACTGTGGTCGTCGGATGGCAGCAGTACCTCTCTGCTCAGACGAACGTGTCCAACGAAGCCTCGACGTTGGTAACCATGTACCGCCAGACGGTGGCGATGCCGCAGCCCGAACAGGCGAAGATCCGGGAACAACTCCGCATCTACGCGGCCGCTGTGCAGGGCCCGGAATGGGGCAAGAATGAGTTCGGCCCGATCAGCAACAACGGCCGGCACGCGCTCACCGAGATGTATCGCATCGTCGGCTCCTCGAAGTCCGACGGCATGACGAGCACGATCAACAGTCAGTTCCTCACCCAACTGGCCACGCTCACCTCGGACCGCAGCGCCCGGATCCTCAATTCAAGCCCACGGATCCCCGTGCTGTTGTGGTGCGCGCTGATCTTCGGGAGCGTAGTGCTGATCACCCTGGCGAGCTTCATGCGACTAGAGAGCAACCGGGCCCACATGATCTTGGTCAGCACCGTCACGGTGCTGCTGGCTTTGCTGCTTTTCCTCGTCTTCATGCTGGACCATCCGTACGGCCCGGTCGGTGTTACCCCACAACGGTTTTCACACGCCGTGATGGTGTTCGACCTGGTCGACAAGGGAACCTGACCCGTTCCGCGTTGTTTCCGACCGTAGGGCTGTGTTCGACGACGACCACGACCCTGGCGTCGAAAACCGCGAGTCACGCGCGCCGAAATCACCTATTGACTCAATTACGTGACACACCGTAATTTAACGATGTGTCCTCGATCACAGGCCCCGGCCGGCCGCGTGACCCGCAAACTCAGCGCGACATCATGCGTGCCACCCGTGCCCTGCTGGCACGGGACGGCTACGACCAGCTGTCCATCGAGGCCATCGCCCGCGAGGCCGGTGTCAGCCGGCCGACCGTCTACCGGCGTTGGCCCTCCAAGGCCCACCTGGTGTTCGACGCCGCGTTCGAGCAGCCCCCTGGCGGTGAACTCCTCTCGGTAACAGGAGATTTCGAGACCGACGTGCGGGCCTTCGCCGGCGCCGTGCTCACGTTCTGGCTGAATCCGGTCGTCGAGGCGGCGGCGCTGGGCATCCTCACCGAACGCCGCCGCGACCCGGAGCTACACATCCGCACCCAGCAACTGCTCGATGAGCGGACCAAGGATGCGTTCCGCGCGCTGGTCTCCTCCGGCATCGAGCAGGGCCGGGTCCATCCCGATGTCGACGTCGACATGGTCTACCAGGCGGTGATCGGCACCGCGTTCTACACCGCCCACATGGAACCGGACGTCGATATCAGCGCCACCGCAGATCGACTGTGCTCCTTGCTGATCGAAGGAGCCGGACGTACCCAACCCCGAAGGAAGGACCATCAATGACCGACAAGAACGAGCTGTCCGCAGCGTTCAACGGCCTGCTCGACGAGGTGCGCGCCATCGAACAGAAACTGCTCGATGCCGACCCCGCCCTGAGCGAGCCCGATCTGCTCGACGGATACCGGCTGGCGTTCAGCGTGCTGCGCGTCGCCGTCGACGCGTACGTGTGGGGTGACCGCGACAAGCCGATCCTGGTCGACGTCATCAGCCCCTACCTCAAATGGGGCGGTGACAATTCCGACGCGTTCTACCAGCTCGCACCGCTGGATCCGACCCGGACGTACCGGGTCACCGGCAACCGCGGCGATGCGGTCTACCTGTCGATGACCGTCTACGGCGGCCCCGGTGAAGGCCGCTACAGCGACCGCATCGTCGGCACGATCAACAACCGCGACCTCGAATTCGACGAGGACGGCAACTTCGAGTTCGTCATGAGCCCCGACCCCCAGCCGGGCGCCTGGCTCAAGCTCGATCCCGACACCGAATTCGCCCTGACGCGTGATTACCTCAACAACCCGGACACTGACCGGCGGCCGACGTGGCGGATCGAGACCCTCGACCCGCCGGCCCGGCGCTCCGACAGCGCAGCCGAGCTCGCCCGTCGCTTCCAGTACGCGAAAAACTGGTTACACGAGCAGGTCTCGTTCCTGCCCACCAAGGTCGAGCCGGCCAATCAGCTGCACCCGCCGTTCCCGGTCCCGCAGAACGCCTACGGCTGGTCGGCGGCCGACGCGGCCTACGCGATGGGTGCGTACGAGTTGGCGCCTGATCAGGCCCTGATCATCGAGGGCACCTCACCCGAATGCGTGTTCTGGAACCTGTGCCTGTGGAATCCGTTCCTGCACACCTACGACTACACCCATGAGCGGGTGACGATCAACGGTGCCCACGTCACCTACGAGACGGACGGGTCGTGGCGCATCGTCATCAGCGACAAGGACCCCGGCCATCCGAACTGGGTATCCACGGCCGGACGGTCCAAGGGCCTCATCTGGCTGCGCTGGTTCCTGCCCGAGGAGACCCCGGCTCATCCGCAGTGCCGGGTGGTCGACGTGGCCGAGGTATCGGCCCGGTGACCACCAGCATGCAACGGCCGGCGCCGATCCGGTTCGACGACCTGGCGAATCCGGTGTACCCCCCTGCGGCCCAACCGATCCGCGACGGACTGGCCGCATACGGCGCGAACCTGGACCTCAACCCCGAGGCACTGCTGACGGCAGCGACCGAGCGGACCGGGCTGGACGATTTCGGTGACCCCGCGTTCCGGGAACGTCTCGACGTGCTCTGTACCTCGCTGCGTGACGAAGCGGGTCTGTCCGATACCGGTGTGGCGATCGCGTTCGAGCAGTTGGTCGGCAACCTGGTCAACCGGCTGCGCTTGGAGGCGCTGATCGCCGAGCATCCCGAGATCGAGGACGTCGAGATCGAACGGCCGATCATCATCTGCGGTCTCCCCCGCACCGGCACCACGCATCTGCACAACCTGCTCGCCGCCGACCCGGCCCTGCGTCATCTGCCCTACTGGGAGAGTCTGGAACCGGTGCCCGGGCCCGGCGAGGACACCCCACAGCCGCGCCGGGATCGATGCGCCGCGGGCCTGGAACTGGTGAACACCTCACTGCCGGAGTTCCGGCGGATGCATGACATGACCGTCGATCACGCCCACGAGGAGATCCAGCTCCTGGCCAACGACATCTCGGGCATGCTCTTCGAAACCACCTACTACGTGCCGAGTTTCGCCGCTCACTACAAGACACACGACCAGGCGGCGTCCTATCGGTACGTCAAGCGCAGCTTGCAGGCGATGCAGTGGCTGCGCGGCGGGACTCGATGGGTGCTCAAATCGCCCCAGCATCTGGAGCAGTTCCCCACCCTCGCCGCCACCTTCCCGGACGCGACTTTCGTTGTCACCCATCGTGATCCGGTCGAGGTGACGCTGTCGATGATGACGATGATCTGCTATGCGACCCGGATGGCGGTGACCCGTCCCGATGTCGCGCAGCTGACCGGGCACTGGCTGGGCCGCATCGACGATCTGCTCGCCGGCTGCATCCGCGATCGTGACGTGCTGCCCGCCGGGCAGTCCATCGATGTCCGGTTCGACGACTTCATGGCCGACGAGCGGGGCACCCTGGCCGACATCTACCGACTCGCCGACCAACCGTTCGGCGACGATGTGCGGACGGCGATGACCGACTTCCTCACCGAGCACCCGCGCGGCCGCTACGGGGGCGTCATCTACGACGCAGCGGATCTGCACCTCGATCCGGCCGCCCTGGCCGAGCGGTTCCGGGACTACCGCGAGCGGTTCCTCGGCTAGACGCCCTGGCCGCCGACCCGCCGCATCGCGGCGGTGATGTGTTCGAAGTCGATCGCCAGGTGTGCGCGGGCCAGCGCTTCGGCGTCGTCGCCGCGACGCCCGGCGATCGCTTCGATCAACTGTTCGTGCTCGTGCAGGGCCCGTAACTCCATCTCGCGCATGGTCGCCGATTCACCCCACAGGTGCGCCGGTGCCGCGATGCTCACGGAGGCTTCCAACTCGATCAACATCTGTTTGAGCACGGCGTTGCCGGCCGCATCCATGATCGCCAGGTGCAACGCGCTGTCCGCCTGCTGGGCGGCCAGACCGCTCTCCGCGCGACGGTAGGCCTCGAGCCGTTCCCGCAGCACCACGAGGTCGTCGTCCGTTCGGGACTCCGCGGCCGCCCGGCATACCGCTCCGTGGATTCGGCAGATGGCGTCGCAGCGGTCGCGTAGTTCGTCGAGGCGCGTGGTCAGCGTTCGCCCGACGGCGGCGGTCGACGACTCGGGCCATTGCTGCAGCACATAGGTGCCCCCGCCGCGGCCGCTGCGCCGCGTCTCCACCAGGCCCAGCTCGACCAGCCGGGAAAGGGCCGCGCGAACCGTCATCCGGCCGACTTTGAGGGACGCGGCGAGTTCACGCTCAGCCGGCAGCCGGGAGCCGGGCAGGTATTCGCCGATGGCCACTGCGGTGACGAGACGGTCGGTGATCTCATCCACGCGCGACGAGGGTTCGAGTTCGCGCTCGAGCAGCCCGGGCGCGGTGCCAGCGGGCTCTGTCGTTTGCGGCTCGGGATTCCCCATGGGCACACAATATCGACGTCTCAAATTAAATCCTGATTAATGGTCTTGTCACAAGACCATTAATGGTCCATGCTGACCGCCATGCCTCGTTCCACCCGCACGGTGCCCTTCCGCGGTCACGAGACCTGGGTTCAGGTCACCACACCCGAAACTGCCCGACCCGACGCGCTGCCCTTGTTCGTCCTGCACGGTGGCCCCGGCATGGCCCACAACTACGTCGCCAACATCGCCGCCCTCGCCGACGAGACCGGCCGCACCGTCATCCACTACGACCAGTTGGGTTGCGGCAACAGCACGCATCTGCCCGACGCACCCGCCGACTTCTGGACACCACAGCTCTTCGTCGACGAGTTCCACACCGTCCACGAGGCTCTCGGAATCGAGAGGTACCACGTGCTCGGACAATCGTGGGGCGGCATGCTCGGCGCCGAGATCGCCGTGCGCGCCCCGGAGGGGCTGGCTTCGCTGTCGATCTGCAACTCCCCCGCCTCGATGCAATTGTGGGTCGAGGGTGCTGCCGAGCTGCGCGCTCAACTGCCTGCAGAGGCCCGCGCCGCGCTGGAGCGCCATGAGGCCGACGGCACGGTCACCGATCCGGCATACCTCGCCGCCACGGAGGAGTTCTACCGGCGCCATGTCTGCCGGATCGAGCCGATGCCCAAGGACTTCGCCGACACCGTGGCTCAGATGGAGGCCGAGCCGACGGTGTACCACACGATGAACGGCCCCAACGAGTTTCACGTCATCGGCACTCTGCGGGATTGGAGCATCATCGACCGCCTGCCATCGGTCACCGCCCCGACCCTCGTCATCGCGGGCGAATTCGATGAGGCCACCCCGGCGACTTGGCAACCCTATGCCGACCTCATTCCCGACGCTCGCAGCCACGTGTTCGCCGGCACCAGCCACTGCACTCACCTGGAAAAACCCGAGGAGTTCCGCTCGGTGATCGCCGAGTTCCTGAATCAGCACGATCTGGCCGCTGCCGCCCAGGCCTGACCTACACCCCCTCGACTCCGACCCTTCGACTCCGACAGGAGCGCCATGGCAACAGAGGCGACCGCCGCCCATCTCACCACCGGTGAAGGGCAACGCGATCTCGAATCATTCGGCTACAAGCAGGAACTCAGCCGCTCGGTCTCAACCGCCGACCTCATCGTCTACGGCCTGGTGTTCATGGTGCCCATCGCACCCTGGACCATCTTCGGGACGGTCTACAACAGCGCATCGGGCATGGTGCCGCTGGTCTACCTGATCGGCCTGATCGCCATGGTGTTCACCGCACTGGCCTACTCCCAGATGGCCAAGTCGTTCCCGCTGGCGGGGTCGGTGTACGCCTACGTGGGCCGCGGTATCCACCCCGGCCTCGGCTTCTTCGCCGGCTGGGCCATCCTGCTCGATTACCTGTTGATCCCCACCCTGCTCTACGTCTTCGCCGCCGAATCGATGGTCGGACTCTTCCCGGGTACTCCCCGCTGGGTGTGGGCGATCGTCTTCGTGGTGGTGAACACGATCATCAACCTGCTCGGCGTGGGTTCACTCAAGATCGTGAACCGCGTATTCCTCGCCGTGGAACTGGTTTTCGTCGTGCTGTTCGTGATCATCGCGGTGCGCGCCATCAACGGACAGTCGCTCCCCGACGTCGGGTGGAGCGCGCTGCCGATCTGGAACTCCGAGTTGGTCACCGCGCCGTTGATCGCGGCGGCACTGTCGATCGCCGTGCTGAGCTTCCTCGGCTTCGACGGCATCTCCACGCTCGCCGAGGAATCGACCGGGAAGAAGAACCCGGCCGGACGCGCGATGATCGCCGCCCTGTTCGTGGTGGCGTTCCTGTTCATTACCCAGACCTGGCTGGCCAGCCTGCTGGCCGGGGGCCGCGAATCATTCAGTGACGACGAGGTGGGCAACGCCTTCTTCTTGCTGGTGCAGGCCGCGTCGAGCACCGGATGGATGAACGCGTTCTTCGTGGTCAACGTGCTCGCCGTCGGTTTCGCCAATGCGATGGCCGCCCAGGCCGCGACCAGCCGGTTACTGTTCTCGATGAGCCGCGACCGCCAACTGCCCGCGTTCCTGTCCACGATCAGCTCCCGCAAGGTGCCGATCGCCGCCATCCTGGTGGTCAGCGCCCTCAGTCTGGTGCTGGTGCTGTTCTTCGTCGGCCAGATCGGCTTGATCTCGTCGCTGGTGAATTTCGGTGCGCTGTTCGGCTTCTGTCTGCTGCACGCCTCGGTCATCTGGTACTACACGGTGCGCCAGAAGTCCAAGAACTACCTGCTGCACCTGGTGGTGCCGACCATCGGCTTCCTGATCATCGGATACGTGTTGATCAACGCCGATGCGCTGGCCAAGATCGGCGGCATCGTTTGGCTGGTGATCGGCGCAATCATATTCGCCTCCAACATGATCCGAGGACGCGGGGTCCCGGAACTAGCTGAGGAACCGGCGACGTAACGGCTCGGCGAGGTCGCCACGACCCCCCACCTCGACCTCGCCCACCCCAAGCCACGACGCCATCGTCCTCAGCTCGACGGCCAGGGCCTCCGCCACCCGCGCGGGGTCCTGGCCGTCCTCCATGAACGCCCCGGGCACCTGTAGCGCGGTGTCGGTGCGTTTGAGATCGACCCGCGCCACCAGCTCACCGTCGAGCATGAACGGCCATACGTAGTAACCGAATTGGCGTTTGGCCGCCGGAACGTAGATCTCGATCCGGTAGTGAAAACCGAACAGCCGCTCCACCCGGGGACGGAAGAAGATCAGCGGGTCGAACGGGCACAGCAGCGCCGTGCCGCGGTCACGTCGCGGCACGGTCTGGCCGGCACGAAGATATGCCGGGACACCCTCGATGTCGATGGGCTCGAGCTCCCCGTCGGCCACCAGCTTGGCGATCGCCGGCTTGACCTGCTTCGCGCCCATCCGGAAGTAATCGCGGATGTCGGCCTCGGTGCCGACCCCCAGCGCGGTCGCGGCCCGCAGGGTCAGCTCGCGAACCGCCTCCTCGTCATCGACCTCACGGGCCAGCACCTCTGGCGGCAGCACCCGTTCGGTGAGGTCGTAGTGCCGGGCGAAGCCGACGCGCGTCGCCGTCGTCAAAACCCCTGAGGACCACAGTGCCTCGGCCACCCATTTGGTCTCACTGCGGTCCCACCACGGACCCTTACGGCCGCGCGGCTCGGACTCCAGGTGGGCTTCGATCTGCCCGGCCGTGGACGGGCCGAGTTCGGCAACCGTGGCGACGATGTCCTCGGCGAGTTTCGGGTTCTTCCGGACGATCTCGGTGCCCCACCGGCCGTGGGTGTACTCCCGCATCCGCCACCGCAGCAGCGGCCAGTCCTCGACGGCCATCAGCGCGGCCTCGTGCGCCCAGTACTCCACCAGCAGCCGGGGTGAGCGGGCGCTGTGGGACCAGGCCGCCCGGTCCAATGCGTCGCGGTCATAGGGTCCGAGCCGGCTGAACACCGGTGCGTAATGGGCCCGCACGGCCACCGACACCGAATCCAGCTGCAACACCTGGATCCGGGAGATCAGCTTGCGCAAATGGGCACGGGTGACGGGGCCGCGCGGCTTGGCGTCGTGGAACCCCTGCGCGGCGACAGCGATCCGGCGAGCCTGGGTTGTCGTCAGGGTGGCCACTTGGCCATGGTGCCCTAGGGGCACGACAAGTAGCGCAGCGGATTGGAGCGAGAGGACCGACAAGTAGCGGAGCGGATTGGCGCGATACTGGTCCGCGTGGCGTTCGACTGGGAAGCGTTCGAGACGGATTTGAGCCTGGCCGCCGCGAAGGCGGTCCGCGAGATGGTCGAGGCGGCCGCGTCGGAGACACCGTATGCGGTGGCCTTCAGCGAGTTCTATGCCGAGACCACCGGGGTGATCTACCTACCCAACCTGGCCCTGGCCACCGAAGAGTCGGTCGACGACCCGGACTGCCGGTTCAGTCCGCCCGACTGGGAGTACCAGGAGTACGACTGGGGCGAGACCGACTCGCAGTGGGGTGAGCGGCTCAGCGCCGCGGTGACAGGTCTGCCCCGCACGCAATGGGAGCAGGAATGGGATCGGTTCGCCCAGGCGATGCTGAACATCGCCGCGCGGACACGGACCACGCTCGTCGCCGACGGAACCTTGCCGGCCGACGCCGTGGTCTACCTCGATGACGAGGACGCGGATCTTCTCGTTCGTTCGCTGACCGCCGAGGAACTGCGCCGCCACTTTCCCGAGTACGTCGCCGCTGCGGAGGCCGAACGGAATCTGCTGACCATGCCCGTTGAGCAGCGGGTGGCTGCGCTTGCGGCCGCGGCAGGTCTGATTCCCGGCCCGCCCGGCGTACTCGGCCGGGAACGCGCGACCGAACTTCTGCTCGACGTCGGTACAGCCGCTGTGCCGGTCGGAATCACGGCCCTCGGTCACCCCGAGACCGCTTGGGCGGGAGCGAAACTGCTCGCGGACCTCAACATCGCGACACCTGAGGTGCTGGAGGCGCTGTGGGCGGCGATGCCGCTGCGGGGCAACGCGCACGACTGGGTGGCCACCGCCCTTGGCCGGCTCGGTGCCGGACTGGAGGTGTTGGCCCGCCGCGACCTGCCAGCTGGCAGCAGGGCTGCCGCCGTCGCCGCCCCGTACCGTTCGTTCCGCGATCACGGCCGTGGGCACCCGCCGCTCGACTACACGCTGCTGGCCGCCGGGCTCGCCGATCCGGCGGTCGCGCCCGTCGTGGCATCGGACCTGAAGCCGGGACAGGGGTATTGCACCCTCGACGCCGCCGACCTTCCCGGCGTCCGGCCCGGACTCGAACATGCCGAGCCGGTGATCCGTCGTCACGCGGTCATCGTCCTCAGCGACCTGATCGGACCCATGGGTCCCGGAGACCTCGACCGCGAAGCGGTGAAGGATCTCGAGCGACGGATCGATGAGCTGGCCGCCGCAGATCCGGACAGCGAGGTACGCCGACTGGCGGGTTACCGCGGTCGCACGTAGCTGCAGTACCGATACCGCAGTCCTGAGCTGCTGGTCAGCCAGTCCCCGGTGGTCTTGGTCCACGAATCGTCCAGCTCGGGTGCCATCGCGTCACCCGCTGCGGGTGGCAGGTCGATGTCGACCTCGGTCACCTCGCACCGGACCGTGAACGGAAGGGCCTGTGCATAGATCTGCGCCCCGCCGATCACCCAGCCGCGGAAGACGTCGTCGAGGCCGGTCAGGACCTCGGCACCGTCGGCGACGTATCCGGGATCGCGGGTGATCACGACGTTGCGCCGGCCCGGCAGCGGGCGAACCTTGGGCGGTAGCGATTCCCAGGTCAGCCGGCCCATCACCACCGTCTGTCCGAGCGTGAGCTGCTTGAACCGGGCCTGGTCCTCCGGCAGATGCCAGGGAATGCCGTTGTCGCGGCCGATGACGCCAGAGGTCGACTGGGCCCAGATCATCGCCAGCTGTCGAAGATCGTCGGTCATACAGCGACAGGCGCCTTGATTGCCGGGTGCGGGTCGTAGTTCAGAATCGCAATATCCTCGTAGGTGTAATCGAATATCGAATCACGTTGTGCCAGAACAAGTTCTGGGTATGGCCTGGGTTCTCTGCTGAGCTGCAGGGCCACCTGCTCGACATGGTTGTCGTAGATGTGGCAGTCGCCGCCGGTCCAGACGAATTCGCCGACGCCGAGCCCGGCTTGCGCGGCCATCATGTGCGTCAGCAGGGCGTAGCTGGCGATGTTGAACGGCACCCCAAGAAACAGGTCTGCGCTGCGCTGATACAGCTGGCAGGACAACTTGCCGTCGGCGACATAGAACTGGAAGAACGCGTGGCACGGCGGCAGTGCCATCTGCGGGATCTCCCCGACGTTCCATGCCGAGACGATGTTGCGCCGCGAGTCGGGGTCACGCTTGAGCAGATCGAGGGCGTTCGAGATCTGGTCGATGTGGTCACCGGACGGAGTCGGCCACGATCGCCATTGGACGCCGTAGACCGGGCCGAGATCGCCTGTCTCACTGGCCCATTCATCCCAGATCGTGACGCCGTGATCCTGCAGCCACCGCACGTTCGAATCACCGCGCAAGAACCAGAGCAGCTCGTAGATCACCGACTTGGTGTGCACCTTCTTCGTGGTGATCAACGGAAAGCCGGCGGCCAGGTCGTAGCGCATCTGATGCCCGAACAGGCTGCGGGTGCCGGTACCGGTGCGATCAGATTTCGCCACCCCCTGCTCGGTCACCTTTCGTAAGAGGTCTTCGTAGGGGGTTGGGATCGGCACGCTCTCAGCTTACGTGCCGCCCGGGGAGTAGAACGGAAGCCATGCCGACCACCACAGACACGATCACCACTCCCGATGGCACCTGCCCCGTCACCGTCGCGACGCCGGAAGGCGACGGACCCTGGCCGGGGGTCGTGCTGTTTCCCGACGCCGGCGGCCTGCGGACCACGATGGAAGACATGGCGGCCACGCTGGCCGGATTCGGCTACGTCGTGCTGGTACCCGACGTCTACTACCGCACCCCGGGCTGGGGCCCGTTCGACCTCAACACCGTGTTTACCGATCAGGAGCAACGCAAGCAGCTGTTCGAGCTGATGGGCACACTCACCCCGGAGACCTACGCCGCCGACGCGGAGGCGTTCTTCGATTACCTCGCGGCCCGGCCCGACGTCGCCGGCGAGAAGTTCGGCACCACCGGCTACTGCATGGGCGGGCGGGCATCGCTGATCGTCGCCACCCGGGTGCCGGAGCGGGTCGCGGCCGCGCTGTCCTTCCACGGCGGCAGGCTGGCCGTGGCAGACGATCCCGACAGCCCGCACCTGCTGGCCGACAAGATCCAGGCAACCGTCTACGTGGCTGCCGCCGAGAACGATGCCTCCTTCACCGAGGACGACGCCAAGAGGCTTGAGGACGCACTGTCGGGAGCCGCCGTCGACCACACCATCGAGTTCTATCCCGCAGCCCACGGCTTCGCAGTGCCTGATCACCAGGCGGTGTACGACGAGGCAGCGGCCAAGCGGCACTGGGAGAACACCGAGCGGGTGTTCGGGGCCGCGTTCGCCCCGGCGTAGGCCGTAGGCGACGATTGTCGGCGTGTATGACCAGCCGTTCTCCGATGAGTCCCACCCCGCCGAACCCGGATTCCGGATCGACCCGGTACTGGCCCGGAGCTGGCTGCTGGTAAACGGCGCACAGTTCGAGCGGTTCGCACCGGCGGCCCGTTCCCGCGCCGACATCGTCGTGCTCGACATCGAAGACGCAGTGGCGCCCAAGGACAAGGTGGCTGCCCGCGAGAAGGTGACGCGGTGGCTGGCCGACGGCAACAGCGACTGGGTGCGGATCAATGGCTTCGGCACCCCGTGGTGGGCCGATGACCTGGACATGCTGGCCGGCACCTCGGTGGGCGGCGTGATGCTCGCGATGGTCGAGTCGGTGGACCATGTCACCGAGACCGCCCGCCGGCTGCCCGATGTGCCGATCGTCGCCCTGGTGGAGACCGCCCGGGGTCTGGAGCGGATCACCGAGATCGCTTCGGCCAAGGGCGCATTCCGCCTCGCGTTCGGCATCGGCGACTTCCGGCGCGACACGGGTTTCGGCGACAACCCGGCAACGCTGGCGTATGCGCGGTCGCGGTTCACCATCGCCGCCAAGGCCGCCGGGCTCCCCGGCGCCATCGACGGGCCCACCGTGGGGTCCAGTGCGCTGCGACTGTCGGAGGCCACGGCGGTGTCCGCCGAGTTCGGCATGACCGGCAAGATCTGCCTGACTCCCGACCAGTGCCCGACCGTCAACGAAGGGCTGGCCCCGTCACAGGACGAGATCAGCTGGGCCAAGGAGTTTTTCGCCGAATTCCAGCGCGACGGCGGGGAGATCCGCAATGGGTCCGACCTGCCCCGTATCGCCCGGGCCAACAAGATCCTCGATCTGGCCAGGGCGTACGGAATCCACGAACCTGAGTACAGCGACGATCCCGATCACGTGCCGGCCCCGTCCGACACGTACCACTACTGACTCGGGCTCAGGCCGACGGCCTGTCGTCGTTACGGTGCAGGTAGGTGTTGATCGCCCGGGCGATACCGCGCCCGGCGTAGATCGCTGCGGCCACCGACACGATGATCATCACGACGAAGGTCAGCGTCCAGTTGGGCCGGCTGTGGCTGACGTTCCACCAGATGAACGTGAACAGCAATGCGCAGACGAACACCAGGATGTCGCGCCAGTTGCCGCGGTAGGACAACGCCGCCTCACGGATTTCGCGGGTGCGGTCACCGGCCTCGATGAGTTCGTCGATGCGCCGGTCGATGCTGGCCTGGAACCGTGCTCGTCGTTCGGTCTGCTCGGGCGGAAGCTTGGCCAGCAGGTCCATATCCTTGGCGATCAAACCCCGAACGTCCGGCGGCTTGAGATTGCCTGCGGCCGCACCCAGCAGGGCACCGCCGGCAATGGGCGCCGCTCCCAGCGCGAGATCAGCGATTCCTGGCATTACGTCCCTCCATCACTCCATCAGGGTTGCGGCCAGGGTGCCGCCCAGCTCGTAGGCCCGTTCCCGGGCTCCGGCGTCGACCACACCCGCAACTTCGAGCACGTCAGCCGCTTTGACCAACGCCAGCCCCGTCACGATCTTGTCGACCGCATGCGCCGCACCGACCGTGTCGTTGTTGCCGTGCACCCACAGACCGTACGGACGCCCGGCCACGTGATCGAGGCTCGGGTAGTACACGCTATCGAAGAAGTGCTTCAACGCACCGCTCATGTAACCGAAATTGGCTGTGGTACCGAACAAATAGCCGTCGGCGGCCAGCATGTCGGTGGCCGTCGCAGCTAACGCGGGCCGCAGTTCGACCGTGACGCCGGAGATCTCCGGATCGCGCGCCCCGGCCAGCACCGCTTCCAGGAGCTCCCGGGTTGCCGGAGAGGGCGTGTGATGCACCACGAGCAGCGTCTTGGTCATGCCGACTGCTGTTCCTGCATCCGCACCGCCGTGCGCATGGTCTCCCGGGCGCGGCTGCGGTCGCCGGCGAAGTCGTAGGCACGGGCGAGCCGGTACCAGCGAACCCAATTGTCCGGATCGGCTTCCAGTTCGGCCTTGACCGTCATGAACAGGCCATCGGCCGCATCGCGTTCGATGCGCCCCGACGGCCGGGTCGGCAGGTCGCTCACGTCGAGTTCCATGCCCTGTTCACGGGCGAGACGGGCCAGCCGTTGGTGCGCCAGGCCCGCACGCAGGGTGGTGAACAGGACCCACACACCGATCAGCGGGAACACCATCAGCGCCACGCCCAGTCCGATCGCGGCCGGCTCCCCCGAGGCGATGAAGACGAACGCGGTGCGCCCCAGCATCAGGAAGTAGACGATCAGCGCCAGGCACATGAAGCCGATCACCAATTGGATGCGCAGCGACCGCGCGCCGTCACTCACGACAGATCGAGCAGCGGTTCAATGCCGATGGTCAAACCGGGCCGCTCGGCGATCTTGCGCACGGCCAGCAGCACGCCCGGCACGAACGAGGACCGGTCCAAGCTGTCGTGGCGGATCGTCAGCGTCTCCCCCTGCGTACCGAACAGCACCTCCTGGTGGGCGACCAAGCCGGCCAAGCGCACCGAGTGCACCGGCACACCGTCCACATCGGCGCCACGGGCGCCGTCGAGACCGGTACTGGTGGCGTCCGGGTTGGGCGCCATGCCTTTTCGCGCCTCGGCGATGAGCTTCGCGGTGCGTGCGGCCGTGCCGGACGGCGCGTCGGCCTTGTGCGGGTGGTGTAGTTCGATGATCTCGACCGATTCGAAATAGCGTGCCGCCTGCTGAGCGAAGTGCATCGACAGGACCGCACCGATGGCGAAGTTCGGCGCGATGAGCACCGCGGACTCGGGCTTGTCCTTGAGCCAGGCCTCCACCTGCTCGATGCGATCCCAGGTGAACCCGGTGGTCCCGACGACGGCATGGATTCCGTTGTCGATGAGGAACTTCAAGTTGTCCATCACCACGTCGGGGTGGGTGAAATCGATGACCACGTCGGTCTTGGTGTCGGTGAGCAAGCTCAGCGGATCACCCATGTCGACCCCGGTCGAAAATGTCAGATCCTGCGCCGATTCGACCGCGTGCACCATGGTCGCGCCGACTTTGCCCTTAGCCCCGAGAACACCAACTCGCATGGTTGGGAGCCTACTGCCCGGGTTTGTCGGCGATGTTCGGACCGGTCCGAGTGACTTTGAGCTACGGGTTGATGGTGTTCTCGCCGACCTGGCGACCCCACACGTACTCGGCCACGAGCGGTTGCCCCATCTCGAGGTGGTTGTACGGGGCGATCGAGGCACCGGTGTCCATCACCAGGTACGGAGCCGGCCACAGGTCCTTGGTGACCGGCTGCCAGCAGCCGGGGCGGCCCTCGGGCCCACCCTTGGCATTGACCCGCGGCAGGTTGTCCGGATAGACGT
>MSTD01000041.1 GCA_001942045.1 Mycolicibacterium porcinum
GCCCCCGCACCACCTCGTCCACCGTGCCGGCCACCGCCACCCCGCCCAGCTGCTCGGCCCGGTCTCCGTAGATCCGCCGCAGCCCGGCGTTCACCCGGCTCCTGGCGCGCTCGCTGTCGTCGTCGACGATGAGATAGACCCGCTTGCCGATCCGGAACCGGTCGGCATCCTTGCCCTGTTCGTCGATCTCCCGGCGCACGGTGCGCACCGCCTCGGCGAAGGCCGCGGTGGTCGAGGACCCGGCGCCGAGAAATGCGCCGCCGTGCCGCACGGCCCGGGCCAGTGCGACCGGGGCGTTGGCCCCGAACCAGATCGGCGGATGCGGGCGCTGAACGGGTTTGGGGCTGATGGCCAGGTCGTCGACATCGCGGAACCGGCCGTGGAAGGTGATCCTGGGTTCGTCCGACCACGCCGCCTTCATCAACTCCAGCCCCTCGGTGAAGCTGGAGATGAACGTCGAGCGGTCCACCCCGAAGGCCGGGAACTGCCGGAAACCTCCGCCGGGAGCCACGCCGACGTCGAGGCGGCCGTGGCTGAGCCGGTCCACCGCGGTGATGGCGGACGCCAACTGCAGCGGGTCGTGCAGTGACGTGACCAGAACCGCCACGCCCAACCGCAGCGAGGTGGTGACCGCCGCCGCGTAGGACAACAGTTCGAGCGGGGCGATCGTCGGCGCCGGGCCCACGGTCTGCTCGATCGTCCAGCCGCCCTCGAAACCGAGTTCCTCGGCGCGGGCCAGATAGGCCTTGAAGCCCGTGTCGTCGAAGCCGTCGTGATCGAGCTGCGGGAGCGAGATGGAGAACGTCACCCGTATCACGGTACGGCGGTGCGGTGAACGGGCAGCGGCTTCTGCTCGGCGCGCGCAGAATCCGCGGATCGGTAGGCTCGATTCATGTTCGCCTTTCTCCCAGGACTGCCCGGCCAGGATGATCTCAAGACGTTGGTCCGGCGCGTTGACACCGCCCGGCACAACGGTGTTCCCAACGGGTGCGTGCTGGAGTTGGACCTGCAGTCCATGCCGCCCGAGACCGCCGGGTTCGACCCGCTGGCCGTGATCTCGGGTGGCGGACGGCCGCTGGTGCTGCGGCAGGCCGTCGCGGCGATCCACCGTGCCGCCGAGGACGATCGGGTGGCCGGGCTGATCGCCCGGGTACAGCTGCCTGCCGCCGCGCCCGGCCCGGTGCAGGAGCTGCGCGACGCGATCGCGGCCTTCAGCGATGTCAAGCCCACACTGGCCTGGGCAGAGACCTACCCCGGCACCCTGTCCTACTACCTGGCGTCGGCGTTCCGTGAGGTGTGGATGCAGCCGTCGGGCACCGTCGGTCTGATCGGTTTCGCCACCAACGCGATGTTCTTGCGCGATGCGCTCGACAAGGTGGGCATCGAGGCCCAGTTCGTGGCTCGCGGTGAATACAAGTCCGCCGCAAACATTTTCACGCAAGCCCGCTACACCGATGCGCAACGCGAGGCCGACGGCCGGATGATCGAGAGCCTGCAGTCGCAGGTGTGGCAGGCCATCGCCGAATCGCGGCAACTGACCGGCGAGACGATCAACGCGCTGGCCGACCGGGCGCCGGTGTTGCGCGATGAAGCGGTCACCGCCGGCCTGATCGACCGGATCGGGTTCCGGGACGAGGCCTATTCGCGGATCGGTGAACTCTGCGGCGGCCCGACGGAGGCCGGTGCGGATGCCGACAATCATCCGGATGCCCTACCGCGGCTTTATCTCTCGCGTTATGCACGGACCACTCCGAAGGTGCCGACGCCGCCCATCCCGGGTCGCAAGTCCAAGCCCACCGTCGCGGTGGTGACGCTGCACGGCCCGATAGTCAGCGGCCGCGGCGGGCCACAGGTGCTGCCGCTGGGCAATTCCAGTGCCGGTGGAGACACCATCGCCGCGGCCCTGCGTGAGGCGGCCGCCGACGACGAGGTGTCCGCGATCGTGCTGCGGGTGGACAGTCCGGGCGGTTCGGTGACCGCGTCGGAAACCATTTGGCGCGAAGTGGTTCGAGCTCGTGAGCGGGGCAAGCCCGTGGTCGCCTCGATGGGTGCGGTTGCCGCATCGGGTGGCTACTACGTCTCGATGGCGGCCGACGAGATCGTGGCCAACGCCGGCACCATCACCGGATCCATCGGGGTGATCACGGGCAAGCTGGTCTCGCGCGAACTGAAGGACAAGCTCGGCGTGGGGTCGGATTCCTTGCGTACCAATCCCAATGCCGACGCCTGGTCGTCGAACTCGCCGTTCACCGATGAGCAGCACGCCCAGATCGAAGCCGAGACCGATCTGTGCTACACCGATTTCATCTCGCGGGTGGCCGACGGGCGCAAACTGTCGGTGGAACAGGTCGACGCGGTGGCGAAGGGACGGATCTGGACCGGTGCCGACGCCCTGGAGCGCGGTCTCGTCGACGAACTCGGCGGACTGCGCACCGCGATCACCCGAGCCAAGGTCCTGGCCGGCCTGGACCCCGACACCAAGGTGCGGGTGTTGAGCTATCCCGGCTCGTCGTGGCTGGACATGTTGCGGCCGAAGCCGTCGTCACAACCGGCCGCGGCCTCGCTGCCGCAAGCCGTCGGCAACCTGCTCGGGCAATCGGTGGTCGGAGTCCTCGAAAACGCCGGGCGCGCGATGACCGGATCTCACGCACTTTGGCTGGGTGACCACCGGTTTTGACGCAAAGGATAATTGCGACGGGGTAACGCGTCGGTGCACTGCGGGCCCGGGGGCTGTAACGTCAGATCTTGGCAACTAATGAATTGCTGACGATACGACGGCCTGTCCCTGCGGTGTTCAACCCAGTCAGAGCAGCCGTAACAGAGTGCGCGGCGGGGAACGGTGTCGTCAGACACATGGAGGACTCGTGCCCGCGCATAAAAGCCCGATGAAGGGCTTTGGAGACAAACCAGAGGTTGACTATCGCGAACCGGCCGAGAATCCGCCGGATCCTGGCGTACTGAAGCGGGCAATCGCCGCATCGGCGATCGGTAACGCCACCGAGTGGTTCGACTACGGCATCTACGCCTACGGCGTGGGCTACATCTCGGCTGCCATATTCCCCGGCGACGCCCAACAGGCCACCCTGCTGGCCCTCGCGACGTTCGCGGTGTCGTTCCTGGTCCGCCCGCTCGGCGGATTCGTCTGGGGGCCGCTCGGCGACCGACTCGGTCGCAAACACGTTCTGGCGATCACCATCGTGCTGATGGCGGGTGCGACATTCTGTGCCGGACTTGTTCCGTCCTACGCCGCGATCGGGATGTGGGCCCCGCTGCTCATGGTCGGTTTGCGAATGATCCAGGGCTTCTCCACCGGAGGCGAGTACGGCGGCGCCGCGACGTTCATGGCGGAGTACGCACCATCGCGTCGGCGTGGATTCCTCGGCAGTTTCCTGGAATTCGGCACCCTCGCGGGCTTCTCGATGGGTGCGCTGCTGATGCTCGGCTTCTCCGCGCTGCTCTCCGATGACCAGATGGGGCAATGGGGTTGGCGACTGCCGTTCCTTGTGGCCGCCCCGCTCGGGCTGGTCGGTGTCTACCTGCGTTCGAAGCTGGAGGACACCCCGATCTTCCGCGAACTCGAATCCAAGGGGGAGCGGGAAGGCGGGCCCGCGTCTGAGTTCAAGGACCTCGTCGTCGAGTACTGGGGCCCCATCCTGCGATTGGGCGGTCTGGTCGTCGCGCTCAACGTGGTCAACTACACGCTGCTCACCTACATGCCGACGTACCTGGAACAGACGATCGGCTTGTCGAGCAGCCACTCCTTGGTGGTCCCCATCATCGGCATGCTGTCGATGATGGTGTTCCTGCCCTTCGCCGGGCACATATCCGACCGGGTGGGCCGAAAACCGATGTGGTGGGTCTCGCTGATCGGCCTGTTCGTCGCCGGTATTCCGATGTTCCTGCTGATGTCGACCAACATGGTCGGCGCGATCGTCGCGTTCGCGGTGCTGGGCCTGCTCTACGTGCCGCAGCTCTCGACCATCTCCGCGACGTTCCCGGCGATGTTCCCGACGCAGGTGCGTTATGCCGGCTTCGCCATCGCCTACAACGTGTCGACCTCGCTGTTCGGCGGTACCGCTCCGGCGATCAACGATTGGATGGTGGCGAAGACAGGCGATCAACTGGTGCCTGCCTACTACATGATGATTGCCTGCGTGATCGGGATGATCGCCCTGATCAAGGTGCCCGAGACCGCCCGGTGCCCGATCAGCGGCACCGAGATCCCCGGGACTCCGGAAGCGCCGCCCCAGCTGGATTACGAGACCGAGCCGGAACCCGAGAGCGTGACCGGGGCCGGCTCGTCGGCGGCGTCAGCCGACCGGTAGCCGGGCGATCAACCGTTCGACGGCGTCCTCCATGTGGGCCAGTATCAGCTTGTCGGTGAGCGCGACGTCGCCGGACCGGATAGCGCCGGCCAGGGTCTGATGCTCACTGACCCGGTCGGCGGGGGCGTCGTAGGTGTCGGCCAGTGCGTGTACGCACATCCTGGTCTCCACCAGGAAGGTCTGGTGCAGACGGGACAGCCGCGGGCTCCCCGCGAGTTCGACGAGCACCTCGTGGAAGTGCATATCGGCCTCGCTGGCCTCGTCCAGGTCCTCGGCTGCGGCCATCTCGTCGACGACGGCGAGTAGTGCGTCCCCGGCGCTGACATGGTCGCCCTGCAGGATCTGGCGGCTCGCCGTCCGCTCGATCGCCTCGCGGGCCAGGTACATGTCGCGGATCTCGCCGACGTCCATGGTGTTGACGAACACTCCGCGGTTGCGGATCGCGATGAGCAGACCTTCCTGCGTGAGGCGCTGCATGCCCTCGCGCAGGGGCCCGCGACTGACTCCGAACCTGCGCGCTAGTTCGGCTTCGCCCAGCTGCGTGCCCGGTACGAGCTCGCCGTACGCGATGGCCTGCCGGAGCTTCTCGGCGACGATGCTCGGTGTCGACTCCTGCTCGACGGGAGTGATGAAATCGGTCACGGCCTCGCTCCGAACAGGCGGCCCAGCCCGGGTAGCGGCGGCACCGGGCCGATCAGCTGCAGCCCCTTCCAGACCGTGACCTGGTTCGCGGTGAGCACCGGTTTGCCGACGGCGGATTCCAGCTGGTCGATGAAACTCATTGTGTGCATGGCGGTGTCGGGTACCAGCACGGCCTCGGCATCGGCGTGGTCGGCTGCGGTGACCATCGCGAGCACCTGCTCCTGCTCGAGGCGGCCCACCTCGGCCGCGGTGATGATGCCGTGGCTGCCCATCGACACCACGTCCACGCCGCCGTCGGCCAAGAACGCGACGAAGTGAGCCGCGACATCCTCAGGATAGGACGCGGCCACCGCCACCCGGTGTATACCCAAGTGCTGCAAGGCATCTACGAAGGCGATCGATGTCGACGACGCGGGTACACCGGACGCGGCGGCCACCTCGTCGGCCTGGCGTCGGGCACCGTCGCGGCCGAAGACGAAACTGCCCGACGTGCATGCCCACATCATCGAATCCGGCCGGGCCGTCCTCAACCGCACCACACCGTCGGCGAGGCGCTCGGTCCGGCCGAGGTCGAGGAGGGCGTCGACGCGGTGCGCGTCCTCGCCGACCGAGGTGATCGCGACCGGCAATCTGAGCGTCGCGGGCAGGCGGGCCTGCAGTGCGTCGAAGTCGTCTTCGGCGCTGTGGCCGGGATAAAGGATCCCCACCGTCGCCATGCTCTTTCCTTTCCCGGTACCCGTTCAGGTTTCCAGCAGCCGCTGGCCTACGCCGACGGCCTTGCGGCCCGCGACGGCCAGGGCCGCCCACATCGTCACCTGGTTGGCGGTGACCACCGGCTTGCCCAGCTCGCGCTCCAGCGGGGCGATCAGATCGTAGGTCGGCAGATTCGTGCAACTGATGACGATGGCCTCGGCATCGGAACAATCGGTGGCACAGACCAATTCGGCAGTGGTGGCATAGGGCACCGCCCAGATCCGCGACGTCATTCCCAGGCCCGCGGTGGCGGCCACCTCGATCCCGGCCTCCATGAGATAACTGGTCAGCCCGCTGGTGAGATCTGCGGTGTAGGGCGTGACGGTGGCGACGGTGCGTACGCCGAGGTGGCGGAGTGCGGTGAGCATGGATCCACTGGTGGTCACGGCGGCTGGGGCTCCGGCCGCGCGCATCGCCGCGACCAGCGCGGCCTCGCCGGCCATCCCCTTGACGAAGCTTCCCGCGGTGCACGCGTACGCCGTCACCAGTGGTGCCACTGCGAGCACGTTCGCGGCGCCGGCCTCGACCTGCTCGGGTTCGGAGACGTGCACGGCCATGTCGACGGTGACCTGCATCGGGGCGTACCGCAACCGGGTGACATAGAGGCTGACGTCGTTGGGCACCCAGCGCCACAGCTCGCGGTCGAGCGCGAAGTCGTGAGGCGTCACGACACCGATCCCCACCTGCTGCAACGGCGGGGGAGGAACCACGTCCTCGAGTGTCATGTCCACAGTGTGAGGCCGAGAGGGCAAACCGGCAACAGATTGTTGACAATCCGACGAACGTGTTCCTAGCCTCGGAGTGGTGCCGCCCCACGCAGCCCACCCAGTGATCGCGGTGTTGTGCGAGCGTGAGACGGACCGGGTGCCCGGTCTGGACGACGTGGACGCGGAGTTCCGCTACTGCGATGCCGCCGGGCTGGGACAGGCCGTCGCGGGTGCCCGGGCGGTGTTCCTGTGGGACTACTTCTCGACCGCCCTGCGTGAGGTGTGGGCGCATGCGGACGCGCTCGAGTGGATCCACATCGCGGCGGCCGGAGTCGACACCTTGCTGTTCGACGAGCTACGGGAATCCGACGTCGTGGTGACCAACGCCCGCGGGGTATTCGACCGCCCCATAGCCGAATACGTGCTCGGCGCGGTGATCGCGTACGCCAAGGGCAGCCAGGCCAGCCACGACCACCAACGTCGCCACGAGTGGTGCTACCGCGAGACCCGCAGCATTACGGGTGCGCGCGCACTCGTGGTGGGAACCGGCGGCATCGGCCGCGAAATCGCCCGCCTGCTCCGTGCGGCCGGGCTGTCCGTGCGCGGTGCCGGGCGGGTGGCCGTCGACGAGGATCCTGATCTCGGCACGGTGGTCGCGACCGACGACCTGGCCGAGGCCGTCGGTTGGTGCGATCACCTGGTGCTGGCCGCGCCGCTCACTCCCGCGACGCGGGGGCTCGTCGATGCGGCCGTGCTCAAAGAGATGAAACCCGATGCACACCTTGTCAATATCGCGCGCGGACCGATCGTCGACGAGGACGCGCTGCTGGCCGCGCTGACCGAACGCCGCATCGGCGGAGCCACCCTCGACGTGTTCGGCACCGAGCCGCTGCCCGCCGAACACCCGCTGTGGGACGCGCCCGGTGCCGTCATCACCGCGCACATGTCCGGCGACGTCGTCGGGTTCCGCGACACCCTGGCCGCCCAGTTCGCCGACAACGCGCGACGCTGGCTGGCCGGAGAGCCGCTGCTCAACGTGGTGGACAAGAAGCTCGGATACGTGCCGGGTGGTCGGCCGTGACGATCCCGCCGGCGGTCGAGCTCCTCGAGGCCTACCGCGCCAAGACGCTCTCCCCGGTGGAAGCGACCGAGGCGGCCCTGTCGGCCATCGACCGCCACAACGAGGCGGTGAACGCCTTCGTGCTCGTCGACCCCGACGGCGCACTGGCGTCCGCACGGGCATCCGAAAAGCGCTGGTACCAGGGCGATCCGCTCGGCCCCGCCGACGGGATCCCGACGTCGATCAAAGATGCGCTGTGGACCAGGGGATGGCCGACCCTGCGTGGCAGTTGGCTCATCGACGACGCGGGGCCGTGGCAGGAGGATGCGCCCAGTGTGGCGCGGCTGCGGGAATCCGGTGCGGTGCTGCTCGGCAAGACCACCACACCGGAGTACTCGTGGAAAGGCGTGACCGACTCGCCGCGCTACGGCGCGACCGGAAATCCGTGGAACCCCGCGATGACCGCGGGCGGATCCAGTGGAGGAAGCGCGGCGGCCGTGGCGCTCGGTATGGGTGCCTGGTCGGTGGGCACCGACGGCGGCGGTTCGGTGCGTATCCCCGCCGCGTTCACCGGCACGGTGGCCCTCAAGCCGACCTATGGCCTCATTCCGATGTATCCGCCGAGCCCGTTCGGCACGCTCTCACACGCCGGCCCGATGGCCAGGACGGTCGCCGATGTTGCCGCGCTGCTGGACGTGATCACCGGATTCGATCCACGGGACTGGTCGGCAATGCCCGCTCCGAGTTCGTCTTTCGGGGCGGCCCTCGACGACGGAATCGCCGGGTTGCGAGTCGCCTACTCGCCGGACCTCGGCTTCGGCGTCAACGACCCCGAGGTGGACGCCGCGGTGCGGGCCGCGGTCGAGGCGCTCGCCGCGGCGGGGGCGCACGTCGAGGAGGCCGACCCGGGCTTCGCCGACCCGGTGCACGCCTTCCACGTGCTGTGGTTCTCCGGCGAGGCAAAGGTGTTGGAAGGCAAGCTGGATGGCCCCGACGCCGCACGTGTCGATCCCGGCCTGCGACGCACGGCGACGACCGGCGCGAGCTTCACCGCGTCGGACTATCTGGACGCGACCGCCGTCCGGATGAAGCTCGGGGAGCTGATGGGCCGGTTCCACCGGACCTACGACGTTCTCGTCACCCCGACGTTGCCGCTGACCGCGTTTCCGGTCGGCCAGGATGTGCCCGACGGTTCGCCCGCACCGGACTGGACGAGTTGGACGCCCTATACCTATCCGTTCAATCTGACTCAACAGCCTGCACTTTCGGTGCCGTGCGGGTTCAGCTCGAGCGGCCTGCCGATCGGGTTGCAGATCGTCGGACCGCGTCACGCCGATGCGCTGGTGCTCCGCGTCGGGCAGGCATATCAGGGCGTCACCGACTGGCATCGCCGCGTGCCCGCGATGCTCGCAGAGGAGGTTTCATGAGCCGGTTGATCACGGTGTCGCTGGACAAGCGTGGCGTCAGTTGCGTCGCCCGACTGCTCGACGAAGCAGCGCCGCGCACCTGCGCCGCGGTGTGGGATGCCCTGCCGCTGGCCGCGCAGGTGTTCCACGGCAAGTACGCCCGCAACGAGATCTACACCCTGCTACCGGCATTCGGCGCCGACCCGGGCAAGGAGAACACCACCGTCACCCCGATACCCGGTGATCTGTGCTGGTTCTCGTTCGACTCCGACGATCTGGGCAATCCCGCGTACGGTTACGAGAACAGCGCCGGCACCGGAACCACCGGCGCGATCGTCGATCTGGCGTTGTTCTACGGTCGCAACAACCTGCTGATCAACGGAGATCAAGGCTGGGTGCCCGGCAACGTGTTCGGCGAGATCATCGAAGGGCTCGACGACATGGCCGCCGCCTGTCAGGACCTGTGGATGGGCGGAGCCAGAGGTGAGACGCTGCGCTTCACCAGGGGTTCGTGACGCTATCGTGGATGCAGCGTCTACGCCGCGGATTACTGCTCAATACTGACCGTAATCCGCGGCCTAACGCGTGCAGTCCGGCATTGAGGCGGGCCGAAGCAGACGTGCCGGCCGAACTCAGCCCAGAGTGCCGCTGATGTAGACGATCTCGCCCATCGGGTCATTCTCGTCGCGGTCGGGAACGGGCAGACCGTGGCGGACGAACAGTTCCGAACGGACCACACCCGTCATCTGCCAGCCCTTGGCGCTCAAATAGTCGGCAGCCGAATGCCTCTCGCCGTGGTAGATCAGCGACGGCATGTCCATGTTCAACCCCATCTGAGTGAACGTCGCGGTGGCGGCGCGGGCCTTCTCCGGGTCGAAATCCTTGAGCCCGGGCACGAACTCGGTGGCCACCGCACTGCCGGGTGCGCTGAGGGCGGCGATGTTGTCGAACAACCGGTCCTGTGCCTCCGGCGGCAGGTAGATCAGCAGGCCCTCGGCACACCACGCGGTGGGGGCAGCCGGATCGAAGCCCGCTGCCCGCAGGGCGGCGGGCCAGTCGTCGCGCAGGTCGATCGGTACCGTGCGCCGTTCCGCCGTGGGCTCCGCGCCAAGGTCGGCGAGAGTGCGGGTCTTGAACTCGATCACCTCGGGCTGGTCGATCTCGTAGACCACGGTGCCGTCGGGCCAGGGCAGCCGGTACGCACGTGAATCCAGCCCGGACGCCAGGATCACCGCCTGGCGGATGCCTGCCTTGCCCGCGGCGATGAAGTAGTCATCGAAAAACCGGGTACGCACCGCCATTTCGTCGATGTTGGCGCGAGCCCGGTCAGCGGCGTCCGGTGCGAGCTGGCCCAGCATCTCCAAGCTCAGCTCGCCGTCGACCATCTTGGTGAACGCGTCGATGCCCACCGCGCGCACCAACGGCGCGGCGAACGGATCGTCGATCAGGCCGTGGGAATCCTGGCTGGCGATCGCCCGGCCCGTGGCCACCATAGTGGCGGTGGCGCCGACGCTGGAGGCCAGATCCCAACTGTCGTCATCGGTTCGTGTCATCGTGCGCCTTCCGGTCGTCTACTTCGATGTCGTGAGTGTTGCTGACAGATAACCAGAATCGCCTGCGAGATCGGCGAGCTCCTCGGGGTAGAGGAAGCCGTGCGACGCATAGGCCGCGCTCGTGGATTGCACGGTCGCGTCCCACCCCAGCGCGGTGAGGTAGTCGCGGGCGGCCGTCCGCTCGCCGGAGTAGAACAGGTCCTTCAGGTCCACATCGGAGCCGACCTTCTTCGACCACTCACTCACCCGCTCCGTCCACTTGTCCGTGAGCGCTGCGGAGTCCATGTGCTCGGTGGCCAGCCGGCTGCCCGGGGCGCTGAGCGCGGTGATGTTGTCGAACAACCGGTCCTGAGCTTCCGGCGGAAGGTAGATCAGCAGGCCCTCGGCGATCCAGGCGGTGGGAACCGTGGCATCGAAGCCGGTGTCCCGCAGGGCTTTCGGCCAGTCCTCACGGAGGTCGATCGGGACACAGTGCAACTCGGCGGCCGGCTCGGCGCCGAGGCCGGCCAGCGTGCCGGTCTTGAACTCCAGTACCGCCGGCTGGTCCACCTCGAACACCACGGTGCCGGCGGGCCAGGCCAGCCGGTAGGCGCGGGTGTCCAGCCCGGAGGCCAGGATCACCGCCTGGCGGATCCCGGCCGCGCCTGCGGCAGTGAAGAAGTCGTCGAAAAACCGGGTGCGGACGGCGATCTGTTCACACATCCGCTGCCGGTCGAGCATCAGATCGCCTTCGACACAGACCTCACCGTCGGCGAGCCGGATGCTGTGCTCCAGGCCCACCGCACGCACCAGCGCGTCGGCGTACGGATCGGTGATCAGCGGGTCGGGTTGCTTGGTGGCCAGCGCGCGGGACGCCGCGACACCGGTCGCGGTGGCGCCGACGCTGGTGGCGAGGTCCCAGGTGTCGCCTTCGGTGCGGGTCATGGTGCTTTCCTAGTCTCGTATCGCGGTGACGGCTTGCGAATTACGTTGCGGCGCTGCCGCTTCACCGTCGGGGAAGGTGCGGCCGTATTCGGCGAACAACTCGGGCCGCCGGCGGACGGTGACCGACCAGCCGCTGTCGGCGAGGTAGTCGACGACCGAATTCCGCTCGCCGTCGTACCAGAGGTTGGCCAGGTCGAGGTCGAGGCCGTGCCGGCGCCACTGCTCGCTCATCTGGTTACCGCGCTCGCGCAGGTTCGCCGCGATGTCGGGATGGAACTCGGTGGCCAGTCTGCTGCCCGCCGCGCTGAGCGCGGTGATGTTGTCGAACAACCGGTCCTGGGCCTCAGGCGGCAGGTAGGCCAGCAGGCCCTCGGCACTCCAGGCGCTCGGCGCGGTCGGATCGAACCCGGCCGCCCGCAGCGCCGCGGGCCAGTCGTCACGCAGATCGACGGCCACGGTGCGGCGCTCGGCCGTCGGCGTCGCTCCGATCTGCGCCATGGTGGCCGTCTTCGCGCCGATCACCTCGGGCTGGTCGATCTCGTACACCACGGTCCCGTCGGGCCAGGGCAGTCGGTAGGCGCGCGAATCCAGACCGGAGGCCAGGATGACCGCCTGTCGGATGCCTGCCGCGCCCGACGTTGTGAAGAAGTCGTCGAAGAACTTCGTCCAGACCGCCATGATGCCCACCATCAGCTCGGCGCCTGCGGCCAACTCACCGTCGAGGGCGATCTCGCCGTCGACGAGTTTGGTGAAGAACTCCACCCCGACGGCGCGGACCAGATCCGCCGCGTAGGGGTCGTTGATCAGTGGATCGGGTTCGGCGCTCGCGATCGCGCGGGCCGCGGCCACCATCGTCGCCGTCGCACCCACGCTCGAGGCCAGATCCCAGGTGTCGGTGTCAGACCGAGCCATCGCGTCCTACCTCACTTCTCGGCGTTGATGTAGAGCACCGATGCCGCGTGGGCCTCGTCCTCGACCGGCGGCAGGCCGGTCCGGATCAGCAGCTCGTTGGACGAGATGCCGGTGGTCTTCCAGGCATGTCCTTCCAGATACGTCGTCACGTCCGCACGATCGCCGAGGAAGATCAGCTCGTTGAGGTCCATGTCCAGACCGTGGGCCCGCCAGCGGTCGGTGAACTCCTGCATCCGGGCCCGGATGGTCTCCTCGTCGTTGGTCTCGGTCGCGGGCACACCCTCGACACCGAAGCGGCTGCCGGGCGCGCTCAGCGCGGTGACCTGGTCGAGCAAACGGTCCTGCGCATCTCCCGGCAGGTACCCCAGCAATCCCTCGGCGATCCACGCCGTCGGCACCGACGGATCGAACCCGGCCTCGGCCAGAGCCGTGGGCCAGTCGAAGCGCAGGTCGATGGCCACGGTCCGGCGGTCGGTCGTCGGCACCGCGCCCAGGCTCGCCATGGTGGCGCTCTTGAACTCGATCACCTCGGGCTGGTCGACCTCGTAGACGACGGTGCCGTCCGGCCACGGCAGCCGGTAGGCCCGCGAGTCCAGCCCGGCCGCCAGGATGACCGCCTGCCGGATACCGGCACGACATGCGCTCAGGAAGAAGTCGTCGAAGAAGCGGGTGCGCGCGGCCATGCCGTTGGCAAACCGGATCAGGCCCGTCGCCGCCTCGTCGTCGAGTCCCTCGGTGGTGAAGTTCTCATCGGCCAGCTTGGAGAAGAAGTCCATCCCGACGGCGCGCACCAGGGGAGCGGCGAAGGGGTCGTCGATGACCGGATCATCGGAATTGGTGGCCATCGCGCGCGCTGCCGCGACCATCGTCGCCGTCGCACCCACGCTCGATGCGAGATCCCACGAATCGTCAGCAGTCCTGGCCATGAATTCCCCTTTGTTCAGTCAGAATCAACGTGTTAGTTAGGTGATGTAATGAGCTGTCGCCGACTGTACGCTCCGATTCTGAAGAGTTGCTCTGCTCCGCAGCTGGGGCGGATCTCGGGCGGATCGATTGGCCCCGACGCGGGTGCATGGAGGGTCCTCTCCGGGGCAACTGTTACTCTCGTAGACTGATTTGACGGCTGAGTCCGCAGGCTGCGCGCCTGCTGGGCGGCCGGACATGACTTGACCATTGACGCTGGCTCCACCCAGCCCCATTTGGCACGCCGCGCTGAGAGGTCGGCTGCGCAGGAGGAAGAGTGCTTTCGGCTTTCATCTCATCGCTGCGGACGGCCGACCTCAGACGCAAGATCCTGTTCACGTTGGGCCTGGTGATCCTGTACCGGGCCGGCGCGTCGATCCCGTCTCCGGGGGTTAACTACCCGAACGTCCAGAAGTGCATCGAGCAGGTCAGCGGCGGAGATTCGGCGCAGATCTACTCGTTGATCAACCTGTTCTCAGGTGGCGCACTGCTGCAGCTGACCGTCTTCGCGGTGGGCGTCATGCCCTACATCACCGCCAGCATCATCGTGCAGCTGCTGGTCGTGGTGATTCCGCGCTTCGAGCAGTTGCAGAAGGAGGGCCAGGCCGGTCAGGCCAAGATGACGCAGTACACGCGTTATCTGTCGATCGCGCTGGCCATTCTGCAGGCCACCAGCATCGTGGCGCTGGCCGCCAACGGCGGCCTGCTGCAGGGCTGCAGCCTCGACATCATCCAGGACAGCTCGGTCTTCGGGCTCATCGTCATCGTGCTGGTGATGACGGCAGGTGCTGCGCTGGTGATGTGGATGGGTGAGCTGATCACCGAGCGCGGCATCGGCAACGGCATGTCCCTGCTGATCTTCGCCGGCATCGCGGCCCGCATCCCGTCCGAGGGCCAGACCATCCTGGAGAGCCGCGGCGGCCTGGTGTTCACCGCGGTGGTGGCCGCGACGCTGCTCATCATCGTCGGCGTGGTGTTCGTCGAGCAGGGCCAGCGCCGCATCCCGGTCCAGTACGCCAAGCGCATGGTGGGCCGCAAGATGTACGGCGGCACCTCCACCTATCTGCCGCTCAAGGTCAACCAGGCCGGCGTCATCCCGGTGATCTTCGCGTCGTCGCTGATCTACATCCCGCACCTGATCACGCAGCTGATCCAGAGCGGTAGCTCCAATCCGGGCAACAGTTGGTGGGACAAGTTCGTCGCCGACTACCTGACGAATCCCGCCGATCCGGTCTACATCGCGATCTACTTCGGCCTGATCGTGTTCTTCACGTACTTCTACGTGTCGATCACCTTCAACCCGGACGAGCGTGCCGACGAGATGAAGAAGTTCGGCGGATTCATCCCGGGCATCCGACCCGGCAAGCCGACCGCGGACTATCTGCGGTACGTGCTCAGCCGGATCACCCTGCCCGGCTCGATCTACCTCGGTGTGATCGCCGTTCTGCCCAACCTGTTCCTGCAGATCGGAAACACCGGCTCGGTACAGAATCTGCCGTTCGGCGGTACCGCGGTTCTCATCATGATCGGTGTCGGTTTGGATACCGTCAAACAGATCGAGAGCCAGCTCATGCAACGTAACTACGAAGGGTTCCTGAAGTGAGAGTCGTTCTACTCGGACCGCCCGGTGCGGGCAAAGGCACGCAGGCAGAGAAGCTGTCCGAGAAGCTCGGCATCCCGCAAATCTCCACCGGGGACCTGTTCCGCAAGAACATCGGCGAGGGCACCCCGCTCGGACTCGAGGCCAAGCGCTACCTGGACGCGGGCGATCTGGTGCCCGCCGAACTGACGAACCGCCTGGTCGAGGACCGCATCGATCAGGCCGACGCCGCCGACGGATTCATCCTCGACGGGTACCCCCGCTCGGTCGAGCAGGCCGGCGCGCTCAAGGACATGCTTGCCGCCCGCAACACCAAGCTCGACGCGGTGGTCGAGTTCCAGGTGTCCGAGGACGAGCTGCTGACCCGCCTCAAGGGCCGCGGCCGCGCCGACGACACCGACGAGGTCATCCGCAACCGCATGAAGGTCTACCGCGACGAGACCGAGCCACTGCTGGAGTACTACCGCGACGACCTGAAGACCGTGGATGCGGTGGGCGGCCTCGACGAGGTGTTCGCCCGCGCATTGCACGCACTGGGTAAGTGATCAGATTGCCGGGGTTGCGTAAGCGCAAGGTCGTTGCGCAGCGCAGCGCCGGAGAGTTGGACGCGATGGCCGTGGCCGGGGCGCTCGTCGCCTCGGCGCTGCGGGCTGTGCGCGCTGCCGCCGCGCCGGGGGTGTCCACGCTCGAACTGGATCAGATCGCCGAAGCCGTCATCCGTGACGGCGGCGGTACGCCGTCGTTCCTCGGCTATCACGGATTTCCCGCCAGCATCTGCGCCTCTGTGAATGACCGTGTGGTGCATGGCATTCCGTCGGCCGGCGAGAAATTGGCCGCCGGAGATCTGGTGTCCATCGACTGCGGCGCGATCGTCGACGGGTGGCACGGTGACTCGGCCGTCACGTTCGGGATCGGTGCGCTGATCGCAGCTGACGAAGCCCTTTCTGCCGCAACGAAATCGGCCATGGAGGCCGGCATCGCCGCGATGCTGCCCGGAAACCGGCTGACCGACGTCTCCCACGCGATCGAGGTCGAGACGCACGCGGCCGAGGCCCGCCACGACCGCAAGTACGGGATCGTCGACGGCTACGGCGGCCACGGCATCGGCAGGCAGATGCACATGGATCCGTTCCTGCCGAACGAGGGTTCGCCCGGGCGCGGCCCGTACCTCGAGCCGGGCTCGGTTCTGGCCATCGAACCCATGCTCACCCTGGGGACCACCGAGACGAAGATCCTCGACGACGAGTGGACCGTCGTCACCGCCGACGGCACCCGCGCCGCGCACTGGGAGCACACCGTCGCCGTCACCGAAGACGGCCCGCGAATCCTCACTCAGTAATTGACGCCAGCAATCACTACCTGAATCGCGCACCGACTCTGGTGCCTGGCTGCGCGCAAAGGTAGGAATTGAACCGGATCGCCACCAACGTCGTATCACAGACGGAGGTAGGGAATGGATGATCCGGAGGCCGCCATGATGCGGGTGCTCTACGACGAGCATGCTGCTGCGCTGTGGCGCTACGCCCTGCGGCTCACGGGCGACCGCGCCCGGGCCGAGGACGTGGTGCAGGAGACGCTGCTGCGTGCGTGGCGCCACCCTGACGTCACCGCCGACACCGATCGATCGGCACGCGCCTGGTTGTTCACCGTGGCGCGCAATATGATCATCGATGAACGCCGAAGTGCCCGGTTCCGCAATGAAACCGGGGTACCCGATCCCGAACAGGTGGCAGACCACGGCGCGGCAGCTGCCACCCCAGACCAGGTGGACAACGCCTTGGATCGAATTCTGCTGAGCACGGCACTGAGCCAACTCTCCGACGAACACCGGGCCGTCGTCCGCCGGGCGTACTACCAGGGCTGGACCACCGGGCAGATCGCCGACGACCTCCACATACCCGAGGGCACCGTGAAATCACGGCTGCACTACGCCGTACGCGCATTACGACTGAACTTGCAAGAGATGGGGGTGACACGATGACACAGTTCGGTGTACCCCACATCCCTGACCCGGTGGAATCCGACCGGTACCGGACCTGGGATGCGGCTTACGTGTTGGGATCGCTGGAAAGCAGCGAGCGACGCGAGTATGAGGCCCACCTGGAGGGTTGCCCGCAGTGCCGGGCGGCGGTGGCCGAGTTGACCGGGATGCCCGCGCTGTTGGCGATGCTCAACCTCGACGACGTGCTCGCTCTCGAATCCGAACAGCCCGATCCGCCGCTGCGGCCCGAGGTGCTGCAGTCGGTGCTGGCCAAAGTGAGCTGGCGGCGACGCCGTGCGCGTTGGGTGACCACGGCCGCCGTGGGTGTGGCCGCGGCCTTGCTGGCGCTGGCCGTGGTGGTCGGCATCCGTCCGGAGGTGTTCGGCCTGCACAGCGGGACCGAACAGCAGAGCGCGCAGATGATGGCGATGTCGAAGATGTCCGATACCCCCATCAACGCCAGCATCGCGATGACCAGTTACTCCTGGGGCACCAGGATCGACATGGCCTGCAGTTACGGGAGTTGGGGCAAGCAGGATGCGCCCCCGCAGAACCTGGGCATGGTGGTGATCGGCCGGGACGGCAGCCGTGACGAGATCGCGACGTGGATCGGGTTGTCCGGTGCCACCGCGCTACCGAGTGGCAACACTCAAATGCCGAAGGCGGATATCGCTGCGGTGCAATTGGTTACGTCTCCCGAGGGCAAGGTACTGCTGGAAAAGCAGCTCTGAGTTCAGTCTGCCTTGTGGGCGCTCAGCAGGAAGCCCGGCATGGTGATGTGCCCGGCGCCGTCCCGCTCCACACCGGGCAGTGCCGCCGGCCCGCCGGCGGCTGGGCTGTCGTTGCCGTACAGCCTGGCCGGGCGCACCTCGTCGACGGTCCAGCAGGTGGCCACGGTGTCGCGCAACTCGTCGGCGGTGAAGCCGCTCGGTCCCGGGGCGCTGTCCCCGAACGGCCGGGCCGCGAAGGCCAGGATGAACAGCACCGCTCCCGGCGCCGCGGCGCGGTGGATCGCCCGGATGTACGCCTGGCGCCCGTCGATCGGCAGGGCGTGCAGCAGGCCACTGTCCAGCACCGTGTCGAACCGGCCGTCGTAACCACCGAAGTCCGTCATGTCGGCCTGCGCGAAAGTCGCTGTGGTCAGGCCACGTTCGGCAGCCGTGGCGGCCGCCGCAGCCACCGCCGTGGCGCTGGCATCGAGCCCCACCACGGTGTGCCCCTGTGCGGCAAGGGCCAGCGACAACGCAGCGTGTCCGCAGCCCGAGTCGAGGACTGTGCCGTGGATCTTGCCCTGCTCGATCAGGCGGGCGAGTTCGGGCTGTGGTTCCCCGATGCTCCACGGTGGCGGGGTGTCCTGCCGGTAGGCGGCGTCCCAATCCATGAACGGCTGTGTCATCTGATGCCTCCGATCGCGGGGTTTCGCGGCCGCCGGGGTGAGCGACCCCCGTCATCCACTATGCCCAAGATCGCGAAGGTCGTGATCTTGGTCTTGCCTGTGAGATCGCGGGGAGTTCGCACCAATCCGTCCACGCAGTGAACCGGGGCCACCCACGCGTCGTGTCACTGGCAGAGCACGGAAGTAGGTGACACATGGTCAAGGCACACCGGGTGGTGGACCACATCGTCGGCCAGCTGGCGGCGAACGGGGTCACGCACATCTTCGGCGTGGACGGTGCCAACATCGAGGACCTCTACGATGCGGCGTACTTCCGTGACGATCTCACCGCGGTACTGGCCAAACACGAATTCTCCGCTGCCACAATGGCGGACGGTTACAGCCGCAGCGGCGGCGGGATCGGAGTGGTGGCGGCGACCTCTGGTGGTGGCTGCCTGAACACGGTCCCCGGGCTCGCGGAAGCGCTGGCCAGCCGCGTTCCCGTGCTCGCCCTGATCGGTCAGGCCCCGACAACTCTCGACGGCCGCGGTGCCTTCCAGGACACCAGCGGGGACAACGGCAGCCTGGACGGGCACGCCTTGTTCTCGACGGTCTCGCTGTACTGCCGCAGGGTGCTGGCACCGGCAGACATCCTCACCGCGCTTCCCGAGGCGCTGGCCGCCGCGCGTACTGGCGGCCCGGCGGTGTTGTTGCTGCCCAAGAACATTCAGCAGGCGGAGCTGGGGGAGCCGGGTGCCGGCAACGGCCGGGCCCATGCGGCCGGGCCGACGGCACGTCATGCCGATCTCGGTGCGCTCGAGCAGGCGCTGCGCGGGGTCGACGGCCCGATCACGATCATCGCCGGTGAGCAGGTGGCCCGCGACGACGCCCGGGCCGAACTGGAACGCCTACGGGCCATCCTGCGTGCGCGGGTGGCCACGGTGCCCGATGCCAAGGATGTGGCGGGCACGCCCGGTTTCGGCTCGTCCTCCGCACTGGGGGTATCCGGTGTGATGGGCCATCCCGGGGTGTCCGCTGCCGCAGCGCAGAGTGCGTTGTGCCTGATCGTCGGTACCCGCCTGACGGTGACCGCCCGCGCCGGCCTCGACGAGCCGCTGGCGTCGGTGCCGACCTTTTCGATCGGCGCCCAGGTGCCCTTTCTGAAATGCATCCACCTGCATTCAGACGATCTGCGGGTGTCGCTGACGCAGCTGGCTCGGGCACTGTCCGGTCCCGGACGTCCGGCGCAGGTCCGGGTGCCGGATACGGCGCCGCGGACCGAATTGCGCCCCCCGGCCCACGCCGGCCCGGGTATCAGGTACCGCGACGCGATGTCCGTCCTCGACGACGCCCTGCCCGACGGCACCGACATCGTCGTCGACGCGGGCAACATCGGGGCCTCGGCCATCCACTATCTGCCGGCCCGTCGGGACGGCCGTTTCATGGTGGCGCTGGGGATGGGCGGCATGGGGTACAGCTTCGGCGCGGGTATCGGGATGACATTTCACCGGGCTTCCTCCACCACCGCGTCCGGCCGCCCGCGGCGCACCGCGGTGATCGCCGGAGACGGCTCGTTCTTCATGCACGGCATGGAGATTCACACCGCGATGCAGTACCGGCTGCCGATCACTTTCGTGCTGTTCGACAACCACGCCCACGCCATGTGCGTCACCCGCGAGCAGCTGTTCTACGAGGATCGCTACTCCTACAACAGGTTCGGCCCGAGCCGGCTGGGGGCGGGGCTGGCGGCCATGTTCCCCGGGCTGCCGGCATTCGACGTCGCCGAACTCCGCCAGCTTCCCCGGGCGCTGGGCATGGCCTTGGACACCGATGGCCCGTCGGTGCTGAGCGTCGAATGTTCGGCCGACGAAATCCCGCCGTTCGCAGCGTTTCTCACCACCACAGTCAGCACATCTTCCACGTCAGAGGAGAACAGGTCCCATGTCACTGCCCGCGCTTGAAGACATCACGGCCCATCGGGCCACCCGAACCCCACTCGACGGACTGATCCGGATCGAGACCTCGCCGAAGGAGCAGGCGACGCCGATCATCATGGACATGATGCGCTCGGTGTACCCGCACGACCAGGTGTTCGGTCAGTACTGCACCGTCAACGACTACATCGAGTGCCCACCCGACGAGTTGTTCGACTACATGTCCGACACCCGATGCCTGGAGGAGTGGACGTACAGCCTTCGCGGTTTCACCCCGACCGAGGAGCCCGGGCTGTGGCTGGCCCACGACCGGCTCGGTGCGGGCCCGTCAGGTCCGGGCAGCGAGATCTACACCCGCACCGTGGCGAACCGTGATGCGCTCACCGTGGATTACCACTGCGCCTGGGACCAGGGCAAGCACCTGTGGATGATCTACCTGATGCGCATCGTCGATGCCCAGGTGGTCTTGGACAAGCCGGGATCGGTTGTGCTGTGGACGAATTGCCACCACCCGTTCTACGACGAGAACCCCTACCCGGAGACCGCGCCCCCGGCACGGCCGGTCTGGGTGGGCGACTTCTGGGACATGTTCGGTCCCGGCCACCTTCTCGAATTGCGAAATCTCAAGGCAATCGCCGAATACCGGCACCGCAACGGATTGCCGGTCACCCCGGCCTGGATGAAGTGAGGTTCGGTCATGCCCGATCAGACTCCCGTCAGCCTCATCGACGTGTCCACCTACCTGCCCGGCGACCCGATCGGTGCGGACTACTACGCCGGGTTCGCCGAAACCGATGAGCTGGCCGACAACGTGATGTTCCGGGCACCACGGTTCCGTCACCACGTGGGGCCCGACGAAACCGCGATCGACATGGTCGAGCGGGCCGCCGCCGGCGTGATCGAACGGCACGGCTCCGACGTCGTCACCGGGGCCGACGTGCTGATCACCCACACCCAGCTGCCGGACATGCCGTTCTACGGCGGTGGCGGCGGCATGGCGCACCGGCTGTGCATGAAACCCAACTGGGTGATCGACCTGCACAACGGCGGGTGCGCGGCATTCATCCTCGGGCTCAAGGTGGCCCGCACACTGTTGCGCGCGGGAGAGGGCCGCACCGCGGTGATCGCGATCGCGCAGAACTCCGCCGGGCAGGTGTTCGACCAGCAGACCATCCGGCGCAAGGCGCAGGCGTCGGTGCCCGGCGACGGTGCCGCCGTCGGCGTGGTGACCCTGTCCGACGAGTCACCCATTCTCGACATCGAATGCCGCACCTACGGCGAGTACGCCGGGGACATGACAGTGGTCATGGACCCGCCGCGCAAATGGTGGCAGGCCGGCCCGGGAGAGGCGTGCATCGGCTTCACCGAGAGCAAGATCACCAAGGTGCTGGCCCGGGGCAACCGACAGGTGCCCGAGGTGTCCTACACGGTCTGCGATCGAATCGGGGTGCAGCCCAAGGACATCGACCTCTTCGTGACCAACCAGCCCAACCGGGCGTTCCTACGCAACTGGCGCGATGCGCTGGAGCTGCCGCCCGAACGCCACGTGGACACCTTCGAGGAATGTGGAAACCTCTTCGCCGCAGGCATTCCCGTCAATCTGGACCGGGCCGTCACCGGCGGTCGGGTGAAGGCCGGTGACACCGTGCTGATGGCCGCCTTCGCCCACGCCGGTGACTTCGCCGGGGCTGCCGCGGTGCGCTGGGGTGGCCGGACCGACGGCGGCTCCGACGCGGGGACCGAGTGATGGTGGCACCCCGCACCGCACTGGCCGAGGTGGTCGGCACGCTGCCGCAGGCGGTCAACCCGTTGGCGTTGTCGCTCAACGAATGCCCGTTTCCGCCGCTGCCCGCGGTCCGTTCGGCGCTGCGCGCCTGCGACGAGGCTGCCAACCGGTACCCGGAATTCCTGCCGCAGCGGTTGCGTTCCCTGATCGCCGATCACGACGGGGTGGCCGAGGAGCAGGTGATCGTCGGTGCCGGCGCCACCGGCGTCATCATGCAGGTGCTGCACGCGGTCACCAGCCCCGGCGACACCATGGTGATGGCCACACCGACGTTCGACGGATATCCGATCTTCGCGCAGATGGCGCGGTTGCGGACGGTGACGATTCCGCTCGATGCGCACGGCCATCACGACTTGGACGCGATGGCCGAGGCCGCGAAGGGTGCGAGAGTGGTGGCGGTCTGCCGGCCGCACAACCCGACGGGGACCGTCGAACCGGCCGTCGAGATCGAGCGCCTGCTGACCCGGGTTCCCGCGGACACCGTGGTGCTGCTCGACGAGGCATACGTGGAGTTCTTGAGCGCCGCCCAACGCATCGACGGGCCGAGCCTGGTGGACAGGTTCGGCAATGTCGTGGTGGTGCGCACCTTTTCGAAGGCTTACGGCCTGGCCGGGCTGCGGATCGGCTACGGGTTCTGCGCCGCGGACCTCGGCAGACAGCTGTGGCAGATGCAGCTGCCGTTCGGCATCGGGCTCAGTGCCCAGGTGGCGGTGGCCGCGTCCTACGACGCGGAAAACCAGCTGCGTCAACGTATCCGGATGATCGCCGCGGAACGACGCCACCTGCAGACCCGGCTGCGCGCACTCGGCGTCTACAGCACGGATGCGCAGGCCAACTTCCTGTACCTGCCCGGCGGCCAAATGCCGTGGCCAGAGGTGTTCGACGGCACCGGACTTCAGCTCCGCCACTACGGAGACGGTGGGGTGCGGATCACCGTCGGATCGCGGCAGTCGAGCCGTGCGGTCCTGGGCGCGGTGACAGCGGCGGCCTGAACGCGCACCGAGCCGGTTCGGATGCGGGCAGAATGCGCGGACCCCGCGAGGTGATGCGGTAAGAAGAGGCGTGCCCTCACCATCGGACAAACGTGACCCCATCGCGCAGGCCCGCGCGAACTGGGAGGCTGCCGGATGGGGCGACGTGGCCGACGGCATGGTCGCGGTGACGTCGGTGATGCGGGCCCACCAGATCCTGCTGGCCCGGGTGGAGTCTGCGCTGCGGCCTTACGATCTCAGCTTCTCGCGGTTCGAGCTGCTGCGGTTGCTGGCGTTCAGCCGGGCCGGCGCACTGCCGATCACCAAGGCCTCCGATCGCCTCCAGGTGCACGTCACCAGCGTCACGCATGCCATCCGCCGGCTGGAAGCGAACGGCCTGGTGGAGCGCATCCCGCATCCCACCGACGGCCGGACCACGCTGGTGCAGATCACCGAACTCGGGCGCTCGACGGTGGAGGACGCCACGGTGACCCTGAACGAGCAGGTGTTCGCCGACGTCGGGATGTCGGATGAAGAGTCCCGTGCGTTGGTGGCGTCGATCGAGACGTTGCGCCGACACTCCGGGGACTTCTGACCGCCGGCTTCTGGGCTGCAGGCCGAAACCTGCCTACCCTCGAATGCAGTTGAGGGGAGTGTGCGCATGAACGCCAAACGGGTGGGTGCGGCACTGAGCGCCGCCGCCGTCGTGGTGATGGCGGCGTGTAGTACCACGACCACCGGGGTGGCCACCGCGCCCGACGACGTCACACCGTTCACGACGTCGTCGAAGGCGCCCAGGTCCACCGGCACGAGGAGTCCGAAACCGGCTCCGGGCGCGCCTGGAACGGGGTTGCCGCCGGAGGCGTTCGCCGAGGTCCGCGCCGCCGGCATCCAAGGCTCCGACCGTGCCATCGCGGAGCAGTTGATGCTGGCCTGCATCATGGCCGGCGGCAGCTTCAACAAGACCCGGCAGGATGTCGTCAACATCCTGATCCAGATGGGCAGCCGACTGTCTCCGAGCGCGCTCAAGACGATCGTGGACGTGGCCCTCAAGTACGAGTGTCCCGAGCTTGCCGGGAAACTCGGCGGCTAATCCGCGACCTTCAGGCTGAGAAACTCCGGAGCCTTGATGACCCGGCGCAGCATGAACCTGATGAACGCGGGCATGTCGGTGGCGTTCTCGTCGCGGTACACCTCGGGTGCGGTCAGCCGGTACCGATGGCCCCGGGCCTCCAATTCGCACCCGTTTGCGGCCAGCACGTTGCGCACCCAGTCGGCCTGCGAGCCGTAGGTCAGGGCGATGACGAAACCGTTCGGCCGTCGAAACGCCCACAGCGGGGTCCGGAAGGTCCGGCCGGACTTGCGGCCCCGGTGGATGACGACGGCCCAGCCCGGCGCCCACGGCGCGATGAACCGGGTGAGCTGATTGAGGCCGAACTTGTTGGCGTGGGCGACCCATCGCGGAGCGGGCATCGTATAACTCCTCAGTTGTGGAATTAATGATTTCGAGCGTAGACCTGGCCGGATCAAGAAGTCAACGACTGTAGAATTCTGGGACTATGCCGCCCCGAGGACGCCGGCCGGGACAACCCGGCACCCGTGAGGAATTGGTGGCCACCGCCCGGCGGATGTTCGCCGAACGCGGCTACGACAAGACCTCCCTGCGCGACATCGCGGCCGCCGCGGGCGTCGATCCAGCCCTGATCCGGCACTACTTCGGCAGCAAGGCCGAGCTGTTCCGGGCCACCGTGGGCTGGCCCTTCGACCCCGAGCAGTTCGGCGCGCGGATTCTCGGCGAGGGCCCCGCTGACCTGCCCGAACGCCTGACCCGTGCGTTCTTCGAGCTGTGGGGGCAGCCCGATACCCGCGCGCCCCTGCTGGCCATCCTGCGCGGCGCAGCCACCCACGAGGAATCCGCTGCCTTGGTCCGCCAGTTCATCGAGCAGCGGCTCTACCCGCTGATCGCCACCGCACTCACCGGTCCCGACGCCGCGCTACGGGTGGACCTGGCCATGGGCCAACTGCTCGGCATCGCCTACCTGCGCCACGTGCTGCGGATCGAGCCGATCGCATCGCGGACGGCCGACGAGTTGATCGCGGGCGCGTTGCCCGCGGTGCGTGCGCACCTTGTCGGATGAGATGCGTGCGCACCTCGAGGGATGAGGTGACTACTCCATGACCGACGGCAGCGGGATCGTCGCCGTCACCGTGGTGCCCGCACCCGGACGCGACCGGATGTGGAGCCGGCCGCCGACGATCTCGGCCCGCTCGGCCATCGAGAGCAACCCGTAGCCGCCCATTTCGTCACTGCCCAACGGATGTTCGAACGTGTCGAAACCTTTTCCGTCGTCGACGATTTCGAGGCGAGCCACGCCGTCGTCGACCGCGAAGGTGAGCCGGGCCCGCTCCGCCTCGGCATGCTTGACCACGTTCTGCAGGCATTCCTGGGCGATCCGGTACAGCGCCAGCTCGATGTGGTCGGGCACCCGCGTCTCGGCGAGGTCGACATCGATGGGGATCCGCGGGATCGAGCGGGCCAGGCTGGCCAGCCCACCCGACAGGCCGAGATCGTCGAGCACCGGCGGGCGCAGTCCGCTGATCGCGGCCCTGGCCTCCTGCAGCGTCAGCGCGACCAGTTCGCGGGCCGCCGCCAGCTGTTCGGCCACCGTCTGTGGTTCGACCGCGCGGGCCGCGGCGTCGAGCCGGTAGGACAGCGTCACCAACCGCTGGGAGATGCCGTCGTGAATATCGCCGGCCAACCGGCGCCGCTCGATCTCCTGCGCCTGGATCACCTGCTCGACGAAGTTCTCGTGGGCCCGCTCACGGGCCACCAGTTGGCGGTGCAGCCGAGCCTGGTGCAACGCCCCGGCGATCAGCCGGCCGATCACCAGCAGCAACTCCACGTCGCGCGGCGTGAACTCGCGGCGGTCGACGGTGTGCACATTGAGCACCCCGACCAGCCCACCCGGTCCGGTCTCCATCGGGACCGACACCATCGAGGTGAAGTCCCGCCCACGCAGTGATTCGAAGGGCTTGTAACGCGGGTCGGATTCCTTGTCGTGACTGATCACCACGGGCTGCCGGTGGCTGGCCACCCAACCGGAGATGCCCTGCCCGAGCGGCAACCGGATCTTGCCGATCTCGGCATCGAACGGCGGCGTGGCCCCGGCCAGGGTCAGAGCGCGATCCGAATCGTCGAGCACGTGCACGAAGCACACGTCGGTGGCGGTGGCCTCGGTGATCATCCTGGCCGCGGCGGCGGCCAGCGGCTCCACTCCGGGACCGCTCGATGCTGCGCGGATCAGCTCCCGCAGCAGCGCCAGTTCCCGGTCTGCGGTGAGGTCGATGGGGCCGAGATCGCGCTCGGGCCTCTCGGCGGTCACTGGTAGATGCCTTCCCTCAGTGCGGTGGCCACCGCACCGGCCCGGTCGCTGACCCCCAACTTGCGGTAGATGGAACGCAGATGGGTCTTCACCGTTTCCTCGCCGATCACCAGTTTGTTGGCGATGCCGCGGTTGGACAGGCCTGCGACCACGAACGACAGGATCTCGCTCTCGCGTTGGGTGAGCCCCTGCCGAACCCCGGGCCAGAACTCGTCGCGCTGCAGCCGGGCCGCGGTGCCCGCCGCGCGGGCCGCCATCCCGGGATCGATCGCGGTCTGCCCGCTGTGGGCGAATTCGAGCTGGCGCACGAGCTCGTCGCTGCTGATGCTCTTGAGCAGATACCCGGCGGCGCCCACCCGCAGCGCCTGGAACAGGTACTGCTCGTCGTCGTAGACCGAGAGCATGACCACCTTGCGGTCCGGGTCGCGCTCACGCAGCACCCGGCAGAGATCCAGCCCGCTCGAGCCCTCCATGCGCACGTCGCAGAGCACGATGTCGGGATTGAGCGTCTCGATCACGCTCAATGCCCGCTCGGCGCCCACAGCCTGGCCGACCACCTCGACCCGGTCGTTGAACGCAGCAAGCATGGCCTTGAGACCCTCGATGACCATCTCATGGTCGTCGACCAGCACAAGGCGCACTGGATTGGAGGGCGCCATGGCATCACCCTAGAGGTGGTACCCGCGTCGGTAGATGAACTTGACCGGCCTAATCCCCCTTACGGGGGACGCGGGCGACGTGTGACGTGGGCCACTCTCATGGGGTGTCCTCACCACAAGAGAAGTCATGGCGTGCCGGGCGGTTCTGGTGGGACTGTGCCCAGGCCGAAACGAGTGCCCATCCGCTGCGTGCAGTGATCCTGGACCTCGATGCGTTGTCGGATCTCGACGTCGACGGCCACCGCGTCGTCTTCAACGCCGCATTCGCCGCGCACGGTCTGCCCATCGAGTGGGGGGTCTCCCGTTACCGGCAGCTGCTCGCGCTGCACGACGAACGCCAGCGGGTCGCCGCCGAGCTGCGCAAGCGGTGCGTCGGCCCGGAGTGCGACGTCCTCACCGAGGTGCTCGCCGACGAGATCTGCATGACCAAGGACCTGATGTTCGACGAGATGATCCTCGACGCCGGCCTGACGCCGCGGCCGGGTCTGGAGGATCTGATGAACGACGCATTCCTGGCCGGGCTGCCGGTCGGGGTGGTCGCCGCCGGGCGCCGGCGCTGGGCCGAACCGCTGGTGCGCCAGCTGGTCGGTGAGGGCCTGGTGGAAACCGTCGTCACCACCGATGACGTGAGCGAGACCGGGGCCGAGCTGTACCGGCACGCCCTGGCCGAACTGGGAGTGGCCGGCCACGACGCGTTGGCCGTGGCGGGCTCGGGTGCGGGCCTGCGCGCTGCCAACGGTGCCGGGATGGCCAGCGTGCTCATCGACCCTGACGCCGGGCCCGGATCATATTCCGCCGTCGCGGTCCGGCCGGACTTCGCCGGCGCCGACGCGCTGCGCCTGCCGATGTGTCAGCGCCTGCACAGCCAGTGGTGGGCTCAGCGCAGCCCGTCCGCTGCGTAAGCCAGCTGGGGGGCTCGCGTTCGTAACGTGGCGGCGGTGAAACTCGGCGGTTTCTGGCGCCACCACGTTACGAACGCGACGAGAATCAGCTGCGGAGCGTCTCGATCACCGCACTGAAGTCCTTGTCGGCATGGTCAACCGCGAACTTCGAGTAGATCTCGGCCGCGTGCGTGCCCAGCGGCGCCGACGAACCGGTGGATTCCACGGCCGCCATCGCCAGGCCCAGGTCTTTGTTCATCAGTGCGGTGGCGAATCCCGGCTTGAAGTCATTGTTGGCCGGGGAGGTCGGAACCGGTCCTGGCACCGGGCAATTCACCTGCACGGCCCAGCAGTTGCCGGTCGCCCCGGTGATCACGTCGAACAAGGCCTGTTTGTCCAGGCCAAGCTTCTCGGCCAGCACGAACGCCTCGCCGACCGCGATCTGCTGCACGGCCAGCACCATGTTGTTGCACACCTTGGCGGCCTGCCCGGCACCACTGGCGCCACAGTGAATGATCTTGCCCGCCATGGGTTCCAGCACCGGACGGCCTCGTTCGACAGCTTCGTCCTCACCGCCCACCATGAACGCCAGCGTGCCCGCGACCGCACCCTTCACCCCGCCGGACACCGGGGCGTCGAGTTGGGCGAAGCCGTGCTCGAGGGCGAGCTTGTGCACCTCGCGGGCGTCGTCGACGGAGATCGTCGAGCTGTCGATGAACAGGGCTCCCTCGGCGGCTGCGGGCAGCACCTCGGCATAACAGCTCTTCACCAACGCACCGTTGGGCAGCATGGTGATCACCACATCGGCACCGGCCACGGCGTCGGCGCCGGTGGGGAAGACGTTGACGCCGTTGGCCTTCGCCGCCTCCTGCGCGGCCGAAACCGGGTCGAAGCCGCGCACGCTGTGCCCGGCGGTCACCAGATTGGCGGCCATCGGCCCGCCCATGTTGCCAAGCCCCAAGAACGCGATCGTGCTCACTCAAGTCTCCCTATCCGGTGGAGCGGGCCCTGGACGCTTCAGAGCGACCGATGACCACGCGCATGATTTCGTTGGTTCCCTCAAGGATGCGGTGCACCCGCAGATCCCGGACGATTTTCTCCAGACCGTATTCGCGCAGATACCCGTAGCCGCCGTGCAACTGCAGCGCCTGATCGGCCACCTCGAAGCACTTGTCGGTGACATACAGCTTGGCCATCGCACACAACGTCACCTTGTCGGGATGGTTGGCATCCAGTGCGGAGGCCGCCCGCCACAACATGTTTCGCGATGTCTCCAGGCCGGTCGCCATATCGGCCAAGGTGAACCGGATCGTGGGCTCATCGAGCAGGGGCCCGCCGAACGCCTGGCGGTCGGCGAGGTAGCCGACTGCCTTGTCGTAGGCGGCCTGTGCACCGCCGAGCGAGCAGGCGGCGATGTTGATCCGCCCGCCGTTCAGACCGTTCATCGCGATCCCGAAGCCGGTGCCCTCGGTGCTGCCCAGCAGGGCCTCGGCCGGAACCCGCACACCCTCGAAGATCACCTGCGCGGTGGGCTGGGCGTTCCAGCCCATCTTCTGTTCCTGTGCGCCGAAACTGAGTCCGGGCGTGTCCTTTTCGACCACAAAGGCCGAGATGCCCTTCGGGCCGTCGGCACCGGTACGGGCCATCACCACGTACACGTCGGAGCTACCGGCCCCGGAGATGAACTGCTTGACCCCGTCGAGGACGTAATCGCTGCCGTCGCGGACGGCCCTGGTCCGTAGGGCCGCGGCGTCCGAGCCGGCCCCCGGTTCGGTGAGGCAGTAGCTGGCGATGGCTTCCATCGACGCCAGCCTGGGCACCCAGGTCTTGCGCTGCTCCTCGGTGCCGAAGCTGTCCACCATCCATGCGCACATGTTGTGGATGGACAGGAACGCCGCCAGGGTGGGATCGGCGGCGGCGAGTGCCTCGAAGATACGTACCGCATCCAGTCGGCGCAGCCCGCTGCCGCCCGCGTCCTCACCGCAGTAGATGGCGCCCATGCCGAGTTCGGCCGCCTCGCGCAACACGTCGGTGGGGAAGTGATGGGTCTCATCCCATTCCAACGCGTATGGCGCGATGCGCTTTTCGGCGAACGCGGCCGCCGTCTCGGCGATCACGCGCTCGTCTTCGTCCAGGTCGTACAGATTCACAGGGCCGGTCTTCTCCTCGCGCAAGCGCTCGTCGGTGCGCTACTTCATGGTCGGGATGACGAACTCGGCGCCATCCTTGATGCCCGACGGCCACCGCTCGGTGACGGTCTTGGTCTTGGTGTAGAACAGGATCGAATGCGGCCCGTGCTGGTTGAGGTCGCCGAATCCGGACCGCTTCCAGCCGCCGAAGGTGTGGTAGGCCACCGGAACCGGGATCGGCACGTTGACACCGACCATGCCGACCTGCACGCGAGACACAAAGTCGCGCGCGGCGTCGCCGTCACGGGTGAAGATCGCGACGCCGTTGCCGTACTCGTGCTCGGACGGCAGCTTGAGGGCCTCTTCGTAGTCGTGGGCGCGAACGATGCACAGGACCGGGCCGAAGATCTCGTCGGTGTAGATCGACATGTCGGTGGTGACGTTGTCGAACAGGGTGGGGCCGATGAAGTAGCCCTTCTCGAGGCTGGCGTCGCCGAAAGTCAGCTCGTTGCTGGCCCGTTCGCGACCATCGACGACGAGCTCGGCGCCCGCCTCGACGCCCTGGCCGATGTAGTCGCGGACCCGTTCGAGGGCCGCGCCGGTGACGAGTGGCCCGTAATCGGCCTTGGGGTCGAGGCTGTGCCCGACGCGGAGTTGGTTGATGCGCTCTACCAACCGGTTCCGCAGCCGGTTGGCAGTTTCTTCGCCCACCGGGACGGCGACGCTGATGGCCATGCAGCGCTCGCCCGCGCTGCCATAGCCGGCGCCGATCAGCGCATCGACGGCCTGGTCCAGATCGGCGTCGGGCATCACGATCATGTGGTTCTTGGCGCCGCCGAAGCACTGCGCGCGCTTACCGTGCGCGGCCGCGCCCGAGTAGATGTACTGCGCGATGTCGGAGCTGCCGACGAAGCCGACTGCCTTGATGTCGGGGTGCGCGAGGATCGCGTCGACGGCTTCCTTGTCGCCCTGCACCACCTGGAACACGCCGGCAGGCAGCCCGGCCTCGATGAACAGCTCGGCCAGGCGCAGGGGAACCGAGGGGTCGCGCTCAGAAGGCTTGAGCACGAACGCGTTTCCGCATGCCAGCGCGGGGCCGGCCTTCCACAGCGGGATCATGGCCGGGAAGTTGAACGGGGTGATGCCCGCGACCACGCCCAGCGGCTGGCGGATCGAATAGACGTCGATGCCGGTGCCCGCGCCCTCGGTGAACTCGCCCTTGAGCAGGTGCGGGATACCCACCGAGAATTCGATGACCTCCAGGCCACGCTGGATGTCGCCGTGCGAGTCGGCGACGGTCTTGCCGTGCTCGAGGCTCAGCATCTGGGCGAGTTCGTCGGCGTGCTGGTTCACCAGCTCGATGAACTTCATCAGCACCCGGGCGCGGCGCTGCGGGTTGTAGGCGGCCCATTCCTTCTGGGCCTCGACGGCGCCGGCGACCGCGGCGTCCACATCGGCGGTCGAGGCCAGGGCCACCTGTGCCTGCACCTCGCCGGTGCTGGGGTTCAGCACGTCGGCGGTGCGGGTGGAGCCGGCGGTGGTGCGCTGGCCGTTGATGAAGTGGGGGATCTGAGTGGTCATGGCGTTCCGTCCCAAGAGAGATGCGCAGTTATGTGGCTCGGGGCATACCCGAGATACTTGCATATCCTAGTAATGGTGTGAGCCGCGCCGCAAGGGGTTGTGAGTTGGAGACTTTGGCCGGGTGTCAGTCGGGGGTCGGTATGCTGGCATACGTGAAGCGGACAACGGTCAAGATTCCTGACGCGCTGGATGCTCGCCTGCGGCACGAGGCTGAGCGACGGAATATGACCATTTCGGAGATCAGCCGTGAAGCACTCGAGGCGTACCTCGGCATGCCCGGCGGCCGTCGGCGCCTGAACGCTGCCGCTTCCGGCCGTAGCGGTCGTAGCGATGTCTCCGAACGTATCGAAGAGATTCTGGCCGCCGAGGTCGGACAATAGCCGCAATCGTCGTCGATGCAGGCCCCCTGTACGCCTACGTCGACGCCGACGACGCACACCATGCGTCGTCGCTGGAGCTGCTGCAGACCCATCCGGGCCCGTTGATCGTCCCGACGCTCGTCATCACCGAGGTGGTCTACCTACTGGGTACGCGGCTGGGCGCCGAATCGGAAGTGCGATTTCTCGGCGACTTGGCCGACGGTGCGTTCGCCGTAGAGCCAGTGGCGGCAGGAGATTGGCTGCGGATCGCCGAACTCGTTGCGCGGTACCGAGACCTGCCGCTTGGCGCCGTAGACGCCTCAGTGGTGACCACTGCAGAGCGGTTGGGCGTCGATGAGGTCGCGACGGTCGACCACCGTCACTTCAGTGTCGTCCGTCCGCGCCACGTCGAGGCCTTCACTCTCCTGCCGTGAATACCCGGAGCCAGTGTGGTTGTTTCACGGTCATGTCGCAGTTCTTCCGAACCGGCTGTGCCGCAATATCATTCGGCGGCCATTTCCGGGCGCAAACCGCTTCCGCACGTCGAGGTGCGGTCGGGGGAGCCGGCAGCACAGCGTCGGTGGATCACTCGTGTGCGTCCGCCGGGCACGTGGGCTGGTAATCGATTTCCGGCGACACCCACTCGTCCCATTCGGCTTCTGTCATGTTGGCGGTGAGCTTGTGGCAGAGCTCGTCGGCCCATTTGTCGGGGCCGGGCCACAGCACCCAGCCGTCCTCTCCTTGAGAGACGATGTAATTCCCGTCGGCGGTGAAATCCACACTGATCACTTGGCCTTCGTGGCCGGCTAGTGGTTTGCCGAGCGGCCGGCCAGTCTGGGCTTCTCGCAACTGTAGATTCAACGTCTGAGCGTCGTTGGACACGACGTAGTCGCCGTCGGGACTGAAGGCGATACTAGTGATGGTTGTCTGGCCCGATGGGTTCACGATCCATGGTTCACCGATGGGCTGCCCCGTCGTCACATCGTGCAACCGCAGGCCGTTGACCGTAGCGACCAGGATTCGTTGACCATCCGGGCTGATCGCGGCGGCCGAGATCGGACCTTGGGGTTCGCCGTCCGTGAGGTTCGCCCCGAGGTCGCTGACGCGGCCGCCACGGTTGGACAGGGGTGGCCCGGCGAGCTTGCCGGTTTCGGTGTCCCAGACCCGGACAGCCGATGGTGTTATTTCGGGTGAGTCGAAAACATTGCCTGTCTCGCCCACCTTGTCGTGGTCACCGGCCCCAAGATGCATCGGAGCCACGGTGATCAGCCGACGTCCGTCGGCGCTGAATCCGACGCTGTTGACCAGACCCTCGTCGCTGTGCAGGTCGGTGCCCCGGGGAGGGGCCGTCGCGATATCCCAGACCCAGACGTCGGAGTCGACGACGAGGGCAGCCAGCCGATGACCGTCCAGGCTGAACGACAGCCTTGTAATCGCGTTGTCGGGTCCCGTGAGGGCAGGACCGTCGGACTCGCCGGTCTCCGCTTTCCAAATCCGGATCGCGCCATCGGCTCCATCTGCGGACGCGATGGCCTTCCCATCCGGTCGCCATGCCAGCGCGGAAACCGGACCGCGATGGCCGGTCGAAATCGTGCGGAAATGTTCGCGGGTGTCCATCCGCCACAGTGCAATATCGGATTGATTGTTCACGTCACGAGTCGCGACGACACCCCCGTCCGGACTGACGGCCGCGGGCAGGGACCACGACCCGTCCACGGTGGGACCCGGCAGCCACGTCCCTATCGATCGATCGGGTTTCGCAGACCACACGTGGATTGTGTTGTCTCCGGCGCTGATGATTCGGGTGCCATCACGGCTGAAGACCAGGGTATTAATAGGCCCTGTGTGACCGCTCAAACGTGACCCGACCTCCGCGCCGGTGTTCGTGTCACGCACGCGGATCGTACCGTCGGAATAACCAACAGCGACGCGTTGCCCGTCGGGGCTGAACGCCAAACTGTAACCACCATAACCGAATTCGATCTTCCCATCGATGACAGGCTGACCCGATGCGTCGTCGGTGATGCGTAGTTGCGTGGCGGGCCCGAACCCTGTGCGGATGCCGTCGGCATTGCTCACCTCGTCCGGAGACTCTTGTCCGACCAGAATGCTCAGCGATGCGATGCGTCGGTCGTCCGGGCTGAAAGCCACGGCGACGACTGAGCCCTTGTGGGAGGGCAGAGGCGGACCCGTCGGCAGGCCCGTGTTGACATCCCACATCCGCACGGTGCCGTCTTGCGCGGCGGTCACCAACCGGGAACGGTCGCGGCTGAACGCGGCCGCCGATACCCGGCTGTCGTGTGCACGGATCGGCTTGCCCACCGGCTTACTTCGTGCCACGTCCCACAACTGGACCATGCCGTCGCCGAAACCGGTGGCGAGCAGTTCGCCATCGTCGCTCATCGTGACAGCCCCGCGGTCAGGGTCGTAAACACCCGTGAGCACGCGAACTGCGACACCGGTAGCGGCATCCCATATGCGGACGGTCTTGTCGCTACCGGCGGACGCGATCCAGCGCCCATCCCGCACATAGGCCGCTCCAGCTGCCCCCGAGTGTCCGGTTAGCGGATCGCCCTTCGACTCGCCGGATTCGAGATCCCATCTGCGAATGACACCATCGTTTCCGGATGATACGAACTGCCGCCCATCATGACTGACATCGACGTTGGTGACGGTCGTCGGTACGGTGATCACTCGTAGTAACCGCCGGGTATCGATCAGCGTGTTCAGCAGGGAGTCCGGATCTGCGCCGGGCTCCAGTTTCTCGGCGGCCAATGTCTGGAGGAGCGCGCGCCGGTCACCGCCCAGTCGTGCATCAACGAGCATCGCCCGCGCCTGTCCGACAGCGTTTGACGCGATCGCCCGCTTGGCTACACCGCGGGCGCGCTGTTCGGCGTCCCGTGCTTGCTTGAAGCTGAAACCGGCGACGACCGCAACGAGAACGATCACGGCCAGCAGTGCCAGAATCTGCGAGCGACGCCGCAACAACCGCGCCTCGGCTTCAGCCGCCATCTTTTCGTGTTCGAGTTTGCGGTTCACTCGGCGCCGCGACGCCAGCAGGAATTCACCGGCCGGGTTGAGCCGCGCCCCGAATCCCGGTTGTGCACTCAAGGTTTCGGCATCCTCCAGCCGTGTACCGTCGAAAAGCCACTCGTCGCGGTTACCGCTGCGCTCCCACGCGGCCACGGCCCTTTCGAGCGCATCGGCTTCGCGCAGCTCCGAGGCTTCGGCGCGTAGCCATTCCGCCAGCTCGTCCCACTGGTGCAGAAGGCTCTCCAACGCCACTTCGACGACGACCTGCCCCTCACGCTCGCCCTTGACCAGCAGCCGCCGGCCGACAAATGCGTTCAACAGGGAGTGGCTCTCCTCGGGCAGGTCGGCCCAGCGGGCGATGCGGCGCATTGGTTGATCGGTGTCCGAGTTCACCGTCGCCAACCAGGGAATGAAGGCGTCGTGCAACCGATGCAGTTGCTGGGAGCGCTCCGCAGGATCCCCCGACAGCAGGTTGTCGATCTCGTTCTGAACCACTCGGCGCATGCCGCCCATCGCCTCGTAGTGGTCGACGGTGACGGCATCGTCGCTGCCCGCATAGTCCTCATAGAGCCGCGACAAGGTCAACGCCAGAAGTGGCAATGTGTCGGCGCCGCCGGATGCATCCTCGACAAGCCGATCGACGAGTTCCGGAGCCAGCTCGAACTTGGACCCCGATTCGGCGGCACGCCGTGCGGGTCCGCAGATGACCTCGGCGAACTGCGCCTGCGGCATCGCCTTCAACCGGTCGAACAGATGACTCTGGACAGCCGAGAGTTGGGGTGCGGTCTGCAGCGGCTCATACCGATCCGAGCGGATCGTCGCCACCACGACCATGTCGAGGTCGACGTCGGTCAACAGCCGGCCGAGCAGCTCCAGGAACGCCTGCCCCTCCTCGCCCGCGTCGACGCCGAACAACTCCTCTGCTTGGTCGAGCGGAAGCACCAGAGTCGGTGGCCTTTCCAGATCAGGCACCCGAGCACATGCTGCCGCAACGGCTTCGGCAAGCCACGCTCGTAGCTGGTCCGAATCGTGGGTCGCATTCTTGATCTCGCCGAGGCTCGGCACGCGCAGGCCGACCTCGTCGCGCAGGCGATGAATCGAGCGGGCCAGGCCGGTGTCACCTGTGAGGGCGCGACGTTCCGGACGTACCACGTTCAGCGTCAGGAACCGGCGGTCATCGCGTCGCAGTCGGGGCAACAATCCGGCCCGCAGAAAAGATGACTTCCCGACACCGGAGGCGCCCAAGATGACGAACATCCGTTCCAGACCGGTGTCGCGCATCGACCGAAGTTCGTCCAGGGCACGCTGGATCTGCGCGTCTCGACCGAAATAGATTGCTGCGTCGACTGATTCGAGGGGCTGCCACCCACGGTAGGGAGAACGATCAGCGTCACCGGGCGGCGGCCAGGGGAAGCTGTCGGCACCCACACCAACCGCCCGTAGCCCGGTCAGCAGTCGGTGCAGGCCGTCACTCGACAACCGCACCGGCGGTTCACCGTCGAGGGCCACTTCTACCGATGGGCCCCCGAACAGGTCGCAGCTCTGCCAGGCGCGGCTTACGTCCCTTTCCGTGAGTTTCTCCAGCCGGGCGCAAAAGATCGGTTTGCCCATGCCTTCGGCCTGGCGGAACTCGGTATGGCATTCCTTGGACGCCACCCAATCTTTCGACACCAGGCAGATCACCGCCTCACATCGGGCATTCGCATGCCACAGGGCGTCGGTCCAGCGCACCCCCGTGCGGATGCCGGTCTCGCCGTCCAGGTCGAGAAAGATCTCGCCGGCCAACCCTGGCTCGGCTTGCTCGAGCCAGTGTTTCAAGGCGATCGCCTCGCGATTGTCCCGGCTGGAGTGGCTCAGGAAGATGCGGGACATCAGATCACCCAGTCAATCCCGGAGTCGAGTCAGGCCTCGGACGCGCGGTCGGTACGGCATGGCGCCTCCTATGGGTGGCGGAGGAATTGGATACGGGTCGTGATCCTCATAGTGAGTGCCACGCCAGCACTGCGCGCGAGTAGTCCCCTACTCCAAATTCGCGGCCGCCACCGGCCGTCTACCGTCAGGTCGGATGGCTTCCCTGACCGTTGTGCTGTCGCCAGCGCTCCAGGACAGTCGGGATCTCGGCCATCAGGAAGGCGTAGAAATCGCGCATCTGGGTGAGTCGGTGGTGCGCCGGGCTGTCGCGGTCGGTGGCTACGATGCCGGCGTCCGCGGCGGCTTGCATGGCCGCGAGTGTCTCGTTCTGATTGGTGAACAGGACCGCCCACGCGTTATCGCGCAGGCGGAAGTGATCGCGTCGGCTGGCCGGGACCGGAACCCGCTCGGCCAGGCCCACTGACGTCAACATCTTGAGGGAGCCTGAGATCGACCCGGCACTGGCCTGCAGAGTGTCGGCAAGTTCGGCCATCGTCACGCTGGGTTGGTCGCTGAACAGCAGCGTGGCGAGCACACGCGCGGGCATCCGCTGCATGCCGTGACTGCTGAGCACCAGCGCGAGTCGCTCGGCCGCCTGCTGCAGGTCGGCGGGTTTCGGCATAGCGAATCCTCCTCGGCAGGAATACCCTTCAATATTTTCTGAAAGTTTAGTACTGTTGGCGCCGGTGCTCCGGGAAGTCTGGTCGGAAACAGTATTGGCCTGCGCGGAAGGGCACTCATGCATACTGCGACCGATGTCATCGACGTTCGGGATCTGACGTTCACCTACCCCAAGGCAACCGAACCGGCCGTGCGGGGAATGGATTTCGCCGTCGGCGACGGGGAGATCTTCGGGTTCCTCGGGCCCAGCGGCGCCGGGAAGTCCACCACCCAGAAACTGCTCATCGGCCTGCTGCGCGGCCACGGCGGTCATGCCACAGTGTGGGGTCGAGACCCGGTGGATTGGGGGCCGGACTACTACCAGCGCGTCGGTGTGTCCTTCGAACTGCCCAACCACTATCACAAGCTCACCGGCCTGGAGAACCTCCAGTTTTTCGGCTCCCTCTACGAGGGTGCGACAGCGGACCCGATGGAACTGCTGGACGCAGTCGGGCTGGCCGACGACGCGAACACGCGAGTCGCCAAGTACTCCAAGGGAATGCAGATGCGACTGACGTTCGCGCGGTCGTTGATCAACGAGCCCGAGCTGCTGTTCCTCGACGAGCCCACCTCCGGGCTCGACCCCGTCACCGCCCGCAAGGTCAAGGACATCATCCTGGACCTGAAGGCACGTGGCCGCACGATCTTTCTCACCACCCACGACATGTCGACCGCCGACGAACTGTGTGACCGGGTGGCCTTCGTCGTCGACGGTGCCATTGTCGCGCTCGACTCCCCGGCGGAACTGAAGATCGCTCGGAGCCAACGCCGGGTCCGGGTGCAGTACCGCACCCCCGGCGGACTTGCGACGGCTGAATTCGGCATGGACGGTCTGGCGGACGATCCGGAATTCCATGGGATTCTGCGCGATCATCACGTCGAGACGATCCACAGCCGCGAAGCCAGTCTCGACGATGTCTTCGTCGAGGTCACCGGTCGGCGGCTGTCATGACCCGCTTGCTCGCGGCGATCCGGCTGGAACTGACGGTGGCCGACCGGCAGAAGTTCCTGCACGCCGGTGTCTTCTCCGGCCTGATCTGGTTGGCGGTGTTGTTGCCGATGCCACGCGACCTGCGTCCGGTCGCCGAGCCCTATGTGCTCTCCGGCGACATCGCGATCATCGGGTTCTTCTTCGTCGGCGGCTCCGTGTTCTTCGAGAAGCAGGAACGCACGCTCGGCGCAATCATCTCCACCCCGTTGCGCTTCTGGGAGTATCTGACCGCCAAACTATCTGTACTGCTGGCGATCTCGCTGTTCGTCGCGATCGTGGTGTCCACCATCGCCGATGGCCTCGACTACCATCCGGTGCCGTTGGTCCTCGGGGTCATGCTCGGCACCCTGCTGATGCTGCTGGTCGGGTTCATCACGTCGCTGCCGTTCGCCTCGGTCACCGACTGGTTCCTGGCCGCCACCATCCCGCTGGCGGTGATGCTCGTGCCGCCGCTGATCTACTACTCGGGCCTGTGGCCCAATCCGGTGTTGTACGTCGTGCCCACCCAGGGCCCGCTGCTGTTGTTGGGCGCGGCGTTCGACCAGGTCGCGTTGACGGGGTGGCAGTGGCTGTATGCGGTGCTCTATCCCGTGCTGTCACTGGCCGTCCTGTGGCGAGCCGCCCGTGCGCTCTTCGGCCGTTGCGTCATCGAAAGGTCGGGTGTGCTGTGACTGCGATACGGGGTTCAGCCACGGGCAAGGCGCTGGCTGCCTTCGGCCGCAACGATATTCGCGGCACCTACCGAGATCCGCTGCTCGTCATGGTGGTGCTGGCGCCGGTGATCTGGACCAGCGGCGTGGCGATTCTGACGCCCAAGGTCACCGAGATGCTCGCGGAGCGCTACGACTTCGACCTGGTGCCGTACTACCCGCTGGTGCTCACCGCGTTCCTGCTGCTCACCAGCATCATCATCGCCGGTGGCCTGGGGGCTTTCCTGATGCTCGACGAGGTTGACGCCGGCACCATGGCCGCATTGCGCGTGACGCCGGTGCCGATGTCGACGTTCTTCGGGTATCGCGCGGGCACAGTCATGGTGGTCACCACGATCTACGTGATCGCGACGCTGTCGTTCAGCGGCATCCTGGCGCCGGGGTTGACCGGTGCGCTGATCCCGATCGGGTTGGTCGCCGGATTGTCGGCCGTGGTGACGCTGCTCCTGATAATCGCCATGGCGGGCAACAAGATCCAGGGCATCGCCATGCTGCGCGCGCTGGGGATGCTCATTGCCGGACTGCCGTGCCTGCCCTGGTTCATCGACTCGCCGTGGAACCTGGCCTTCGGGGTGCTGCCGCCCTATTGGCCGGCCAAGGCTTTCTGGGTCGCCAGCGCGCACGGCACGTGGTGGCCGTATCTGGTCGGCGGGGTGGCATACAACCTGGCGATCGCGTGGCCGTTGTTCCGCCGGTTCCTGGCCAAGAACAGCTGACGGATCAGCTGTCCGCTCGCATCCACGGGCTGACACCGTACTCGTCGAACCACGCTTGTTCGGCCGGTCGGACCGTGGTGAGCAGGCGAGCATGCAGTGCAGAGCCTCGCTTGCTCAGGTTCACCCGTACCTTGCGGCGGTCGTCGGGGTCGACCTCGCGGAACACCAGCGCGCGGCCGGCCAACCGGTCGACTACGCGGGTCAACGTGGGCGCGGCGGCCTGGGTCTGGGTGCGCAACTCCGCCATGGTCAGACCCGGGGAGTCGGCCAGTGCCGCCAGGACCAGCCAGTCGTCGAGCGTCAGGTCCTCTGCGCTGACCTGGCGTTCGATGACGGCGCCGAGCATGCGCGCGGCGCGGAGAAGCTCGCTGCTCGACGGCGTGGCAATGCCATCCGGTGGGAGCACGTCTGTCATCGCGGCCGCCTCCCAACTGGCGATTGCCTCGCACCGCTCACGCGAGGATACTTCCAATTGGAATGATTCTAACCGACCATCTCGTCTGCCCGGTAACGAGGATTGGACTGCGGGGGTGAACGTACGAGTACGCACTGTCGGCCGCGATGCCGAGTGGCGGCTGGCGATGGTGGTGCCTCTGCAAGGGCCTGCCGGGATCTTCGGGCCGTCCTGCGAAGCGGTCGGAGACCTGGTCGCGCACGACCTCAACGCGGCCGGCGGAGTGATGGGCCGCGAGGTCCACATCGAGGTGGTCGACGGGGGCGCGCCTCCGGCGGTCGTGGCCTCCGAGGTGAAGCGGTTGATCGACGACGGTCGTATCGATGCCGTGAGCGGATGGCACATCTCGTCGGTGCGCCACGCTCTGGCGCCGGTGGTGGCCGGCCGGGTGCCCTACACCTATCCGGCGTTGTACGAAGGCGGCGAGCGGAGGCGCGGAATCTATTGCTGCGGTGAGACACCCGACCAGCAACTGGCGCCGGCACTGCGCTGGATGCGCGACAATCTCGGCATCCGGAAATGGTTCGTGGTCGGCGATGACTACGTGTGGCCGCGGACCTCGTTGTCCGAGGTTCGTCGGTATGTCCAGGAGCTGTCACTGGATCTGGTCGGCGGTTCGTTCGTGGCGCTCGGTCAGGGCGACATCGCCCGACTCGTCGACAAGGTCGCCCGGTCGCGGTGTGAGGCCGTGCTCATGCTGCTGGTCGGTCAGGATGCGGTCGAGTTCAACCGGGCGTTCGCGCAACGGGGGCTGCACGAGGACCTGCTGCGGTTCAGTCCGCTGATGGACGAGAACATGTTGATCGCGAGCGGCCACGACGCGACCAAGGGGCTGTTCGTCGCGGCGTCCTATTTTCGCTCGATGGTGGGCCGTAACTCGATGGAACTGCTCGACCGATATCTGGCGGTGAACGGCTCGGGTGCGCCAGCGCTGGGCAGTGCGGCCGAATCTTGTTATGAGGGAGCGTATTTCCTCGCTGAGATGATCCGCCGGTCCGGCGACAGGGTGGACATCGAGGCGGTTGCCGACGGTGCCGCCTACGACAGTCCGCGCGGCACGGTGGAATTCAGCGGACATCGCACCCGCCAGCCGGTTCACCTCGCGGTTGCCGACGGCGTCGATTTCGAGATTGTCACAACGCTGCCGGCTGACCTGTGTGACTGAACCGCGTCACTGTTGACAGTGTGGCGGCCGTCACTTACTTTCATTTGGACATATTCCATCTGGAAGTAATTGAGGTGTCTCGATGGGCAACGTCGGTCTCCTTTACGTCGGCGCAGTGCTTTTCGTCAACGGTTTGATGCTGTTGGACGTCGTGCCCGTGCGGTCCGCGGCGGTGCTGAACCTGTTCGTCGGCGCCCTGCAGTGCGTGTTGCCGACCGTCATGTTGGTGATGGCCGCCGGGGAACCCGCCGCCGTCCTGGCCGCATCGGGTCTGTACCTGTTCGGATTCACCTACCTCTACGTCGGGATCGTCAACCTGGCCGGGCTGGAACCCGAAGGCATCGGTTGGTTTTCGCTCTTCGTCGCCGCCGGTGCGGTGGTCTACTCCGCCCTGTCCTTCACTGTTGTGAACGATCCCGTGTTCGGGGTCATCTGGCTTGCCTGGGCAGTGCTCTGGCTCTTGTTCTTCCTAGTGCTCGGGCTTCACCGAGACCGGCTGACCCGCTTCACCGGCTGGTCGGTGGTATTGCTCAGCCAGCCCACATGCACGCTACCCGCGTTTCTGATGCTCAGCGGCAACTACCGCACCTCGCCCGGCATCGCGGTGATCTGGGCGGTGGGACTTGCCGCCCTGCTGTTCGTGGCGAGGGTGCTCAGCTCACATCGGGCACATCAACCACGCACTGCCGCAAACGAACCCGTATTCAACTGAAACATCACCACCCACATCAAGGAGTAATCAATGAGGCACGGAGATATCTCGTCCAGCAACGACACCGTCGGTGTCGCCGTGGTGAACTACAAGATGCCCCGGTTGCACACCCGGGCCGAAGTGCTCGACAACGCCCGCAAGATCGCGGACATGCTGATCGGAATGAAGTCGGGCCTCCCCGGCATGGATCTTGTTGTGTTCCCCGAGTATTCGACGCAGGGAATCATGTACGACGAGCAGGAGATGTACGACACGGCGGCCACCGTCCCGGGCGAAGAGACGGCGATCTTCTCAGCCGCCTGCCGGGAAGCCGGAACGTGGGGCGTCTTCTCGATCACCGGAGAGCGCCATGAGGACCACCCGAACAAGCCTCCGTACAACACCCTCGTGCTGATCGACGACAAGGGCGACATCGTCCAGAAGTACCGCAAGATCCTGCCGTGGTGCCCGATCGAGGGTTGGTATCCGGGCGACACCACCTACGTCACCGACGGTCCGAAGGGTCTCAAGATCTCCCTGATCATCTGTGACGACGGGAATTACCCGGAGATCTGGAGGGACTGCGCGATGAAGGGGGCCGAACTCATCGTGCGCTGTCAGGGCTACATGTACCCGGCCAAGGACCAGCAGGTGCTGATGGCCAAGGCCATGGCCTGGGCCAACAATTGCTATGTGGCAGTTGCCAATGCGGCCGGCTTCGACGGTGTCTATTCCTACTTCGGCCACTCGGCGATCATTGGTTTCGACGGCCGGACGCTCGGCGAGACCGGCGAGGAAGAGTACGGAATCCAGTACGCGCAGCTTTCTTTGGCCGCCATTCGCGATGCACGAGAGAACGACCAGTCGCAGAATCATCTGTTCAAGCTGCTGCACCGCGGCTATTCCGGCGTGCATGCGGCCGGCGACGGCGACAAGGGCGTGGCCGACTGCCCATTCGAGTTCTACAAGTTGTGGGTGACCGATGCGCAGAAGGCGCAGGAGCGGGTCGAGTCGATCACCAGGACCACAGTCGGCGTAGCTGACTGCCGGGTCGGTTCCCTGCCCGTCGAGCAGACCATCGAAGCCTGAAAGGTCCGCGTTGCCGTACCTCACCGATATGTACCACGAGCAGAACCGCAACTCGGCGCGGGTGGCCGAAGAACCTTCCGCCCCAACGGTTTCCGCCGGTGGGTTCGACCCCGACGAGCTGTCGCGGAAGCTGAACGCGGCGATTCTCGGGCAGCGTGCCGCGGTCGACGCGGTGGTGCGTGCCGTCTCGATCGCGCACATCGGTGTGGCCGATCCCGGTCGGCCCCTGTCCAGTGTCCTGCTGGTGGGGCCGACCGGACTCGGGAAAACCGAACTGGTGCGGCAGGTCGCGGCCGCACTGCGGACCGGCCCGGACGACATGTGCCGAATCGACATGAGCGCACTGGCCCAGGAGCACTACGCGGCATCGCTGTCCGGTGCGCCGCCGGGCTACGCGGGCAGCAAGGAATCGTTCACGCTGTTCGACAAGGCCAAGATCGAAGGCGGACCGTATCTACCCGGCATCGTGTTGTTCGACGAAGTCGAAAAGGCCGACGCCACCGTGCTGCGAGCGCTGCTGCACGTCCTGGACACCGGTGAACTGCGGTTGGCCAACGGCCAGCAGAAGATCTCGTTCCGGAACAGCTATATCTTCCTGACCTCCAACATCGGCTCTTCGGAAGCTGCTGCGCTGCAGCGGTCCAGGCGGAAACCATGGCGGCGCCTCGCGTTTCGGCCGGCGGCCAAGACCGCCGATCTGATACGCGAGGCGGTGGAGTCGTTCTTCGACCCGGAGTTCTTCAACCGCATCGACGAGATGGTGGTGTTCGACGCGTTCGACGACGACACCGCAGAACGCGTGACCCGCAAGGAGATCCACGACCTGGTCGGCCGGCTCGGACGTCGCGGAGTGAGGCTCCAGGTAGCCGACGACGTCATCGAATTCGTCCGGCGCAGAGGATTCGATCCGGTGTACGGGGCCAGGGGGCTGCGGCGGGCCATCCGCACCGAGCTGGCCGAACCCGTCGCTCGTACTGTCCTCACCCATCGGTCGTCGCCGCGTCCGCTTGCCCTGCGGGCGGACCTTGCGGAGGGCGGTCAGGTGTTCATCTCCGTCGTCAATGCCGAGCCGGCGGACAGCCGGCCGTGAGGGTCAAGAGCCCTGCTGGTTGCGCCAGCGCAGGGGCGGCGCGCCGTACCGGCGCTGGAACGCGCGGCTGAACGCGGAATCGGACGTATAGCCAACGGCTTGCCCGATCTTGCTGACCGATGCGGTGGTGGACCGGAGCAGGTCCGCGGCGCGGTCGAGCCGCCGCTCGGTGACGTAGGCGGCAGGCGGCTGCCCGAATAGGCGGGTGAACCGTTCGGCGAACGTCGACCGCGAATGTCTGGCGAGGTCGGCGAGTTCGGTGACCGACCAGGGATGCGCCGGGTCGTTGTGTACCGCGGTGAGAACCGGACCCAGTTGGGGATCCATCGCGGCGGTGAGCCACCCCGGCGCCGCGTTCGCGGACCTGGACCACTCACGCAGGGCGTGGATGAACAACAGATCGAGAATGCGGGAGATCATCACGCCGGCGCCCGGGCGCGGTTCGGTGGTCTCGGCCAGCAACAATTGCAGGCTCAGCGGCAGCCACTCGTGGCCCGGCGTGCCGGCGCGGATCATGATGGCCGGCGGCAGCACCGACAACAGCGGATCGGCCACCGTGCTGTCGACGGCGAAGACTCCGCTGAGCCAGCGCGGTGCCGCCGGATCATCTTGCCCGGCATCAAGATTCCGGTCGGCTTCGGACAGTCGGCGGGCCTGGGTGCGATCGCCATGGGAGATGTGGTGGGCGCCGCCGCGGGCGAGCAGTGCCATGTCGCCGGCATCCATCGACAGGGCCTGGCCGTCGATGTGCAGGGTGAGGCCGTCGGACTCGGCGATGTGCAGTACCCGAGCACCGGCCGGAATAGTCACGTGGAAAGGTGCGGCCGGTGACCACCGCGTCACCGAATCCCCGCGGAGGCGCACGGTGCGCAGGATCTCCGACAAGGCGTCCGAACCATCGGGGCTAGTCGGTGCCGGCCTCAGAGGATCGGCACATTTTTCCGGCGAATTGGTCATAGCTGTTGCCTCATCCTCCAAATATGGTGGAACCGCAACGGGTGGTCAACGCCTGGGGTTCCGAGACCGAGGAAGGACCGAAAGATGACCGACAAGCCGGCAATTGTTCTGGTGCACGGGTTTTGGGGCGGCGCGGCGCACTGGGCGAAGGTGATCGTGGAATTGCGTAGCCGCGGCTACGACAAGCTGTTTGCGGTGGAGAACCCGCTCACCTCTCTGCGTGACGACACCCACCGCACGCAGCAGATGGTCAAGCAGGTAAACGGACCGGTGCTGCTGGTGGGCCATTCATACGGGGGTGCGGTCATCACCGAAGCGGGGGATCTGCCCAATGTCGTCGGGCTGGTCTACGTCGCGGCCTTCGCGCCCGACGCGGGGGAGAGCCCCGGCCAGATCAGTGAGCAACAGCCGCCCGCGGCGTTCGAGAACATCGCCCCGGATTCGGACGGCTACCTGTGGATCAAGCAGGACAAGTTCGCCGAGAGCTTCGCCCAGGATCTTCCCGACGACGAGACCCTGGTGATGGCCGTGACCCAAAAGGCGCCGCTCGGTTCGACTTTCGGTGACGCGGTGACCGCTCCGGCCTGGAAGACCAAGCCCGTCTGGTATCAGGTGTCCACCGAGGATCGCATGATCCACCCGGACAACGAACGCCGGATGGCGCAGCGGATGAACCCCCGCAAGATCATCGAACTCGATGCCAGCCACGCGTCGTTGGCTTCGCAGCCCACCGCGATCGCGGATCTGATCGACGAGGCGGTGGCCGAACTCGGTTAACCGAGAGGCTCGGCCGGACCCGCATGCGCCGAACGCACCGCACCGATGCTCGCCACGGTGACCAGGGCGACGCCCAGATAGCCGAGCAGCCCGATCTGCTGGCCGAGCACCACCAGCCCGGCCAGCGCCGCGGTGACCGGGGACAGGCAGGTCAGCACGGCGAAAGTGGCGGGTGGCAGCCGTCGCAGGGAGATCAACTCCAGCGAGTACGGGATCACCGAGGACAACACCCCGACCGCTGCGCCCACCCCGAGCACGCGCCAGTCGAGTGCGTCGGGCGGCACCGAGGCCACGGCGAACGGGGCGACGACGAGGGCTCCCATGGCCGTGGCGAGGGCCAGGCCGTCGACCCGGCGGAACTCGGTGGCCGTCCGCGCCGACGCCAGGATGTAGCCGGCCCAGGCCACCCCCGCGGCGGCGGCGAAGCCGAATCCGGTCGCTTGGAAATGCCCGCTGCCATCGCGCGGTAGGCCCAGTAGTGCGACGCCGGCGAAGGCCAGTAGTGCCCACAGCCATGCCACCCGCCGCGTGCCGGTGACCACCGAAAGAATCAGCGGGCCAAGGGCTTCGATCGTCACCGCGATGCCGAGCGGAATCCGCTCGATCGCCAGGTAGAAGCAGTAATTCATGGTGCCCAGCGTCGCGGCCAGCGCGACGGCCGCGCCCCAGGCCGGTCGCGTCAGTCCCCGCACCGACGGGCGTACGGCCGCGCACAGGAGGACGCCGGCCACCGCGAACCGGGCGAACAAGGCCCCCACGGTGCCGACGGCGGCGAACAGACCGACCGCGAACGCCGCGCCCACCTCCTGGCTGACCGCTGCGATCACCACCAGCAGCGCCGCCCCGAGTGGGGCGCGGGTGGTCACACCGTCACCGGAAGCGGAGCCCCCGTCGCCAGTTCGGCATAGCCCCGCATCAGCCGCAACGCGGTGGCGCGGTCGAGGTCCGGATCTCGTGCCACGATGCGGTAGCCGAGGTAGTCCTCCATCGTCATCAGCGTCATGGCGATATCGCGGGCGGGGGAGGTCAGGGTGAAAGTCCCTGCAGCGGAGCCAGTTTCGAGGATCTGTACGTAGAGACCCACCTGCCGGTGAAAGATGTGCTGGATGTCGGGCCGCTGGTCGAGCACGAATCCGGCGGCCAGTACCGCTCGCCAGATGGAGCGCCACTCGGCGTCCTCGGGTCCGGACGGCAGCCCGGCAGCGATCATAAACGCGATCTGGTCCCGGGCATCTGCGGTCCGCTTCACCACGGCGAGCCGGTCGTCGTAGAACTTGCTGTCCGAGCGTTGGGCGAGCGCCGAGAGCAGCTGGTCCATCTCCCGGAAGTAGTAGCGCACGGCATTGGGGGTCAGATTCAGCTCAGCGGCCACATCGGAAATCCGGAAGGTGGTCAGATCGTTGCGCTCGATCAACGCGATCGCGGCATCGAGGATTTCCTCGCGTCGCTCCGCCTGTCGGTTCGGCCGTCCCACGCGCCCCATCCTTCACGAATCTGTCAGTTCGGTTGACGCCGGTGGTTACCCACCGCCATTATTTTCCAATCCTGAAAACAATTCCGCCACAACTTTCCGGAGAGCGCATGCTGGATTGCTCCTCGCGGCGTCCCCGTGCCCGTGACATCGGCGTCGTCATCGGTGAACACCCCACGGGCCTGAACAACGCCATCACGGACGTGGCCGGCGTAAGGGTCGGGCACACCACGATCCAGCGACCCGGGCCGAACCCGGTCAACACCGGGGTCACCGTCGTGATCCCACATCCGGACATCTTCACCGAGCCGGTGTTCGCCGGCGCGCACCGGCTCAACGGCAGTGGTGAACTCACCGGCCTGGAGTGGATCCGGGAGTCTGGAGAACTCACCACACCCATCGGCCTGACCAACACCCACAGCGTCGGGGTCGTCCGGGACACGCTGGTCCAGGCCCAGGTTCAGGCCCGCGGCGACGGGCTCTACTGGTCCCTGCCGGTGGTGGGTGAGACCTACGACGGGCTGCTCAACGACATCAACGGCCACCACGTCCGCCCCGAACACGTCGCCGCCGCGCTGGCCGATGCCGCGGACGGCCCGGTCACCGAGGGCAACGTCGGCGGCGGGACCGGCATGATCTGCCACGGGTTCAAAGGCGGGATCGGAACCGCCTCGCGGGTCACCGAGACGGTGACCGGGCCCTACACCGTCGGGGTACTCGTCCAAGCGAATCATGGTCGGCGGGAACGACTTCGGGTCAACGGGGTGCCGGTCGGCGAGATGGTGAGCCCCGAACTGGTGCCGACCCCCGACCTCCCGATTCCCTATCCTGCGGGATCCGGCTCGATCATCGTCGTGATCGCCACCGACGCGCCGTTGCTGCCGCACCAGTGCACCCGCCTCGCGCAACGCTCGGCGCTGGCCGTCGGCCGGGTCGGCGGGACCGGCGAGCAGTACAGCGGTGACCTGATGCTGGCCTTCTCGACCGGCAACCGGGGAATCCCGCCGTACGGGTGGGACGAGAACCCCGACGCCAACCGGCCCGAGATCGCGGTGCGCATGGTGGCACCGCAGCTGATGACCCGGTTGTTCGACCTGGCCATCGAGGCCACCGAGGAGGCCATCGTCAACGCGTTGGTGGCGGCCGAGACCATGACCGGCCGGGGCGGGTTGACCGCCCACGCGCTCGACCACAAGCTGCTGCACTCCGCGCTGGTGCTGGAAGGCCACTGACCCGCCAACCAGCCGGTGCGCTAGGGCTGACGGGTCACCGCTGCGGCGAACTGCAGCAGCCGATGCATCTGCGCGTCACCGTCGCCAAATGTCTTGGCGAACCGCAGCTTCGACATCTGGCGTTCGCTCTCGGTGGCCGTGGTTCGGAAAGTGCGCCGCGGTGCACTGCCGATCAGGTACACCGAGGCAGCCTCATCCAGGCGGGTGTAGGGGCCCAGTCGTCAGCGGTGTGCATGATGAGACCAGATCTACAGCAAACTATTTTTATTCGCTATTTCAGGTGAACCATGGGCAAACTGTCTCGTCTGCAATTGAATTGAGGACCGGAGCGCGGGTCTGATCCCAAATGGGCGAAGTGCGGTGCGCGATGATTCAGCCCAGGACCCTGGCACGCAGCTCGTCGACGAACGAGCGGGTGTCATCCCAGGTGGGCAGCAGCCCCGCAGCGCGCACCTGTTCCAGCGTCGGCGCGGCCGCGTCCCGCTCGGACAGCACCGGCTCGCCCTCGATCGGCCAGTCGATCCCGAGGTCGGTGGCCAAGATGGTGTGCTCCCGCTCCGGGTCGTACGGCGCCGAACACAGGTACATCACCGTCGAATCATCCTGCAGCGCAAGGAAGGCGTGGCCGAGCCCCTCGGACAGATAGATCGAACGCCGGTCGTTATCGTCGAGCAGTACCGAATCCCACTGCCCGAACGTCGGGGAGCCGACCCGGATGTCGACCACCACATCCAGCACGGCGCCCCGCACACACGTGACGTACTTGGCCTGGCTCGGCGGCAGTTCGGCGAAATGCACCCCGCGCAGCACCCCGGCCGCCGACACCGAGCAGTTGGCCTGCCGCACATCGAGACGGTGGCCGGTCATCTCGGCGAACCCGGCCTCGGTGAACCATTCGAAGAACATGCCGCGCGCATCGCCGTGCAGCTTGGGAGTGATCTCCCAGGCGCCGGGGATGCTCAACTCGCGCGCGGTCACTGGCCGCGCTCCGCATACGCGCCTTCTACCGCATCTTTCAAAGGGCCCCACCAGGATTCGTTGTTGCGGTACCAGTCGATGGTGACCGCCAGGCCTTCGTCGAAATCGGTGTGTTTGGGCGCCCACCCCAGTTCGTCGTGCAGGGCCGACGGATCGATCGCGTAGCGCAGATCATGCCCGGCCCGGTCGGTGACATGGTCGAAGTCGTCCGGGTCGCGGCCCATCAGCCGCAGTAGGGTGCGCATCACCGTCAGGTTGTCGCGCTCGCACTCGGCGCCGATCAAGTAGGTCTGCCCGATGCGACCGTTGGCGAGAATCTCCCAAACCGCGCGGTTGTGGTCGTCGACGTGGATCCAGTCGCGCACGTTGGCGCCCGCGCCGTAGAGCTTGGGCCGCCTGCCGGTGAGGATATTGGTGATCTGACGCGGGATGAACTTCTCCACGTGCTGATACGGGCCGTAGTTGTTGGAGCAGTTCGAAATCGTCGCGCGCACACCGTAAGAGCGCACCCAGGCCCGCACCAGCAGATCGGCGGCGGCCTTGGTCGACGAGTACGGGCTCGACGGGTTGTACGGCGTTCCCGGGGTGAAGCGGGCCGGGCTGTCGAGCTCGAGATCGCCGTACACCTCGTCGGTGGAGATGTGGTGCAACCGGACCCCGTGTGCGCGCACGGCTTCCAGGACCGCGAACGTGCCGATGACGTTGCTGTGCAGGAACGGCTGTGGATTCGCGACCGAGTTGTCGACGTGGGTCTCGGCTGCGAAGTGCACGACGGCGTCCGCCTCGCCGACCAACTGATCCACCAGGCCGGCGTCGGCGACGTCGCCCTGCACGAGCCGAATCTGGTCAGCCACCGGCGCCAGCGACTCCTGGCTGCCCGCGTACGTCATCGCGTCGAGCACGGTCACCGACGTGGTGAGTGCCTCCCGGAGAGCGAGATGCACGAAGTTCGCCCCGATGAACCCGGCGCCGCCGGTGACCAGTAGCCGCATGAGTCAACCCTAATGGGCAAACCTCTCAGCTCTTGAGACCCAGCGGGCCGGCCAGCTCGGTCAACGTCGGGATCAGCTTGTCAGGGCCGCCGAGTACCTGGATCGCGACGTGGTCGGCGCCGTTGGCGACATGTTGCTGCAAACGTGCCGCGATCGCGTCTGCCGTGCCGTGCGCGACGACCGCGTCGATCAGTTTGTCGCTGCCGGGCTTGGCGATGTCGTCCTCGGTGAATCCGAGTCGACGCCAGTTGTTGAGGTAATTGCTCAGATTCAGATAAAAGTCGACCGTGTCGCGTCCGATCGCGCGAGCCGCGGCGCCGTCGGTGCTCAGCACCACCTTGTGCTCGGGGGCGAGGAACACCGCCTCGCCCAGCACGTCGCGGGCATGTGCGGTGTGCTCGGGCGTCGTCAGATACGGGTGTGCGCCGGCGCTGCGCTGCGCCGAGAGCTTGAGCACCTTGTCGCCAAGCGCGGCGACCACCAGTCGGCTGGTCGGCACCTTGGCCGCATCCAGGGCATCGAGGTACTCCAACAGGGCCTCGTAGGGCTTGCGGTACTCGCCGGTGTGCTCGGGATGGCCCACACCGACGCCCAGCAGAAATCGGCCGGGGTGGGCCGCTTCGATGCGATGAAACGATTCGGCGACCGCATCGGCGTCGGCCGTCCAGATGTTGACGATGCCGGTCGCCAGCTGAAGTGACTGGGTGCGCTCCAGGATGGGCTCGGCGAACGCGAGATCCGCGGCCGGGGAACCACCCACCCACAGGGCGCCGTAGCCCAGCTGCTCGATCTCGGCCGCCTGCTCGGGCTGCACCGCCCCGAACGTCCACACCCCGTAGCGACCCAGATCGGGCTTGAGCGAAAGTGATTCGGTCATCTGTGAGTCCTTGTCTATGGTCCTCTAGGCCAGGCCGAGCGGCCCGGCGAGTTCGGCCAGTGCGGGTACCAGTTTGTCCGGCGAGGTCAGCACTTGTACAGGCACGTGGTCGGCGCCGGCGTCGCGATGCTGCCGCAGCCGCGCGGCCACCTCGTCCACCGTGCCATGCGCGACGACGGCATCGATGAACCGGTCACTGCCCGGTTTGGCCAGGTCCTCGTCGGTGAAGCCGAGACGCTTGAAATTGTTGAGGTAGTTGCTCAGACCGAGGTAGATGTCGAGCGCCTTCCGGCCGATCGACCGGGCCTTGTCTACATCGGTGGTGAGCACCGCCTTGTGCTCGGGGGCCAGGAACGCGTCGGGCCCGATCAACTCGCGGGCCTGCGCGGTGTGTTCCGGGGTGGTCAGGTAGGGGTGCGCACCCGCCGAACGGTCCGCCGAGAGTTGCAGCACCTTCGGGCCGAGTGCGGCGACGACCCGGCGGTGTTTCGGCACGCCGTACTCGTCGAGCTTGTCGAGGTAATCGGTGAGGGCGTCGAGCGGTTTGCGGTACTCGCCGATCGCTTCGCGGTGTCCGACGCCGATGCCCAGCAGGAAGCGGCCCGGGTAGGCGGCCTCGATGCGGTGGAACGATTCGGCCACCGGGCCGGGCGCCGCGCTCCAGATGTTCACGATGCCGGTGGCCAGCTGCAAGGTGGTGGTGGCGGCCAGGATCGGATCGATCCACTCCAGCTCGGCGGGCGGGGACCCGCCCGCCCAGATCGCGCCGTAGCCCAGTCCTTCGATATCGCGCAGCTGCTGCGGCGACAGTTGCTGGAACTGCGAGTAGTGGCCGAACGCGCCGAATGTGCCGAGATCGGGCTTGGCGCCCGCTGTGGTCTGGGTCATGAACGTCTCAACCGGGCCGTGTGCGGGGCCTATTCCGGGTGAATCACGGTGATTCTGGATCTGGCCGGGCTAGTCGGCCGGCTGATCCTCCGCGGCCTGTGTCTCGGGCGCGGGCGCCTGCAGCGGCAGCAGCACGATGAAGCGGGTGTCGCCGGGTTTGGACTGCACCCGCAGATCTCCGTGATGCTTTTCCACGACGATGCGCCAAGCCAGATCCAGGCCCAGGCCGGTGCCCTGGCCGAACGGTTTGGTGGTGAAGAACGGCGTGAAGATCCGGTTGATGTCCTCGGTCGGGATGCCCGGACCGTCGTCGCAGATCTCCACCCGGATCATCTCATCGGTCTCGCGGCAGGTGCGCAGGGTCAGCGTGCCGTGCCCGTCCATCGCCTGGATTGCGTTGTCGATGATGTTGGTCCACACCTGATTGAGATCGCCTGGATAGCAATGCAACTCGGGCAGTGACTTGTCCAGGTCCTTGCACAGGCTGACCGGCTTGTCCTTACCGATCTTGTCGCCGAACATCATCAGCGTGCTGCGCAGCAGTTCATGGACGTCGGCGCTCTGGTAATCGCCGCGGTCCATCTGCGAGTACTGCTTGGCGCCGGCCAGCAATGCCGAGATCCGCCGGCTCGCCTCGGCGATCTCGTTCATCCGTAGCTCGGTGTCGATCGTGTACTTCAGCCAACCCAGGGCCGCCTGCAGGGTGGCCGACGCCTCCCCGTCCTTGAGCGCGTCATCGACGGACGCCGAGATGCGCTCCAGCCAGTCGATGTCGAGCCCCGCTTCGACGAACGTGGGGGCGTAGTCCCAGGCGTACGTGATGTCGTGGTCCTCGAGCCAGTCGCCCATCTCGTCCTCGCGGTCGGACGTTTCCAGCGCGGTGAGTTCGAGCCCTTTGTGTTTGGCGACCTGTTCCGCGACCTCGTCCTGGATCGTCACCAGCATCCGCAGGGCCTGCGGGGTGAACTTGCCGTCGGCCAGCATCGCCAGCTTGTGCCGCATCTTGCCGACACCCTCACGCAGGTCGGCCACCGCGCGGGCGGTCGCCGCCGCGGGATTGTTCAGCTGATGGGTCAGGCCCGCGGTGATGTTGCCGAGCGCCAGCAGCTTCTCGCGCTGGCCGATGATCTGGCTCTGGCGCCGACCGCCGACCTTGTGGCCCTCCAGCAGGTGCACGGCCATCGGGAACTGGGACTGCATGAACCCGGCGAACGCGTTGGCGTCCAGCACGAACACCCGGGACGGTTTGGTCAGGCGCACCGACGCCTCGTAGATGTGCTCCTCACCGGGGATGTAAGCCGACCAGGCGCCGAAGTACACGCCGCGCATCGAGGTGCGGTTGGTCTGGATGTCGACGCCGCCGGAGCGCTTCGACATCACCAACTCGCCGTCGAGCATCACGTAGAAGCACGTGGCCGGATCTCCCTCGGTGACGATCGGGCCGGCCGGAAACCGCTCGATGCTGCCGGCCTGACACAACGTGTCGAGTTGCTCGTCGGACAGGTGCTCGAACAGGAACAGCGTCCGCAGTTCGTCCCGCACGCAGGTCTCGCCCATATCCGTCCTCAACTCCTCAGGCCCTCGCCGGCCATCACGCTTCCGCCAGGTAGCGATGCACGAGCATCACGGCCATCGACCCTTCGCCGACGGCGGCAGCGACCCGCTTGGCGGACTCGGCACGCACGTCTCCTGCAACAAACACACCGGGCACACTTGTTTCCAGGTGATGCGGCGGGCGTTCCAGGCCCCAGCCGCACACGTCGCGCAGATCCGGTCCGGCCAGGATGAAGCCGTGGTCGTCGCGGGCCACCACGCCGTCGAGCCACTCGGTCCGCGGGGTCGCGCCGATGAAGCAGCACAGGCGCGTCGCGCGCACTTCCTCGTGCTCGCCGGTCTGCCGGTTCACCAGCTCAAGACCCACGAGGTGGTCGTCCTCGCCGATCGCGCTGACCACCTCGGTGCAGGTACGCACGAAGATGTTCGGCGTCTGCTCGATCTGCTGGATCAGGTAGTACGACATCGACGCTTCCAGCGACGGGCCGCGTACCAGCAGCGTTACCGACTTGGCCTCGCGCGACATGAACATCGCGGCCTGCCCGGCCGAGTTGGCGCCGCCCACGATGTACACGTCCTCGCCACGACATTCGGACGCGTCCGACACCGAGGCGCCGTAGTACACGCCGCGGCCGACGAAGTTGTTCGGATTGTCGGGATCAGCCCAGCATCCCGGCACCGGGAGCTGGCGGTACTCGACGCCGGTGGCCAGGATGACCGCGCGGGCGCCGATGGTCTCACCGTCGGCGAAGGTGATCGTGCGCGCCGCGCCGGCGACGTCGAGGGCGACGGCCTCGCGGGTGGTGATCACCTCGGCGCCGAACCGCTCGGCTTGTCTGCGGGCAGAGGTGGCCAACTCGGCCCCCGATACGCCGGTCGGAAAGCCCAGGTAGTTCTCGATCCGTGAACTGCGACCGGCCTGCCCGCCGGTGGTGGTGCCCTCGATCAGTACCGTGCGCAGCCCCTCGGAGGCCCCGTACACCGCCGCGGCCAGTCCTGCCGGGCCGCCGCCGATCACCGCGAGGTCGTACATGGTCAGCGACGGGGAGGTCGACAAGCCCAGCATGTCGGCCAGCTCGCCGTCACTCGGTTCGACCAAGGTCTCGCCACCCTCGGTGATCACCACCGGCAGCTGCAAGCCATCCAGCCCCGCAGCATCCAGGAGTTGACGGCCCATGGGCTCGTCGGTGGTGAACGCGCGAAACGTGTGCTGGTTGCGGGCCAGGAACTGGCGCACCTCCCAGGACCGCGAGCTCCACTGGTGCCCGATCACCTTGGTGTGCGGGATGGCCCGGTCACCGACGGCGTGCCAGGCCTCCAGCAGGCCGTCGATCACCGGGTACAGCTTCTCCTCCGGCGGATCCCACGGCTTGAGCAGATAGTGGTCGAGGTCGACGACGTTGATGGCGTCGATGGCCGCGGTGGTGTCGGCGTACGCGGTCAACAGCACCCGCCGGGCCATGGGGTAGAGGTCCATGGCCGACTCGAGGAACTCGATGCCGCTCATCTGCGGCATCCGGTAGTCGGCGACGAACACCGCGACGGTGTCGCCGCGCAGCTTCAGTTCGTTGAGGGTTTCCAGGGCGTCCGGTCCGGATTCGGCGCGGACGATTCGGTAGCGCTCGCCGTAGTGGCGACGCAGGTCACGAGCAACAGCACGCGAGACCGCGGGATCGTCGTCGACGGTCAGGATTACGGGTTTACGGGGCTGGGAGGCGGGGCCAGTCATCGCTAGTAATTATGCGCCCCGCCGCCAGCAGTTTTCTCAGCTCGTGTGTGCGCTGTCCCCGTTGGTGGCGTTGGACCCCTGCAGCATCGCGGCCACGTCGATGCCGGAGGCCTTCAGCGACTCCAGAATGTTGGCCACCGCCAGCGGGCTGATGCCGAGCAGGCCGCCCACCGCGCCCTGGGTGTCGTTTGCCCCACCGATGATCGATAGCCGGTCGATCTCGGCGAGCGGGGCGGCCGCAGCCTCGGTCGCCTTCACCACAGAGGCCAGCACGTCGGGCAGCATCAGCAGACGCGCCGCCTCGGCCGTGTAGCCGTTGAGGGCGGCGGCGATCTCCTTCTTACCGTTGGCCTCGGCCAGCAGTTTGGCCTCGATACCGGCGGCCTCGGCCTGCTGCTCCACCCGCAGGGCATCGGCCAGCTCCTTCTTACCGGCGGCCTCGGCGACCAGTTTGGCCTGCAAGCTATCGGCCTCGGCCTGCTTCTCCACCCGCAGCGCGTCGGCGGCGGCCTTACGGG
>MSTD01000042.1 GCA_001942045.1 Mycolicibacterium porcinum
CCCGCCGAGAACAAGCCGAGCCGCCTCATGCAGGCGCTGGCCTGGGTGGGCATCGCGGCCGGAACCGTCTTCATCGTCGCCGTCGTCTTCGGCACCGGCTTCTTCCTAGGTGCGCATTCCGGCGGTGGCTATGGCCATCACCACAAGGGCGGCCATGACCGCGGCGGCATGATGATGTTCCACCGTGGTGGACCCGACGGCGGGCCGGGACGCATGGGACCGCCGCACGGCATGATGCCGCCGTGGGGCCCGGGCGGCCCCGGCTCGTTCGGCCCGGGAGGCCCTGGTTGGGGACCTGGCCCGGGAAACGGACCACAGCGTCCTGAGACTCCGGCGACACCCGCACCGCCTGCGCGACCATAATCACAGTCCGCTCTTTTGGACTGACTCCAAAGAGCGCGCATACTGGAGCCGTGACCACGGTGCATGAACACGACCCCAAGGCCCTGTTGCGGGCTGCTGGGCTGCGCGTGACCGCACCGCGGGTCGCGGTTCTCCAGGCCCTGGCCGAGCACCCGCATTCGACTGCAGACGATGTGGCCGGCCTGGCTCGCGAGAACCTCGGCTCGGTGTCGACCCAGGCGGTATATGACGTCTTGCGGGCCTGCGTGACGGCGGGTCTGGTCCGTCGTATCGAACCCGCCGGGTCCTCGGCGCGCTACGAGACCCGCGCCGGCGACAACCACCATCACCTGGTCTGCCGGGTGTGCGGTGCGGTTGCCGACGTCGACTGCGCGGTCGGGGAGACCCCGTGCCTGGAACCCTCTGACCTGGCCGGCTTTGCGGTTGACGAAGCCGAAGTCGTGTTCTGGGGAGTCTGCGCTGATTGCCAGGCGGCAGCGCCCAACTAGACCACTCTGCAGCCCAACGGACGCCCCGGCCACTTTCCCCTTGGTGGCCGGGGCTCCTTGCTTTTCACCCAAGCATTGGGTGAGTCGCCCGGAATCGTGAGATTCTCGCTAACGATGACCCGCAATCGGCTGCTGGTTGCCGCACTGCTCGCAGTGCCGGTGCTGGCCGCCGGCTGCGGTACGGCCGTCGATCCCGAGCGCGGTGCGGCCATGGTCTTCGCGGTCGGCGATTGTGTCAGCGTCCCGGCCACCACACCCGCGGCGCCCGACGTGACCCGCGCCGGCAAGGTGTCCTGCGACGTCGACCCGAGCTACACCGTCGGGGCCATCGCCGACGGCGCCGGGGCCTGCCCGAGCGCCGAGTATCAGCATCTGCCGGCCCAGCTCGCCGATCCGTCGACGGCGCGGCTGTGCCTGGTCCCGAATCTGGTCGCCAATCACTGCTACGAACTCGGCATGCCCGCGGGCATGGTCGAACTCGCCGATTGCGCCGTGCGCACCGAACGCGGCCCGGGCCTGATGGTTCAGGTGACCCGACGGCTCGATGTCCGGGACGGGTCGGCCTGCCCTGCTGAAACAGGCCACTACGCCTGGCCGTATCCGTCGCCGGCTCGAACCTATTGCACGCGGACGGTTCACTAACTGGCATGATCGAGGCCATGCGTGCCCTGACTGTCGGTTTCGGGCTGGCCGGTCTCGCGCTGGCATTGGCTGCGCCTGCGGGTGCCCGCCCCTCAGATCCCGGTGTCGTGTCCTATGCCGTCATGCCCAAAGGCTCGGTGGGCAACATCATCGGTGCTCCCATGACGTGGGAGTCCGAGTTCACCGCACCGTTCCAGGCTTTTTCGGTGGAGAACCCGGTCTGCAACAACTGGGCTGACATCGGCCTGCCCGAGGTGTTCAACGACCCGGACCTGGCCTCGTTCAACGGCGCCACCACGCAGACCGCCGGTGACGACCAGTCCCATTACGTCAAGCAGGCGGTCGGGGTGTTCGCGACGCCGGAGGCCGCCGACCGGGCGTTCCACCGCGTGGTGGACCGGACCAACGGCTGCTCGGGCCAGACCACCGCGATGCACCTGGACAACTTCGTGACGCAGGTGTGGACCTTCACCGGTGGGCCGGCGAGCGCCACCGACGCGGACTGGGTGAAGCAGGAGGCGGGCACGGACCGCCGGTGTTTCAACACCACCCGCAAGCGGGAAAACGTGCTGCTGCAAGCCAAGGTGTGCCAGTCCGGCAACGCGGGTCCAGCTGTCAACGTCCTGGCGGGAGCCATGCAGAACACTTTGGGTCAGTAGAACTTGTCGGTCCGATCTGGATGATGGAACACAACCGGACGGTCTGACACCGGTGAGGACCGGGAGGGTGGATGCCATGGCAGTACCCGTCAGGGCTGATGCGGCCCGGCTACCTCCCGTCGAATTCACCGGCGCCGAGCATGCCGCCGCGTTCATCGAAGCCCGCTGCCTGGATGACGGGCCCGTCGGGCCGGTGGGTCTGGAGATCGAGGCGCACTGTTTCGACCTCACCGATCCGCTGCGACGTCCCGGCTGGGATGAGATCTCCGATGTCATCGCCTCGGTGCCCACGCTGCCCGGTGCCAGCCGGATCACCGTCGAACCCGGGGGCGCGGTCGAACTCTCGGGCCCACCGACCGACGGTCCGTCGGCGGCGATCACCGCACTGATGGCCGATCGGGCCGTGCTGCGTGCGGAGTTCGAACGCCGCGGTCTAGCACTCGTGCTGTTGGGCGCCGATCCGGTGCGGCCCACCCAGCGGATCAACCCGGGGCCGCGCTATCAGGCCATGGAACAGTTTTTCGCGGCCAGCGGGACGGCCGGCCCCGGCGCCGCGATGATGACGTCGACGGCGTCGGTTCAGGTCAACCTCGACGCCGGCCCACGGGACGGGTGGGCGCGGCGGGTTCGGCTGGCCCACGCGCTGGGCCCGACGATGATTGCCATCACGGCGAATTCGCCGATGCTCGGTGGGCGGTTCACCGGGTGGAAGTCCTCGCGGCAGCGGGTGTGGGGTCAGCTGGATTCCGCGCGCTGCGGCCCGATTCTGGGGGCTGACGGCGACGATCCGGCCAGTGACTGGGCGCGGTACGCGCTGCGGGCCCCGGTGATGCTCGTCAACAGTCCGGAGGCGGTCCCGGTGACCAACTGGGTGCCATTCGCCGACTGGGCCGACGGACGCGCGGTCCTCGGCGGCCGTCGCCCCACCGATGCCGACCTCGAATACCACCTCACCACGTTGTTTCCGCCGGTGCGGCCGCGGCGTTGGCTGGAGATCCGTTATCTCGACAGCGTTCCGGACGCCCTGTGGCCCGCGGTGGTGTTCATGCTGACCACGCTTCTCGACGATCCCGAAGCCGCCGCGATCGCCACCGAAGCGACGGCACCGGTCGCCACCGCATGGGACCGGGCCGCCCGCACCGGGCTCACCGATCGACGGCTGCAGGACGCGGCGATCGCGTGCGTGGCAGCGGCCGCAGAGCGGGCCCCGGCCGACCTGACGGAATCGATGGAGCAGTTGACGCGTTCGGTCCAGGAGGGACGCTGCCCGGCCGACGATTTCGCCGATCGGGTGGTGAGCCACGGAATCGCTTCTGCGATGAGCCAACTGGTGAAGGGCGAGCTTTGACCTCACGCGAGACACTGGCGCAGCAGCTCACCCGGGCGCGGGACCGTACTCTGCGCCTGGTCGACTTCGACGACGCTGAATTGCACCGCCAATACAGCCCGTTGATGAGCCCGCTGGTCTGGGATCTCGCCCATATCGGTCAGCAGGAGGAGCTGTGGCTGCTGCGCGGCGGCAACTCCGACCGGCCGGGCATGCTCGATCCCGAGGTGGACCGGCTCTACGACGCCTTCGTGCACTCACGCGCCAGCCGCGTCGACCTTCCGCTGTTGCCTCCCACCGATGCGCGCGCTTACTGCGCGACGGTGCGATCCCGCGCGCTCGACGCCCTCGATTCTCTTGACGCCGACGACGCCGGGTTCAACTTCGGTCTGGTGATCAGTCACGAGAACCAACACGACGAGACCATGCTGCAGGCGTTAAGCCTGCGGACCGGGCCGCCCCTGCTCGACACCGGGGCGGCGTTGCCTGCCGGCCGTCCGGGCGTGGCCGGCACCTCGGTGCTGATCCCGGGTGGCCCTTTCGTGCTCGGGGTGGACGAACTCACCGAACCGCATTCACTCGACAACGAACGTCCGGCGCACTCCGTTGAAGTGGCCTCATTCCGCATCGGCCGGGTGCCGGTCACCAATGCCGAATGGCGCGAGTTCATCGACGACGGCGGCTATCAGCAGTCGCGTTGGTGGTCGGAGCGTGGTTGGGCCCACCGGCAGGAGGCAGGGCTGACCGCGCCGCAGTTCTGGGGGCCGGACGGCACCCGCACCCGGTTCGGCCACATCGAGACGATCCCGGCCGATGAACCCGTGCAGCACGTCACGTACTTCGAAGCCGAGGCCTATGCCGCCTGGGCCGGGGCCCGGCTGCCCACCGAGATCGAATGGGAGAAGGCCTGCGCGTGGGATCCGGTGGCCGGCAGCCGACGCCGATTCCCGTGGGGCACTTCCGAACCCACCGAGGCACTGGCCAACCTTGGTGGCGACGCGCTTCGACCGGCTCCCGTGGGGGCCTATCCGGCCGGTGCCTCGGCCTATGGTGTCGAGCAGATGTTGGGCGATGTCTGGGAGTGGACCACGTCGCCGCTGCGGCCGTGGCCCGGCTTCACCCCGATGGTCTACGACCGCTACACCGAGCCGTTCTTCGACGGTGATTACCGGATCCTTCGCGGCGGCTCATGGGCGGTGTCCGCCGACATCCTGCGGCCCAGCTTCCGCAATTGGGACCATCCGATCCGGCGGCAGATCTTTTCCGGTGTGCGATTGGCCTGGGATGTGTAGGCACCTGGGCTGGCTCGGCGCACCGCGATCGGTGGCCTCGCTCGTATTGGACCCGCCGCAGGGCCTGCTGGTGCAGTCCTACGCGCCGCGACGACAAAAGCACGGATTGATGAACGCCGACGGCTGGGGCGCCGGGTTTTTCGACGACGGCGTGCCGCGTCGCTGGCGCAGCGACAAGCCGCTGTGGGGTGACGCCTCATTTGCCTCGGTGGCGCCGGCATTGAGCAGCGGGTGCGTCGTCGCGGCGGTGCGGTCGGCGACGATCGGCATGCCGATCGAGCCCTCGGCTTCGGCACCGTTCAGCGATGGGCAGTGGTTGCTGTCCCACAACGGCGTCGTGGACCGTGCGGTGCTGCCGTTGACCGGGTCGGCCGAGTCCGTCGTCGACAGCGCTGTGCTGGCCGCACTGATCTTTTCCCGGGGACTGGATGCTCTTGGGGAGACCATTGCCGAGGTGGGCGCGCTGGATCCGAATGCCCGGTTGAACATCCTGGCCGCCAATGGTTCTCGCATGGTGGGCACGACCTGGGGGGACACATTGTCGATGCTGCGGCTGCCGGATGGCGTCGTACTCGCCAGTGAGCCCTATGACGACGATCCCGGCTGGGCTGATATCCCGGACCGGCACCTGGTCACCGTGGCCGGCTCTGATGTCGAGCTCACCCCGCTGAAAGGTTCGGTATGACGCTCACCCTGTCCAACTATCTGGCGGCGGATTCCGCGGCCACCGCGCTGCGTCGCGATGTGCGCGAGGGGCTGACTCAGTCGCCGAAGATGCTGCCGCCCAAGTGGTTCTACGACTCGGTGGGCAGCGACCTGTTCGACCAGATCACCCGGCTCCCCGAGTACTACCCGACCCGCACCGAGGCGCGGATCCTCCGGGAGCGGTCTCCGGAGATCGTCGCCGCAGCCGGCGCCGACACTCTCGTCGAGCTGGGCAGCGGCACCTCGGAGAAGACCAGGATGCTGCTCGACGCCATGCGCGACAGCGGGCAGTTGCGCCGGTTCATCCCGTTCGACGTCGACGCCGGTGTGCTGCGCGCTGCCGGCGACGCGATCGGCCGGGAATATCCGGGCATCGAAATCGATGCGGTATGTGGTGATTTCGAAGAACACCTAGGCAAGATCCCGGCGGTGGGGCGGCGCCTGGTGGCATTCCTCGGGTCGACCATCGGCAATCTCACCCCCGGTCCGCGGGCGGATTTCCTGGCGTCCCTGGCCGAAACCCTGCAGCCCGGCGACAGCCTGCTGTTGGGTACCGACCTGGTGAAGGACGCCGACCGGTTGGTCCGCGCCTATGACGACACTGCCGGCGTGACCGCGGCGTTCAACCGCAATGTGCTGTCAGTGGTGAACCGCGAACTCGACGCCGATTTCGACCTCGACGGTTTCGCGCATGTGGCGAAGTGGAACGCCGACGAGGAGCGCATCGAGATGCGGCTGCGGGCAGACACGCCCCAGCGGGTCCGGATCGCCGCGCTGGATCTCGACGTCGCATTCGATGCCGGTGAGGAGATGCTGACCGAGGTGTCCTGTAAGTTCCGCCCCGACGGCGTCGCCGATGAGCTGGCGAAAGCCGGTCTGCGGCAGACCCATTGGTGGACCGATGATGCCGGTGACTTCGGCCTGTCGCTGGCGGTGAAATGAGCCTCGCCCAGCAGTGGGCCGACGCCCGGCCCAAGGTCGCCGGGCTGCACCTCGACAGTGGCGCATGCTCGCGGCAGAGCCTCGCCGTCATCGACGCTGTCGCCGCGCATGCGCGCCATGAGGCCGAAGTCGGCGGCTATGTGGCGGCGGAGGCGGCGGCGCCCGTCCTGGCGGCGGGCCGGGCGGCGGTCGCGGCCCTGACCGGACTCGACGCCGCCGACGTGGTCTACACGTCGGGTTCCAACCACTCCTTGGATCTGTTGCTCGGCAGCTGGTCGGGGGAGCGCACGCTGGCGTGCCTGCCCGGTGAGTTCGGGCCGAACCTCGCGGTCATGGCGGCCAACGGTTTTCAGGTGCGGGCCCTGCCGGTCGACGGGGCCGGCCGCGTCGTGGTCGACGAGATCGCCCGGCAGTTCGCCGCTGATCCACCAGCTTTGGTGCACTTCACGGCGATGGCCAGCCACCGTGGCGTGGCCCAACCGCTGGCCGAGATGGTCGCGGTGTGCCGCGAGGCCGGCGTGCCGATCGTGGTCGACGGGGCGCAGGCGTTCGGGCATCTGGACTGCAACGTCGGCGCCGATGCCATCTACTCGTCATCACGCAAATGGCTGGCCGGGCCGCGTGGCGTCGGGTTCCTGGCGGTGCGGCCAGAACTCGTTGCGCGACTGCGGCGACGTATGCCGCCGGCCGAGTGGGATGTGCCCGTCACGGTGCTGCAGAGCTTCGAGCACGGCGAGCATAATGCCGCGACCCGCATCGGATACTCGATTGCCCTCGGCGAACACCTTGCCGCCGGACCGGAAGCGGTCCGCGGCCGGCTGGCCGAGGTGGGCCGCACGGCGCGGCAGGTGCTGGCCGAGGTACCAGGGTGGCGCGTCGTAGAAGCCGTCGACGAGCCCACCGCGATCACAACTTTGGAACCCATCGATGGAGCCGACCCGGTCGCGGTGCGGGCCTGGCTCATCGCCGAGCGTGGAATCGTCACCACCGCATGCGAATTGGCGCGGGCGCCGTTCGAGATGACCAAGCCCGTTCTACGGATCTCACCGCATGTCGACACCACGGCCGAGGACCTGGAGCAGTTCGCCGCAGTGTTGCGCGCCGCGCCATAGTCGGGCCAAGCGCCCCTTGCGGCAGATCATTGTTGTCCCTCAGGACATCGGCCGGCGGGTCCGGGGTTCGAGGACCGCGGCCGGCCCGTCGACCTTCCCGCGTTTGCGTAACTCGTAGAACGACTTTCGGGAGATGCCGTATTCGGCGCAGAACGTCGAGACCGCCCGCGGGGTGCATCATCGGGCAACTGCGAGATCGCCAGGCGGACGCGAGGATCGATGGGTTCATTGACAGCCACCGCCCGAGCCTGGGGCCAGAAGTGTCACCGCCAAGACCACCGGAACTGTCACCGATGTCCTGAGAGATAGCACTTGCGGCAGATCATCACGAAGCGTAATATCGAACACAAGTTCGAATAGAAGTTCTCCCCCCGGAAGGGCAACTGAGAGCTTCGCCCGCGCCACTGGCTCGACGGTTCCTGGGACGCCAAGACTGTCGGAGTCGATTCATTTGTCGACCGCACCGCACCGCACGCCCTGCGTGCCACCCCTCGTTGAGAGCTTGGGTATATGTCATGGACGCCACCTATCTGGAAACCGTCATTGATGTGCTCATCGATGACCTCACCCCGTCACCGCCGCCCGACGACGACGGTGATCGACGGCTGTTTCATCTGCTCGACAGTCCCCGGCGGGTGGTTGATGACCAGCCGCTGATGGCGGTCCTCGCGGCCGCGGTCACCGCCGGCAATCTGCTCAACCATGTGATCGCCCAAGCGGTCGCAGCGGCTGAACGGACCGGGATCCCGGCCCGCCATCGCCTCCGCACCGGGGCGGAATTGTTGACTCGGTTGGGTGTGGCCCCTGCAGCGGCGTATCGCGCAGCACGGGTCGGACGCACAGCGCATACCTTGCCCGCGGTGACTCGGCAGCAACGTCTCGGGGCGCTGGGCATCGAATTTGCAGACGCGGTCGGGAAAGGCATCAAACACATCCACGACCGTGTCGAGTTATCCGACGAGGACACGGTCCGGGCGGTGCGGACCCTGATGATCCAGACCACCCCGTCGGCAGTCAACGCCAAAGCTCGCGAGATCGCCATCGGCTGGGCGTCGGCGCGGCCGGCGCAGGAGGCAGCGGTGCCGGTTGCCGAGAACGCCGACCTCAACGAGATGACCCTGAACCAGAACGACGAAGGCCGCATCAGCGCCACCCTTGACCTCGATGCGCTCACCGGCGAAGAACTGCTTGCCGCATTGGACCCGCTGTGTCGGCCCGTTCCACTGCCGGATGGATCACCTGACCCCCGCTCGACCACCCGGCGGCGCGCCGACGCGTTCGGACAACTGGTCCGTGATTACCTGTCCCACTCGGAACGCCCCACTTCCGGCGGAGTGCTCCCACACGTCACCCTTGTCCGGCCCGCCCACCCAACGCCAACAGCGTCGGCGGGGGTGGGGGTGTTCGGTCAGCAGTGCGTGGACAAGCTCGGCTTCACCGGGCCGATCAGCACCGCAACTGCGGACCTGATCGCTTGCGACTGCACCGCTGAGTCGGTCCTCGTCGACGAGAACCAGGCGCCCCTGGACGTGGGCCGCGCCGAGCGACTGTTCCCGCCCCGCATCCGCAAAGCCTTGGCCGTACGGGACGACGGCTGCGCCTTCCCTGGTTGCGGCAGACCCGTGTCCTGGTGCGACGCTCACCACATAAACCCATGGGGGACAGGAGGAATCACCAGCCTCGACAACGGTGTCCTACTCTGCCGCCGGCACCACACATTGATTCACCACAGCGACTGGCAGCTCTACCTCGGACCCGACCGCCATCCCTGGTTTATCCCACCGCATGACCCGGCAGGCCCCGAACCGCCGCACCTACGCTCACACGCACGCCGCACCCTCACCGCCATGCCCACCGCCGCATAGCCAACTTCTCGACGCTGTTTGACAACTACACAGTGACAGGCGCAGAAATGCGGCGGGTCTCGGCGGCGGGGTCGCCGGACCCGCCACGTCGAACCACGCCCGTGCCGAAGTCCGCCGCGGCCGAAAAGCCGTTGACCACACCAATTCACAGACGGACCACTGGCCGAGCCGGTCCGTGACCGCGGCCTGGATGCTTGCCACCCGGGCCGCGTCGATTCCCCACGGTTCCTCGACGCCCACTTGCGTGTCGAGATCCCAGCGGCTGGAGGAGGATGCGGCGGCTGAATTGAGCTCGCCACCGGTGTTTTTCAGTGGTCCTCTCTGTACACACAGCTGTGCTGTGTGCATTGGACCTTCCCGCCGGGGACTTGATGCGTCTTGTTGTCGGGATAGATGCATTCGCCGTTGATTTCTGACTCGCCTTTGGCGGTGTCACAACCCTGCGCGACGGCGGCGGGTGCTCCGAGCATCGCGGATATCGCGAAACCTGCACCAGCCGCGGCAATGAGGCGCGTGAGGGTTCCAGATGTTCGGCGCATGTCCGACTCTTCTCTCTCTGCAGGTCCGAAATATTAGCAGGTGAGACCGTATTTCTTGGTCTATTTGAGGAACCGGCAAATTGGTCGTCAACGGGATCGCGTTTGGGTGACTCAGCCTGTCTGTGAGCCCGTTAGTTCGCGAAGTACAGCGTGTAGTGGCCAGGACCAGTTTCGTAGCAATATGAACCACGATTGCCAGTCGCATTTGCCTGTCTTGCCGCGCTTTTGCACGCCGACTGGTTGGTTCCGAAATCGATGTACTCATCTGCCAAGGCCACGGCGGGTTCAACCAGAAATATGGCTGCAACGGCAGCACCACACACAACCAACCTGCGCCACAGCTTCATGAGTAAACCCTCGGAGTCCGCACCCTTGTAATGCGGGAACTCTACGCATCGCGCGCGGCTCGGCTCAGTTTGACGACGCGCGGCGGGAGGCTGCTATCAGGCGACTCAGAAGAAGCTGCTGAAGTACGGATCAGCCGGGTCGACGTTGCCCGTGCGGCTGTCGGGATACTGGCCCGTCAGTGTGGCGTACAGAAACTCGAGCCACCCCCGCATGTTCAGGGGGGCTCCGCCGAACTCAGCCCGCCTTGTGCGCGGTCAACAGGAAGGCCGGGAACTTTATGCGGCCCTTCTCGTCGCGGTCATGCGGCGGCAGCTCGAACGGAACATCCGAGGGCACTGCCATGGCGTTCGCATGGATGAAGGCCGGCCGGATCTCGTCGACCTCCCAGTACTTCGACACCGCAGCCCGCAGCTCGTCCTCGTCGACCTCGTTGGGCTTGGTCTCCAACTCGGCCGGGAACGCGCCCTTGGCGAACACCAGCACGTAGTAATGCGCACCCGGCGCAGAGGCGCGGTGGATGGATTTCAGGTAGCCGTCGCGGCCTTCGATCGGCAGCGAGTGGAACAGGGTCGAATCGATCACGGTGTTGAACCGGCCGTCGTAACCGGTGAACGACGTGATGTCAGCCTGGGCGAAACTCGCCGTCGACAATCCGCGCACCTGCGCGGCGTTGTTGGCCGCGGCGATCGCGGTGGGACTCAGATCCAGCCCGACAACCGTGAGGCCGTCCGACGCCAGCGCCAGCGACAATTCGGCATGTCCGCAGCCGGCGTCGAGCACGTCGCTTTCGAACTTCCCGGCCCGGTGTAGCGCGGCGAGTTCAGGCTGCGGCTCCCCGATGTTCCACGGTGGCGGCCCCTCGAAACCTGCTTCCCCCTTGTATGCGCCATCCCAGTCCAGGACCTGTTCAGATGTCATGGTTCCAACGTACGCGCCTCAATCCCAGGTGTGGACGGGCTCATTACTGTGCATCCGCTGGACATACTCCCGCAACATTTCCGCCAGGGCTTTGGGCCTGGTCAACCCCTGTGACTGCAGTTTCTGAACCGTCGCAACCTGCCAGGTCGAACCCGTCTTTCCGGTCTTCGCGCGGCCTTCTATCACCCCGAGGTAGCGGTCGCACACTTCCCCCGCCACACCCCAGCGGCGCAGCCCGTCGTGGGCCATCGGCAGTAGCTTGCGCAGCACCAGTTCATCGGGCGTCACCTCGCCCAGTCCGGGCCAGTACAGCCGGGCATCCAGACCGTGCTGGGCGCCCTCGAGGAAGTTGTGGTGCGCCGCGGCGAAGCTCATCTTGGTCCACAACGGCCGGTCTTCTTCGGACAGCGTGCGCAATAGGCCGTAATAGAACGCCGCATTGGCGAGCATGTCCACCACGGTCGGTCCGGCGGGGAGCACGCGGTTCTCCACCCGTAGATGAGGAACGCCGTCCACCACGTCGTACACCGGACGGTTCCAGCGGTAGATGGTCCCGTTGTGCAGCCGCAGCTCGCTCAGCTGAGGTGCCCGGCCCGCCGCGAGCTCGGCCACCGGATCCTCGTCGGACAGCTCCGGCAGCAAAGACGGGAAGTACCGCACGTTCTCCTCGAACAGGTCGAAGATCGAGGTGATCCAACGCTCGCCGAACCATACTCGTGGCCGCACGCCCTGAGACTTGAGTTCGTCGGGACGGGTGTCGGTGGACTGCGCGAACAGCTCGATGCGGGTCTCGGCCCACAGCTGGTGACCGAAGAAGTACGGCGAGTTGGCGCCCACCGCGAGTTGCGGGCCGGCCAGAACCTGCGCGGCGTTCCAGTTGCGGGCGAAATCGGCGGGGGAGACCTGCAGGTGCAGCTGCATGCTGGTGCACGCGGACTCGGGGGCGATGGACGCCGACTGCAGGCTCAGCCGTTCCGGCCCGGAGATATCGATCGGCATGTCCTCGCCGCGGGCAGTGAAGATGGAATCGTTGAGGGCTTGATAGCGCGTCGACTCGCTCATCCAGCCGTCGGAAAGGTGCTCTGGCATCAGCGTCGGCAGGATGCCCACCATCACGATGTGCGCGCCGTCCTCGTTGGCCTTGATCTCGGCGGCGTTCAGGCTACGCCGCACCTCGTCCTCGAGATCCAGCGCTGCCCGGCCGGGCAGCGGACGCGGGGGGACGTTGAATTCGATGTTGTAGGCGCCCAATTCGGTTTGATAGGCGGGATCGGCGATGGAGGCCAGCACTTCCTGGTTGGTCATCGCGGGCTGATATTCGTTGTCGACGAGGTTGCATTCGATCTCCATGCCGGTGAGCGGGCGCTCGAACTCGAAACTCGACTGGGCCAGCATGGTTTCGAAGACGTCCAGGCACAGCTGGACCTTGCGCCGGTACTCCTGCCGGTGCGCGCGGCTGAACTCGGTGTTCTTGACCTCTTCACCCACACCGCGATGCAACAACGCGAACGGCCGTGCGCGCAGCAGAATGGCCAAATGGCCACGGAGGCGAGCCGACCAAGGAGCACGGTGGCGGAGGACGACCAGGGCGGGCTCGAGCAGATCGGGCACGCCGACCGGGTCGCCTCGCTGACCGGGGTGCGGGCAGTGGCCGCGATGACCGTGATGGGAACGCACGCCGCCTACGGCACCGGCTTGCTGTCCCAGGGATATCTGGGTCTGATGAGTGCGCGCCTTGAGGTCGGGGTGGCGATCTTCTTCGTGCTCTCGGGGTTACTGCTGTTCCGGCCGTGGGTGCGGGCGGCCGCCTCGGGGGCCGCGGCGCCGAGCAGCTGGCGCTATGCGCGAAATCGGTTCCGTCGCATCATGCCCGCCTACGTCGTCACCGTCTTGCTCGTCTACGGCATCTACGAACTGCGGCCCGTGCAACCGAATCCCGGGCACACCTGGACCGGTCTGCTGCGCAATCTGACGCTCACGCAGATCTACAGCGACAACTACTTCACGGAGTACCTGCACCAGGGGCTGAGCCAGATGTGGAGCCTGGCGGTGGAGGTGGCGTTCTACGCGGTGCTGCCGCTGTTGGCCTATCTGCTGCTGGTGGTGTTGTGCCGCAGACGTTTTCATCCGGTCCTGCTGCTGGCGGGGCTGACCGTCCTGGCGGCGGTGAGCCCGGTGTGGCTGGTGCTGCTGCACAACACCGAATGGATGCCGGTGGGTGGTGGCGCCTGGCTGCCGCACTACCTGGTGTGGTTCGTCGGCGGGATGGCGCTGGCCGTGCTGGGCACGATGGGTGTGCGCTGTTATGCGATGGCGGCGTTGCCGCTGGCCCTGGCCTGCTACCTGGTGGTCTCGACCCCGATCGCGGGCGTCGTCACGGCACCCGCGCTCAACCTGAGCGAGGACCTGTCGAAAACTTTGTTCTACGCGGTCATCGCGGCCCTGGTGGTGGCGCCGCTGGCGCTGGGGGACCGCGGGCTCTACGCGAGGATGATGGGCAGTCGGCCGATGGTGTGGCTGGGCGAGATCTCCTACGAGGTGTTCCTGCTGCACGTGGTCGCCATGGACCTGGTCATGGAGTTCGTGCTGGGCTGGAACGTCTACACCGGTTCGGCCACCGTGTTGTTCATCGTGACGTTGGCGGCCACGGTGCCTGCGGCGTGGCTGTTGCATCGGCTGACTCGGCCGCGCGGCTAGTGGCCGGGCCCGCGCCCGCACGCCCGGGCGGGGCCGCCAAGCCGTCGGACTGGGTGGGTGCCGCAGCAGTAGCTCGGCTGTAATCCTGTTGCGGCGAGAGCAGATCGGCGTAGTCGCCGTACTGGGGTGCCTGTTGGGTGACCTGGGAGTGGGCTTGAGCATGCCCATAGCCCTGGGCATGCGCCTGGCCGTACGCGCTGCGCTGCACCGAATCCGGTTGCGCCACCGCGGCCTGCTGGTAGTACTGCTGCACGGCCTGGTTGTAGTAGTCCAGGTAGGCCTCGTATCCGCCGGCGGTGGCGGCCGTGGCCGGCGCTTCCGGCGCCAGCCACAATGCCGCGATCGCTGCCGCGGCCTGCAATCCGTTGAGCACCGCGATAGTGGTCAGAACCCACCCTGAGGCTCCCGACGTGGAGGCCAGAGCGCTCGACAGGGCATCGAGGAAACCCGCCGCGGCCAGGAGAGCGGGCAGCCATGGGCGGGCAGTCTGCTTGGGCAGCAAGCTGATTGCCGCGGCGAGAGCGGCCAGTGCGGCGAACCTGACGTGCCAGTCGGTGCCGCCGCCGTCGGCCGCCGGGCCGAAACTCACGCCGTAGGCGGCCAGGCCCAGCACGACCACCACGATCGTCAGGTTGCGGTAAAGCGGATTGACCACGATCACTCCTTCACATCAGTCGATGCTGTTCGCGGATGCTCGCAGATAACGCATCTCGTCGTCGGTGGCGACCATCGTGACCACCGCCGAGCCGGCCTGGGTGCTGACCTTGACGGTGTCGTGCTCCAGCGAGATCAGGTCAAGGACCACGTCGGCCTGGCCGGCGGGGGTGTTCGGCGGGGCGAGCACCATGGCGGTGACGCCGATCCGGACCGACTGCTCCGGAACACCGTCGAACATCTCGACGGTGTAATTGCGTTCCGCGCCGGCCTGGATGGCGCGCCGGTTGAAGTCGGCGACCCACAGCAGGTCGTGGCGCCCGACCGCCTCGACCATGTCGCGCCAGAACGCGGGCCGCCGGCTGTGCACCAATACCCGGGCGCCCAAGGCCAGCGAGCGCAGCACCACCTGCTGGGCCAGGTGCAGCGTCCCGATGATCTCCACCCGGCGAATCTGTGGGCCGAACACGGGAAGCGCGACGGCTCGCCCCTGTTCGTCGGCCCCGATCACCTGACCACAGCCCGAAGCGGGTAGCGCCAGCTCACTCAACGCATCGCCGCGAAGGCCCGACGCCCAGTGCTCGATCCGGTCGGCACCGGGCACCGTCGGAATCGGGAGGGTGGCGGCCAGCGCGGAGAACTGCTGACCGTGCAGCGGAATGAGACCGCGCAGTTGAGTGGGGACACGCACGTCGCTGTCGAAGCGGACCAATCCGCGAACCTGAACCAGCTCTTCCTCAGCAGCCTCTCGCAGCGACAGGCACACCGTGGTGGAGTAACTCGGCACCGTCCACAACAGTCCGAGACCCGGCGTGGTCAACATGTCCGGTTCCACGGCGAAGCTGGACAAGCGGAAGTGGCCTTCCCGGCAGTCCTCCCAGGTTTCTTCCACAGTGCCGAGATTCACGCCGTCGCTGAGCTGATTGGTGGCCGCCGCGATGCCGCTTGCGGAGAGGAACTGCGGCTGTAGACCGGCCTCGGCCAGCCGGTTGGCGACCCGGCGGGTCGCGGTGGTGGCGGCGCGCAGGATGCCGTCGCGGTCACCGCCGCGACGACGGACCGCCTCCGCGCAGCGTGACGGATTGAACCGCACGGCAATCCACACGGTGCGCTGGGCGATCGCGGGCAGCGGTCCCAACACCGAGTCATAGACCGCGGCGACGTCGGTGTGACCGGCCGAGCGGGCGCCCTGGCTGATGATGTCGATGGACTCAAGCGTGATGTCGAACTGACGCAGGCAGTCGAGCAGGGCCTGCACGGGAACCATCTCCCCGGAAACGGTGACGCCGGGCTCCAAAACGGTCAACGCCCTGGGGTTTTCGTCGATCTTGAGCAACGACAGCAAAGTCGCGCCGTTCCAACGGAATCCGATCTGCAGACCGTCGGGCGTCGGGACGTCGAACGGCTCGGCAGGCAGGGAGTTCGACGCGGCCTTGCCCGTGCGCCGCCGCCGGTTGCGCACGAACCTGCCGCGCAACGCGAGCGCCCGGGGCGCCGTCGTCCCCCGCACCACCGGAGCAACCAGAAGCAAACCCACCGCCAGGCCCGCGACCGCGCCCTGCCAGCCGGGTCGGTGCAGTAACTGGGCGGTGACGATACCGACGACGACGATAATTTGCAGGGCAACGAGGTCGACCAGCGGGAACACCCGCTGCGGACCGGTATCGCCGGCGGTGGTCAGCTTTGCTGCGAAAGTCAATGGACGCATCGCTTTTCGAATAGGCGCTCGGACGTCATGTCGAGGTGGTGCGGACGTGCTAAACACTACGCATGCCAGCGCAAGTTACCACTCGCGCACAGGTGAACGGCTACCGTTTCCTGATCCGCCGCCTTGAGCACGCACTCATCCGGGGCGACTCGCGGATGATCCACGACCCGATGCGCGGCCAGATGCGGGCCCTGATCGTCGGAGTGGTGATCGCCGTCCTGATCACCGGGGCCTCGGCGGTGATGGCGTTCTTCAAGCCCACACCCAATCTCGGCGACGCACAGATCGTGCTGAGCAAGTCCAGCGGTGCACCGTTCGTCCGGATCGGTGAGCAGATCCACCCCGTGCTGAACCTGGCTTCGGCGCGGCTGATTGTCGGCAAGAACGACAGCCCCAAACAGGTCGACGACAAATTCCTCGACGCGCTACCACGCGGACCGATGGTCGGCATCGTCGGCGCGCCGACGAGCATCAACCGCGGCGACGACCTGGCGATGTCGTCGTGGACCGTCTGCGACAACTTGCAGACGCCGGCCGTCACCGAAACTACGGGCACGGCCAGCCTGCAGACCACGGTGCTGGCCAACGACCCGGTGCTCGACGCCGGCATTCGCCCGGCCGACGCCGACGAGGCGATCCTCACCGAAAGCGGCGGCACCACCTATCTCGTCTACGGCGGGGTTCGGGCCCCGATCGACATGTCAGATCCGGTGCTGCTCAACGGTCTTCACCTCCAGGGCGCGGCCACCCGGCCGATGTCGTCGTCCGTGCTCAACACCTTCCCGCTGGTCGACCCGATCACTCCGGTGGCCATCCAGGGTTCCGGGGAGCCGGGGCCGCTGGGGCCGGAGCATCCGGTGGGCGCGATCGTGAAATCCGTCGACTCCCGTGGCGAACAGCTCTACGTCGTGCTGCGCGAGGGACTGCAGCCGGTATCGCAGGCCACCGCCGACATCATCCGCTACGGCGCGTCGGGCGAGGAGACCACCGGGCAGGCTGCCGAGATCGCCCCGGCCACGCTGGCCGAGGTGCCGACGGTGCACCGGTTGACGACCGACCATTACCCCCAGCAGTCGCCCCGCATCGTGCCGCCCAACCCGGACCGGGTGGTGTGTATGGCGTGGCAGCGGTCCAACACCGACGCCCGCGCGAACGTGCGGCTTCTGGTCGGGCACCGGCTGCCTACCGCCGAGGGTGCGCAGATGGTCCGGCTGGCCAGCGCCGACGGCGGCGGTGCCGGTGCCGACTCGGTGTACCTGACGCCGGGCGCCGGGGAGTACGTGCAGGCCACCGGCAACGATCCGGACAGCCGCTCGACCGGGCAGCTGTTCTACGTGTCCGACACCGGAGTGCGCTACCACATCAAGGATTTTCCGACGGCCGAGGTGCTCGGCGTCGCCGGCGTCAAGGTTCCCGACGGCCCGGCCAACGCCCCGCAGTGGGCGCCGTGGCCGGTGCTGTCGCTGCTGCCGGCCGGACCGGAACTGTCCCAGGAGGCGGCGCTGGTCGCCCACGACGGCATGGCGGCCGATCCGGACAGCAGCAAGGTGTCGACGGGTAAGCCGTAGTCTAGAGGCGCATCTCGCGGAAGAACGCGTAGACCCGAACGATCCAGAAGCACAGCGGGAAAAGCGATCCCACCGCGATGTATTCGAGTATCTCGACCTGGCGCCGCGCCACCGGGGAGAACTCGCGCAGGGGGGCGACCAGCCCACAGGCCAGGATCAACACCATCAGGGCGAGCAGTACCACCACGGCACGGGTCTGCCACCCCTCGACGTTCAGCGCGGTCTTGAGGACGACGGCGACGGCGATGGTCAGCCCGCTGCCGATGAGCGTGGCCGATTGCACCAGGTCATGGTGGCCGCGACCGCGCAGGCACAGTACCGTCGCCACCATCACGGCGAAAACGGTGCCCTGCCAATAGAACCCGTCACTGACATCCACCGCCAGGTAACAGCCGACCAGAGCCGCGAGCGCGGCCGCGACCAGAATCCCGGTGAGGTGCTGATTGGCCCGCCGAACCCGGCTGATCAGGTCTTCTTCAGTGGGGATGATCTGCTTGCCGATCGCGTTGACGCCCTCGACAGTTGGGCCGCCCTGAGTCTCGATGTCGTCGAGCGGTTCACCGGCCGTCGGCACCCGTGGGATCGGAAGTTTCGACAGCCCGATCGTCACTCGCGGGGCGAGATAGACGACGATAACGGCGACGGTGGCGAGCAAAGCTCCCACCGCGCGGATGGGCGGATGCCACAGCAACATCGCCGCCGAACTGACGCCACCGAAAGCGCACACGGCGATGATCGCGGTGTACACGGCAGATCCGCTGCCCGAGACGAGCAGCACCAGGAGCGCACCGAACGCGGTCAGGGCGAACGCCATCGGCAGTGAGGTGATGCCGGAACCGCCGGGCACCAGATACAGCGAGCCCGCGAACACCAGTGGCGTCGACACCGCGGTGATCCACCCCGGCGCCGCGGCGGCTACGGACCGGTGCGCCACCAGGCAGGCCAGCACCATCCCGATCACGCCGAGGGCCAGGACCGCCGCGGGCACCGCGGGTTGAGCGGCCCAGTGCGCCACCACGCCGGACAGTGTGACCGCGGCAGCCGCCGTGACACCGAAACCGGCCAGTGCGTTCGCGTTGTCCGCGAGCCAACGCCGGACGGCGCCGGCCTCGGTGGTGTGGGTGTCGTCGACGTCGTCGAACAACAGTGGGCTGACCGGCTGGCCCACCGCGCAGATCATCAACAGGTCGCCGTCGTGGACCCCGGCCTCGCCGAGGGACAGGTGCGGGGCGATCGGTGCGCCGCCGAGCGGGGCCAACGTCCACCGCCCGTCGGCGGCGTCGAACTTGACGATCGCGTCCTGGGTCGTGATCTGTTCATTTGCGATATCGATGACATCGGGAATGTATTGGGCGATGCTGACGTGTGCAGGCAGCCCGACATCGATGTTCAGTTCGCCGACCACCAGGGTCAATCGGCTCAGCTCGGGTTCGGCTTCGGCTTCGAGCTCTGGCTCAAGTAGGGTCACAATCCAGTCGGCCTCCTGCGCAATGGGATTGCTCGACACGAACAATACCCAGCATCCGGCTCCAGCAGCTTCCGGGGAGGGAAGGTTGAGTACGCAGGGGTTCGTCCGCCGCTTACGGGTGGCGCCGCCGCGGATGCCCGGCGGCGAGGTCAACCTGGCCCCACCGCCCGAGGTGCCGCGGGCGATCCCGGGCAACCTGATGATGCGGCTGATGCCGTTCGTGATGCTGGTCGCGGTGATCGGCATGATCGCGCTGATGGTCACGGTCGGCGGCCGGGACATGGCCAGAAACCCGATGTTCCTGCTGTTTCCGATGATGATGATCATGTCGATGGTCGGCATGTTCATGGGCGGTGGGAACCGCAATGGCAAAGCCGCCGCCGAGCTCAACGAGGAACGCAAGGACTACTTCAGTTACCTGGCGAATCTTCGCGAGGAAGCCGACACCACCGGCGCCGAACAACGCGCGGCACTGGAATGGAGCCACCCCGACCCGCGGGCTCTGAGCGACGTGGTGGGCACCCGGCGGATGTGGGAGCGGCGGCCCAGCGATGCCGATTACTGCCACATCCGGGTCGGTATCGGGACGCACCGGCTGGCGACGCGGTTGATGGCACCCGAGACCGGCCCGCCAGAAGACCTGGAACCGGTGTCGACGGTGGCGCTGCGCCGGTTCGTCAAGACCCACTCGGTGGTGCATGCCCTGCCGACCGCGGTGTCGTTGCGGGCGTTCCCCACCATCACGTTCGAAGGCGACCGCAAGCTCGCCCAGCAGCTGGTGCGCTCGATGGTGTTGGAGCTGTGCACGTTTCACGGACCCGACCATGTGCAGGTGGCCATCGTCACGGCCAACCCGGACGGGGAGAACTGGAGCTGGGTCAAGTGGCTGCCGCACGCGCAGCATGCGTCGACCCGTGACGGTCTGGGCTCGATGCGGCTGCTGTTCCCCACGCTGGAGCTGATGGAGACCGCGATGTCGGCCGAACTGGCCGAACGCGGCCGGTTCACCCGCAACGCGCAGCCCACGCAAGGGCTCAAGCAACTCGTGGTGGTACTGGATGACGGATTCGTCACCGGCGACGAACAGTTGATCACCGACGCCGGGCTCGACAGCGTCACGCTGCTTGACCTGAACGGCTTGCGGGCCGGGGCGTCGGCCCGCCGCAGCCTGCAACTTGTCCTCGACGGTGACGACGTGGCCGCCCGCACCGCGGTGGGGGTCGAGCGGTTCGCCACCCCGGACACCATCACCATTGCTGAGGCCGAGACCACGGCACGACGGATCGGCCGCTACCGCCCGGCGAACGCCGCGCACATCGTCAGCCTGGAAGCCGATTCCCGGGCAGTCGATCCCGGCCTGATGGCGCTGCTGAAGATCCCCGACGCCGCGGGCATCGTGCCGGAACAGGTATGGCGGCAGCGCTCGCCGCGGGAGCGGCTGCGGGTGCCGATCGGGATCACCCCGAACGGTCAGCCCATCGAACTCGACATCAAGGAGGCGGCCGAGGGCGGCATGGGGCCGCACGGGCTGTGTATCGGCGCCACGGGCTCGGGTAAGTCGGAATTCCTGCGCACTCTGGTGCTGTCGATGATCACGTCGCACTCACCCGAACAGCTCAACCTCGTGCTCGTCGACTTCAAGGGTGGCGCCACCTTCCTGGGCCTGGAAGGCATCGCCCACATCGCGGCCATCATCACCAACCTCGAAGACGAGCTCACCATGGTGGACCGTATGCGGGACGCGCTGTCCGGCGAGATGAACCGCCGGCAGGAACTGCTGCGGGCCGCCGGAAACTTCCCGAACGTCACCGAATACGAGCGGGCCCGCGCGGCCGGGGCCGACCTCGAACCGCTGCCCGCACTGTTCGTCGTGGTCGACGAGTTCTCCGAACTGCTGTCCCAGAAACCGGATTTCGCCGAGCTGTTCGTGATGATCGGTCGGCTGGGCCGCTCGCTGCACATGCACCTGCTGCTGGCCTCGCAGCGACTGGAGGAGGGCAAGCTGCGCGGTCTGGACTCGCACCTGTCCTACCGGATCGGCCTCAAGACGTTCTCCGCGGGTGAATCTCGCAGCGTGCTCGGAGTGCCCGATGCCTATCACCTGCCCAGCGTCCCCGGCTCGGCGTTCCTGAAATGCGATGCCTCCGAGCCGATCCGGTTCAACGCCTGCTATGTCTCGGGGGAGTACGTCAAACCCCGGATCTCGGCGCGCACCGGGCGGGTGACCCACTTGGGGGCGCTGGCGCCCAAGCTGTTCACCGCCACGCCGGTCAAGAAGGACCCGGTGCCCGAGCGCGTGCCGCTGCCCCACGAGATGCCGGAGACCGAGCCGGAGCGGGCCAGCTCGGGGCCGACCAAGACGACCCTGCTCGACATGGTGGTCAGCCGCCTGCGCGGGCACGGCAGGCCCGCCCACGAGGTGTGGCTGCCGCCGCTCGACGACAGTCCCGCGGTGAACGAGCTTCTGCCCGAATCGGATTGGTCGTCCCCGCAGAACCTCAACGGCCGGCTGTGGATGCCGATGGGTGTGGTGGACCGGCCCTACGATCAGCGCCGCGACGTGCTCATGGTCGATCTGTCCGGCGCGCAGGGCAACGTCGCGGTGGTCGGCGGGCCGCAGTCGGGCAAGTCGACGACGCTGCGCACGCTGATCATGGCCGCGGCCGCCACCCACACCCCCGAGCAGTTGCAGTTCTACTGCCTGGACTTCGGTGGCGGCACACTCACCAGCCTGGCGAAGTTGCCGCACGTCGGCGGGGTGGCCGGTCGAATGGACGCCGACGCCATCCGGCGCACCGTGGCCGAGGTGGCCGGGGTGCTGCGAAGCCGCGAGCAGCTGTTCCGCGAACTCGGCATCGAATCCATGCGCGACTTCCGCCAGCGCAAGGCCCGGCTGGCCGCGCTACCTCCGGAGGAGGCCGCGCAGGATCCGTTGAGCCAGGACAACTTCGGCGATGTGGTGCTGGTTGTCGACGGTTGGGCGTCGATCAAGAGTGACTTCGAGCAGCTCGACCCGGTGATCCAGTCGCTGGCCATCCAGGGCCTGTCCTACGGCGTTCACGTGGCGATCACCGCATCGCGGTGGATGGAGATCCGGCCGGCGGTAAAGGACATGCTCGGCACGCGTGTCGAGCTGCGCCTCGGTGATCCGATCGACAGTGAGGTGGCCCGCCGGTCGGCCGAGCTGGTGCCGATCGGGCGGCCGGGGCGCGGCATCAACTCCGAACGCCTGCACATCCTGATCGCGTTGCCGCGGCTGGACTCCAGCTCCGGCGTGGAGGATCTGCCGGCCGGGGTGGCCGGGGCCGTCGAGGCGGTGCGCGCCCACTACCAGGACCGCGAGGCCCCGAAGGTGCGGATGCTGCCGCACGACGTGAACCGCGACGAAGTCGTCCGGGTCGCCCGCGAGGCCGGCCAACTCAGCAAGGCGCGAATCGCCATTGGCATCAACGAGGAAGAGTTGGCGCCGGTGATCCTGGATTTCGATGCGCAGCCGCACCTGGTGGCCTTCGCCGACACCGAATGCGGCAAGACCGGTCTGCTGCGCAACATCGCGGCCGGCGTGATGGAGAACGCCACCCCGGTGGAAGCCAAGATCATCCTGGTCGACTTCCGTCGCTCGATGCTGGGCGTCGTCCCCGACGAATACCTGGGCGGCTACGCCACGGCCCCACAGTCGTGCACGGATCTCATGACCGCACTGGCCGGTGCGCTCAAGGACCGGCTGCCGCCCAACGACATCACCCAGCAGCAGCTCAAGGAACGGTCCTGGTGGTCGGGGCCGGATCTGTTCGTGATGATCGACGACTACGACCTGATCCCCGGGGGTTCGCTGAGCCATCCGCTCGGGCCGCTGGTCGAGTATCTGCCGCAGGCCCGCGACATCGGCCTGCGCGTCATCATCACCCGGCGCAGCGGCGGTGCCGGACGGGCGATGATGGATCCGATCGTCGGCCGTCTGAAAGACCTGTCCTGCAACGGTTTGGTGATGAGCGGGAGCCGAGACGAGGGCGGGCTGTTCGGCGGGTACAAGGCCAGCGCGATGCCACCCGGCCGCGGCATGCTGGTCTCGCGGACCACCCGTAGCGGCGTGGTTCAACTGTCGAGGATGCCTGACCTGTGACCGGGGTCGAGGAGCTTCGCCCGGTGCACGTGGTGTCCGCGGCGCCCGAGTCGATCCGGGTGTCGGTGGTCGGCGGACGCACCCAGCTCGATGTCGCGCTGCCGGCCGACGTCCCGGTGGCGGCGTTCCTGCCCGAGCTGGCCCGGCTGATCAAGTCCCGGGACGACGAGCGCAGTGACGACCTGGCCGATCGCGACGAGCGGCGGACGTTCTGGGAGCTCAGTCGCGAGGACCGGGCCGGCGCCGGTGTACTGCGGCCCGACCGCACGCTGCGTGAAGCCGGGGTGAAAAACGGCGAACTGCTACGCCTTTCGGCACGCCGGGCGCTGTCGCCGCCCGCGTTGTACGACGACGTGGTGGACGCGGCGGCTCGGCTGAACCGGGCGTCATATGCGGCCTGGAGTGCCACCGCGGCGCGGACGATGGCGTTCGCCGGGTTGTGGCTGTGCGCGGCGGTGTGGGTCGTTCTGCTGCTGGCGCCGGCATTGGCGGCGCACCGGACGGTCGTCATGGTGGCAGCGGCACTGATGCTGGTCACCCTGGTCGCCGGTGCCGCGCTGGTGCGTCGAGTGCTGGGCCGGTCCGACATCGCGGCGGCGGTGGGTCCGCCGGTGATCGCGGTCGGCGCCGCGGCCGGCTGGGTGCCTGCCGCCCCGCACGGTGCGGTCGGTTTGGTCGCTGCATGCGCAATCTTGTTGGGGCTCACGGTGATCTGTCACCGGCTGATCGCCGCCGGCCACTGGACCTATGTCGCCGCGGCGGTGCTGCTGGGTTTCGGCACGGTGGCGTTCGGGGCCCGTGCCCTGGGAGTACCGGTCCCGGTGGTGGCCACCGTGACCGCCGTGGTCGCGGTGTTCGCGTGCCTGGCGGTACCGGCGTTGACGGCGCGGCTGGACCAGTACCCGGTGGCGTCCGTGGCGGCGGCCCGCGGGGATGATCCCTTCACCGAGTCCGCTGCGACGGTCGAGCCGGGCACCCCGATGCCGAGCGCGGAGCAGGTGTGGGACCGGGTGCATTCCGCGGTGCTGACCCGCTCGGGGCTGCTGGCGGGTGCGGCGACGACGGCACTGATCGGTACCACCGTGGTGATGCGGGTCGAGACGGGCTGGGCGGCATTCGCTTTCGCCCTGGGCTGCGGCGCGGTACTGGCACTGAGCAGCCGCCGGTCGGCAGCCTGGCCGGAACGCGCCGCGCTCGCCGTACCTGCTGGTGCGCTCGTGCTGGTGGCCTGCGTGCAAGCCCAGACCGGGGTGTGGCCACTGCAGCTCACCGGGGTCGTCGTGCTCGCGGTGCTGGCTGTCGGCGGGGTCGCCGCCCCGTATCTTCGCCGGTTCCGGCCAACCGTCGGCTATCTGGAGTATCTGGCCGTGGCCGCGGTGATCCCGATGGCCCTGTGGCCGCTCGGACTGTACGAACGGCTTGGCGGCTGATGAGCGCCCGGCGGTGCGCGGCGGTGGTGACCGTCGTTCTCACGGTGGCGCTGGCCGGCTTCGGTGCGCCCCCGGCCGGTGCGGTCACCCCGCCCGTCGTCGAACCCGGCCCACCGCCGACCGGTCCCGTCGCACCGACGCAGCCGACCGAGCAGAAGTCGATCTGCGGCGTCCCCACCGGCGTGCTGCCCGGTACCGACTTCACCAAGCAGACCAGTGCCGAGGCCATGCTCGAATACCGCAAGGCCTGGCGCTTTTCGCGCGGCGCCGGGCAGAAGGTGGCGGTGATCGACACCGGCGTCAACCGACATCCGCGGCTGCCCGCGCTCGAGCCGGGCGGTGACTACGTGTCGAACAGCGACGGACTGGTCGACTGCGATGCACACGGCACCCTGGTCGCCGGCATCATCGCCGCGGTGCCGTCCGATGGTGACAGCTTCGCCGGGGTGGCGCCCGAGGCGACGATCCTGTCGATCCGGCAGAACAGCGGCGCCTACAGCGTGGCGGGCACGAGCAGCGGCCAGAACGAGGACCCCAACGCGATATCGGTCGGCTACGGCAACACGCGCACGCTGGCACTGGCAATCGCCCGGGCGGTCGATCTCGGCGCCACGGTGATCAACCTGTCGGAAGTGGCCTGCGCTCCGGTGGCGGCCGGTATGGACGACCGCGAACTCGGGCGTGCGGTGCGCTACGCGTACGAACGGAACGTCGTGGTGGTGGCGGCCGCGGGCAACTTCAACTCCCAGAGCATGTGCAGTGCGCAGAACAACATGAACGATCCGAACCAGCCGCTGCACACCGGCTGGAACAGCGTCAGCACCATCGCCAGCCCGGCCTGGTTCTCCGACTACGTGCTGACCGTCGGCGCCGTGACCACGTCGGCCACCCCGGCCGACTTCAGCCTGCACGGGCCGTGGTTGGCGGTGGCTGCGCCCGGCGAGCGGGTCACCTCCTTGGATGCCGGCGGACCCGGGCTGAGCAACGCCCAACTCGGCCAGCAGGGGCTGGCCCCGTTGAACGGCACGAGCTTCGCGGCGCCGTTCGTCTCGGGCGTGGTCGCGCTGATCAGGTCGCGGTACCCCGCCCTGACCGCCGGTGAGGTCAAGGATCTGGTCGAACGCACGGCCCGCACCCCGGGGAATGGACCCAACCAGGCCACCGGTTATGGAGTCGTGGACCCCGTCGCGGCACTGACGTACCAGCTCACGCCCGGGTCCACCGAGCGCGATGTCACCGCAGGGACACCGATCAGCGGGCCGCCGCAACCTGATGCGGGTAATGTGCGGGCGCGCAGGATCGTCTTCACCGTCACCGCGGCGTGTCTTGCGTTGATGGTGGCGGCGGTGGCGGTGGCTGCTGCCCGGCGGCGGACCAGGTGAGTTAGGGGGAAGATGCCGGACGAGAATCGGCCGAACGTCGAGCCCACATCGCTCGACGACTTGGCTCCTGGTGAATTGGACGAGGTCGAGGCCCGAGCTGCCGCGTTGCTCGAACAGATTGCGGCGCAACGCACAGCCAGGCAGAACCACACCGCCGCGTCGCCGGCAGACGACACCACCGATGCGTTCGCGGTGTCGCCGCCTCCGCCTCCCGAACCGGCCCCGACGGCGGCGCCGGTCCGCAGGCTGGCCCCGCCCCCGTGGCAGATGCACAGCACGATCGGATCCAGGGAGTTCGCCGAACGATTCGAGCTCGACGAGCCGCTACCTGCAACTGAGCCTGTACCCGAGCCGGAACAACAGGAGCCGGAACGCCCGGAGCAGCCGACGGGTTTGATCCCGATCCCGCCACTCCGGAGACACGCCCTGCCGCCGGAGGCGGGACCGCAGGTGCCCGCGTCGCCGTTGCCGCCGCCTCCGCCTCCGCCACTTCCCCCGTTGCCGTTTCCGCCGCCGGGTTTCGCGCCCCCGCTGATGCCCCCGCCGGGCGGCGCGGCCCAGCCGCCGCAGTACTCGCCGGTGCCGCCGTCACTCGACGACGCCGGGATCATCAACCGGGCCCGCAACGCGCCCCACTCCGGATGGCGCCGGGCCGTGCACCTGGCGAGTGCCGGCAGACTCAATCCCGGTGAATCACGCAAGGAGCGTGAGCGGGACGACCTGCTGGCCCAGATCCGGCAGCCGATCGCCGGCGACTTCCGGATCGCGGTGCTTTCGATCAAGGGTGGTGTCGGCAAGACCACCACCACGCTGGGGTTGGGCTCGGCGCTGGCCATGATGCGCAACGACCGGGTGATCGCAGTGGACGCCAACCCCGACCGCGGCACGCTGGCTGAGCGGGTTCGGGACGCGTCGAGCCAATCGACGGTGCGAGATCTGTTGTCGGATCCCGACATCCAGCGTTATGCCGACGTCCGCAGCCACACCCGCATGGCGGGCAGCCGGCTGGAGGTGCTGGCCAGTGAGCAGGAACCCGCGGTGTCGGAAGTGTTCGGCGAATCGGACTACCGCCGCACCGTCAGCATCCTGCGTCGCTATTACAACATCATCCTCACCGACTGCGGCACCGGCATCATGCATTCCGCGATGGCCGGTGTGCTCGACCTGGCGCATGCGATCGTGCTGGTCAGTTCGCCTGCCATCGATGCGGCGCGGAGCGCATCGGCGACGCTGGACTGGCTCATGCAGCACGGTCACTCCGCGCTGGTCCGCGAAGCGCATGTGGTGCTCAGTGCCTCGCGACCGGGATCGGCGAAGCTCAAACTGGACAAGGTGTACGAACACTTCGAAGCCAGGTGCCGCTCGGTACACATGATCCCGTTCGATCCGCACCTGGCCGAGGGGGCCGACGTCGATTTCGACCTGCTGGATCCGGCCACGCTCCAGGCGTATCTGGAACTGGCTGCAGCGGTGGCGGAAAAGTTTCCCCGGCTGCGCGGCGCGCCTCAGTACCGGTGACCGCACCTTGGCTGATCCGCGCGGAGGCAAAGAACGCCAGGATCGGCCGAGGCTGTGGGAGCTATCGGCAACGGGCACGGACTTTCGAGTAAGCCCGGGTTATCTACGCGCGGGTGGCAAATTGTGGCGTGAGTGGCGTTGCAACGATGGCAATTTCGCATACGTAATTGTTCACGCACTCAAATATGGTCGGCCATAATCGAATTCGGCAAAGACCGTGGCGACACGTTTGCGAATCTGGAACACTGATCGGAATGAGCAACGATGCCCTCCGGCATCAGATGACCGAGGTGCTGGCCTTGGTCTCCGAGCAGATGGCCGATATTGCTGCGGTGCAGCGCGAGCAGGCGCAGCTCACCGCGAGTGCTGAAGAGGCCGATGGCTTGGTCGCGGTGACCGTCGACGCCCGCGGCCATGTCATCGAGACCGTGATCGACGAGTCGTACCTCGACGAGTACGAACTCGAAGAACTCGGCGGTCACGTCACCGCGGCCGCGCAGGCCGCGGCGCAGCTCGTGGCACAGCGGTCGGCTGCCCTGATGATGCCGATCGAAGAACGCCGCCGAATGATGCCGGCACTGTCCGACATCGCCGACGGCGCGCCCGATCTGCGCGACCTGACCCGAGCCGTGTTCGGCAACGATGATGCAGACGTGCAGGCGAACCAGCCGGAGGACGACGACCGGGACGAATCCGCATTCCCCACCGTGAGGAGCTGAATCGATGGCTGACGAGCTCGGCGTCGGGCCTTCTGACCTACGTGCAACCTCGAAGAACCTGAACGATGTCAGCGTCAGGATGAAAAACGTGTTGTCCACCCTGCAAGCCAATCTGGCTGCCGAGGGTGCCGCCTGGGGGGACGACAAGATGGGTGACGGGTACGCGAAAGGCAGTGCGGGGTATCTGGCGCAAAAGGATTGGGTCGACGGCTCGGTGGTGGTCAAGACCGATCTGCTCGACTATTACTCGAACGGTTTGAAGGTGTCCGCGGACTCCTTCGAACAGAACGACCAGCCGTAGCCGTCTACATCACGGGATGGCGTGCCGCATAGGCCCGCCGCCACACCAATTCGCTTATGGACATCCAGATCCCACCCGAGCTCCAGTGGGTGTCATACCTCGCGGGCGGCGAATGGCCACAAGGTAGCGAAACCCGCACCCGTCGAATCGGCGAGCATTACCAGGCCGCGGCCGAAGCACTGCAGGACCTCATCCCGGACCTGAACAGGGTCCGCGGAGAAACGATGTCGGTACTGACCGGCGACACCGCCGATGCCGCCGATCGACAGTTCGCCATGTTGTTCGACGGCGACTACACGGTGGACAAACTCGCCCAGGGCATCTCGGGGATGGGTGAGGGCGCCACCAATTTCAGCTCCGAGATCGAATACAGCAAGCTGTCGATCATCGTCGGACTGGCACTCGCCGCCGCCGAGATTTCGTACAGCCTCGCCATGGCGGGGCCCACCTATGGGGCGTCGACGGCAGCGATCCCCGTCATCGAGACAACGACCATCGCGTGGATACGCGCGCTCGTCATGTGGGCGATCCGGCGTCTCGGCGAGAAGATGGCCGAACTGCTGACCAAGACGATGATGAAGCGGCTGCTGCACGAAACCCTGCAGGAATCCGTGGAGGAGCTGGCACAGGGCCTGCTTCAAGAAGGGATCGTCCAGGGCATCCAGGCCAACAACGGACATGCCGCATACCGGTGGGACCGGTTCCAGCAGACGGCGATCTCTTCCGTTGTCGGTGGCGGAGCGGGCGGGGCCACCGCCGTGCCGGTGGCCCACGGACTCGGACCCGCGCGCAACCGGTTCACCGCGGCGACCAAGGGCGCGACCACCATGTTCACCGCCGGGGTGTCGGGCAACGTGGCCGGTACGTTGGCGGTGGGCGGGGAATTCGACACGATCTCGATCCTGGCCAGTTCGACCAGCACCAGCATCGGCGGTCTGAAAGGCATCGGCGGCGGCCACCCGCCTCAGCAGAACAATCAGGCGAATCCGGGCGGCGGTCCGCCGGGGCCCGCCGCTCCGAACGTCGGGCTGCGGGGCGAGAACCCCGATGGCCCGCTGGACACCGGTCAGCAGGACGGCGAGAACGACGGTGAGAAAGACACCAACCGAACTTCGCAGAACGATTCCACCGGGCAGTCGGCCGCGCCCGCCAAGTCGAGTCCGGGACGTGCCGGGGCCGGCCAGACGAACAACACCACACCGCAATCGGATTCGAAGTCCGCCGCCCGCAACGGGCAACAGGACAGTGCGGCCGATAAGTCGACAGGCCAGGACTCCGACGAATCGGCGGATCAGGTAGACGCCGACCCCGAGATCGACACCGACACCGACACCGACACCGCCGCCAAGCACGAACCCGATGACGCGCGCGACGATGCGCCTGCCGCCGTGCCGGACGAGCAGCATTCGTCACAAGATGAGCCCGCGCACACCGCCACGCTCAGCCCGGACCAGGATGTCGCCGGTCCCGCGGCGAATGTCGCGACGACGGATGTGCCGCACGCCGCGGTGGCTGCAGAGCCGGTGTCGGTTGATACCGGGCAAGTCGACACCGGGCAGACTGACGTCACTCAGGATGTCGAAGACGCCCAGGTGGCGCCGGAGGTCGTCGACGTCGCGCAGGCACCTGCCGACCCGCCACAGCAGACCTCGGTGCCGGACGCTCCCGAGCAGCCGGCTCCGGCGGTCGGTGCCCCCGCTCACCCGTCGTCGACCAGCCCGGCGCCCACATCACAGACGTCGGTCACCACCGCGCCGGCGACAACCGAACAGAGCGCCAAACCGACTGCGGCGAAACCTGATTCGAAGTCAGAGTCAAAGGCCGCCGAAACCAGGCAGGAAGCTCCGGCCGCGCGCCCCGCCGGGCCGGAATCACAGGTGGCCGGTGTTCCGGCCGCACGGCTCCAGGACACCGCCCAGGACACCAATCAGGACGTTACGCCGGCGAACGCGGCGCCCGAGGTCACCGAGACCGGCGGTCCACCGCATGGCGGCCAGAACTGTCTGCTCGACGCGGCCGACGACCTGTCGCGGCACTTCCGCAAGCCGTACCACGTCAGCGGGGAGCCGACGTCCACCGGAATGCCCGCGCGAGCCCTGTACCAGGCCATCGGGTCGCGGGCCGACTTCGCCACCTACCGCCAGATCGAGGCGAGGCTGCGGGGCATGGCGCCCGGCTCGGCCGCGGTCATCACATCGGCGTGGGCCGGAGATGGGCAGCGCCAGGGCGGGCACGCCTATGTGGCGATCTTCGACGGTAAGGACGTATATCTGCTCCACCGCGGCGAGCGGCAGGGTTGGCCGCCGTCGTGGGGTCAGCACGCGGTGTCGACAACTGCGGTCGGTTTCCTTGATTCAGAAGGTGTTCCGGTCGACAAGCTCGGGCTCCGCCCCGACGATCTCGATGCCGCTATCGAGGTGGGCGACGTGCAGGGCACGCCGGACCAGACCCCGGGTGAGCAGTGGCAAGGCGTCACCCGGCAGAGCGATCTCGCCGATCAGGCACTTGCCAAGCGGGGTCTCAAAGACGGCGAAGAACTACGAAACCCCTTGGGGTTGATGGAATCAGCAGACGCTCGGGCCCGGGCCAATGCCACCTGGTGGGCCGCGCTCTCCGGCAACGAGCAGCGTGCGCTGATCGACGTGCACCCGCAGCTGATCAGCAACGCCGAAGGTATCTCACCCGAGGCGCGCCATGAGGCGAACACCGCGCTGCTCAAGAAGCAGGTCGACCAGTTGAAGGCCTGGCGGGACAGCGGTCATCGCCTCACCAGAGCGCAGAGCAAGACCCTGGCGAGGCTCGAGCGCATCCAGAGCTCGCTCGCCCAGGCGCGGAACCAGGCCCGGGACGCGGGAATCGACGGCCCGCTGCTGTTGGCCTTCGATGCGTCGGAATTCGGTGGTCATGGGCGCGCGGTCGTCAGCTTCGGGGCCAACCCGTATCAAGCGGACGCGGTGTCGTGGCACGTGCCCGGGCAGGGAATGACGATCGACCGGATCGGCGTCACCATGGGGGACGCGCTCAACCACCTGCAGTCCGTCCAACAGCAGAATCCGACACAGACGGCGGCCGCGATCGCCTGGCTCGGTTACGACACTCCCAGCGGCTGGAGTCGTTGGCGCGCAGCCGGTCACCAGCTCGCCCGCGAAGGCGGGGCGATCCTCTACAGCGATATCCGGGCGTTCAACGCCGCGCGCGACACCTTGGCCGTCGGCGGCGGCCACTTCAACCAGAACCACATCTTCGCCCAGGACTACGGCACGACCGCGGTCAGTTACGCCGGGCGGGATGCCCGGTTGGCACACGACATTCGCGCCATCACCTTCACCGACTCCCCAGGGACCGGGCCGGTGCGCAGCGCCGCCGAGTTCGGCCTGGATGCCGGCAACGTCCGCGCCGTATCGTCGGCGCGGGAACTGCCCGCAGGGCTCAGTGAGCGGACTCCGGTCGTCGAGGTGAACCTCGGTGCCGATCCGACCACCGAAGCGTTCGGGGCGTCCACCGACACAGATGCTCCGGCCGAGCCTCCCGAGCACACCACCGTCGAACCGACCACCCGCACCATCGCCAACGATGCCCTGGCACAACGGGATCCAGCGGTCAGTATCGATGACGTGGCCAACCCGCTGGGCAATGCCGACGATGCCGTGAGCCGGGCCGAGGCCAATGCCCGATGGTGGTCGGGCTTGTCCGAAGATCAACGCGAAGCGCTGATCAAGACCTATCCGAGGCAGATCGGCAATTCCGAGGGAATTTTCCCGACGGACCGCGACAAGGCGAACCGTCTTGCCATCGAACGTGCCCGAGATTTTGTGCAGGGCAAGATCAATCGTGGTGAGCAGCCCACCAAGCGCGAATTCAAACTGCTGCGGCGGATGAACAACCTTCACAATGCGCTGGAGACGATGAAGAGCGAGGCGGCCGCGGCCGGGGTCGATCCGCCGCTGGTGCTGGCATTCGATTCTCCAGTGTTCGGCGGTGACGGCCGGGCGGTCGTGAGCTTCGGGGCCGACCCGTACGTCGCGGATTCGGTGTCGTGGCTGGTTCCGGGTTTCGCGACCACGATCGACAAGCTCGAAGGGAACATGCGCAATGCGCTGAACCATCTGCAGTCGACGCAACAGGAGAATCCGGACCTGGCCGCGGCGTCGATCGCCTGGATCGGCTACGACGCGCCCAATGATGCGGCCATCCCTCGCGTTGCCGCGCATGGATTGGCCCGCAAGGGCGGTCAGATTCTCTACAGCGACATCCGGGCGTTCAACGCCGCGCGCAACACGCTGGCCGGAGATGGCCCTCGATTCAAGAACAATCACATTTTCGCGCACTCATACGGCTCGACCACCGCGAGCTATGCCGGCAAGGGTAGGCGACTGGCCGAAGACATCAGCACGGTGACGCTACTCGGTTCACCGGGCGCGGGTCCGATACGGCACGCCCGGGGCTTCGGGATCGGCGCTCAGAACGTTTTCGTCGCATCGTCGTCGCTGGATCCGGTTACCGGACTGGGCGGGCGCACACCGGGACAGAATGGCCGGTTCCTCGGACGGGGACTGGGCCTCGACCCGGCAATGAAAGACTTTGGCGCGGTGCGGATTACCGCGCAATTCCCCGATTCGATGAACGACCTGAACGCGGTCGGGACGCACAGAAGCTACTACCAGTACATGCCGGGCGACGCCGATCCGCGGGTACGCACCGAATCGCTGGCCAACTTCGGTCGGATCGCTGCCGGGCACGCCGAGCGGGTGCATCTGGAGGGATACCGGCAGGTTGTCGCCGGACGTACCGTGGATCCGGCGGCCGGACGGCCGCTGCGGCTGGACAGTGACACAGATACCGAGCAGGCGAAGGAACTGCGCCGCTGGAACCCTCGATGGCATCCTGGCGAGGTCACTCGCGCCACCAACCCGGTCGTGGCCGACGCTTTGCGACTAAGGAACCCGCGGGTATCCATCGACGGACTCACCACCCCGCTGGGAGACGAGCCGCGGGCTGCCGCCCGGGCCCGCGCCAACGCCGTGTGGTGGTCGGGGTTGTCGCCGGATCATCAGCAAGCACTTCTGAACGAGCACCCCTTCCAGATCGGCAACGCCGAAGGCATCCCTGCCGACGTGCGCAATGACGCCAATCGCCGTGTGCTGCAGAACTATCTGGATCGTGCCGCCGCTGTTCAAGCGCTGATCGATGCCGGCACCAAGCCGGATAACACGCAGCTCGACTTCCTGCTCCGGGTGAAAAAGCTTGAGAGCACCCTGCACCGTGCGGACGAGGCGGCCCGGCAGGCCGGGGTGGGGGAGCCACTTATCCTCGCGTTCGATCCGCCTGCCTTCGGCGGTGACGGCCGGGTACTGGTGAGCTTCGGTGTCGACCCGTATGTGGCGGATTCGGTCTCGTGGTACGTGCCCGGCCTGGGTGCGCAGGTCGACAAGCTTGACTACATCATGCACTGCGCGTTGAACATCCTGCAGTCGACGCAGAGTGAGAACCCATCGCTGTCGGCGGCCTCGATCGCCTGGCTGGGGTATGACGCGCCGAACGGTTCGGCCACGCTCAAGGTCGGGAGTACCGGTCTGGCGGAAGCCGGCGGTGACATCCTGCACGCCGACATCAGCGCGTTCAACGCGGCGCGGGATGCAATGGCCGATAACGGCAGCCATTTCAAGGGCAACCATGTGTTCGGGCATTCGTATGGATCGACGACGACCAGCTTCGCCGGCCGCGGAGGCAGGCTCGCAGACCACATCGAGTCGGTGACGCTCATCGGTTCGCCGGGCGCCGGTCCGCTGAGCCATGCCCGCGATTTCGGCATCAGCACCGACCGGGTGTTCGTCGCATCGTCCTCGCGGGATTTCGTCACCGGCCTCGGCGGGCGGACATCGGACTCACACGGCCGCCTCGGACGCGGGCTCGGCACCGACCCGGCAATGGATACCTTTGGTGCACAGCGAATTCGGGCCGAGTTCCCGGCGTCGATGGACCGCAAGGACACCACCTCCACCCACAACGCGTACTTCGACTTCCAGGAGACCGACGGACCTGGCACCCGGCAATGGCTGGTCACGCCCTCGCGCGCGGTTCCCTCGGAATCGCTGGCCAACCTGGGCCGCATCGCTTCCGGGAACCTCGACGGGCTCCAGTTCGAAGAACACCGCACCGTGGCCGAACGGCCGGGCCGCTTGTTCGGCACCCGCAGCGAGACGGTCGAACCCGCGGCGACCCGCAGCGGCAGCCAGCGCCGCCACTGGTGGAACCCGCGATGGCGGGCGGCCGACATCGACGTCGATCCGCAGCAGACCGTCGCCGAGCCCGACTGGTCGGCGAGCGAGGACAGCGATCAGGCACGTCGCAAGGAGGTCCTCGCGGCTGCGGACCGGTTGTTGCGGCACAGAATTCCGCCGGTCGCCATCGACGGCATCGTCAACCCATTGAACCGGGCCGGCGCAGCGCGGTCGCGGGCCGAGGCCAATGCACGCTGGTGGTCGTCTCTGGAACCAGACCAGCGGGCGACCTTGATCGATGCGTATCCGGCCCGGATCGGCAATGCCGAAGGGATTCCTCCGTCGGATCGCGATGCGGCGAACCGCCTGGCGATCCGACGCTTCCAGAACCACGTGCAGTCGATGATCGACCGCGGCGTTCGGCCCAGCGACAGCCAACTGAAGACCCTGCTGCGGGTGAACCGGTTGGCCGCCGGGTTGCAGCAGATGGGGCGCGAAGCCGCGGAGGCCGGGCTCGACGCGCCTTTGGTGCTGGCGTTCGATCCGCCGGCGTTCGGTGGCGATGGCCGCGCGGTGGTGAGTTTCGGAGCCGACCCGTATACGGCGGATTCGGTGTCATGGCTGGTGCCGGGGTTCGCGACGACGATCGACAAGCTCGAAGGGAACATGCGCAATGCGCTGAACCATGTGCAGTCGACGATGCGCGAGAATCCGGAACTGGCGGCAGCTTCGATCGCCTGGATCGGCTATGACGCACCCAACGGTTCAGCTGCCGGTCGGGTGGTCGGTCCCGAGCTCGCGCGTCGTGGCGGCGACATTCTCTACAGCGACATTCGGGCGTTCAACGCTTCGCGCAATATCTTGGCCGGAGACGGGAGCGAGTTCAGCAACAACCACATCTTCGCCCACTCGTACGGTTCGACCACAGCAAGCTATGCGGGCAGTGACGGTCGATTGAAGCACGACGTCACCACCGTGACACTGGTCGGCTCACCGGGAACGGGACCGATTAAGCACGCCAGTGGATTCGGCCTCGATCCTGACCACGTGTTCGTCGCGTCCTCCTCGCTGGACCCGGTGACTGCGTTCGGCGGGCGCACTCCCGACGAGGCCGGCCGGATTGCCGGGCGCGGGCTGGGTATGGACCCGGCGATGGAGGAGTTCGGTGCCGTGCGGGTGGCCGCTCAATTCTCCGATGCGATGAACACCCCGGGCACCTTCGGAACCCACAAGAGCTACTTCCACCACCACGCGAATGATGGTGAGGGCCCGCCGGTGCGTACCGAATCGGGGGCCAACTTCGGCCGGATCGCGGCGGGGCGAACCAACGACCTGCAACGGGAAGAACCTCGCCGGCTGGTTGACGGACGCACCGTGGAACCGGCCACTGGACGGATGTTGCGCCTGGATGGCGACATCCAAGTGGATCAGGGCGAGCGCCGCCGGTGGAATCCCCGGTGGCGTCCTGGCGAGGCGGGGCCTTCTGACGTTCAGGTAGCGGCGGACGAGATACTGCACCAACGGAATTCGCGAATGACCGCAGCGGATTTGGTCCATCCGCTGGGCACCGGTCCCGAGGCTGTGGCGCTGGCCCGGCAGAACGCGGCCTGGTGGGCCGGGCTGGACGCGGACCAGCGCGACGTCCTCGTGCAGGCGTATCCGCAGGAGATCGGCAACGCCGAGGGCATCCCGTCCGCGGTCCGCGATCAGGCCAATCGCGAAGTGCTGCGGGAACATGCCCGGGAAGCCGCCGCGGTCCAGGCCAAAATCGATGCGGGCCAGAAAACCACTCCGAAGGAAGAAGCCTTCCTGGTCCGGATCAACCGGCTCGAAACCGCGATGCAGCGGGCCGACGATGCCGCGCAGGCGGCCGGGGAGGGCCGGCCACTGTTGCTGGCACTCGACATGGGCGCCTTCGGCGGTGACGGCCGCGCCCTGGTCAGCTTCGGAGCGGACCCCTACACGGCGGACTCGGTGTCGTGGTACGTCCCCGGCCTGGGTTCGCAGCTGGACAAGCTCGACTACATCATGCACTGCGCGTTGAACATTCAGCAGTCGGTGCATGCCGAGAACCCGTCGTTGTCATCCGCCTCGATCGCCTGGCTGGGATACGACGCACCGAACGGATCGGCGTCGGCGCGGGTGGCAGGTACCACATTGGCGCAACGTGGTGGCGAGATGCTCTACACCGATGTCAGCACGTTCACCGCGGTACGGGACGCACTCGCAGGGGACGGAAGCCATTTCAAGGGCAACCACATATTCGGCCACTCGTACGGCTCGACCACCACGAGCTATGCCGGGGTCGACGGACGGCTGGCCCCTCACGTCACCACGGTGACGCTCGTCGGTTCGCCGGGCACGGGTTCGTTGCAGCATGCCGGCGATTTCGGCCTCGACGAGGGCCGGGTGTTCGTGGTCTCGTCGTCGCGGGACTTCGTCACCGGGCTCGGCGGTCGGACACCAGATTCGATGGGGCGCTTCGGAACCGGCCTCGGTACTGACCCGGCGATGGATACGTTCGGGGCGCGCCGCGTCAGCGGTGAGTTCCCGGCGTCGATGGACCGCAAAGACACCCTGACGACACACAACGCCTACTTCGACTTCCTGGAAACCGACGGCCCGGGAACCCGGCAGTGGCTGGTCACGCCGTCTCATGCGATCCGTACCGAGTCGCTGACCAACATCGGTCGCATCGCCGCAGGCAACTACGACGACGTACACACCGAACCGCACCGTACGGTTGACGGAAACCATTCCCGCACCATCGAACCCGCGGCAGCACGACCGGTCATGCGGCTCGACGACGATCCGGGAGTCTTTCACCCGACCGACACGCACCAACGGAACCGCATCCCACGCTGGACCCGAGGCAACGATTGTGCCCACGTTCTGGCCGAAGAGGTGCAGGCCCGGACTGGCAGAAGAATCCCGCTCGACGGCACCCCCTCGCGCCGGGGGACGCCCGCGCGGGCAATGTTCAAAGCCTTCGGTTCCAGAGCGGATTTCGCGACGTACGCCCAGATCGAACGGGAGCTGCTGAGCCGCCCCTCGGGCACGATGGCGGTGCTGGCGTCGCGCTGGAGCGGCGGACAACCCGTCGGCCACGCGTACATGGCGGTCAACGTCAACGGGCGGGTGTACCTGTTCGACCCGCACACACGCAAGTATTCGGGCTGGCCGCCGCATTGGGGACAGGACGCGGTAACCCAGACCGCCGTCGGCTACCTGGACAAGAACGGCAACCCCTTACACAAGGGACGGTGGTACAACCAGTTCGCGGCATCCGCGATCGGCCGGGTCCAGGGCCTCCCGGATGGCCTGGACCACGGCGATGTCGACAACAGGACGGCCGCCGAGCGCGATGCCGCCAATCGGGATGCGCTGCAGCACTATCGCGACCGCGCCGACCACATCCGGACCAAGCTCGACCAGTTCGGCCCGACCACCCGCGAGGAACGGGCCTTCCTGGAGCGCATCGACCGCCTCGACCTCGCGGTACGCAAGGCCGACGCGGACGCGGCGCGAGCCGGCCTCGACGCCCCGCTGGTGCTCGCGTTGGACACCTCGGCCTTCGGAGGCGGCGGTCACGCCGTGATCAGCTTCGGCGCCGACCCGTTCCACGCTTCGAGCGTGACGTGGCAGACCGCTCGCGGATCGATCGAGCAGCTGGGCACCGTCACGGCCCGCGCGCTCGACGGGCTGCAAGGATCACCGGATTCGGCGTCCATCGCCTGGGTAGGCGACACCGCGGCACTGCACCAGCAGCTGGCCGATTTCCACGCCAGCCGGCACGCGTTGGGCGAGCCGGGGCCGTTCACCGGGAATCATGTTGTCACCCAGGCTGACTCGCGGACTCCTGCCGAGCGTCCAACGACCCAGGTGGTAGCCCACCGGGGCGCATCCCACGACTTCCCGGAGCAGACCCGGGCTGCGTACACCGAGGCGCTGCGGCAGGGCGCGGATGCCCTCGAATGCGATGTCCGGCTCACCAAGGACGGTGAACTGGTCCTCATCCACGACAAGACCGTGGATCGCACCTCCAACGGGACGGGCCGGGTCGGCGACATGACGCTGGCCGAACTCCAGGCGCTCGATTTCGACGGGCACGGCATCCTGACCCTCGACGAGTTCATCCAGCTCGCCCAGGACGCCGAGCAGCCGGTGACCTTGTTCATCGAGACCAAACATCCTGCGCAGCAGGGCTTGAAGATCGAGCGCGAAGTGGTCGCCGCGCTGGAACGGCACGGGCTGACGAATCCGGGACCGGACCAGTTGGTCAAGGCGGCAGTGATCTCGTTCAGCCCCGACGCACTGGTGCGGGTCCGCATGGCCGCCCCGAACGTCCCCACGGTTCTGTTAGGCCCGTCGGCCCGGTATCTGGCCGGCATCGTGGGCGCCACGGCGATCGGCCCGTCGATCGAAACCCTGCGCAACAATCCCGAACTCGTCGGGGCGGCAGCCGCACGCGGGTTGGCCACGTACTGCTGGACGGTCAACAACGAAGCCGACGTGCAGTTCGCGCGGGACCTCGGTGTGGACTGGATCGCCACCGACCACCCTGGCCGCACCGACACGTTGGTGGGTGACGCTCCGTCACAACAGCATTCCGTCACCGGACCGGACAGCCCGGTGGAAACCCGTGAGCGCCAGACGATCCAGCAGAAGGCCGACGACGCGTTGGCGCGGCGGATTCCGCCGGTGCGGCCCGACGAGCTGCGCAACCCACTCGGGCCCGCCGAGGAAGCCTCGGTTCGGGCAGCCAACAACGCCCGCTGGTGGTCCGGGCTGAACCCAGAACAGCGCAGCGACCTCATCGCGGCGTACCCGCAGCACATCGGCAATGCCGAAGGTATCGATGCGGCCGACCGGAACCGCGCGAACCGCAAGGTGCTGCAGCAACTCCGCGACGACGCTGACGTCGCCCGGTCGAAGGTCGACCGCGGAGAACGGCTGACCCGAGCCGAGCGGAAACTGCTGCGCCGCATGGACAAATTGGACCTCGCGATACGCAAGGCCGACGGTGATGCGGTACGGGCCGGGTTGGAGCCTCCGATGCTGTTGGCGCTCGACGTATCAGAGTTCGGGGGCGACGGTCGCGCCGTGCTCAGCTACGGCGCTGACCCGTACACCGCGGAATCGGTGTCGTGGCACGTACCCGGGGTCGCCAGCTCGGTGGACTCGATGCTCGGCTTCAACGCCACCTCCGCGCTGCATCATCTGCGGGCCGTGCAGCAGGAGAATCCGGGACTGTCGGCCGCATCGATCGCGTGGATCGGGTACGACGCGCCGAGCGGCTGGAGCCTCGTGCGGGCCGCCGGCCACGGTATGGCGCGCACCGGTGGCGACATCCTCTACAGCGACATCAGGGCATTCAACGCGGCCCGTGACGCCCTTGCCGGCGACGGCAGCCACTTCGCCGGCAACCACGTCTTCGGCTACTCCTACGGGTCGACCACTACGGGATACGCCGGCCGGGACGGGAGATTCGCCGGCCACGTTCGCACCGTGTCCCTGGTCGGGTCGCCGGGCGCGGGGCCGATACGCCATGCCGGTGACTTCGCCATCGGTGCCGAGAACGTCTTCGCCGCGTCATCGTCACGAGATGTGGTGACCGCGTTGGGCGGACGCAGTTCCGGCTCCAACGGACGGATCTTCGGGATCGGCCTCGGTACCGACCCGGCAATGGATTCCTTTGGTGCCGTGCGGGTCGCCGCCGAACCGGCGGCTTCGATGAACCGTCTGCTCACGGGCGGCACTCACCACACCTACTTCCTGAACACGGAAGCGACGACAAACCTCGGTCGCGTTGCCGCCGGGCGTACGGAAGCCGTCACCGTGGAGCAGCACCGCTTCGAGCTGGGCCGCAGTCGGCATGCGCCGGTGCTGCGAACGGTCGACCCCGCCGGAGATCGGGTGGGAGGCCGGCGGTTCTGGAATGTGCTGTGGCGTCGACCGCCGAACTGCGCCGTCACCGTCACCGAAGAGTTGTCCTCGTTGTTCGAGGGCCGCAAGTTCGGTCTGGACGTCAGGCCCTCGCGGCGCGGTGTGCCCGCACGGGCACTGTTCCGGGCCGTTGGGGCGGATGCCCGGTTCGCGACGTACGACGAGGTCGAAGCGACGCTGCTGGGCGATCCGTCGCTACGGGTGGCCGTGCTGACCTCGCAGTGGGCCGGTGGACGGCAGGGCGGTCACGCCTACCTGGCCGTCAAGGTCGACGGCGAGGTGCGGCTGTACGACCCGCACACCCGGAAGTACTCGCCGTGGCCCCCGCACTGGGGCCAGCAGGCGGTGACCCAAACCGCCGTCGGCTACCTGCAGACCAACGGCAAAGCCGTCGGGCCCATGACCGTGGACGTCCCGCTGCGGCTCGACGCCGCCGACGCGGTGGGCAATGTGCAGGGCCCGCAGACTGATCCGGACTTCGCCCGGAGACAAGCCGAATACCGTGCGCAGGATCCGGCCACCCGGCTCGTGGACACCCGCTATGCCGAACCGCTGGGTGATGTGATCGACAATGCCTCGGACCGGGCCCGGGTTCTGCAGCTCGCCAAGGACCTGTCCGGCTGGTACGGCCCGTATCGCATACATTTCCGCGCCGAGAACTTGCCCGGCGACGTCCTGCTGACCGGCGATATCTTCCACGGCGACAAGAAGATCGGGACCACCCAGCGGTCGTTCGACAGGGACGGTGCGGGCAACCTCGTCGCGTATCACACCGGCCTTGTCATCGATGAGAAGCTGCCCGACGGCACGCCGTTGCGCGGCAAAGGATTCTCTAAGGCCGTGACCTACGAGCTGGAACGCTTGTACGTACGTTCGGGCGTCGATCGCATCCACCTCACGACGCATGACAAGGGCAGCTTCGCCTTCGCTCGACGTGGTTACGCCTGGGACCCCAGTCCTGACCAGCTGCAGCAATCGCTCGACCGGGTGAAGCAGTCGGCCCGCAAACTACGTGAGACCGTAAGCGACGAAGCCAGAGACCTTCTGGATCAGGTTGTCTCACAGTTGGATCCGAGTAATCCGCGGCTACCGGAACCCATCGACCTGTCAAACCTTGCCACCCGCGAGGAACCGGATCTGGGCCAGCGCCTGCTGGACGGTGCGGCCGGGAAGCACAGCAACGGCGTGCACTACGTCAAGTACCTCGACCCGGCATCGGTTGCTCCGGCCCCCACCGGTGTGAAGGGCTGGCTGAAGAACCTGTTCGGGCGCGAGAACGCTCCGTCCCCGGCCCTCGACAACTGTGCGTACGGCGTGGCAGGCGAGTTGTCGCGAATCTATCCTGGGCGCTTCGCGGTGCCCATCGCGCCGTCGAGGACCGGCGTGCCGGCCTGGGCGCTGTTCGAGGCGGCGCAAGCCCGGTCCGAGTTCGCCACCCACGATGACATCGAGGCCGAATTGCTGGGCAGGCCCGCCGGATCGTCGGCAATTGTGGTGTCGCGCTGGGCTTCCGACGGGCACCAGCAAGAGGCCCACGCGTATCTCGCCGTCACCGACGGCCGACGGGTGCAGCTCTACGACCCGCGCACCAAGCAGTACTCGCCCTGGCCACCGGAGTGGGTCGACGCGGTGGACCGCACCGCCGTCGGCTACCTCGACGAGAACGGCGAGGCGATACGACCTCTGCACGATGTTCCGCTGCAGCTGGGCATGCGGGCCGCCGATGCAGTCGGGGATGTCAAGGGTCATCCCGAACCGGGCCAAGGCGATTTCGCATCCCGCCAAGCCGAATACCGCGACCAGGACCGCACCACCCGCCGCGTCGATACACGTTACGCAGATCCGGTGGGCGAGATCGTCGACAGCATCTCCTCGGGTGCGCTTGCCCAGCTAGGCGAAGACCTGTCCGGGTTGTACGGCCGGTACCGCGTGGAACTGGAGGCGTACGCGTTCGAGCAAGTCGGGCTGGCGCTCGACGGTTCCATCTTCGAGGGGGACCGGGAAGTCGGCGTCGTTGCCTGGTCGTATGAGCGCGACGACGCGAACAATCTCGTGGCCCACCACGAGATTCACATTTACGACAAGAATTTCCGCGGCCGGGAGTTCTACAAGTCGCTGGTCGCCGAGCTGGCGCCCTACTATGCGCAGGCCGGCGTCGACCGCATCACCTCGGTGACTCACGGCGCAAGTGCCTATGCCGCAGCAGATATCGGCGAAACCTGGAATCTGGATCCCGCACGTCTCGTGGAATCGTTCGAAAATCTCAAGACGTCGGCAGAGCTTCTGCGGCCCAGCCTGAGCGCCGAATCCCGGGCGGTGCTCGATGAGGTGATCGCGCGTTTGCATCCCGCGCATCCGCGCATGCCCGAGCCCGTCGACCTCGCGCATCTCGCCACCCGCGACGAGCCGGAACTAGGGCGTCGACTGTTGGAAGGCACCGCCGCCGTGCTCGACGGCACCGGAATCAACTACGTCCACTATCTGTGGAACCCACGGCTGGGTTCGAGCCAGAACTGTGCCAGCTGGGTGGCCGACGCGGTGTCGCACCGGTACGGCATTCAGGTTCAACTCGCCGTCGAACCAACCGAACGCGGGGTGCCGGCGCGCGCGTTGTTCGAAGCCGTCGGTTCACGCGCAGACTTCGCGACCTACGACGACATCGCCGAATTCCTGCTGCGCGAAGAAGTCGAGCCCGGCAAGCCTGGCCCCGCCGCGGTCGTGGTGTCGTCGTGGGCGGGCGGCGAATCCCATGGTGGCCACGCCTATCTGGCGGTGCGTGACGGCGACCAGATCTATCTGCTGGATTCGTTCACCGGCGAGCGGCTGGGTTGGCCACCGTACTGGATGGCGGATTCGGTATCACACACCGCGGTGGGCTACCTGGACTCCGACGGCAACCCGATGAGCCCACTCGACGGAGCGGCCGACCAACTCGTCGCGGCCGATGCCGTGGGGCATGTGCAGGGCCCCGGTTTCGACACCGACCCGGTACGGGCTCTCGGCCTTCCCGACCATGCCTCCGGGACGCTGTCGGAGGGCCAGGCGATCGCGGCGTTCAGCCAGGGCGAAGCGCGGATGCGCGACCTCAACGATCAGCTCGCCGAAGCCGGCGTCAACGCCGAGGAGCGCGCGCGCCGGCTCTCGGAACTGCGGAACTCGTTGCGCACCTGGGCGTATGACCTGATGAGCAACCGGGAGGCGGCAGAGTTCCTGGCGCGCGCCACGGTCAACCCGACCTTCGAGGATCTCGTCGCCCGCAACACCGAACGTGGTCTGACCGGCGACGCGATCTTCGAGGCGATCATCGACAGCTCGACGCACAGTCGCCTCGCTCCGGGCAGCCTGACCGACATCGAAACCGGTGCGGTGTACTCGCAGTTCGAGCTCGGGCTACGAGCGCTCAACGAGCAGATGATCAGCGATGGCCTCAGCGCCGAAGACCGGGCCAGGCAGTTGTCCGCGTTGCGCAGTTCGTTGCGGTCCTGGACCCGGGAACTGATGGAGAACCGCGCGGCGGCGGACTGGATGGCGGCCAACGAGAGCAACCCGTCGTTCGAGGACCTCGTCGCCCGCTACGAACGCAAGGGGCTCACCGGCGAGGATGTGTACGACGCCATCATCGACGCCGCCACCCACAGTCACTACTCGGCCGGCACCCTGACGAACGAGGAGACGCGCACCGTCTACACCAACTACGAGCTGCGGATGCGGGAACTGCGGGACCAGCTTCTGCGCGACGGTGTGAGCGTCGAGGAGCGCGCCAGGATCATGTACGGCATGCGGGCGACCATCCGGTCGTGGACCCGGTCCCTGATGGCAGACCGGGCCGCGGCGGAATGGCTCAACGAGAACGAACAGAATCCGACGTTCGAGGATCTCGTGGAGAGAAACCGGGCGAAAGGCCGCGTCGGCGATGAGATCTATGAGGCCATCATTGCCAGCTCCACACGCAGCCGTGGCAGTGTGAACGCAGATCTCGGCATCGATCCGGAGAATCCGCCCGATCTGCCGCCGATGAGAGGGCCCGACGACGGCGGTCCGCACGATCAGGATCAGGAAGGTGACACGACATGAGCAGCGAGCAGCCGACGCCGTTGCGGTACGACCAGACCGGGTTGAGCGGTCGGCGCGCGCACGTGCTCGTCGACGAACCCACCGACGAGATCGACTGGCCGGCGAACCTGCCCGAGGGCATCAAAACCGTTGTCATCGTGGACGACACCCCGAACCCGCACCACACCCTGCGGGTGCATCCGGTCGACGATCCCGACCGGGTCGCGCTCGTGGTGTTCGACCAGCTGGCGCTGTATGAGGACAGTGGGGAGTAGGCATGGACCCACGCAGAATCGAGCTCAACCGCAGGCACAGCCGGGAGATGAGTGCGTTGTTCGCGCAGTTCCACGAGGCTCATCCCGACATCGAGTCCGAGGTGGACGACGCCCAGATGACTCCGGAACAAGACGCCGAGTGGTCGGCATTCAGCGCGGACCTGTTGGCCAGACACCAGGCCGAACGCGCTGCACTCGCCGACGTGATCGAAGCCGAGCAGAAGAACACGGGAAGGTAGACGCGATGGAAGCCGCACAGGCGATCTCGTTGGTCGCAGACTGGATCAGGACCAGGGGCCTCGACTATCCGACCGAAGGGCTGGCAGCCGATCGCTTCGACAAGGGCTGGAGCGTGTACGCACCGGTCGAGGTCGACGACAGCGACCCGATGGCGTTCCTGGACATCCCGGTCGGCCGGTCGATCTTCCTGGTGGGCGACTCCGGGCGCATCGAAGAGGTGTCGTCGTCGGTTCCGCCGCAGCAGGCCCGCGAGGCGTTCAGCGCTCAGGAACCCGCGGGCCGCCGCAATGATGGCGCGGCGCCCAACGGCACGGCCCGGTCGAACGGCGAAGCCTCCGACGAGGCCGCATTCATGGCCGAGTTCGAGAAGCAGTTCCGGCTGGCCGCCGCCGACGACCCGGACGTGATCGCCGACTTCACGATCGTCGACGAGCCGCCGGCGCCGGTCGGCGACGCTGCTGCCGACGAGGACGCCGCGACAGCCGAAGAAGCGTCCCGCCTCATCGACGGGATCGTGCAGCAGCTGGCTCAACTCGGCCCGGAAGGCTGGGACGAGTTCTCCGCGGTGTTCGCCTTCACCGTCACCTCCCAGATCGCCCAGCTCCGGTTCTGGGCCCAGGACCGCACCGGACTGGTCCCGGTGCCGCAATCGATCGCCGACCTGGTGCGCGAGCAGCGGGAGGTATCGGCCCGGATGAGTGCCGGACCCTGGTGGCGGCTGCTGTTGAACGTCACCAATACCGGCCAGGCCACGGTCGACTACGACTACGGCGACGAGCCGTTCCCGGACGACCAGATCGTGGCGGCCGAGCACTACCGCAATGATCTCGACACCTATCCGCGCAGCCAGGTGCCGGTGTGGCTGGCCGGCTACACCGCCGGGCCCGACGCGCAGGGACGCGACGCCGCTCGGGCAGCCGAGGCGGCCCGGGCCGACGAGGCGGCAGGCCGCGTCGCCGTTGTCACCGACCAGATCCCGCCGCTGCCCGACCTGCTGGCGCGGTGGGCGGCGTTGTCGGCGGCCTACGTCGGAGTCGGGTCGGGCTGGGGCCCCCGTATCTATCCCGGGTACGCCTGGTTCGAGAGCGATGCCCGCAGCGGGTCGACGCTGTACCTGCTGCCCGGTGACCGTGCGGTGCTCTCCGGCGGCAAATGGAATTCCGAGTTGCTGGAGGCCGCGTACAACGGCGGTGGGCCGCTGCCCGATCTCTACGGCGGGGCCCCGGCGTGGGTCAACGACTCGGTGTTGAACACCCGAAACCGCAACGGGCTACTCAGCTTTTGCTTCTGGTGGGCGAACGGTCAGTGGTACCGGGGTGGGACCGACACGTCCGGCGAACTCGACGCGCCGACTCCTGCCATCTGGACACCGGACGCGACGGTCTCCGCCATGGTGACTCAGACCGGAGAATCGACGACGCAAGCGTGCCAGGCTCTACTGGAGGTCACCACCGAGGGCACCGCCACGGTCGACGACGTGGCCGCAGTGTTCGACGACCGCCCCGACGCGCAGGTGTACGCGGCGGCCAACCAGCTGAGCTTGGCCGGCCTGCTGGCCGAATAGACATCGAGCTGGCGGGTAGCTGAACTCTCGGCGAACAAGGCCGTCAGAAATGGCGGTCTGCGGTAACGCGCAATAGCGTGAATTGCGATGCTGCATGGAAGTTTTCGTCGATGGGGGATCGCGTGACCCTGCAGATTCCCGGTCCGCTGCAATGGGTGTCGTATCTCGTCGGCTCGCAATGGCCGAAGGGCGACGAAGACGCCATGTACCGCATCGGCGGTGAATGGGGCGATCGCGCCGAACAATTGAGAGATCTGATACCCGAACTGAACCGGATGCGCGCCAGCACGAGCGCAGTCCTGCAGGGTGTCACGGCCGGAGCCGCGGACAAGGAGTTCGCGAGGTTGTTCGACGGCGACGCCACGGTCGACAAACTCGCCGATGCGATGGCGGCGCTCGGTGAGCTCGCCGAGAGTACCGGCAAGAACATCGAATACACCAAGTTGCAGATCCTGACCTCCCTGGCGATCGCGGCCTTCGAGATCTCGTGGGCACTGGCGCAGACCTCGGTGACCTTCGGCGCTTCGGCGGCCGAGATCCCGCTGATCGAGGCTTCGACCTCCGCCGCGATCCAGCGGATGGTGTCGGTGGCGCTCAAAGACCTCATGACCGACCTGGGCAAGGCGATGACGAAGACGACCGTGCATCGGATCATCAAGAAGTCCGGCGTAGAGGCGGCCGAGGCGCTCGGGCAGGAACTGTTCATCCAGAACATCCAGCAGTCCAAGGGACATCAGAACGGGTACGACTGGAACCGGCTGGGAACGGTCGCACTGGCCAACTCCGTCGGTGGTGCCACCCAGGGCACGGTCAGCATCTATGGCCAGCGGCTGGTGGGCAATTCGGCGGTCAAGGGTGCGGCCGTCGGATACGTCGCCGGCATGTCCAAGAAGGTGACCGGAGCGCTGGCCACCGGCAGCGAGATCGACCCGGTTTCCGTCCTCGGATCGGTTCCCACGGCCGTCACCGGCGGGGTCAGGGGGCGAGCTGCGGCACACAGCAACAAGGCGTCGACGGCTGACGGCGGCGGCGCCGCAGCGGCGAGCAGCGGGGGAGACGGGGACTAGACATGGACACCGACGCGGCACGACACGAACTCATCGATGCGCTGGCCCTCATCCAGGAACAGTTCGCCGATCTGGCCATGGTCGAGGAGGAACGGGCAACCTTGTCCGCATCGGCCACCAGCGCTGATGGCAGCGTCACGGTGACGGTTGACTGTGACGGCGTCGTCATTCACACGGCGGTCAGTGAAACCTATTTGGACGACCACGATCTGGCCGATCTCGGACATCACATCACCGCCGCAGCCCAGGCCGCTGCCCGCGACGTCGAGCAGAAGCTCGCGGAGCTCCTCGCACCGCTGGCGCAGCGGCGCGAGCAGATGCCCTCGCTGTCGGACATCGTCGACGGCGCCCCCGACGTCAGAGACCTGCTGTCGACCCCTGCGGTGCGGCCGCAGGGCGACGGCGAACCCGATGACTTCCCCACCGTGAGGAGTACGCGATGACCGTACCGTTGGGCATCACACCGAGCGAACTTCGTAATACCGCGCAATACCTCGCCTATGTCAGCAACGACATGAAAGCCGTGCAGTCGGCGCTGATGCAGATGCTGCGCGGTGAGGGTGAAGCCTGGGGACATGACAAGATCGGCAGGCAATTCGCCGACGGCGGCAAAGGTTACAAGTCCCAGCGGGATTGGGTCGACGGGTCGATCACCGCCAAGACCGATCTGCTGGACTACTACGCCGACGGTTTGCGGCTCACCGCCGATGCCCTGGAGCAGCAAGACAAACCCTGACGCCTCACTCTGAGCGCCCCGGCGTGAACTGCTGCGGCTTGGGCGAACGTGCCGGCGCGGGCTGTACGGCCGAGTCCGGCTGCCAGGTGCTGCCGCGCTGCGGGATACGACGGCGGAACTCGGACTGCTCCACCGGTGCGCTCTCCGCCTGCTCCGGCTCCTCGTTCGCACCGACCACGGGCACCGACGCATCGCTGTCGCCGATGACGTCCTTGCCGTTCTTCTTGCGTCGCAGTGCCTTGTTGACCTGATGGCCCTTGCCATTCTGATCGCCGGCGCGCTGGCCTGCTGCCGGAGCCCCCGCTCCGGGACTGCCCGCACCTGCCCCGAGACCCGCTCCGGCGCCGGTCGCCGCGGCGGGCATCTTCGCCGCGGCGGTCGCGGGCGCTCCCGTCGGAAGGCTGCTGGGCAGCCCGCGCAGCGGAACCCCACCACCGGCTCCGCCGCCACCCTTACCTGCACCGGCGCCGCCGAGGCCTTGCGGCCCGAGGCCGAGGACACCCTCTGGCGGCCCCTTCGGCATGTCGCCCAGCGGGTTCTGCCCGGCGGCGTTCTTGGCCGCATCCATCGCCTGGCCGATCGCGTCCTTGGCGGCGTTGGTCGCCGTGTCCATCGCGGACTTGACCGGATCCGTCAGGCTGTCGAGGGCGTCCTTGGTGGGATCGGTCGTGGAATCCTTTTGGTCGATGGGCTTTTGGTCGATCGGCTTGTACTTCTCGAAGTCCGTGGGTTTGTTGGGATTCAGCTTGTCGAAGGCTGACTTGTCGAAAGGCTTGGTGCCTCCGCCGCCACCCGGGCTGAACGGCTTGCCACCGCCACCACCACCGGGACCGGTTGGGTCACCGCCAGGGCCCCCCGGGCCCGTGGGATCCCCGAACTTCATGTTCGGCGGGGTGGGTAGGTTCGGAAAGTTCTTCGTCACCGCCAGGACTGTCGGGTTGTACACGTTCTGAAAGAGCTGGACAGCCTTCTGATAGGCGTCGATGGATCGGTTGATCTCGTCCATCCGCTTCAGCGCGTCGGCGGCCGTCACATAACCGTGATCGCTCTTGTTTCGCAGATAACCGCTGCCATCGATTTCGTACTTGTTGTTGAAGTCTTTGATCGCCGCGTCGAGTTCTTGTTTGTTGAACCCGCCCTTGTCGAGCAGTTCGGAGTCGTCACCCTTGGTCGGAAATTCGTTCTTGATCTTGGTGAATGCCTCAGACAAGGCCTTGAGACGGTTCGCGATGGCGCCCGAGGCCGGCGTGAAATCATAGATGGAGGTATGGGTCACCTGCTTCGATGCCGCCTCAGCCGCTTCGGCGCTGTCGCCGGACCACTTTCCGGCGATCTTGGTGTTGATGGTCTCTTTGAAATCCTCCGAGGCCTTTTTGAGCGCGTCCCCGTCTTGCGTCCAGTGATCTGCCAACTTGCCGATCATGGTGGGATTCAGCGTGTTTGCCTCGGCGTGCAGCTGGCTGTATTTGTAGCGTTCCCAATTCAGCTGGTCCGGCCCCGTGAGCTTGTCCTGCAGCGCCTTGTATGCACCGTTGTCCGAGGTCAATCCCGGCACCTCACCAAGGAGCTCGCTCTTCGGAGTGTACGGGGCGACCCTGTCCTTATCCTTTTCGCCCAACGCGGAATTCAACTGGATGAACTCGCCGTCCTCGCCGATCAGCGCGGCTCGTTTGGGGTAGTTGGAGTTGGTGACGAAGGCGTTGTCATAGACGGCGCCACTTTTGCCCTCTTCGTTGGTGCTCGTGCCCATCGTGGCGCCGAGGTAATTGCCGAAGCCGCTCATGGTTGTCTACGCCGTCCCGTCAGTGCTGTGTGATTAGTCGTTCTGCGAGGCCCGCATGGCGTCCGCGGCCTGACGGGCAGTCTTGACGAACGCGTGCGCCTGTTCCGCCTGTGCGTTCAGATAATCGGTCAATTCCTTTCCCCGCGAATCGAAGAGCTTCTGTACCTCGGTTGCCAGAGGGTTCTCCGGCGTCCCGAAATATCCGGTGGTTTCGTCGAGAGTGTCGCCGATGAGCTTTTCGAGACAATCCTCGTAGGGCTCATAGACCCGATTGACATCTGCGATGACCGTCGGGTCGAGATAGAGCTTCTTGTTTACCGAGTCGGCGTCCAGGCCGGTCCACGGGTTGGTCATGTTCTTCTCCTCTGCAGCGATCGTTCAGGTGAGTCTCGGTGTCCCGGTAGCATGTTGAATGGCAGGGTCACCTCTTTCTCGATCCGCAGCAAGACTGCGGCGCAGTTGACGAAATTGCCTGCAGCGAACAGCATCACCAGATCACCCACTTTGGCGATCTTGTTGTTCATCAGATGGGCGAGGTTCACCCCGAAATCCGAGACGGTCAGATGCCCGAACTGGGTGGCGAACTCGTACAGGCCGGGCACAGGTTTCAGGAAAGTCTGTTTCGCGAGCATGTCGGTGACGTAGCTCGGTTCGATGAAGGATGGGGCGAACCAATCGATGTCATCGGGCTTCAGTCCCGCGCGTTCATAGCATTCCGTCACGGTTGCGACCGCGACCCGGAAGCTGGCGATTGCGTTGTCCCGCACCGTGCCCGGACCGCGGCGGTCATAGTTCTCCCACCGGTCGATCCAATCTGCCAACGTCGGGAACGTCGGATCGTCGATGGCGCCGTCGGGCCTGCCGTGCATCATGCCCTCAGACGGATTGTGCGAGCGTGCGGCGGCAGATATCACCCGCGCGAACCCGCCCGTGCGGTTCAGGAGCGCGCAGAAACCGCTGTCGCCCAGCAGCGAACCCTCGGTGGCAGGACTGGCCGCATACTCGTGCCGGTCGAAGTAGAAGATGCTGTCGCCGCCGGTCACCATCGCATAGTCGCCGGCCCAGCCCGCCTGCAGTACTGCGTCGGCGAGCATCACGCCGTACAGGCCGCCTGAGCAGAACTGCCGGATCTCGGTCGCCGAACCGGCCGATGTCCTGCCCAGCACAGACTGCTGGATCGAATTCTGGATCGGCCAGAAATGTTCGCCCTGATACAGGGTGCCGCAATGAAAAGATGCCGCCAGGCTGTCGGCTGCCGCGGCCAGTGCCGAACCGTCGATCTGACGCGCCGCGTTCTCCACCATCTCGTGGACCGACTGCATCTCCGATGCTGCGGTCGCGAGATGTTTCGGGCGGCCCTGACTGTCCGTGCCCTCGGGCACGTAGACGGAAACGGCGTCAAGGTAGGGCATCGAATTCCCGGTCCGCTTGTTCTGTAGAGAGCTTCTCAGCCAACGCCTCTGACTGTCGCTTCTCGATCTTCTTGAAGACCTGCATGAGGTTCGGGACGGTCGCCGGGATGATCTGAAACGCCTTCTCGCCCTCATTGACAACGTAGGCGCCGTCGTCGGCGACGTTGATCAACGTCAGGTGGGTGGCGTTGCACAGTTGGTAGTCCATGGTGAACTCCGCTGATCCGCTGAGCAGAATCGATCCGGTGATCTTGGCGTCGCGTAGCGCCGAAGTCGGTGTCTCATCTTCGAGCAACTCTTCCTTACGAGGCCGGGTCCCGGGCTCGTAAGCCGGGAGCGCTTCCAGGACAACCTGGGGAAAATCGATGTTGACACACCCGATGATCTGAACGTCTTCGCCGAAGATGAGTTGCTCGCTGGGATCCTGGGTGATGACCGCGCAGTATCCCGTTGTGCCGATCACACCGAGTAATCGATAGATCGTGCCACCTTCGATCTGGCCGAACCCCTGCAGCAGATAGGCCGGGTACCGCAATGCTTCAAGAATCCGAACCCGGTTCGGGTTCAGGCTGGCCCGCAACCGGGCCAGCACGGTGGCGCGATCGGCCTCGACCTCGGACATGTAGGTCCGCCCGCGGTGGCGATACGACAGCGGGGAAGGCAAGCGGTCGAGGCCCAGTGCCTCCCAGACGCACCGGAACGCGAAGCCACTCATGAACCACGGTTCGACGTCATGGCGTAGCGGGGCCACTTTGTCGGTGATCACGTTGTGCCCCTTTCTCTCTGACGGCTGGAAACCGGACGCATAAGCGGGCTCGGTCGCGATGGAGCCATCGACCGAGCCCGCCGACGAACGGCCGTGTCAGAAGCCGCCCGCAAGATGCCTGTCGAGTGCCGCGGCGTCCTCCTGCGACTGATTGCCACCGGACCGGGTCTGGGTGATCTCGTTGAGGATCGCGTCCATCTGCTGCAGGATCTGAGTCTGCTGGGTGTGCAGCGTCGCAGCCGCCTCACCTTCGTACACGCCCTGCAGCGCGGCGAAGACCTGGCTCACCTCTTCGCGCATGGCCTGCGCGTTGTTGGTCGCACCCTGGATGTCGTCCAGGGACGCGTAGTTGGCTCCGTACTGGTACCGAATGCTGTCTGTATCCATTGATCAAACCTTTCGATTTCTAGTCGGCGTCGTGGGTGACAAGCGCGTTGATGTCGGACTTTCCCTTGTCGACGATGTGCTGCAGGTTGTTGATGACGTAGTTGAAGTCTTCGTGGTGCTGCGTCATGATGCCGCGGAACTTCGCGGCCTTGCCACCCGTCCACGAGCTGGCGGTCATCGCCTCGGTTTGATCGAGGATCTGGGAAGCCAGCCGCCGGACATCCATCATCTGTTTGTCGATGTTCTCGATCTTGCTTTGGGCTTCCGCGGGCGTCAGATGGAGCGTCATGCCTTACCTCTCTTTGTCAGACCCGGCGCGAATCGCCGGACGGTGGTTGAGAATTCGCTGGTGAACACGGAGCGGATCTAGCAGTCCCCCCATCTGTAGCCGGACAGCTCGACAAGCTGGCCGATAGCCTGCTTGATCGTGTGGTCCGACCCCGGTTTGAGGGTGGTCCACAACTGGCCACTGGGTGAGGCGCTCGGAGCACCCACGACCCGTCCGCGCTTGGTGTAGAAGATGCCGACCGCCCCGGCGGACCGCGAGATCCGGTCGACGTCGTCATCCAGTGCGTAGTAGACGATCTCGGCGAACGCCAGCCGCGAGGACAGGGCCGAGCCCAGCGTCATCGCGGTGCGCGTGTCGGCTCCGAGCGCTCGGATCCGGTCGGACAACTCAGTGGCGTCATGGGTGTCCGACAGCGCCTGGCTGACCTCGGTGAGCGGGGCGCCGACCGGGATGATCTCGGCGGGGGCGGATGCCGGGAGCCGACGCAGCAGCGCAGCCGCGGCGCTGGACGGGCTTGCCCCGTCGTCGATCGTCTCCAGGGTGATCTCGTTGCCCACCCGGCAGGCCGAAACGCACTGTGTGCCATACCGCACGACCGTGACCCGGGCCAGGCCGTCAGGGGTGACCAGGCGCATGGCGAGCTCGCGGTCCGGCCGCTGCAGCGACTGCACGACCGCGGACAGTTCCGCGCCCACCTCGCCGGCCGACAGCAGGCCGCGCTCGGTGAGACTACGGGTGGCCCGTCCGAGGGCCTCGGCACGCGCCGTCTCGGTGGGGTGTCGCGTGCGCAGGTCGAGCACCAGCGGTAGCGCCTGAACCCCGAGACGTGCTGCCAGAACGTGCAGTTCGTCATCCGTGACGACGAACTGTGGTGCGAGCGAGGTAGTCATAGGTTGAGCCCCCGGTCGACACCGATCACGGGAGGCGTGACCCAACGGTTGTCCACCTGCTCGAGAGTGCGCTCCGGTTCGTCGGCGAAGCCCTCGCCCACGGGCGCCTCGGGCGCGGCGAGTTCATCGAACACCGCGGTATCGGGGCCCCAGCTGACGTTCGACACCATGAACGGCGCGTCGTTCTGCTGTGCGGCGGGAAGCCAGGCCTGCCCGGCATCGGAAACCCCGGCACCCGGCTCGCCCGCCCCGTCCAGAACCGCGGCGGGTTGCACGGATTCATAGTCACGGTGCTGGTCGTTACGGCCCATGGCGCCCATCGGCGCATATGGTGCCCCGCTCATACCGGTGCCCGAGGAACCCCCGGCACCGGTGAATCCGGTCTTCTGCAGCGACTTCGGCTCAGCGCTCGACTTCACCCCGGGAGCGAACATCGGCGCCACCACCGCCACTGGCGCCGATGTTCGCTCCCGGGGGTGAAGTCGAGCGCTGAGCCGAAGTCGCTGC